>NZ_JBXAIA010000010.1:0-275987 GCF_058795755.1 Ensifer sp. GW823-FHT05D09 | reverse complement strand
CCGCGCCCGTCGCCGACCACATAGTGATCGAGCAGCTTGATGAAGGGGTTGGTGTCGAGAAGCAGCGCATGGGTGCTGCCCATGAAGTTGGACGTCATGGCCGGCAGCATCGCTTCGTTGATGACCCCGTTGGTCACCAGCCCGGCAAAGTAGGTCTGGAACGCCACCTGCCCGCCCGGCAGCGAAGCCGAATGGAACACGGTGTTGTTCTGCCAGTGATGCAGGATCAGTTCGCGCAGCGTCGGCAGCAGCGAGAAGTCGTCGTTCGACGGGTCGGATGCTCCCTTGAACAGATGCGAGCCGAGACCGCCCGAACCGTTGCCTTCCCGCAGGAACTGACCGACCAGCTCATTGGAACCATAGGCCTGGTTCTGATCCACGAAGGGCGAGGTCTTGTTCAGGTGCTGCGGTACGCCGTCGACGATCGAGTTCACCGTCCCGCGGGTAAGATCGGCCGGGTTGCCCGATCCCGGTGCGCCGTTGCCCGGAGCGCCGATCTGGATCGTGCCGTTGCCGCCCTTGCCGAGGAAGTCGAGCCCGTGGTCGAAGTACTGGCCGAACGCCATGAAGAAGATGTTGGCGTCCTTATCGTTCTTCGGCAGATCAAGTTCCTGACTGCCGAGGATGTTGCTGATGTTGCGCGGGTCGAGCCCCGAGAAGATCGGATTGATGTTGTTGTTGCCGGTCGTCGGGTTGTAGGCACCGTAGTGCGCATCGGTGATGCGAATAAACGGCGTGTCGGCCGAACCCCAGGTTGGATTGTCTTCGTTGTTGCCGTGACCGGAAAGTGTCCGCACGCCGGAGAAGTCGTTGGTGTCATCGTCTTCGTCGAAGGCCGGAAGCCCGTTGACCAGGTTCTTGAGGCCGGCAAGGTCGTTCGCGGTGTATTCGAAGCGACCCGAGACACCTTCGTCATTGCCAGGTGTCGGCGGTGTATTCTGGAATTGCGGCGGCACCGCACCGGCAAACGTGATCGAGTGCGTTCCGTTCGAGAACGTCTTCGTGCCGTTCGCATTGGTGGTCATCGTGTAGTCGGAAATGTTGCTTCCCGGCGCCAGTTCCACCACGTCCTGTGGCCTGAGGTTGCCGACGATCGTATCGTTGCCGCCATTGGTGCGGAACAGGATACGGTGCGAAGACTGCAGCGCGCTGAAGTCTACGGTGTCGTCGCCTGCATCGCCATTGATCGTGATCGTGTTGACGCTGAGGCCGGTCGGCGAGAAATCGCCGATCGTCTGCACAATGTCCGGGCCAACACCCGTATTGATGACGATCTCTTCGATGTCGTTGAGTTCGGCAATGACCGAGGCGTTGTTCGTGCCGTTGCGGGTAATGACGATTTCCGTCGCCGCGTTGAGGGTGCCCACGGCGTTACCGGCGGCAAACCATTCGGCGCGGGTGTAGATCCGGAAGGTTTCGTTGGAAGTGTCGCCGTTGATGACCACGGTGTCGCCGCCGGCATCTTCGCTTTCGCCGTTGATGACGTCGCGACCCTCGAGAACATCGACGGTGATCGTGTCATCGCCCGCACCGGCATTGATGGTGTCGTTGCCGCCCTGGCCGTTGATCTGATCGGCAAAGGTCGACCCGGTCAGGGTATTGCCTGCAGCGGTGCCGTTGATGGCAGCGGGAGCCGGCGTATCGGCGAGGATGAAGTCGGCGATGCTGATGTCGTTGGGATCAACGGCATCGACGAGGATCGTACCGATCGTGGTCGTGCCGGTGGCATCCCGAATGGTCAGCAGCGTGTCGTCCGTTCCAACAACAACAACACGGGTTTCCAGCACACGGGTCGCAAAGTCGGCTGCCGTAATGCCCAAAGCGCTCAGATCGATGAGGTCCTGGCCCCCGGCAGGGTTGGCATCGAACGCGTTGATGACGTCATTGCCGAAATCGATCGTGTCATAAACGTAGATATCGTTGCCGTTGTTGTCGTTGAAGGTGTCGTCACCGGCACCGCCACGCAGCTTGTCATTGCCATCGTCGCCGTCGATCGTATCGTTGCCGTCACCGCCCGAAAGCGTATCGGCTCCGTTGTTGCCGAGCATGGCGTTGGCGAGCGCATTGCCGACGCCGGTAATAGCACCGGCACCGTTCTTGGTGAGGTTCTCGACGTTGGCACCGAGTGTGTAGTTGGCGAGCGTCGTCTGGACCGTATCCGTTCCGGCGGAACCGACAGCGGTTTCGTCGACCGCGTCACCGACATTGTCGACGACGTAGGTGTCGTTGCCGGCACCGCCGCTCATGGTGTCGGCACCAGCGGCGCCGTCGAGCGTGTTGTTGCCGGTATTGCCGACGATGATGTTGTTCGCGGCGTTGCCGGTACCGTTGATGTTGCCGGCGCCGGTCAGGGTGAGGTTCTCGACATTGGCGGCCAAGGTATGGGTGACCGAACTGTTGACCGTGTCGGTACCCCCGTTGACTGCTTCAATCACGGTGTCGCCGGCCGCGATGACGTAGGTGTCGTTGCCGGCACCGCCCGTCAGCGCATTGGCGCCGGCACCGCCGGTGATCGTATCGTCAAAGGCGCTGCCGATGACGTTTTCGATGTCGATCAGCGTATCGTTGCCGTCGGCACCGGTGGCCGTTCCGGTCGTCAGGTTGACGGTGACCGCACCACTGGCCCCGGCATAAGACGCCGTGTCCGTATCGCCGGTCCCCCCGTGCAGCAGGTCGTTGCCCAGCCCACCTGAGAGTACGTCATCCTCGTCCTGACCGAAGAGCGAATCGTCGCCTGCGCCGCCGGCGAGCGTATCGTTGCCGTCGTCGCCGTACTGAACGTCATCACCCGCCGTCGCAAAGGCTGTCAAATTGTCGGCGACGTTGCTGCCCGTCCTGATGGTGAACGTCTCGTCATAGGTGTTGAGGAAGTCGTCGGTCGAGCGGATGACCAGCGTGTAGGTGGTGTTGGCCGCCATCGCACCGACGCGGCTGACAACGCCGGCCGGTGAAACGGTGAAGCCAGCACTGCTTCCGGCCTGCAAGGAATAGGTCCAGGCCGTGCTGTCATCATCAACCGTCGCCAGGTTCGCGATCGCTCCCGTGGGCAAGTCGGTGTTGTTCGGGTTGATGGCGTTCCAGCGAATGTCTGTCGGCGCTTCGTTGGCGAGAAAGATGCGCGTACCGTCGGCGAACTCCGCCCATTCGACATTGCGCAGTCTGTCGATGCCGTCCGAGACGAGATTGCGCTCGGTCAGCGGATCGATGACGTTGCTGACGTTGATTTGCGAGATCGTCGTCGAGCCATCGGCATTGCGGACAACCGTATAGTTCGCGTTGCCGTTGGCGTCGAGGAACGTGTCGTTGAAGAAGGCGGTGTCGACATCGCCGATACCGTCGTCCTCAACGATCTCACGAACGATGTGCAACTGCGTCGGCACGATCGTGCGGGAGATCATCAGGTCGAACAGCGACTTGCCGATCCAGCCCGCCGGAACCGGCGAACCACCGGGGTTTTCCGTGCCGGTAAAGACATGCTTGAGGCTGTCGACAGTGCCGATCTGGTTCAGCGGCGTGTTCTCGGCACCAGCCGCAGTGATGCGAATACGCACGTTCAGCCAGGCATCGCCGTCGAGGAAATCATCCCCGCCATTGCCGCGCAGACTGTCGGAGCCCCCACCGCCGAGCAGGATGTTGCCGGAGTTGAAGGCCGTCAGCGCCTCAAGTTGGGCTGCCGTCGCGCCAACCGGCGCGGCAGTGATGAGGTTGCCGAGCAAGGCGCGCAGACCTTCGATGCGGTTGACGCCCGCCTGAGACAGCTCGTCGTTGAAGAAGATGCCTTCCGTGGTCGCAACCGTGTCGCCCGGCAGGATGTCTCCTTGAACGCGGTCGTCACCAAGCAGCGTGTCGTTGTGGTCCCAACCGGAGAGAGCCTCGGTCTTGTCGAAGCGGTTGCGCAGGATGTCTTCCGCCTCGGTGGTGAAGATCGGGATGCGCATGTCGGCGTAACCATTGAGCGCCATGCCCTTGAAGATCGCCCAGTCGAAACCGAACATGCCCTCATTGCGCATGACGCTTTCGCCCTGGACCATGATGTCATCGCCGGATTCACCGTCGAAGTCGTGTTCCTCGTTGCCGGAGAACATGACGTCGTGACCCTTGATCGCCGAATTGAAGAACAGTTCGGAGTTGTCGCCGGCCGTAGTGTCGAAGCCGCCACCGGCCTCGATCCAGTCGTCGCCCTCGTTGCCCATCAAGAGGTCGACGCCTTCGCCACCAAGGATGAAGTCGTCACCCGCGCCGCCGAACACTTCGGTATCGTCAACACCGACGAAGACGACGTCCTTGCCATCGCCGCCCATCAGGATGTCGATGCCGTTGGAGTTGGCGATGACGTCGTTGCCTTCCTCGCCCTTGATGAAGTCGCCGGTGTCGCCGCTGTCGGTCAGGATGTCGTCGCCGCCGCCGCCATTGACGAGGTCGACGCCGGCGCCGGATTCAACGCGGTCATTGCCGTCGTCGGCCCAGATCGCATCGTCGCCGAAGTCTGTGATGATCGTATCGGCGCCATTGGTGCCGCCGACAACGATATGTTCGCCACCGGTGAAGCGCAGGTAGTTCGTTTCGATTGCCGCCGTGCGGGGATCATCACGCACGACCTTGCCGAGCCCGATCGCCTCGAGCGCCGGGTCGTTGCCTTCCGGGTCTGGCCCGGCCTGGTTGGCCTGGTTGACCTCGAGCACGAAATCATACTTCGCAAAGGAGTCGACGCCGATGTGGCGTTCGATGATGTCGTCGGCTGTGCCGCGGATGCCGTCGGCCCCAGGCTGCGCCAGTTCGGTGTTGGCCATCATCATCTTCGAGAAGGAATTCTGCTCGAGCTGGTTCAGCATGTTCTGGCCCTGCGTGCGACTCAGGTAGTAGAACCGGTCGCCGTCCTGCAGGTTTTCCATCTGGGCTTCGAAAATCGCATTGAAGGTCGAGCCAAGCATGCCGCCAAACGGCATCTTCTTTTCGGCCAGACCGCCGATCCACAGATCGATCAGGTTCAGACCGCTGTTTCCGATGGTCCATTCGCCGGTGCTGTTCAGGAAGTCGAGGCGATCGGCGGGCACGAGGATCGTGCGCGTTCCGCCCGGTGCGTTGGCATCCGCAATCACCTGTTCTTCGCCAAAGACGATTGCCATTGCAGCGGCACGCTTGCCGGCAAGTGTTGTTTCATCGTCCACCAGATCATGCAGGCCGTATGCCGCGATGAAGTTGACCACCGAGATCGGGTTCTTGAGGTTGGCGGCAAAGTCCACCCAGCTGTCATAGGGCGTGAGGAAGGTCGAGCCGGTTGCCGCATAAAGCTGGGCGCGGGCTTCGTTCAACGAAGGTATGCCGGTGTCTCGACCGCGGGCGATGTTGATCGTCGCCAGGTCGAGCGGAAGACCGAGCAGATTGTTGCGCAACGATCCGACGATGAATTCGTCGATTTCGTTGCCGCGCTCGACAGTCATGCCGCGCACGACCGCCGCGGCGGCCGCATCGTGCGAAATCGTGCCGTCGAGGTCGAACTCGACAGGATTGAGGAAGGCTTCGATAAGCCCGACTTCCGGATTGATGACAACGCCATTTGCATCAAGACGCGGCATTTCGTCGGTCAGCATCGAATGGCCGAAGCGATAGACAGTGTTGGCGAATTCGGAGAAGATCGCCGGGTTGATGTCGGTGACGCTGTTGAAGACGAAGGGGTCGATCGCCGGCTGGATCTTGCGTGCGAACTCTTCGAACACCAGGTGCTGGTACTGCATTTCCGTGGCGAAGCGGGCGGCCTGGAAAATACGCTCACCGTCCCAGCCGAAGGAATCGAGAAGTTCCGCCCGCTCAAGCGGGTCGGCCGGGAATGTGGCCGGCAACGCGTCAAGGTCCGCCTGAGTGATATCGACAGACAGCCACTCGTTGATGAAGGCGAGATCGCCACTTTGCAGAATGGTCATCTTCTGCATGTCCGTCTGGCGATTGTGCTCGGAATGGAAGATGTGGTGCACGGTCGTCAGACCGATGTTTTCGTTGCCGCGGCCGTCACCGGTGATGAAGTGGCGGTTGAGGAGTTCGTCGTCATACTCGGTATTGCGGCCGGTCTGGGGATTGAACGCCACGTCATTGCCGGTTTCGCCGTCGGCATCGGCGACCAGATTGCCCTGAGCATCAAAAACGGGGACGGCATTGTGGGCGATATCGTCCAGGAAGGCATGGCCGATACGCAGCGCGCCTGCCGCAAAAGTGTTCACAGGATTTAAGGGATCGCCCTGGATGACGATGTCGTCGGACGTATTGGGGATTCCGTCGCCGCCGAGACCGGTGACCAGCAATGGGTATCCGTTCGGTCCGCGAATGAACTCGCCATAGGCATCAGTGCGAATGAGCGGAATGTTGAAGATATCGGCATCGGTCAGCTGGATGCCGAGCACGTTTGCTGCCTGCGCCTTGATGTCGGCCCAGGTGGGCAGCCCGTTTGCCGACCCGTCAAGCAGGCGACCAGTTGCGTGTGGCGGTGCACCGACGACACCACCGGCAGGTTCATACTCCCTCAGGAAGAACTGATGCGAAGCATGCGACGTATAGGTCTGGTTCTGATCGACGAACGGGGTCGTGGTATTGGTATGAGAATCGCCGTCCGGCGTTGCGCGGGTCAGGACCATGAAGCGCAGGTGTGCCGGCAGGTCGTCGGCGGTTCCAGCCACGCCATCCGTTCCCAGCACCAACGGATCGTCAGCCTGTAGCGGTATGTAGACGGTCGCTCCACCCTTGGTGATCAGGTCGAGACCATGGTCGAAGAACTGACCGAAGAAGGTCATCCAGGCGTTGAAGGGCGCGGAAAGGCCTTCGTCCGGTGCAACGTTGGGAATGGACAGGTTGCCTTCATCACCGATGACCAGCCCCAGCTCCGTCGCAACGGCCTCCAGCGCCGCGGACGGATCCGCGGCAACCACTTCCGCCAATGCCAGCGCTTCCTCGGCAACCGTCACGGCATTCGCTGCGTCCTGAATGGCGTCGATGCTGGCGGGGTTGCCCGGCGTGTAGTTGGCGACAGCCAGATCGAGGGCGGCGTTCGCGGCATCGAGGTCACCTTGCGCAGCAACAAGGGCGTCATCGGCCTGCTGTTGGGTAACCCGGGCGGCAAGCAAACGCTGCATGTCACCTTGCGGGTCTTCCGAACCGGCAAAGGTCAGGGCCGCGATGATGGCTGCCGGATTGTTGATCGACATGTCGACGATGAGATTGGAGATGATGCGCGGATCGGCATCAACCACATTGGCGTTGGGTGCGCCGTAGTTGCCGCCGGTCAAGATGCCGCCGGGCGCTGGCCCGTTGACGTCGATGCTGTCGCCATCGGTGTCGTTGCGATACTCGGCGTCCAACAGCCGCGGCATGGCCTGGTCGGCGGAACCCCAGGTCTCGCGGCCGGGCACGATGTTGTTGTAGGTGCCGTCGACGGTGCGAAGGCCGTTCGGAACATGCGGGTCGGGGATCGCGAGCTGCGCACCGGGCGTGCCTGCCGGAACGACATTGCCGGCCGCGTCGACGTAGATCTCCCTGAGGTCCAACGCATTTGCGCCTGAATGCGCGGTCGAGTTGCCTTCTGCGATCTTGATCTGGCGCAGAATGAACATCATGTCCTGAAGATTGAGCTTGAACGCGGCCATTTTCCCCTCCGTCGAGACACAGCGATCCCCCCGGAAGGACACATGTCTTTCCGCCAACAGAGGTCGCGTCACTGATACTGGCCGGCATTAACGCATCGAAGCCTCGGCCGGCGTAGAGAACAAGGTCGCGTGATTTTCGCGACTAAAGGACGGCCCAACCGGAATACTTTGGTCCCCACCGTTCTCGGACCTTAGTCTGAGCAAGATTTCGCATGCCGGCGTTGCGCGAATGTCTGCAACGCTTTGGCAGCCGGCTCGGGCAGTCCTGCCTGTGCCGCGGGTCCTTCCCGGTTGGAAAGTTAACCGTAACCATTTGATTGACTACAGAATTCCCTTGCCTCAATTGCGACTTTTGGCTTCTTTTGACGGACGATGCCGGAATTGGCGGAGGCATTTTTAAGGAATAGAGCATATAAGATCGCAGAAACGCGATCGGACAAGTCTCATGGATGCCGGCGGGAACAACACCGAAATGGCCAAGCGCATCTTTCCGCTGAACCTGAGCAGTTCAGCCACTCTGCAAAAGCTGGCGTCGACATTCCAACGGCTCCGGCTTGAAGTTCGGTTCATCATCATCGCCTCGTTTATCGTCGTGGCGCTGATGATCGCGCTCGCGATCTGGACGACAAGCCGCCTTGAGAGAACCGTGTTCAACAGCGTCGGCTCGCTCGGCGCCGCCTATCTTCAGACGTTCGTTGCACCGCTGATCTCCGAGGAAGACATCAAGAGTGGCGTCCTTCCGCCCGTCGTAGAAGACAAGCTGAAGCAGCTTCTCGGCACCAGCGCTCTCGGTCAGCATGTGCACGAACTGAAAATCTGGGGCCCCGACGGGGGCCTGATGTATTCGACGTCAGGCAAGCAGATCGACGAAGAGGTTGTCTTTGAAGAGCTGCAGCGTGCCTTGGCGGGAGAAATCGTCGTCTCTCGCACCATGATCGAGAAGCATGAATATACCGGCGAAGAGCAGCGCGGCATGTACATCGAGGTCTACGCGCCCCTCGTGCGCGATGAGGCCGGCAAGGTGCTGGTGGTCGGCGAATTCTACGAGCGCCCGGATTTCCTGAGGGGTGAGCTGTCAACCGCCTGGCGCGAGACGGTCACCATCGTTCTCCTCGTTTCGGTGCCGATGCTGGCGCTGCTCTTCCTGATCGTGCGTAGCGGCAGCCTGCTCATCGATCGGCAACACGCTGCCATCCGCCACAGTCTTGGACGGGCACTTGAACTGTCCAACCAGAACCGTCGGCTGCGCGCAGCGGCAGAAACGGCCCGGCTCGAGGCCGGCAAGCTCAATGAGATGATCCTCGACCAGATCGGATCCGATCTGCACGACGGCCCGGTCCAACTGCTGACCTTGCTCAAGTTGAAGCTCAGCGACATGGCCTCGCCGCCGACCGGCGGCCAAACCGCAGCGGCCATCAAGCCGCAAGAAATCGACAGGCTGGTCAGCACGGTTACGACGGTTCTTGAAAATCTGAGGAACATTTCCTCCGATCTCGTGCTGCCGGAACTCGACGACATGTCGCTGAACGATACGATCCTGCTCGCGGTAAGGCGGCATGTGGATCTCATAGGCCGCGATGTCGATGTGGTCGGGCTGATCGCATCGCAGAAGGTGGATGCACACCTGAACATCTGCGTCTATCGCTTCATCCAGGAAGCGTTGATGAACAGCGAACGGCATGCGCCGGGCAACGGCCAGCATCTGCGCTACGGCACGCGCCACAACCGTCTGTTCATTACAGTGGCCGATGTGGGCGACGCACCATCGACATCAGTGACCCCGCGCAGCACGGCGCGGACCGGGCTCGGTACCATCACGCAGAAACGCCGCATTCGCGCCTTTGGCGGCCGCATGCGGATGATCCGCCGGCCAAACGGCATGGTGGTGACCGCGGTTCTGCCGCTCGATCACAGCGGCGGCCCGTTCGATCGTCCATAGATTTGGTTGATTGTTCGTCGACTTGCACAATCGCCGTCACGGCTCAGAACGCCGCATTCGCGCGGAATGCGGCGTTCTGGTGCTTTGTTTCTGCAGCGTCTTGTCCGCCTTCGGTGAAACCACTCGAAGGCAGGATGCTCTAGTTGATGCGCCGTGATGCGCCGCGCTCGGCAGAGCCGTCGGGCAGGACATCCAGGCGCTGCGCTGCCAGCACCACTTCCACACGGTTCCTGACATCGAGTTTCTGCATCAAGACCGTCATATAATGTTTGACGGTCTTTTCGCTGATATCAAGACAGGCCGCTATCTCGCGGTTCGTGCTGCCACGCATGAGATGGCGAACGATCTGCTCCTCGCGCAGGCTCAGGCGTCGTTGTGCCTGAGACCGCCGGCGGATTTCCGCTGTTTTCATGGCCATGATGACCTTGGTCGCGAACCCCGCCGTGATGAACGTCTCGCCGTCATAGACGGTGCGTATGGCCTCGTGAAGGTCGCTGGCGCTGCTGCCTTTCAGCACATAGCCAGAGACTCCGTAATTCAGGACTTGTATCGCGGTTTCAATGCTTGAATTTGCGGTGAAGACGATGATCCGCGTGTCTTTGTATTTTTGCGCAACCAGCTCGATAGCCGCAATGGCGTCGCCGGGCATGCTCAAATCGAGCACGAGAACTTGAGGTGAAAATTCTTCAACTATTTTCAAAGCATCGACCGCGTTTTCGCCCTTCGCGACGATCTCGAGGTCACTTTTTCCAGAATATAAACTGACCAGCCCTTCCAGAAGGATCGGATGGTCGTCAACAAATGCAACTGATATCGACATGGTCGTTGCTCTCCCTCCGCAACGAACATGCTAGTTCATCAGGTTCGCGTTTAAAAGAACACACTTAACTTCTAGTTAATTTAGAAAGTGAACGGATACCGCGGCGGCACGAACGAAGATACGGGTGGTACGTCTGAAACACAGCCGAAATATTCGCGTTGTGATCTAAGAAATAGACAAGCACCCTTTAGACGGGAACCCGTAAAATCCAGACTATTACAATCTTTACAATTGCTTATGCGACCAAAGGGTCACTCGGCTGGGCGCAACCCGGGAGGAGGGAAACGCGAGGCAGCGTTTTCTGGAGAATCTCGGTACATTTTAAGTAACGCCAGAATATTAGCCCAAAAATGTTTGCCGTCGCCGCCAATGATCACCCGAAAGTACTACGGATTTTAACCTTATTGCACAGCATTGGCAGAAAGACGCCGCCGACTGCAGCGTTAAAATCCTAGAACTTCATGCCGGGGACAACCAAGGGATTGTCCGAAAGCGCCTGGGCATCGGGACGATCGATTCGCGGCTTTCCGGTGAAGGCATCGAAAAGGTCGCGCACGAAAGCTTCGCTCAGCCCCTTGGTGATCAAGACCATGCGTGTCCGCCGATCGACCGGATCCGGCCAGGCGGTCAGCCGCTCCGGGGTATGAAAGACGTTCTGCACGCCGTGAAGCACCAGCGGTCGCTCCGGGTTGTCGGAAACGGAGACGATCGCCTTCATCCGCAGCAGTTTTTCGCCATGGGCCGAGCGCAGGAGATCGATGAACATGTCGAGCGCCATCGGTTCGATCGGCCTGTCATGCAGGATGCTGAACGAACGAATGTCCGCACCATGACGGGTCACATCGTGGTGGTGGTGGTGGCCATGGTCGTGGTGATGGTGATGGTGATGGTGATGGTGATCCCCACCATGGTGATGGTGGTCGTGACCATGGTGGTCGTGGTCGTGATCCGCCTCGTCCTGCAGCCAGCGGCCGACATCGGCGATCTTCGAGGCCGGGTCATAGAGGCCGCAGGCAAAGAGTTCGCCCTTGCCCGCCTCGGGACCGTCTCCGTCGATGAATGGCGCACGCGGATTGATCCCGCGCAGGCGCGACCGCAGCTCGTCCAGTTGCTTGCCATCGGCGAGGCCAGCCTTGCTGATGACGATGCGATCAGCGACCGCGACCTGCTTCAGCGCTTCCTCGTGGTTGGCAAGCGTCTGCAAGCCATTGACCGCATCGACCACCGTCACCACACCGTCGAGGCGGAAACTCTGGGCGATTATCGGATTGCCGATCACCGACTGCAGCACCGGCGCCGGGTCGGCAAGCCCGGTCGTTTCGATGACGACGCGCTTCAGCGGCTTGATGCGCCCCGTCTGCATCCGGTCCATGAGGTCGGCAAGCGTATCCACCAGTTCGCCGCGCACCGTGCAGCACAGGCAGCCGTCGGAAAGCTCGATGACGCCGTCGCTCGAGGCTTCCACCAGGAGGTGATCGATCGAGACATCGCCGAACTCGTTGATGATCACGGCCGTGTCCGAGAGATCCGGATCCTTCAGCAGACGGTTCAAAAGCGTCGTTTTGCCCGCACCGAGAAAACCGGTCAGGATCGAAACCGGCACCGCCGGCAGTGGGCTAACCATGGAAAACTCCGATCAGAGGCTCGGCCGCGGCACCGGGATCGGCACATTGGCGACGTCGCCCTGGCCGGCCGGATCAGAGCCGGCCTTGGCCAGTTTGTCGCCGCTGCCGGGGATGAGGCCGGCAAAGGCCAGCTTCAGCGGGCGGTTGATCTCGTGGATGAACGGCGAAAGCAGCTTCTGCCGTCCAGCTTCGTCGCGACCTTCGCTGCGCACCTTGGCGGCGGCCTGCGAGCAGATCTGCTTGCTGACGTCGGCAACCAGGTCGCGCGTTTCTCCATAGGGCGCTATCTGCACCAGCGATGGCTTGGCCGCTCCCGAGGTCGTCAGCGCCATCTGCAGCAGCCGCGCGGATTCATCGGCGCGGGCGCCGAGGCTGTCCTCGCCAAGCACGACCGAAACGACGCTGCGGCCGTCGCGCGTCGCCGAGGAGACCTGGTTGAAACCGGACGCGCAGATGAAGCCGGTCTTCATGCCGTCAGCGCCTTCGAAGCGGCCGATCAGCATGTTGTAGTTCGGGTAGTCCTTCTTGCCGGTGGTAAATCCTTCCAGCGAGAAATAGGACGCGTATTCGGGAAACTCGCGCTTCAGCGTAATCGCCAGCACCGCAAGGTCGCGCGCTGTGGTGTACTGGCCCGGCCCCGGCAAGCCGTTGGCGTTGACGAAATGCGACGACGTCATGCCGATGCGGCGCGCCTCGGAATTCATCCGGTCGATAAAGGCGGGCTCGGAGCCACCAACGGTTTCGGCGATCGCCACCGCCACGTCGTTGGCCGACTTCACCAGCATCATCTTCAGGGCGCTGTCGAGCGTCATCGCCTGGCCGGGCTTGTAGAACATCTTGCTCGGCGGCTCGGAGGCGGCGTTCTTGGTCATCACGACCGGGCTCGTCAGCGCCAGCTGTCCCGATTTGATCGCCCGGAAGGCGGTATAGGCCGTCATCAGCTTGGTCAGCGATGCCGGATACCATTTCTGGAAGATATCCTGGTGCTCGTAAACCTTCAGTGTATTGACGTCGACGACGAGCCGCGGATTGGCAAATGCCGGCAAAGCCATGAGAAGGCTCGCGCAGGTGCCAGCCACGACACCCATTGCCTTTGCCTTGCCACGCGTGAAAAATCCTGCTGTCACTACCATAGACCTCGAAATTCCGCTGTTGCCTCGTCTCGTTCGGCTATTTAGCCTATATGGCGAGGAGATGGCAAAGCCCATTCATTGGCTGCTGCGCCAATCCACCGCAGATAGATGTGATCGAACAGACCGACAGGACGTATCTCATGCCGATTCTCAACCGTGCCGCCGAACTGCAAAACGAAGTCACCGAATGGCGGCGTCATCTGCACAAGAACCCCGAGCTCCTGTTCGCGGTGGAAAATACGGCAGCCTTCGTCGAAAATAAACTGAAGGAATTTGGCGTTGACGAAATCGTGACTGGCCTTGGCCAGACGGGCGTCGTCGGCCTCATCAAGGGCAATCTCGGTCCCGGCCGCACCATCGGCCTTCGTGCCGACATGGATGCGCTGCCGATCACCGAGACCACCGGCAAGCCCTGGGCGTCGGAAACATCCGGCAAGATGCACGCCTGCGGCCATGACGGCCACACCGCCATGCTGCTTGGCGCGGCCAAGTACCTGGCCGAGACCCGCAACTTTGCCGGCAGCGTCGCTGTGATCTTCCAGCCCGCCGAAGAAGGCGGCGGCGGCGGCCACGAGATGGTCAAGGACGGCATGATGGAGCGGTTCGACATCGCCGAAGTCTACGGCATGCACAACATGCCGGGCATGCCCATTGGTCATTTCGGCAGCCGCGTCGGCGCGATCATGGCCTCGACCGACGAATTCACCATCACCATCAAGGGCCGCGGCGGCCATGCGGCCCAGCCGCACAAGACGATCGACCCGATCGTCATCGGCACCCAGATCGTCACTGCGCTACAGACCATCGCCTCGAGAACCGTCGATCCGCTCGCATCCGTCGTGGTCTCGGTCACCACGTTCAACGCCGGCTTCGCCCACAACGTGATCCCGGAGGAAGCTGTGCTCGGCGGCACCGTGCGCACGCTGAAGCCGGAAGTGCGCGATATCGGCGAGACCCGCATCCGGCTGATCGCCGAAGGCATCGCCGACGTCTATGGTGCCACCGTCGACGTCTGGTACAGCCGCAACTATCCCGTGACCGTCAATCATGAGGACGAAACGGCCTACGCGCTGAAGGCGGCAGCCGAAATCGCCGGCGAAGGCAACATCAGGCCGTCGCTCGACCCGATGATGGGCGGAGAAGACTTCTCCTATATGCTGCTCGCCCGCCCGGGCGCGTTCATCTTCATGGGCAACGGCGACACCGCCGGGCTGCACCACCCCGCTTATGATTTCAACGACGAAGCGATCCCGCACGGGATCTCCTATTGGGTGAAACTCGCGGAAACGCGACTTGCCGCCTGAGGCGCGGGCGGGAGGCGGCACCATGCATCAGATCGACAAGATAGACCGTAGAATTCTCAACATCCTGCAGGCGGACGGCCGGATCACCAATCTGGAGCTTGCCGATCGCATCGGCCTGTCGCCAACGGCGACCAGCGAGCGGCTGCGCCGGCTGTTGAAGGAAGGCTATGTTTCGGGCTTCGGCGCCCGTCTCGATCCGCAGAAGCTCGGCTTCGGCCTGCTCGTCTTCATCGAGGTGATGCTCGACAAGACGACGCCCGATGTCTTCGACCAGTTCGCGACCGCCATCAAGCAGGCGCCGGCCGTGCTCGAATGTCACATGGTCGCCGGCGGCTTCGACTATCTCGTCAAGACCCGCTTCGAGGATATGGCGGCCTACCGCAACTTCCTCGGCCAGGTGCTGTGGACGCTGCCGGGCGTCAAGGAGACCCGCACCTACGCCGTCATGGAAGAGATCAAGAACGACGGGCCGCTACCGCTCGTTTGAACAAAAACAAGAATGGTCCCGGGACCCGATCGGCTCCCGGGACCATTTCCGACAAGCTTATGCCGCGCTAAGCGAAGCCATGTCGATGACGAAGCGGTAGCGCACGTCGCTCTTGACGACCCGCTCATAGGCTTCATTGATCTCTTGGATCTTGATCGTTTCGATCTCCGAAACGATGTCGTGCTCGCCGCAGAAGTCGAGCATTTCCTGGGTTTCCTTGATCGAACCGATCATCGAGCCGGAAATGCTGCGGCGCGCGGGCACCAGCGAGAAGGCATGCACCGGCACGGCATTTTCCGGGATGCCGACCAGCACGAAATTGCCATCGACCTTCAGCAGGTTGACATAGGCGTTCCAGTCGATCTCGGCCGCCACCGTGCAGATAATGAGGTCGAACGTGCCCTGCAGCGCCTTGAAGGTTTCCGGATCATTGGTGGCATAGTAGTGGTCTGCACCGAGCTTCAGCCCGTCTTCCTTCTTGGAAAGCGTCTGGCTGAGAACGGTAACATCAGCGCCCATGGCGTGGGCAAGCTTGACGCCCATATGGCCGAGACCACCCATGCCGACGATCGCGACCTTCTTGCCGGGACCGGCCTTCCAGTGACGGAGCGGCGAGTAGAGCGTAATGCCGGCGCACAGCAGCGGTGCCGCCGCATCGAGCGGCAGGTTTTCCGGGATCGACAGCACATAGCCTTCCTTGACGACGATGCTGTCGGAATAACCGCCCTGCGTTGCCGTCTTGCCGTCCGCCTCGACGCCGTTATAGGTCACGACCAGACCCGGCATGTAATGCTCGAGATCGAGGTCGCGCGTCGCACAGGTAGTGCAGGAATCGACGAAGCAGCCGACCCCGGCGCGGTCGCCCACCTTGAACTTGGTGACCTTGGAGCCGACGGCGGTGACGATGCCGACGATTTCGTGCCCAGGAACCATCGGGAACACCGAGTTGCCCCATTCGTTGCGTGCCTGGTGAATGTCGGAGTGGCAGACGCCGCAATATTTGATGTCGATCACCACGTCGTCGTCGCGCGGCTCGCGACGTTCGAAGGTGAAGGGCGTAAGCGGTTTCGACGCGTCGGTCGCCGCATATCCTCTTGCAATGGCCATCAGTCTGTCCTTCAATTTTGGGAGATGCGAAAAACCGAGCGTTACCGGCAGATCGCAGGCAGGGACTATGCGTTCGCCATCGACAAAAGCGTTATCGCGATCCTGCAAAGTTTTTGCCCGATCCTGCAAGAATGAAAAATGCATAATGGCAAGTACGCTCCGAAGCCCTATCTGAGCATAACCTCACACAATGCTAAGCTGCTGGAAAGAACAAAGAATATGACAGCCACGCGACAGACTGCGAGACAGGACATGATCGACGTCATTGCCCGGATCACCGGGAAAGACGGCGATCACCGGACTGCGATCCCTGGTTTGAGCATTCATCGTCATTCCGGCGATGCGCCGGTCAACTGCGCCGCGTACAAGCCGAGCCTTGCGGTCATCGTGCAGGGCGCCAAGCGCGTGGTGCTGGGCGACGAGACGCTGATTTATGGCGCATCCGATTATCTGCTGACGTCGATCGACCTGCCGGTGTTGTCGCAGGTCTGCAAGGCTTCGGCCGATGAACCCTATCTCAGCTTCGCCTTCCAGATCGATACGGCCAAGATCCCGGCATTGCTCGATTTTCTGGCGCAGGGGCCACTGCCAACGACCGCCTCGCCGCGGGGAATGACGGTCAGCAAGATCACGCCTGACCTCGAGGACGCAGCCCTCCGGCTCCTGCGCCTGCTCGACCGTCCCGACGACATTCCGGCACTGCTGCCGCTGGTCGAGCAGGAGATCCTCTATCGCCTGGTCACCGGCCCACACGGCTATCGGCTTCGCCAGATGGCAACCGCCGAGAGCCAGCCTCACCAGGTCGGCCGCGCCGTCGCCTGGCTGAAGGAGCACTACTCCCGGCCATTGCGCATCGACGACCTGGCAAGCCGCGTCTCGATGAGCGTCTCGTCGCTGCACCACCATTTCAAGGCGATCACGGCCATGAGCCCGCTGCAGTACCAGAAGCAGTTGCGGCTGCAGGAGGCGCGCCGGTTGATGCTGGAGGAGAGCCTCGATGCCGGAGATGCCGGCCATCAGGTCGGCTACGAAAGCCAGTCTCAGTTCAGCCGCGAATATGCCCGCCACTTCGGCGAGCCGCCACTGCGCGACATCGGCCGTGTGCGCCGCACCCTGGTCGAGCGCTTCTCCGGCGGAGCGGAGATGCTGAGCGAAGGCTGAGCACCGGAATATCAGCTCCGCTCGATATCCCGCCTGAGCACGATCGACGTGGTCAGATCCTCGACATTGTCCATGGTCGCGACCTCGTTGCGCAGCTCGTTCAGCGCGTTGATGGATCCGACCTCGACTTCGACGACCAGATCGAGCTGGCCGCTGACGGACGAAACCTTGCGCACGGACGAGAAGCCTGCAAGCCGATCGAGCACGCCGATCGATGGCGTGCGCTGCAGGGTGACGAGCAGAAACGCCTGGATCTGCCCCTCATCCAGCTGGCCGATATCGGCGCGGTAGCCGCGGATGATGCCCGCCTTTTCGAGACGAGTGACCCGCTCCGTCGTCGCACTTCTGGAAAGCCCGATCCGGCCCGCCAGCGACTTCATCGGGATGCGCGCCTCGCGCGACAGGATGCTCAGGATCGTCCGGTCGATCGCGTCGATGTCCTGCATGATTTCCGCCTCCGAGCGCGCCGACAAGATGACGGTTATTATAAACATAATGCCGGTGCAACCGGCATATTGCCGGATGCATGCCTGGGCCGCTCGTGCAACTCTGCCTGCAAGACAAAGGGCTCCCAATGAACGACATGCTGAAGACGACACCAGACTTTTCCATCGACCAGGCATCGGCGCTGCTGAAGCAGCACTATGGCCTTTCCGGCACGCTCTCGCTGCTCGCGAGCGAACGGGACCAGAACTTCAAGGTCGAGGCAGAGGGTGGCGCCACCTATATCCTGAAGATCGTCAATGCCGCCGAGCCCGAGCTCGAGAGCGACTTCCAGACGGCGCTGCTGAGCCACGTCGCAACCTTCGCCGGCGAATTGCCGGTGCCGCACATCCGGGAGACCCTGGCCGGCACCAGCCTTGCCGAAACCACCAGCCAGCACGGCGTGCACCACCGGCTGCGTCTCGTCAGCTGGGTATCGGGCGTTCCGCTTGCCGAAACCGGCCGCAGCGCCGCAGCGCTCCAGTCGCTCGGCCATATGCTCGGCCGCTTCGACGCTTCGCTGAAGGGCTTCATGCATCCGGGCGCGCTGCGCGACCTCGACTGGGACATCCGCAACGCCGGCCGTTCGAGGGACAGGCTCGCCCATATCTCCGCCCCTGAAGACCGGGCGCTGCTGGAACGTTTCCTCGCCCGCTTCACGCAATCGGTTGAGCCGAAGCTGGCGACGCTGCGCTCGGCCGTCATTCACAACGACGCCAACGACTGGAACGTGCTGGTCGACAAATCAGATCATGACCGTATCTCCGGCCTGATCGATTTTGGCGACGCGCTTTATGCGCCTGTCATCGCCGAAGTCGCGATCGCAGCCGCCTATGCCGGGCTCGACCATCCCGATCCGATCGGCGCCACTGCGGCCATCGCCCGCGGCTTCCATGCAGAATATCCGCTGCTCGAAGAAGAAGTCGATCTGCTCTTCGACCTCATCGTCATGCGGCTCGTGACGTCAGTGACCATCTCGGCTTCGCGCCGCGCGCACACGGCCGACAATCCCTATCTCGCGATCAGCGAAAAGCCGGCCTGGACACTGCTGCGCAAGCTCGACCGGATGAACCGTCGCTTCGCCACCGCGATCCTGCGCAAGGCCTGCGGTTTTGAGGCAGCGCCCGGAACGCGCGGCGTTGCCGCCTGGATCGCCGACAACCGCAAGACGCTTGCCCCGCTTCTGCAACGGCCGGCCGCCACCTATCCGGCAGCGCTCGTGCCCTATGGCGATCCTGATCATCCGATGACGGTCAAGTCCGCTGGCGAACAGCCGGATGAAGCCCAGTCCATCTGGGAAGACTATTGCCACGAAAACGGCATCGACCTCGGCATCGGCCCCTGGGGTGAGGCCCGCACGGTTTATGCCGGCGAGATGTTTGTCTCGCGACTGATCGAAAACACCCGCCGCACCCACCATCTCGGCCTCGACCTGTTCATGGCCGCCGGCACCAAGGTCTTCACGCCAGTGGCCGCCACTGTCGTCAGCGTCGAGATCGAACAGGACCCGCTCGGCTATGGCTGCCTGATTGCGCTTCGCCACGAGCCCGAGGGCTGCCCGCCCTTCGTGTCGCTCTGGGGCCATATGGCGCATGAGGCGATCGGCCGGATCAAGGCCGGCGACCGGCTCGAAGCCGGCGCGCTTGTCGGCGAAATGGGAGCGCCGAAGGAAAACGGCGGCTGGGCGCCGCACCTGCACCTGCAGCTTTCCATCGACCCCAGCCTCTCGGCCACCGAAATCCTCGGCGTCGGTGAACCGCAATATCTCGACGTTTGGGCCGAGCTCTTCCCCGACGCGCGCACCTTCGCCGGTATTGCCGAAGAGTTTTACGCGAAAACCGGTCGCGCGCATGACGAGATCGTCAAGCTGCGCAAGGAATTGCTGCTGCCGAACCTGTCGATCTCCTACGAAAAGCCGATCAAGTTCGTGCGCGGCGAAGGCGTCTGGCTGATCGACGACAGCGGCCGCGCCTATCTCGACTGCTTCAACAATGTCTGCCACATCGGCCATGCCCATCCGGCCGTGGTCGAGGCCATGGCGAAGCAGGCAGCGACCCTCAACACCAACACCCGCTACCTGCACGACAACATCGTCGCCTATGCGGAACGGCTGACAGCGACGCTGCCCAAGGAATTGACAGTTGCCGGTTTCGTCAACAGCGGCTCGGAAGCAAACAGCCTGGCACTGCGCCTGATGCGCGCCCATACCCGCCGCGAAAATGCCATCACGCTCGACTGGTCCTATCACGGCACCACGCAGGAGCTGATCGACATCAGCCCCTACAAGTTCCGTCGCAAGGGTGGCAAGGGTCCGAAGCCGCATGTGCATGTGGCTAATGTTCCCGACAGCTATCGCGCGCCAGCGGACTGGCCGGCCGAGGAACACGGCAAGCGTTTTGCCGAAAGCGTTGCCGAGCAGATCGCCGCCATGCAGGCCAAGGGCGAAGGTCCCGGCTTCTTCATCGCGGAATCGATCCCGAGCGTCGCCGGCCAGGTGTTCCTGCCCGACGGCTACCTGAAGGAAGTCTACCGCCTGGTGCGCGAAGCCGGCGGCGTCTGCATCGCCGACGAGGTCCAGGTCGGCTTCGGCCGCGTCGGCAGCCATTGGTGGGCGTTCGAGACGCAAGGGGTGGTTCCCGACATCGTCACTATGGGCAAGCCGATCGGCGATGGTCATCCGCTCGCCGCCGTCGTCACCACCCGCGAGGTCACCGACAGCTTCAACAACGGCATGGAATACTTCAACACCTTCGGGGGAAACCCGGTTTCCTGTGCCGTCGGTCTCGCCGTGCTCGACGTCATCGAAAGCCAGGACCTGCGCGGCAACGCCCTTGCCGTCGGCAATTACCTCATCTCCTCCTTCAAGGCGATGCAGACGCGCTACGAGGTGATCGGCGACGTGCGCGGCATGGGGCTGTTCCTCGGCATCGAGCTGGTGACCGACCGCAAGACCAAGGCACCCGCCACCGAATTTGCCCGGGCGGTTTCCAACGGCGCCCGCCAGCGCGGCGTGCTGATGGGAACCGAAGGACCGCATGACAACGTCTTGAAGATGCGCCCGCCGATGATCTTCTCGAAACGCGACGCCGATCATCTGCTCGCCGTGCTCGAAGAGACCTTTGCGGATGTGAGCAAAAGGCTCGGCTAAAGCATTTCCAGGAAAAGTGCGGAGCGGTTTTCCGTCAGGAAATGCGTAGAAACAGAGACATAGAGCGTTTCTGTATTTCCGTCTAAATCGGAAACGCTCTAAAGGCCGAGCTCGATACCGCCGAAAAGACTGCCAGTTGGCCGGGATGCACACGCGCCCCGGCAGCGAAGACGCATGCCTTCATAACAGCATAACAAGAGGAGAACAGGACAATGAAATCAGCAATTCTAGCGCTTGCGAGTGCGGCGTTTCTCGCCGGAACGGCTGCCAGCGCCACCACACTCGATGTGGTCAAGGAACGCGGCGAACTTCGCTGCGGCGTCAGCCAGGGCGTGCTCGGCTTTTCCGCGCCGAACGACAAGGGCGAGTGGAGCGGCTTCGACATCGACTTCTGCCGCGCGGTCGCAGCCGCCACACTCGGCAACCCGGACAAGGTCAAGTACGTGCCGCTCTCGACCAAGGAGCGTTTCACCGCGCTGCAGTCGGGCGAAGTCGACCTGCTTTCGCGCCAGACCACCTGGACACTGTCGCGCGACAGCGATCTCGGCATGAGCTTCGTCGGCGTCAACTACTATGACGGCCAGGCCTTCATGGTGCGCAACGACCTTGGCGTGAAAAGCGTCAAGGAACTCTCGGGCGCCTCAGTCTGCACGGAAACGGGCACGACCACCGAGCAGAACATGGCCGACTATTTCAGCTCCAACAACATCCAGTACCAGGTCATCGCCTTTGAAAAGCCCGACCAGACGATCCAGGCTTTCAACACGGCACGCTGCGACGTCTACTCGACCGACGCCTCGGCGCTCTACGCGCAGCGTCTGACGCTGAACGACCCGGACCGCTTCGTCGTCCTGCCCGAAGTCATCTCCAAGGAACCGCTTGGCCCGGCCGTGCGCCAGGGCGACGAGCAGTGGTTCAAGGTCGTCCGCTGGACCTTGTTCGCGATGATCGAAGCCGAAGAGCTTGGGATCACCAAGGAGAATGCGACGAAGATGCAGGAAAGCGGCACGGTCGGCCAGAAGCGCTTCCTCGGCATCGACAACGAAGCCGGCAAGGCTCTGGGTCTCGGCCCGACCTGGGCCTTCCAGGCGATCTCCGCCGTCGGCAACTACGGCGAAGTGTTCGAAAAGCATCTCGGCAAGGACAGCGCGCTCAAGATCGACCGCGGCCTCAACAAGCTCTGGAACCAGGGCGGCCTGATGTACGCGCCGCCGGCGCGCTGATCCAAAGCAAATCCGGGGAAGGCCTTTCCCCGGAACTGCGCCAACCAACAGACCAGCCAACCAACTCGCCGCGGCCCTCACCGCGGCGTTTTTTGTTTCCGGAATTTGGCGAAAGACGACAGTATTCTGCCTTTCCAGAGCAAGGCCTTGGCGTAACGTCCCAGCGGCAGCGTTCCAAGGGCGCTGGAGGGCCGGACCGCGCGGCGACGATCGACAAGTATCCCTCGTCACGGCAAGATCGGGAAATCAGCAGTCGGACCACAAGACCCCTCATTTCTGTGCTTGTGACAGAAATCTCTAGCAGTTCCATAGGAACTGCGGGACCAGCCCAAGTCCTTGGGCTGGAAAGTCCTTCAGCCCGACCGACGTCGGGCCACTGGATTCCGGCACAAGGCCGGAATGAGGGAGTGGGACGGTCTTGTTCAAACAGCGGGGTCCGTGATCCGCGGCGTTTCCAACCAGTAGGCCGCAAGCCCTTCAGAGCTTGACGATTGTCTTGCGTGCAAGCAGGCCCTGCGGCGCGAAGAGAAGCACACCGATGACGAGCAGGATGGTGAAGGCATCGCGGTAGCTGAGCAGGCTTTCCGGCAGATAGGCCTGCAGGAACACCTCGATGAAGCCGAGCAGGAAGCCGCCGGCAACGGCACCGGAAAGGCTGCCGAGCCCGCCGATGATCGCGGCGATGAACGCCTTGAGAACCGGCAGGAAGCCCATCAACGGATCGACGCTGCCGCGCTGCGCCACCCAGAGAATGCCGGCAACACCCGCAAGCAGGCCGGAAATGGCAAAGGCGGTTGCAACCACGGCGTTGGCGCGAATGCCCATCAGCCGGACGATGGCGAAATCCTCGGATGCCGCGCGCATAGCCCGACCGAGAACGGTGGTGCGCAGGAACAGATTGAGCCCGACGAGCATGATGACGGTAACGAGGATCGACGTGCCCTGGATGAGGCCGAGATGTAGGCCGCCGATCTCGATCGTGCCGGAAAAGCTCTCCGGCATCGGCACGGGCTTCGGCCGCGCAGAGATGAAATTCTGGAAGATGACGCGCAGGATGGCGCTGACTGCAAAGCTGGTCAGAAGCAGCGTGGTGCCGCTGGCACCGCGCACCGGCCGGAAGGCGACGCGCTCCATCAGCATGGCAAGCACGACGGCGATCATCAGCGCGCCGAAGACGGCGAGCGGGAACGGCAGGCCGAGCAGCAGCGCGAAGCACAGGCCGTAGCCGGCTGCCGTCATCAACTCGCCATGGGCGAAATTGATCAGCCCCATGATCGAGAAGACGACCGCAAGCCCGAGCGCGAGAAGCGCATAGGTGCCGCCGAGGCTGAGCGCATTGACCAACTGCTGCAGGAACATGTCCATTGTCGTGACCTCTTTGCCCCCGGGCCTCAGGCGCCGAGATAGGCGCCCTGGATTTCGGTTGAATTGCGAAGCTCGGCGGCGGTGCCGGAGAGCACGATGCGGCCATTCGCCATGACGTAGCCGGCGTCAGCGATTTCAAGCGACAGCGCGACGTTCTGTTCGACCAGCAGGATGGTCAGGCCCTTCTGGCGCAGGCCGGCGATCAGGTCGAAGATCAGGTCGACAACCTGCGGCGCGAGCCCAAGCGAAGGCTCGTCGAGCAACAAGAGGTCGGGCGAAGACATCATCGAACGCGCGATCGCCAGCATCTGCTGCTCGCCACCGGACAGCGAACCGGCCTTCTGGCTGAGACGTTCTTTCAGGATCGGGAAGCGCGAAAGCATGTCTTCGCGCACTTCGGAGATAGCACCCCGCGCCTTGTGCATGGCGCCGCCGAGCAGCAGGTGCTCGTCCACCGTCAGGCTCGGAAAGATGCGCCGCCCTTCAGGCGTCAGCGTCATGCCGAGCCGGACGATCTGTTCCGGCGGCAGGCCGGAAATGTCCTGGCCATTGAACGACACTCGCCCTGCCCTCTTGGCTGCCAGCCCCACCAGTGCATTCAAAGTCGAGCTCTTGCCGGCGCCATTGGCGCCGAGCAGCGTAACGATCTGGCCCTTGCCGACGGTGAGGTCGACACCCTTCAGCGCCTCGACGGCACCATAGGCGACCTTGAGGCCACTGACTTCGAGCAGCGGTTTCTGCGCGGGAATTTCACTGTGCATCATCGGGGCAAAGTCCTTGCCATGGATTGCGAGACGGCCGTCTCCGGCCGATCGATCTCCGGCACCCTCGCCGGAGATCGCAAGCGGCGACAGTTCAGGGAGCCGGGATGTCGGCTGCGGCCGGAACACCCTGGCTGATCAGCTCGCGGTTGCCGCCTCCGATGCGCACCAGCGACACCGAGCGCAGCGGCATGCCCTGCGTGCCGGCGTAGCTGATCGGACCGGTGACGCCCTGGACGTTTTCGAGCGAAGCGATGGCATTGCGGATAGCGACCGGATCAGTGCTGTTGGCTTCGGTCACCGCTGCGTCGATTACTTTGCCGAGATCGTAGCCGTTGGCGATGTAGACCGTATCCGGCTCCTGGCCGAACTTCTCCTTGTACTTGACGTTGAAGTCGGCAAGCGGGCTGCCCTCGCTGGCAAAGCCGGCGGTGGTGAACACCACGCCGTCGACGGTGGCGCCAAGGCCAAAGGTCGTCGGCGAATCGATGCCGTCACTGCCGAGGATGGGGATGGTGACGCCGGCGCCACGCAGCTGACGGATGAAGGCCGGGAAATCGGGCTCGTAGGCAGCCGTCATGATCACGTCGGGCGCCGGGTTCATCGCCTTGATCTTGGTGACTTCAGCACCAAAATCCTGCTGGCCCATGCTGAAGGTACCTTCGCCCAGAAGCTCGCCGCCCTTGGCCTTGAAGGCTACACCGAAGTATTCCGGAAGCTTCAGCGTATAGGCGCTGTCGGGAGACTTCAGGATATAGGCCTTCTTGTAACCCTTCTCGACGGCGTAGGTTGCAAGCACCGAGGCCTGGACGTTGTCGGCCGGATAGTTGCCGAACATGTAGTCGCCGACAGCAAGCGGCATGGTCGGGGTCGTCGCGCAGAACGAGAAGGCCGGGATCTGGGCAGCCTGCGTCACCTGGCCGGCAGCGATCGACGGATCGGCGTCGCAGGGGGTGATCATGATCTTGACGCCCTGGTCGACCAGTTCCTGCGCCACCAGCGCGGTCTGTGCAGCATCAGAGCGGGTGTCCTTGGCAACGAGCTTGATCGGGAACTTGCCGGCAGCACCGCCGGCCGCATTGATTTCCTCGACCGCCATTTCCAGGCCCTTCAGCGACGGCTGGTCATAGGGTGCAAGGCCGCCGGTCTGGGCGGTGGCAAGGCCGATCACCAGATCCTCGGCGAAAGCCGGCAGCGGCGACAGCGCGAAGCCGCCAAGAACGGTGGTAAGGCACAATGTCCTGAGACTGGATTTCATCGGTAAGCTCCCTCTTTCTGATTTCGTTTGCTGATCAAGCTGGATTTTGAAGACCGCTTGCACTTGGCTGGAGGCCTCCGGCCTCGACAGCTTCGCGTTTTGCCTGCCCCGCCGAGCGGCGACGGCCAATATAGGCTTCGATCACGGCCGGATTGGCCTGGATTTCCGCCGGCGTGCCGATGGCGATCTGTTGGCCCTTGTTGAGGACCACGACGATATCGCAGAGCCGCATGATCAGTTTCAGGTCGTGCTCGACGACGAGCAGGCCGAGGCGGTACTTCGTGCGGATGCGGTCGAGCACATGCATCAGCTCCTGCGTTTCGGCCGGGTTCATGCCGGCCGCCGGCTCGTCGAGCAGCAGGTAACGCGGCTTCAGCGCCAGCGCGCGGGCAATCTCGAGACGACGCTGCGCACCATAGGAGAGCGTGCCGGCGAGTTGATCGGCAAAGCCGTCGAGCCCGACCTCGGCCAGCACCAGCCGCGCGCTTTCCATCGGGTCCTCGCCGTTGCCCTTCAGCGCGCTTGCCGCCACGGTGACGTTCTCAAGCACGGTCAGGTTCTTGAACAGGCGGATGTTCTGGAACGTGCGCGCAAGCCCGGCGACGGGAACGGCGTAAACAGGCAGCGACGCGATATCCCGGCCGTCGATCAGCACGCGTCCACTCGAGGGCGGCACGACGCCGGAAACGCTATTGATCAGGGTCGACTTGCCGGCGCCGTTCGGGCCGATCAGGCCAGTGACGAGGCCAGGCTTGATCTCGAAATTGGCATTTTCCAGCGCAACGAGGCCGGCGAATTTCTTGCCGAGATTTTCGACCTTGAGCGTTCCACCTGCCGGGATCGGCGCAATCTTTTGCGCACCGTCAGACGATACCGCAGGCTTGGCGGCGAAGCGCTTCAGCCAGCCGAGACGCTCGTCTAGCTCCCGGACACCGAAAAGCCCGTCCTGCAACCGGTACATCACCACCAGGATCGCGACGCCGATACCGATATCGGTCAGGCCGAAAACGGTCGGCAGCGTGACGAAACCGAGGTCGACGCCGCCTTCGAGTTTGCGCAGAAGCTCGACGATCAGCATGATCACCGCCGTGCCGCCGACGGCACCCGATACGGTGGTGACGCCGCCGAGGATCAGCATGGCGAGCAGCACGAAGGTCAGGTTGAAGTAGAAATCCTTGGGTGAGAAGGCGCCGAGGAAATGCGCCAGCAGCGCGCCGGCGGCCCCCGCCAGAATGGCGCCAAGCACCCAGCCGATGAAACGATGGAGCTTGACGTTGACCCCGACAGCCGTCGAGGCGATCTCGTCCTCGCGTGACGCCCGGAGCTTCAGGCCCGCGCTCGAGTCCCGATAGAGACGCGCAACGGCAATTGCGGCGATGGCAAAAGGCAGCGCCACCCACAGGTTGACCGCGCGCGGAATGCCGAAGAAGGTCTGGCTGCCGCGAGTGATGTCGGTCGATGCAACCAGCACCACATGGACGATGACAAGAAAGCCGAGCGTCGCGATCGACGCCGATGAACCGGCAAGGCGCGCAACGGGTATGCCGATCAAAACGGCGACCAGCGCCACCACCACCAGCGCCACGGCGAGAGCCGGCAGGAACGACATGTCGATGCCGGCCAACCATTCCGGCAGGTGCGGCAGTGCCGTCTTCTGGACGATCGGGTTGATGGTCAGTAGTCCGGACGCATAGGCACCGATCGCCATGAAGCCGACATGGCCGAAGGAAACGATGCCGGAATTGCCGGCATACATGCCGATGCCGAGCACCGCGATCACGTTGATCATGAACAGCGTCACGAGGCGCTCGCCGCTGCCCGGAAAGACCGACGAGGCGACGGCAGCAGCCACCAGCAGCGGCAACGACGTTAAAAGGATACCGACGACGGTTTCTCGCCTGACGCGAACCATCTGCATTCCCCCGATTTGTCGGCCCGCCGTTCATTTTTGGCTCGGGCCAGTTCCCGAAATGAAAGTTATCCCATCTCGATCAAATGTCAATCTTGTTTCAAAAAACATTCTCTGCTAGCGTTTATGTAACAAAAATTAGAAATCGGGGTTCAAGCCATCGTTTTTGGGAGGCGGAAATCGTGGCAATCCGGGATCGACTGACAGACGGGACCATCACCTTCACGCGATCGGAACTGAAGATCGTGCGACAGCTGCTGGCGAACTATCCGGCAGCGGGACTGAATACCGTTGCCTATCTGGCCTCCTCGGCGGGGGTCAGCAATCCGACCGTCGTGCGCTTTGCCAACACGCTCGGCTTCGAGGGTTATCCGGAATTTCAGAAGGCATTGCTCAGCGAAGTTCAGGAGCGCATGAGCTCGCCGCTGTCGATGCTCGACGAGCGACGGCCGTCGCTGGAGCAGGAGAATTTCTACCAGTACTTCCTGCGCGCCAGCATCCATGCGCTCGAATCCTCGATGCAGATGCTGCCGTCGGAGGATTTCGAGGCAGCCGTCGACGCAGCCGCCGACACAAGCGCGCGAGCACATTGCCTCGGCGGACGGTTCAGCGGCTTTCTCGCCGGCCTGCTCTGGTCGCATATGAAGCAGCTCAGGGGCGACACCCGCTGGATCAACGGCAGCCAGGCCGACCAGGTCGATCAGCTCGTCGATCTCGGCAAGCGCGACGTGCTGTTCGTCTACGATTACCGCCGCTACCAGAACGACACCATTCGCTTCGCCCGGCAGGCGGCCGCACAAGGCGCCCGTATCGTACTGTTCACCGACCGGTGGCTTTCGCCGATCGCCGATTTTGCCACCGTCACGCTGACGGCGCCGGTCGATACGGTCTCGCCCTATGACACGATGGTGCCGGCAATCGCCCAGACGGAAGCGCTGATCGCGGCGCTGACGGCCCGTCTCGCCACCCAATCCCGTGCCCGCATCGAGAAGATGGAGGAGCTGCGCCGCGGCTACGCCATCACCGAAGACGCTCTCAACCCGAACGTCGACGACGGCCGCTGACACGCCTGCCGCAAGGCCACAACCACAACCGAGGAGAATCCGAATGAGTGCCGTTACAGTGAAGGTCGGGGACGACATGCTGAGACGCGACAGCGACTATGAGCGCGGCCGCACGTCCGTGCTGTTCGTCGACATGCAACGCATCTGGTGCGAACCCAATCTCGACCCCACCCACCCGCAGGACGCCGACAGCTACTATCACAAGCGGCTGCGCCAGACGGTGATCCCCAACCAGGTCCGCATCTTGGAGGCCGCCCGCGCTGCGGGCTGCGAAGTGCTGCACACCATCATCGAGAGCCTGACGCTTGACGGTCGCGACCGCTCGCTCGACCATAAACTGTCCGACATGCATGTGCCGAAGGGCTCGCCCGAAGGTCAGGTCATTCCGGAGCTGGCGCCTATCGACAACGAGATCGTGCTGCCGAAGACCTCGTCCGGCGTCTTCAACTCCACCAACATCGATTACATCCTGCGCAATCTCAACACCCGCTACCTGATCATCGCCGGCGTCATCACCGACCAGTGCGTCGACATGGCAGTGCGTGATGCGGCCGATCGCGGCTACCTCGTCACCGTCGTCAAAGACGCTTGTGCGACCTACAGCCCCGAGCGCCACGAAGGCGCCCTTCGCGCCTATTCCGGCTACTGCTGGACCACCGATACCGACACTGTCGTCAGCCGCATTCAGGGCCTGCGCCAGGCCTGAGCCATCGCCGAAGATCTTGAGACAAGAGGGGAATTCATGACCGAGACCAACAACGGCAAGGCGCACTCCGCACTGACGGAACTCGCAACCTTCGTCACCACCGATATCGCCGGCATCACCCGCGGCCGCAGCTTCGCCGCCTCGCAGATCGACGACTATCTGCGCAAGGGCGTCGGCTGGGTCCCGGCCAATCTGGCGTTGACGCCGTTCGACCAGATCGCCGAGAACAATCCCTGGGGTTCTTCCGGCGACCTCCGATTGATGGCCGACCCGGCGAGCAAGGCGCGCGTCACCTGCCTGCCCGACGTCACGCCGCTGCACTTCTATCATTCCGATATCACCGACCTCAAAGGCGACCCCTGGGAGTGCTGCGTGCGCAGTTTCCTCAAGCGCACGCTTGAGGAGTTCGAGCGCGAGGCGGGGCTAAAGGTCATCTCCGCCGTCGAGCAGGAATTCCAACTTCTCGGCGTCGATTGGCCCGACGCGCCATCCTTCGGCCTGCGCGCCGAGCGCCGTGCCGACCCCTTCGGCCCGCTGCTGATGACGGCGCTGCAAGAGGCGGGTGCCGAGCCGGAAATGTTCCTGCCGGAATACGGCAAGGACCAGTTCGAGATCACCTGCCGGCCTGCGGATGCACTGACGGCGGCCGACCGCGGCGCGACGATCCGCGCCATCACCAAGGAAGTGGCAGCGCTGTTCGGCTGGAACGCGAGCTTTGCGCCGAAGACGAGCGCAAATGGCGTCGGCAACGGCGTGCACCTGCATGTCAGCTTCACCGACGTTGACGGCAATCCCGTCACCTTCGACGCATCCCGCCCAGGTCGCTTGTCGAAAGTTGCCGGCTCCTTCGCCGCCGGCGTCATCCTCCATCTGCCGGCATTGACTGCCTTCACCGCCCCGTCGGTGCTGTCCTACATGCGGCTCGTTCCGCATCACTGGAGCGCGGCCTATACCTGCCTCGGCGAGAAGAACCGCGAGGCGACGCTGAGAATTTGCCCGACGCTGGATCTTCCCGGCAGCAACCCGGCCAAGCAGTTCAACATGGAGTACCGCGCCGCCGACGCCTGCGCGAGCCCGCATCTGTCGTTGGCGGTGCTGCTGAAGGCTGGCCTCGAAGGCATCCGCGCCGGGCTCGAACAGCCGCCGCTGATCAACTCGGACCCATCGGATTTTTCCGACGCGGATCAGAAGAAGCTCGGCATCCGTCGCCTGCCGTCCAGCCTGCCGGAAGCACTCGAAACGCTTGCCGAAGACAAGGTGGTGACCGGCTGGTTCGCCAAGGACTTCCTCGATTGCTACGTCGCGATGAAGCGCAAGGAAATCGAGATCGTCGATGGCCTCTCGCCCGATGAACTCTGCGCCCGCTACGCGGCCGTCTACTGATACGGATAGGCTCCCATGACTTCGACAACGGCCATCAAGAGCCCCGACGCCCGACGCGGTCGGCACGACCCTCGCCAGCCGCTTCTGGCAATCGACGAGCCGCCGCCCTATGCGGTGTTCAACCCGGACGGCACGTCGCCGTTCCTTTTGCTCTGCGAGCATGCGTCCAACCGCATGCCGCGCGCGCTCGGCGACATGGGCCTGCCCGAATACGAGCGGCGCCGCCACATCGCCTGGGACATCGGCGCGCTGGCGCTTGCCCAGCACTTAAGCCTCAGCCTCGATGCACCGCTGTTCTTCACCAACTATTCGCGGCTGGTGATCGACTGCAACCGCCCGCTTTCGGCACCGTCCTTCATCCCGGAAGTCAGCGAAACGACGGAGATCCCGGCCAACCGAGATCTCACGGAGGCTGAGCGCAGGCAACGCGTGGACACGCTGTTCAGACCCTTCGCCGATGCGGTAACCCGACGCCTCGACCTGCTCGAAGCGAAGGGCGAGAAGCCGTTCGTCGTCGGCGTGCACAGTTTCACGCCCGTCTATTTCGGCAAGCCACGGCCATGGCAGGCGGGTATTCTCTATCGCGACGCCGAGGCTTTCGCACAATCGATGATCCGCGGCTTGAGCAGCGAAGAGCAACTGACGATCGGCGACAACGAGCCCTACAACATTCACCCGGACGAAGATTATACCGTGCCGGTGCATGCGGATGCGCGCAAGTTGCCGGGTGTGCTGATCGAGGTCCGGCATGACCTGATCGACACCGACACAGGCGTTGCCGCTTGGGGCGAGCGTCTCACCCGTTGTCTTCGGGCGAGCCTTGAGGAGTGCCGCTAGTGACTGAAGGCCTCTACGCCAGAGACGGACAGGCAATCGCCAACCTGCAGAAGCTGCGCTTCTTTCCGCTCGCCATCGCCGGTGGACATGGGGCACGCCTCATGGAAGAGGACGGTCGCGAGCTAATCGACCTCTCCGGCGCCTGGGGGGCTGCAAGCCTCGGCTATGGCCATCCCGCATTCGTGGAGGCCGTGTCGCGCGCCGTCGCCAATCCGGCTGGCGCAAGTGTGCTGTCGGCCGCCAATGCCCCGGCAACCGCTCTTGCCGAAAAACTGCTCGGCCTCTTCCCCGGCGAGGGACGCAACAAGGTGTGGTTCGGCCATTCCGGTTCGGATGCCAACGAGGCGGTCTTCCGGGCGATCGCTAAAGCGACCGGCCGCACCGGCGTCATCTCCTTCGTCGGCGCCTATCACGGCTGCACCACGGGTTCGATGGCCTTTTCCGGCCACAGCGTCCAGGCGGGTGCGACCAAGGCGGAAGGCCTGATCCTGCTGCCCTTCCCCGACCCCTATCGACCCTACCATGGCGATGCGAGCGGCGACGCAGTCCTCGACCTCCTGAAACAGCAGTTCGCAACCACGGCACCGCCGGAGAAGATTGGCTGCGCCTTCATCGAGCCGATTCAGTCGGACGGCGGCCTGATCGTGCCGCCAAAAGGATTCTTCCAGAAATTCGCCGATCTCTGCCGTCAGCACGGCATTCTCGTCGTTTGCGACGAGGTGAAGGTCGGGCTTGGCCGAAGCGGCAAGATGCACTGCTTCGAACACGAGGACTTCGTTCCCGATATCCTGACGATCGGCAAGGGCCTCGGCGGCGGCCTGCCACTGTCCGCCGCAATCGGCCCGGCAGAGATCCTGGACTGCGCCACAGCCTTCGCGATGCAGACCCTGCATGGCAACCCGGTCTCGACGGCGGCCGGCCTGGCCGTACTAGAGACCATCGAGCGAGAGGGGTTGGCGGACGCGGCCGAGCGTAAGGGCGAACGGCTGCGCGAAGGTCTGCGGCAACTTGCCGGACGCCACGCCCTGATCGGCGATGTGCGCGGACGTGGCCTGGCCACGGGTGTGGAACTGATTACCGACAGCAGCAGCCGGGAACCGGCATCACAAGAAACGGCCAAGCTGATCTATCGCGCCTATGAGCTCGGCCTCGTCCTCTATTACGTCGGCATGAACTCCAACGTGCTGGAGATGACTCCACCGCTGACGATATCGGACACCGAGATTGACCAGGCGCTCGACATTCTCGACCGCGCCTTCGGCGATGTCAGAGCTGGCCGGGTTTCTGACGCTGCGCTTGCCGATTTTGCCGGCTGGTAAGATCGGCACGGGGGGCGTTGCCTACCAGCCCTCGTCCAGCACCCGCGTCAGCATGTCGGCGAAGAAGTCGGTGCTCTCGCGGCTGAGGCAGAGCGGCGGCTTGATCTTCAAGACGTTGAGGTGATCGCCGGTCGGCTGCATGATGACCCCGAGCACCAGCAGGCGGTCGCAGATGGCGGCCGTCTCCTCGCTCGCCGGCTCCAGCGTGTCGCGATCGCGCACGAATTCGACACCGAGATAAAGCCCCATGCCGTGCACCGCACCGACGATCGGAAACCGTTGCGCAAGCGCTTCGAGCCTCGTTTTGAGATAGCCGCCGACGACACGGGCGTTTTCCTGCAGCTTCTCTTCTTCGATGAGATCGAGCACCGTCTGGCCGACGACGGAGCTGACCGGGCTGCCGCCGGAGGACGAGAAGAAATAGCCTTCCTTCTCCAGCGCATCGGCAATCTCGCGCCTGGTGATGACGGCACCGAGCGGGTGGCCGTTGCCCATGCCCTTGGCGATGGTGATGATATCCGGCACCACGCCCTGCTCCTCGAACCCCCAGAAATAATCGCCGAGCCTGCCATAGCCGACCTGCACTTCGTCGGCGATGCACACGCCACCGCGCTGGCGAACCATGGCATAGACGGCATCGAGATAGCCTTTCGGCAAGGGAATGCCGCCGGCGTTGCCGTAGACCGGCTCGCAGATGAAGCCGGCAAGCCCTTCGCCTGCGTCCTCCAGTTCGCGCAGCTTGGTCGCCACCGACCGCACGTAAGTGTCGGTGGTGTCGGCGCCCCGGAATTGTCCACGATAGGTATTGGGCGCGACGACAGCATGCACCCAGTCGGGACGGGTCTCAAGCGCCCGCGGGTTGTCGGCGATCGAAGTCGAGACCGCGTCGCTCGCCACCGTCCAGCCATGATAAGCCTCGAGCAGGCTGACCACATTGCGCTCACCGGAAAATGCCCAGGCGAGACGCAAGGCAAGGTCGTTCGCCTCCGAGCCACTATTGACCAGGAACACCGTGTCGAGACCGTCAGGCGCAAGCGCTGCAAGCCTTTCGGAAAACTCGGCAACTGACGCATAGTGAAAGCGAGAATTGGTGTTGAGCAGCGACCATTGCCGACCGACCGCTGCCGCCAGCCTTGGGTGCCCGTGGCCAAGGATCGTCACGTTGTTGACCATGTCGAGATAGGCCCTGCCCTCGACGTCGAACAGGTGCTCCTTCCAGCCGCGCTCGATCTGCGGCGGCTTGCTGTAGTAGTTCTTCTGCGGCCTGGCGAAATGCTGCTGGCGGCGATCAAGCAGGTCTGTCGAATGCGGCGCCGGCGCATCGCAGTCGAAACCAAGAATGCCAGAGGGTGACGGGCAGAGCGCGCGCCAGGCCTCGGCCTGACGAGCCGGAACAAACAGCGGCGGGATCAACCCCGGTTCGCGGCAGAGCTGTACCCGCATCAGCCCAAGCCCGTGGCCGGCCTCGACCACCGTGCCGATCGGCGCACCGGCGGCAACCGCCTCCTCAGCGTCCTCGGGCGGCTCCAGACCGGTGAGATGGAGAACGACTGCAGGACCGTTCAGCACCACCCGTCCGTCATGCCATTCGGTTCCGCCGGCAAAGGGCGCTCTGACGACAGTGCCGACAGGCAGGCACAGATCGACATGCAGCGCAAAGGTCGAAGTCGGTCGCGACGCGCGAAGCGCACTCTCGGTCAGCCGATATTCGCCGTAACGGGTGGACGCCATGCCGATCGCATGCGCAGCCGTCTGCAACAGTGACGCCGGAAGGCCCTGGTGCTGCCACCGTTCCTCGGGAAGCAAGGGGCTGAGGATGGAAAGGTCGATCTGGCGCACGCCGGCCGGCTCGATCTCGACGAGCAACCCTTCGCCGATCACCGGCAGCGTTTTTTCAGGCGCGGCATCGACAGCGCGCAGGATCGCCTGCTGCATCAGCGCCGGCGGCACGGAAACGGCGACGTCGAAGATCTCACGTTCATGGGCGGCATTGCCCTGAACGTATGCATTGTCAGGGTCGATGGTCAGCTGCTGTTCGGAACTGGCGACCAGCACCGCGGCGCGCGCAACGACCAGCGGCCACAATGCCTTCAGTTCGCTTTCCTCGAGCGGGCAAACCGCATGAAAAGCCCTGATGGCCGGCAGGATGAAGAACGGATCGCCATCGGCATGATGCAGCAGCGAGGCACAGGTCACCGCCAGTTCGGCGACGAGCCAGCCTTTGAGAATGTCGCCGAAATCGATGACACTGTCCGGCACCGTTCGACCCGCGGCATCCGGCTGCCCGACGACATTGTCGTCGGTGACGTCGTGGTGGATGGCTTGCACGCGCAAGTCGGCGGTCAGCGGATGAAGCCGGCGCATGGCGCCCACCATGGCCTCGGCAATCCGTTTCTTCAGCCCCTCGTCGTTCATGGCGGCAAGCAGGTGAAGCGCGACAGGGGCGGCATGCCTCAGGTCCCATTGCAGCTCGCGGTCAAGGCCCGGATGGTCGAAATCACGCAGCGCCACCGCCAACCGTCCGGCGATATCGCCGAGTGTTGCCACCGTTTCCGCGCTCAGATGCTTGCGGCGGGTCAACGGCACGCCTTCGAGATAGGTCAGCAGGCGAACGCGATAGGCCTCGCCGCGCACCGTCGTCTCGACAATGTCGTTGCCGTCGAGCGCACGCACCACCTGCGGCGCACGCACCGAACCTGCCTGGCGGGCGAGATGCAGCAAGGCGGCGTTCTGGGCCTGCAGTTCCTGCAGGTCATAGGCTGCCCGGCAGATCTTGAGGACAAAACGGGCCTCGCCCGTGTCGATCCGGTAGTTGCGGTCCTGCTGGCTGCCGAGTTCGCTCAAGGTGCCGGAGAGGCCGAAATGCTCCAAGAGGATGCGCGCAGCGTCGTCAGGCGCGACATCGGGCCTTGGCAATTCCGTGCGAAGCTTCAGCGCGTCTTGAACCATATGTCGCCTCCATCACATCCGGCACCATGCCGACTTCCGAATCGACCGAACGGGTCTCCTGACTATTGCGACATACCTTCAAGGCGATAGCGCGTCCCGGGATAGAGCAGGCGCGCCGTCGTCACATTGGCGGTGTCCGACCAGGTACGACGCCGGATCATCAGACAGGGCTCGTTGCGGTCGATGCCGAGCAGCTTGCATTCCCATGGTTGCGGCGAAACCGCCTCGACGATCTGTTCGGTACGGGTGATCGGCGCCACCGCCGTCAGATAGGCGTTCGGCGTCATGTCGCGGAAATCCTGCTCCATGTATTTCGGGCAGATCGACGGGTTGACGAACCGGTCCTCGATCTGGATCGGCAGGCCGTTTTCCGAATGCACCATGATCGAGTGGAAAACCCGCGCACCGGTCGCAAGCCCGAGCGCATAGCCGATCTCCGACGGTGCCACCTCTTCCTGCATCAGCGTCATGCGCGAGGTATGCGCATGGCCGCGCTCGCGGATTTCATCGGCGATATTACGCACTTCCAATAGCGCGGTGCTGCCCTTGTGGGCCGCGACGAACGAGCCGACCCCTTGGACGCGGGTGATCGCGCCTTCGGTCGCGAGTTCGCGCAGCGCGCGGTTTGCGGTCATGCGGCTGACGCCGAGATCGGCAACGATCTCGTTTTCGGAAGGGATGCGATGATGTGCCGGCCATTCGCCGCTGTCGATGCGGGTGCGGATGAACTGCTTCACCGCCTCGTAGCGTGGCACCGGTCCGTCCTCGAATGCCGCCATGTCGATCCTTCGTCTGAGTGCCGTTATCGGCATTTTCCCCGCCCTTTCCGGATCACGAACAAATCATGCGTATCCGGCAATGATTCTTTTCGTTCATTTCGCGCTTGCGCGCCACAGCAAAATATCTATAGTTCCATATACAACTACGTACAGGAAAATCGCAACATGGCAACTTTTCCCGTCAACCGGCTCTTCGCCGACCATGCGCTTCTGCCGACCGGCTGGGCGCAGAACGTCGCCATTGCGCTTGATCAGACAGGCGAGATCGTCTCCATCAAGACCGATCAGCCCATCGCCGATGGCGACGAACGCGTTGCCGGACCGCTGGTTCCAGCCCTTGCCAACCTGCATTCCCACGCCTTCCAGCGCGCCATGGCGGGCCTTGCCGAAGTGGCCGGCAGCGGTGATGACAGCTTCTGGACCTGGCGGGAAGAAATGTACCGCACTGTCGGCCTCGTGAACCCTGACGACGTCGAGGCGATCGCCGCCAAGCTCTACATGGAGATGCTGAAGGGCGGCTTCGGCCATGTCGCCGAATTCCACTACCTGCACCACACCGCCGATGGCACGCCCCATGCAGACCCGGCCGAAATGTCGCTGCGCATTCTCAATGCTGCCAAAGCGACCGGCATCGGGCTTACGCATCTTCCGGTCTTCTACGCCCACGCCAATTTCGGCGGCGTCGCCCCGAATGCCGGCCAGCGCCCCTTCCTGCATGATCCCGATCGCTTCCTGGCGCTGCTCGAACGACTGGCGCCGCTCTGCCGCAACAACGGCCAGACGCTCGGCTATGCCATCCATTCGCTGCGCGCCGCGACCCCTGAAGAAATGCGCACGATCCTCGAACGCGCGCCGGTCGCAGGCCCGATCCACATCCACGTCGCCGAGCAGACCAAGGAAGTGGACGACAGCCTTGCCTGGAGCGGCCGTCGCCCGGTTCAATGGCTGCTCGACGAGATGCCGGTCGATGAGCGCTGGTGCCTGATCCACGCCACCCACCTGACGGACGACGAACGGCAGCGCCTGGCGCGATCCGGCGCGGTTGCCGGTCTTTGCCCGGCAACCGAAGCCAATCTCGGCGACGGCATCTTCCCGGCCGTCGACTACATGGCGGAAGGCGGGCGCCTCGGCATCGGCACCGACAGCCACGTCGCGACCAGCGTCGCCGAAGAATTGCGGCTGCTCGAATACGGCCAGCGCCTGCGCGATCGCCGCCGCAACCGCCTTGCGGGCCCCGGCGCCTCCGTCGGCCACACGATTTTCGATGCGGCCCTCAGGGGCGGCGCCCAGGCCGTCGGCCAGAAGACATCGGGCATCGCCGTCGGTGCCCGCGCCGATTTCGTCGTGCTCGACGGCGCCAATCCGTACATCGCCGCGGCAAGCGGCAATCAGATCCTCGACCGCTGGCTGTTTGCGCTTGGCGGCGAGACCGTCCGCGACGTCATGGTCGCCGGACAGTGGAAGATCCGCAATGGACGCCACGACCGGGAGGAAGACATCGACCGCGCCTTCGCGCGGGTGCTCATGAAACTGAAGTAGTCGTCAAAGCCAAAATCAAAACAGGGAACAGCTTAATGTCGATCAACAAACTGAAACTCACGCTCGCCGCCACTGGCCTCATGCTCGCCGCCTCCACCGGCAACGCCAGCGCCTCCTATTGCGGCGACGGCAAGACCGTCACCTTCGCCGGCATCGACTGGGAAAGCGGCGCCTTCATCACCGAAGTGATGAAAACCATTCTCTCCAAGGGCTACGACTGCCAGGTGGATTCGATCCCCGGCAACTCCGTGACGCTGGAACAGGCAACCGCCAACAACGACGTGCAGATCTTTGCCGAGGAATGGCTCGGCCGCTCCGACATCTGGAACAAGGCCGTCGAGGAAAAGAAGGTCGTCGCCGTCGGCAAGACCTTCGTCGGCGCCAGCGAAGGCTGGTTCGTGCCGGAATACGTCATCAAGGGCGACGCCAGCCGCAACATCGAGGCGAAGGCACCCGACCTGAAGAGCGTGTCGCAGCTCACCGATGCGAAGATCGTCGAAATCTTCGCCGATCCGGAGGAGCCGACCAAGGGCCGCTTCCTCAATTGCCCGTCGGGCTGGACCTGCGAAGGCGTCAGCACCGCCAAGCTCGATGCCTACAAGCTCGGCGAGGCCTATGTGAACTTCCGCCCCGGCACCGGCACGGCACTCGATTCGGCCATCACGTCGGCTTACCTTCAGGGCGAACCGATCCTGTTCTACTACTGGTCCCCGACCGCGATCATGGGCAAGTTCAAGCTCGTGCAGCTGGAGGAGCCGGCCTATAACGAAGCCTGCTGGAAGGAGCTTTCGAGCGCCACCGGCAAGCGCGACGAGGGCTGCGCCTTCCCGTCCGTCGACGTCTCCTACGGCGTCAACAGCACGTTCGCGCAGGAAGCCCCGGAGATCATCGCGATCCTCGAAAAGGCGACCTTCCCGCTCGAAGACGTCAACGGCAGCCTTGCCTACATGACCGACCAGAAGGTCGATGCAGTGGCGGCAGCGGCCGAGTTCCTGAAGACCAAGGGCGATGTCTGGGGCAAGTGGGTCTCCGACGAGGCCCGCGGTAAGATCGAAGCCAGCCTGAAGTAAGTCCGTTCGGTCGGCCGACGCGGCTCTGGTGCGCCCCTGTCTGAGACAGGGCTGTCTCATCGGATCCGCGCGGCCCGACCTTCGACATCCCGAGGCAAGCGCCATCGGCCGCAGCGTTGCGCCCGCCCTTGGCCCGAGCAAGGAACGACATCCGATGTTTCCGGATACCCTCAATCTCTCCATCCGCGCGCCGGTGAACGAGTTCATCCAGACGCTGGTCAGCAGCTATGGCTGGGTCTTCAAGGCAATCAGCGCAGTGATCCTGAAAGCCGTGCTGTTCATCGAGTGGATCCTGCGCGGCCTGCCCTGGTGGGTCGTCATCCTCGCCTTCATGGCGCTCGCCTGGCAAAGCTCCAAGCGCTGGACGCTGACGGTCGCGGTCGGGGCGCTCCTGTTCTTCGTTGGCGTGCTCGGTCTCTGGGACCTCACCATGCAGACGCTGGCGCTGATGCTGATGGCAACGCTGGTATCGGTTGCAATCGGCGTGCCCATGGGCATCCTCGTCGCCAAGAGCAGGCTGGTGCGCAACATTACGCTTCCGGTGCTCGACGTGATGCAGACCATGCCGAGCTTCGTCTATCTGATCCCGGCCCTGATGCTCTTCGGTCTCGGGAAGGTGCCGGCGATCCTGGCGACGATCATCTATGCGGTGCCGCCGCTGATCCGTCTCACCGATCTCGGCATTCGCCAGGTCGATCACGAGGTCGTCGAGGCGGCGACCGCCTTCGGTGGCAGCCCCAACCAGATCCTCTTCGGCGTCGAACTGCCGCTCGCCACCCCGACGATCATGGCCGGCCTCAACCAGACGATCATGATGGCGCTGTCGATGGTGGTCGTCGCCTCGATGATCGGTGCGCGTGGCCTCGGCGAACAGGTGCTGAACGGCATCCAGACACTCGACGTCGGCAAGGGCCTGGAGGCCGGTATCGGCATCGTCATCCTGGCAATCGTACTCGACCGCATCACGCAAGGTTTCGGCAAGAGCCGGACGGAGGATCCCCGCAATGGCTGATATCGAGATCCGCAACGTCTACAAGATCTTCGGGCAGGACGCGAAGGCCGCCCTCGCCATGGCCAAGGACGGCCTCGCCAAGGCAGAAATTCTTGCCCGCTCCGGCTGCAGCGTCGGCCTCAACGACGTCAGCCTGACGATCGGCGCCGGCAAAATCTTCGTCATCATGGGCCTGTCGGGATCGGGCAAGTCGACGCTGGTACGCCACATCAACCGGCTGATCGAGCCGACGAGCGGAGAGGTCGCCTTTGATGGCAGCAACATCCTCGATCTCGATGCCAAGGCGCTTCGCACCTTCCGCATGCACCGCGTCAGCATGGTGTTCCAGAGCTTTGCCCTGATGCCGCATCGAACCGTCTTGCAGAACGTCGTCTACGGCCAGCGCGTGCGCGGCCTCTCCAAAGCCGACACCCGCGACATCGGCATGAAATGGATCGAGACCGTGGGCCTCTCCGGCTACGATGCCAAGTTCCCGCACCAGCTGTCGGGCGGCATGAAGCAGCGCGTCGGCCTTGCCCGGGCGCTTGCCGCCGATACCGACGTCATCCTGATGGACGAGGCCTTCTCCGCGCTCGATCCATTGATCCGCGCCGACATGCAGGACCAGTTGCTGCAGCTGCAGCAGAACCTGTCGAAGACCATCGTCTTCATCACCCACGACCTCGACGAGGCTTTGCGCATCGGCTCGGAAATCGCCATCCTCAAGGACGGTCAGGTGGTGCAGGTGGGGACACCGGACGATATTCTCGACAAGCCCGCCAACGACTACGTCGCCCGTTTCGTCCAACGTCGCCAGGGAAGGCCGGAAGCGCATGACTGAAACCATCACGCTTGATGGACCGGCAGACTGGACTGATATCGCCGCGGTCGCCAACGGCGCCCGGCTGACGCTTTCCGACGCGGCCCGCGAACGCATCGTCAAGGCGCGCGCCGTGGTCGAGGCGCTGGTCGATCGCGGCATTCGCGGCTATGGCATCAACACCGGTGTCGGCGCGCTCTGCGATGTCATCATCGACAGGGAAAACCAGCAAGCGCTGTCGCGCAACATCATCCTCAGCCACGCCTGCGGCGTCGGCGAACCGCTGGGGCGGGCGGAAGCACGGGCGGTGATGGCCGCGCAGATCGCCAATTTCGCCCATGGTTATTCCGGCGTGCGCGTCGAGACGGTCGAAGCGCTGCTTGCACTGCTCAATGCCGGCCTCATCCCCAATATCCCGTCGCGCGGCTCCGTGGGCTACCTCACCCATGCCGCGTCCATCGGCCTCGTCCTGATCGGCCGTGGCACGGTAAACGACGGCAGGGAAATCGTCCCTGGTGCAGAAGCGCTGCGCCGGCTTGGGTTCCAGCCTTTGCGCCTGCAGGCCAAGGAGGGCTTGAGCCTCGTCAACGGCACACCCTGCGCCACCGGTCTCGCAGCGCTGGCGCTGTCGCGCACGCAAAGCCTTTTTGCCTGGGCGGATGCGGCAGCGGCCCTTACCTATGAAAACCTTGGCAGCCAGGCCAATACCTTTGCCACCGGGCCCTTAGCGTTGCGCCATTCGCCAGGGCTGCAGGCAGTCGGCGAGGCGCTGCGCGATTTCCTTGCCGATAGCCCGATGCTGGCAGCCAGCGCCGGCACGCGCACACAGGATCCCTTGAGCCTGCGCGCCGTTCCGCATGTGCACGGTGCCGCCCGCGACGCCTTCGAGCATGTGGCCGAGGTGGTGAACCGCGAGCTCGCAAGCCTCACCGATAACCCCGCCGTCTCCGGCACGCCGGAAGCGCCGGAAGTGCACTCGCAGGCCCATGCGGTGGGCGCCGCGCTCGGCCTTGCCATGGACAGCCTCGCGGTTGCCGTCGCCGAAGTCGCGGCCATCTCCGAGCGTCGCATCGACCGGCTGGTCAACCCGCTGGTCAGCGGCCTGCCCGCCTTTCTCGCCGGCGACGGCGGCGTGTCTTCCGGCTACATGATCGCCCAGTATACGGCCGCCGCCCTTTCCGCGGAAAACCGCCGGCTGGCGGCCCCCGCAAGCCTCGACGGCGGCATCACCTCGGCGCTGCAGGAGGATATCCTGACGCACGCGACCCCCGCAGCCTTCAAGGCGCTGGCGATCGTCGACAATCTCGAGCGCATCCTTGCCATCGAGCTGCTCGCCGCCGCCCAGGCCTACGACCTGCAGCCGCGCCCAACGGCCAAGGCAAAGCGCACCGAGACGCTCTACCGACGCATCCGAACCGCCGTTCCCCACTATGCCGACGACAGACCGATGAACGAGGACTTCGAGCACATGCGCCACGTCATTCAGGAAGGAACGCCATGAAGCTCCTGCCCGCCTCCGGCCACAAGCGCATGCCCTGGAAAAACGGCGGCGGCGAAACCATCGAGATCGCGGTTTTCCCTGAGGGCGCGTCGCTTTCGCAGTTCGACTGGCGGGTGAGCATGGCAACCGTCGCCAGCGATGGCCCGTTCTCCGCCTTTCCCGGCATCGACCGCACCCTGTCGATCCTCGAAGGCAACGGCATGACGCTTTCGATAGAAGGCCGAGATCGGGCGCCATTGACGCAGGCAACTGCACCGCTCGCGTTCCCCGCCGACGTCGCCACCTCCGCCACCCTGATCGACGGCACGATCGTCGACCTCAACGTCATGACCCGCCGGGGCAGGCTCGCTCATCGTGTGCGCCGACTGGACGTCGAGGGCGAAGGCTCGCTTGCGAGCGAAACGGCAACCAGCCTCATCTTTTGCCATCGCGGCGCCGTGACGCTGGATCTCAAGGGCCAGACAGTTGCGCTCTCGGCCGGCGATGCCGTGGTGGTATCAGGGCCGCTTGCCGCAGCCTTGAAGACCCCGGCAAACTGCGCGCTGTTCCTCATCGAGATCGATACCGCAGAGAACGTCTGACGCCGGAATAGCCGGCAGCCTGCGTCCGGGTCAGGGTCGGCGCAGGTGCAGCAGAGGATAGGGCCTGCCGTCGTCATCGACAGGCGAGCGGCCGACGGTGGCAAACCCCAGGCGCGCATAGAACCCTGCACCCGAAGCATTCTGCTCGTTGACATCGACGGTCAGAACCGGATGCAGCCCGGCCGCATGGGCAACCAGCGCGCGGCCGACGCCACGGCCGTGGGCATCGGCATGGACAAACAGGGAATCGATCTGCGCCCCGGTCATGCCCATGAAGCCGAGCGCGACATCGTCTGCATCGGCGGCAATCCAGAGCTCGGCTTGCGGCAGATAGTGGGTGGCAACCATCTCTTCTATGGCGGCGAAATCCTCGGCCGAGAGAAAGTCATGCGTCGCGACGACGGCGCTGCGCCAGATGTCGAACGTGCGCTGGAAATCCGACAGGCGGGAAGGACGAATGGGAATAGTCATTTGAGAAGTCACTATATAAATTGCTGCTCGCGTCCGTGAGCCACCAACGAAGGCGACCAATTCCGAGAATGTCACCAGTGATAACGTCAATGGCAGACAATATCGCCGCCACTGAAAGCGGGCGCGACGGCTCGCCACAATAGCCACGAACACAAATTCTTCAAGCGGGCAACAGCTCCTGCCTTCAACAAAGACCGATTTCTGTCCCGACGAGCGACCTGCGCCGCGGCTTCCACCCGACCGACCGGCAGCAGTTGACGGGCGCTATTTTTCGTCGCCCGAGGTGATCTGGTTCTGCTGCGCCATGATCGCCTCCGTCTGCACCTTGGTGTTCTGGCCAACGGCGATCGTCCAGCGTTCGCCTTCCTTCACCAGGATATAGAGCGGGCTGCCTTCCGCCTCTCCGGGGATCGGAGATCCGTCGTCGAGCACTGGACGCTGGCGCACGTTGACGGCGGCCACATCGGGCCTCAGGAAGGAAATGTGCTCTGCCTCATAGCGCGCATATTGATTGCCGAGCGCCGGCGTCAGCACCTTGCGGGTAAACGTTGCGATCTCGTCGCGGCCGGTCAAGCGCCGCCCGAAGGCGGTCACCCAGACGGCATCGGGCATGAAATGTTGCAGAAAATCCTCCGGCGACCGCTCGTTCTGCGACCGCTCGACATCGGCGATCAACTGCCGGATGCCCTCGCCCTCGATCTCTTCACGTGTCTTGGTCATGTTTCGCTCCCCGTCAGACGCATGCCCACTGCATAGCAAGTTGCGAACCTATCGCAAAGCGCGAACGGCCGGACACCATTTGCACGGGAAAAGTGTCCCCAGGGCAGTGAAAATTTGCAATTCGACGTCGCACCGGCGGGCGAAAACTGATTTAGCGGTTGGTGCATCCATCATCAGGCCCGCCCGGACGCCCTCCCGTGAAAATACTTCTCCGTTTTCTTTGCGCCATCTCGATCATCGCCGGCACGCCACCCCTCGCCCACGCCGCGTCTTCGAATGCGGCCCAACATCAGGCACAGGAAAAGCGCAGCAAACGCAAACCCCTGACGACCGAAGTGCGCTTCTCCATCGGCAGGAACGGCGACCTGCTGTCGGTGGCGGTTCACCGCTCCTCCGGAAGCCGCAAGGCCGATGCCGGGCCATCGCCGCGGTCAGGCGGGCAGCCCCTTTCCCGAAGATGCCGGCCGGCAGCCCTGCCAGAATGGAAATGCGCATGAAGATCCAGATGGATGCCGATGCCGTCGGCCGGGCGAGAAAATAGCGCAGGGTCCTCAAGGGCCGCACGCGCAGAGGCGAAAGAGGCGAGCGCCACAAAGATGCCGTCCATGGCCGAGTGACGGCGCCGGCTGTTGGCCCGCTTTGCGCCACCTGAGCATCGCATTCCCTGTTCAGAATTCGGTAACCATACGGCGTGTTACCCGGGGAACAGCGCATTCGACGCCACACGATAGTCTCCATGTCACGGTTTGACAGTCTCTCAGCAACAAACACAAGGCTTGGAGGATACGGACATGATCAAGACCGGCTTCGGCGTTTCCATCACCGTTCTGGCCTTTTCGGTCGCAGTCATTGCCTTCATGCATGTTGCCTTGTCCCAATACCGGGCAGCCGAAATCGCCGACATCACCCTGCCAGACTACAGCACGATCACCTCGTCCATCCATCGCTAAGGCGCGCCGTCTCGTTTTCGACCGGGAAGGAAACGCGTGGCTTTCCCGACGCTGAGGGGCAAGAATGCTTCGTCAAACGATGGAGCCAGACATGATGTCCCTGCTCACCCTCCACACGTTGGCAGCCGCACGCGGCGACGGTCTTCGCCCCGAACTCCTCACCGCGATCGCCCAAGAAAGCCTGATGTCCGCGGCCGGCAGGGACGGCTTTTCACTTCACGCAGGCATTGAGCGCCTTGATGGCCTCATCGGCTCCCTCAAGATCGATCCTGGCTTGCGCAGCGCCGGCCGGTTGAAACGTCAGTTCAACGCTCTGCGCTAACGCCGATTGCAACGTTTCCCTGTCGGTGCCGACCTGAATAGTCAGAAGACGAGGCGAGCGGATTTCGGCTGCACATGCGGGAATAGCCTTGCCGTTGATCAAAGTTGCGTTCAGCCCACAACGGGAATGGGCGGTCCGCCAGCGCCTGCGCTGACAGCGGAGGATCCAGCGCACCGAAGCTTCGAGACCGCAGCCGACATACCGCGCATGACTTCGATCTGGGTACCGTTGATTACCATGACCAGCTTGGTGTTTTTCCCAGATCTCGCCAATAACCGCACTCTTGGCCGCAAGGCGACAGGCGAGCATAAGGACGGCGATCGCCATGATCGCCGCAACCGTTGCGCTGCCGGTCTGCGCTATTCTCCTGCGTCAGGCAGCGCTGACCGGTCTTCCTGAAAACGGCGAATTGCGCCGGTCGAGAAACCTCCCCCTCCCATTGTCGATGCGAACAAACCCTTCCCCTGACAAGGCTTTGCTGCTTGGATGGACCAAACCTGCCGCCTCATGGCCGATACAACGCATTGTCGGAAAGTCTTTGATGTCGAGCGATCATTCCCACCTCTGGCCCGGCGTTCCGCTGGCGCTCGGCTCCGCCGTTCTCTTCGGCGCATCGACACCGCTGTCGAAGCTTCTGCTCGGCACCATCGATCCCTGGCTGCTCGCCGGCATGCTTTATCTCGGCGCCGGGATCGGCCTGGCGCTCGTCCACCGTGCCCGCGCGCTTGTCGGGATCGATGGCGTCGAGGCGCCGCTGGCGCGTGACGACATTCCCTGGCTGATGTCAGTCATCCTGTTTGGCGGCGTGCTCGGCCCGCTTCTCCTGATGTTCGGGCTGTCGCAGACCACGGCCGCTTCCGGCTCGCTGCTCCTCAACCTCGAGGGGCTGGCGACGATGGCAATTGCCTGGCTGGTGTTTCGCGAAAACGTCGACCGTCGCCTGCTGCTAGGCGCTGCCGCCATCCTGAGCGGCGCTGTGCTTTTGTCGTGGAACGGTGCAGGCCTCAGCCTCGATCACGGCAGCCTGCTGATCGCAGGAGCTTGTATTGCCTGGGGCATCGACAACAATCTGACGCGAAATCTTTCCTCGGCCGATCCCGTCCAGATCGCCATGATCAAGGGGCTCGCGGCCGGCACGACCAACCTCGTGCTTGCCCTTTGGCTCGGCGCATCGCTGCCGCCCTTCGGCCTCACCGCCGGCGCCGCCCTCGTCGGCTTCTTCGGCGTCGGCATCAGCCTTGTCCTCTTCATGCTCGGCCTGCGCCATCTCGGCACGGCGCGAACCGGCGCCTACTTCTCGCTCGCCCCGTTCATCGGCGCCCTGCTCTCGATCGCCCTCTTCCGCGACGCCGTCACCCCGCAATTCCTCTCAGCCGGCCTGTTGATGGCCTTCGGCCTCTGGCTGCACCTGGCAGAGCGCCACGACCACGAACACAGCCACGAGGCGCTTGAGCACGAACACGCCCATATCCACGACGAGCATCACACCCACACCCACGACGGCCCGATCACCGAGCCGCATTCCCACTGGCACCGGCACGAACCGATGCGCCACAAGCATCCTCATTATCCGGACCTGCACCATCGGCATAGTCATGGGTGAAGTGAGCCGGGAGGATCACAATTCGTATTGCTTCCCGACGGTTTGACCGTGATCAGCTGGGAGATCCCGCGAAGATGGAAGCTGGCGGCATCGGTCCGCAATATACGGGACTGCGATCAAGTTCGGGCGACGCGCGCCAGAGACCGAACATTAATCTAATTAAGTTGTGTTTCAGGAAGAAATGGTAGCGGAGGAGGGATTCGAACCCCCGACACAAGGATTATGATTCCTCTGCTCTAACCTACTGAGCTACTCCGCCGGGTACCGCGTCAGCGCTTCGAAGAAGAAGCCGTCTTGACTGGACGGGCGGCTTATAAGGCCCGGTTCCGCCCAGTGTCAACCCAAGTCGCGGGGAAAATGTGAAGTTTTCCCGCGCGATCGGAAATGGGGGCCTCAGGCGGCAGCCGGCGCTGCCAGAAGCACCTTCAATGCGGCCTCGGCACCGGCCTCGCGCTCGGATTTGCGGATGAAGCCGCCGCCATAAACGCGGGCGTCTTCGCCGATGCCGGAATAGAGCGCGCAGGCCTGGCCCGGCGCGATGCCGGCCTCGCCCTCGGCAAGTTCGACATAGAGACCTTCCGCATCGCGCTTGAGGATCGCCGGCGCCGGCTGGCGGGTGGAGCGCACCTTGGCGAAACAGTCGAAGCCCGCGGCCGCCACGTCCTCGAGATCCTCGTCGCCCAGCCAGTTGACGTCGCGCAGGTACACGCGGCGCGTTTCCAGCGCTTCCTTGGGGCCGACGATGACGCGGCGCGAGCGGGCGTCGAGATAGACGACATAGAGCGGCTCGCCGGTGGCAATGCCGATGCCGCGGCGCTGGCCAATGGTGTAGTGCAGAATACCGTCATGGGTGCCGAGGATGCGGCCATCGAGATGGACGATCTCGCCGGCGAGCGCCGCGTTCGGCTTCAGCTTCGTAACGATATCGCTGTACTTGCCCTGTGGTACGAAACAGATGTCCTGGCTGTCGGCCTTCTGGGCAACGACGAGACCCATCTCTTCGGCCAGCACCCGCGTTTCGGCCTTGGAGAGATGGCCGAGCGGGAAGCGCAGATAGTCGATCTGCTCCTGCGTGGTGGCAAAGAGGAAATAGCTCTGGTCGCGATCGGCATCCGTCGGGCGATAGAGCGCCCGCTGGCCGGCATAGCGGGGGTTCGGGCTCGGCCGCGAGCGAATGTAGTGGCCGGTCGCCAGCGCATCGGCACCGAGCTCCTTGGCGGTCGCCAAGAGATCGGCAAACTTGACCGTCTGGTTGCAGGCAACGCAGGGGATCGGCGTTTCGCCGGCAACATAGCTTTCGGCAAACGGGTTGATCACGGTTTCGCGGAAGCGCGCTTCGTAATCGAGCACGTAGTGCGGAATGCCGAGCGTTTCGCAGACGCGGCGCGCATCGTCGATGTCCTGGCCGGCACAGCAGGAGCCGGCACGGTGCACGGCGGCACCATGATCGTAGAGCTGCAGCGTAATGCCAAGGACGTCGTAGCCCTCGCGTTTGAGCAGGCCGGCGACAACGGAACTGTCGACACCGCCGGACATGGCGACGACGACACGCGTATCTTCGGGCTTGCGGTCAAAATCGAGACTATTCACGGGATCCAATCCGGCCTTCGGGCGGTGGCAACAGCGCCCGCCCCTGTTTCACGCTTCATGCGATGCAATGCCGGGATAATAGCACACGGCACGCTGTCGGCTTCTGCGGCGCCGCACGCCCTGATCGGACGCGCAAAAAATCGCTGCAGCACTAAAATGTCCAGAACTGTTTCACCGCCTTCTGCGGTTCCGCTTCAAGGCGGGGTGCTCTGGTCGCCGACATATAGAAACTTGTCCGCTCCGCGGCAAGGGCGGCGCTATGGCGCCTGGCCGATCGAAGCGGCCTGTCTCAGATCAGTTTCAGCCGCATGGCGCGGGCGATCGCCTGCATGCGGTTGACGGCATCGAGCTTGCGGGTCGCGCTCTTGAAGTAGCTGCTGACCGTATAGGTGGAGATGCCGAGGATAATGGCAATCTCGTCGCTGCTCTTGCCGGCCGCTGCCCAGCGCAGACACTCGATTTCGCGGCTCGACAGCTTTTCGCGCGCCGAGCTGCCAGTATCGAAGGTGCGCTCAAGGCATTCGAACAGTTGCACGAGGGAAAGATAGAGCGTTGCCTGCTCGACGCCGACAGGCGCCTCGCGCCGCCCGGAGAGCATGGCGACGAAGGGATCGCCGCTGCTGGTATGCAACTGGACGGCGAAATGGCGCGCCATTTCCGGATGCGCCAGAAGCCGGTGCACCATCGCCGCGTCGGCCGGCTTGCCGGCAACGTCGAGCAGTTCGGCACCGCCGACGACCGGCAGCTTGGTGTTGCGCAGCCGCTCGACCAGCACGCTCGACTGAAAGGTCTCGCAGGCGTCGTACTGGCGCACCAGCTCGGACGGCCAGTTACTCAGCACCAGGCGCTCGGAGAAGCGCTGCTGCTCGGCCAGGGGCAACCGCGCTATCATGAAATGGCCGAAGCCATAACGCGCGATCAGCCGCCGCAGCAAATGCAGAAGTTCATACTCGGTGCGCACGGCAGCCGTATCGATTTCGGAAATCATGTCCGCCGTCTCAGCCTCGCGTAGCAAGGCTGGTTCATTCGATTCCTTCATCTCTGATCACCACATCACCGGCGCCAACGCACCTGGTCGAGAGAATACAAACCGCCCCGAGAATCATCCGGCGCATGAACTTCACCCGGCAGCCAGAATACAGCCACCCTCTCCGGCATGCCCGCGAAAGCAACGCGACCGGTTGTGAAAATATGACGATGCACCAAGAATGAATCGGGAGCGCACAAACGTCGCTCATCCTTTATTTCGGCGTCTCGTTACCAAGAATTTTAGTTAAAGTGAAATGTGGTAATTGCATGGCTCCCATGTAAAATCCGCGATAATCCAAAGCTTTCCGGGCAAATTGACGGCTATTGTCGAACGCGACGGGCGTCGCGATCGCCGGGGCGATGTTGCGGAAGTGATCGAGGGAGCGTGCGGAAGTATTTAAAATTATGAGCAAATTGTTACCGACGGCTTAGGCAAATGTTAAATGTGGCGGGCTAAGGTCAGCCACATATGGTCTTGAGTTTGTGTAGAGAGTCCCATGACCGAAATGATGCGACCACGCGTAAAATATGTCATCGGCCCCGATGGCAGTCCTCTGACGATTGCGGATCTGCCGCCGGCGAATACCCGGCGCTGGGTTATCCGCAGGAAGGCTGAGGTGGTTGCCGCAGTACGCGGTGGCCTTTTGAGCCTTGAGGAAGCGTGCGAGCGCTATACCCTCACTGTCGAGGAATTCCTTTCCTGGCAGTCCTCCATCAACGATCACGGTCTGGCCGGTCTGCGCACGACACGCATCCAGCAATATCGCCACTAAGAGCCCACGACAGGGCCATAGGTGGAACGGCGGCTCCGGCTTTCCGGTGGCCGCCGTTTTCGTTTTCCGCCAAACCACGCCGCCCCTTCCTGTCGGCGACATTTCGGCGACAGTGCGTTTCACCTTCGCGTACGTCAAACCGGTTCCTGTTGCCGCAGTCATGCGATAGCATCGTCGACAACACGCAAACGTTGAATACGAAGGGATGCTGAGATGGATATCACCCACGAAGAAACCGGCTCGCACGGCCGCTACTCGACATCCCTCGAGGGATATACCGGCGAGATGACCTATTCGCGATCGTCGCCGAAACTTGTTATCGTCGATCACACCCTGGTTCCCGACGAACTTCGCGGCAAGGGCGTCGGCCAGGCGCTGGCAAAACATGCGATCGACGAAGCGCGCAAGGGCGGCTGGAAGATCATTCCGCTCTGCCCGTTCATGCGCGCGCAGGCGCTGCGCCATCCCGATTGGCAGGATGTCATTCAGGCGTGATCCGGCAGGCGTGATCCGGCAGGCCTGACTCGACAGGCACGATCCGGACATCACCGCTTCAGACAGTCTCGAAATGAGAAAACCCGCCCGACAGCCGAACTGTCGGGCGGGTTTTTATGCTTGTGACAATCGTGCCGGATCGGGCCATGCCATCGGCATCGCCCGACAAAGAATGAAAATCATATGCCTCGAAACGCCGAGGGGCTTACGCCCTCAGACGCGTCGTCGTGTCCCGTTCCTCGAGCGCCGCCGCCTTCGCATACTCGGCCTGCACTTCTTCAAGCGCGAGTTCGGCTGCGTCCTGCTGCATCTTCAGTTCACGAATGGAGACCTGAAGATTGTCGGCTCTTTGACGCGCAGCCTTGGCGAAAGTGGGATAGGCAAAATGCGAGGGATCGGAAATGCCCGACTTCTTTTCCTCGAAAACAATCTGATTTTCCAGATCCTTGGTCATCCGTTCGAACTCAGCCATCATCATCTGAAGCTGGCTCAGCTGACGCTGCTTCTCCCTGACCTGAAATTCCTTCAGGCGGACAAGGCTCTCACGTGCTTTCATACGCAATACTCCCGTGGATAACGAGACCCCGGTTACTGATTTGGCCCGTCGAGCCTGCCCCAACAGGCAGAAAACGAAAAATCGACAGCGATATTAACAAAAGCCTACCGCTGGTAACCTTTCGTTTACGGGCATCGTTAATCATAGGGGTGATGATTTAAGGCTCCGTAAATGCTGAGGCACGAAATATGACGGCCCCGGCATTAACGAGTCAGAAGAGTCAGATAGCGGCATTTCCTCATGTTTCGCATGAAAAGTGCCATTTTGGATTCACGTTTGAAATCAGGGAACTGCTAAAAATATTTAACAATCTCGATACACCTTGCCAGAGTGAATCAGAATTTGTTAACCATTTGATGGCAGCCTCCAAATCAGGCAACGACTGGATCCGTATCGCGTAAGGGGGCCACGATGACCTTGGGCGGCGGAAAAGGGGAAGAATATGCGGGTTCTACTAATTGAAGACGACAGCGCAACAGCTCAGAGCATTGAGCTGATGCTGAAGTCCGAGAGTTTCAACGTTTACACCACCGATCTCGGTGAAGAAGGCGTCGATCTCGGCAAACTCTATGATTACGACATCATCCTTCTCGACCTCAACCTTCCGGACATGTCCGGTTACGAGGTCTTGAGAACACTGCGTCTTTCCAAGGTGAAGACGCCGATCCTCATTCTCTCCGGCATGGCCGGAATTGAAGACAAGGTTCGCGGCCTCGGCTTCGGCGCCGACGACTACATGACCAAGCCGTTCCACAAGGACGAGCTGGTGGCACGCATCCATGCGATCGTCCGCCGTTCCAAGGGTCATGCCCAGTCGGTCATCTCGACCGGCGAACTGATCGTCAATCTCGATGCCAAGACGGTGGAAGTCGGCGGACAGCGCGTCCACCTCACCGGCAAGGAATACCAGATGCTAGAGCTGCTCTCGCTGCGCAAGGGCACGACGCTCACCAAGGAAATGTTCCTCAACCACCTCTATGGCGGTATGGACGAGCCGGAACTGAAGATCATCGACGTCTTCATCTGCAAGCTGCGCAAGAAACTTGCCAACGCTGCGGGCGGCGCCAACTACATCGAAACCGTCTGGGGCCGCGGCTACGTTCTGCGCGAGCCGGATGGTGCGGAATACGCCGAAACCGCCTGATTTCAGGCTCTCGTCCGGGCGCGGCATGGACCCGCATATCCAGGCATGACGCCAACGGACGCCTTTTCGAAAAACCCGCCCTTCGAGGCGGGTTTTTTCGTTGTAGCAATGGCTCCTCGACCGGAAATCGCGCGGCCCCTCCCCCACTTCCTCCGACTGTCGAATGCCTGGTGAAGCTGCCGACCCGCCATCGGGCAAGCGGCGGCAAGGCCTGGAGGAATTGGCGACGAGTATGCCCTGGCCTTGCTTTCCGGCGCCACGCAAGGCCGTGAAATCCGGGCAGCAAAAAGCCGCAGCAATCGCCGCGGCTTGTTCAATCCGAATGAGGATACGTCGGGCGTCAGGCCGCCATAGACTGGCTGGCAAAAACGCTGGTCAGGATCTTGCGATCGAACGGCTTCAGCAGGAAATCGTCAGCGCCGGCGCGCTTGCCCGCCATCATCTTCTTCAGATCCGCCTCGACGACACAGTAATAGATGCGCACCGAAGCACCGTTCGGCAGCCGTCGGATATTGGCAATGAGATCCAGAGCGCCTTCCAGGCCGGCATCGACCACGAGAATGTTCGGAAGCTCGGCTTCACAGCGCACCAGCGCCTCAAGGCCGCTGGGCGCTTCGTAGACAAGGAAGCCCATGCCGGACAGGATACGTTTTCCAACCTTCCTGACGACATCCGAGCCGTCGGCAATCATCAAGCGCCGCATGTCCAACTCCTTCATGCCTTACCTATACGCGCATTCGCACGCTTGAAACAACCCTATACAAATTTGGCAAAGATTTCGTTACGGAGCTTGCTTAACGCCATCTTTCGGATGACTTTTAAAGCGCTGAAAACATTAATTTTTCGGCAAACCGGCGAAAAGCCCGGATTACGGGGCGCCTAAACGGCGACCACGCAAAAAACCGGCGCAGGGGCCATGGCCACACCGCGCCGGACATGTCTCAAATCGGAAAAGACCGGTCCCCGTCTTAGGCGTCGGCAGGCGCCATGCGCGCGGTGAAGATGATCTCTTCGCCGGTGGAAACCACGTCGATCGCCATGCCGGATTCTTCGCCGAGCAGCACCGTGTAATACGGTTGGATCGAGTGCGCATCGACCGCTTCGGCCGGCGTGCCGGACAGAAGTTCGACCAGGCGCGGGGGCACCCGCATCATGCGGCCCTTGCAGACCAGCGTGAACACGGCGTCGAGCTCGGGATTTTCGAGCGTGATGTCGATGACACCGCCGCGCGGGATCGCGCCATAGGCGATGAGGAAGAGGTTCAAGAGCAGCTTGACCCGGTTTTTGGCAATGATGGCACGCGGGCCGTGCCAATTGACCTCGGTCTTCTTCTCGGCGGCGGCAAAATCCTTGGCCGCCCTTTCCGCTTCGCCGGTGTCGATCGACGCTCCGACCGAGCCGGACGCGCCGAAGGCAAGACGCGCGAACTTCAAGCGGACCGAGGCGTTGAGAGCGCTGGTGCGAATGAGGTCCATGGCGTCGGCGTCGGCGCCGCCCTCGTCGAGAAGTTCCAGGCCGTTGTTGATGGCGCCGACCGGCGAGATAACGTCGTGGCAAACCCGGCTGCACAGAAGCGCGGCCAGATCGGGTCCCGTCAATGTCAGGTTCGGATTCGTTGCCATCGTCGTTCCTTGTTCGGTTCCATCGGCATGCAGACATGAGGCACGCGCTCGAGCAGAGCCGGTAAAGCCTCAGACGCGCAGACGCAAGTCATGGGCTGCCCGGCGCAGCCGTTCATCAGTGGATCATAATGACACCACATTTGGTAAACCGATTGTTAAGACCATCGGTTCAAATTGCAGGGAAATGGTCCAGACCCCCGCTGGCCGTGTCATCGATGTTGATGCCGGCCATAGCAAACCCGCAAGCGAGTGATTTTCGCGCCTGACGGAGGAAACGATGCAGCAGATCATGATGGCAGCCAAAACGGCCAGCCGCGCTATCCTGGCGACGATGTTCCTGATGGCAGGCGCCATATCCGCCGCCCAGGCCCAGCAGGCAAACAGCCAATACTCGATGCAGGAGATCGTCGATGCCGGTCACGGCTTCTTCGGCGAAACCTCCGGCGGCCTCGCCAAGGTGGTGGAGCGCGCCTTTGAGCGCTACGGCCTGCCGAACGGCTACATTCTCGGACAGGAAGGTTCCGGCGCCTTCATTGCCGGCCTGACCTACGGGGAAGGCGAACTCAACACCAAGAATGCCGGCCAGCACAACGTGTTCTGGCAGGGCCCGTCGCTTGGTATCGACTGGGGCGGACAGGGCAGCCGCACGATGATGCTGGTCTACAACCTGCCAAGCGTGCCGTCGCTCTACAAGCGCTTCGGCGGCGTCTCCGGTTCGGCCTATGTCGTGGCCGGCGTCGGCATGACCGTGCTGACCGACGAACAGATCGTCGTCGTTCCGATCCGCACCGGCATCGGTGCCCGGCTCGGGGTCAACGTCGGCTATCTCAAGATGACCCAGAACCCGACCTGGAACCCCTTCTGATCCACTGCATGTTTCCTTGGATCCCATCCGATTCAAGGATGAAAACATGCGGCAGTTCAGTGTGCTACAGCGACCTTTGCGCGTCTGATAAGACGCGCGGCACTGTAGACGGCGGGTCCGCTTCGGCGAAATCCCGCCTCAAATACTTGCAGCGCATGAAACGTCATGTTTAGTGCAGGTAAGTAATATGAAGCGCCTTGCCCTGACCGTTACGGTCGGGTGGGGCGTTTGCTTCCGGTCCAGCTTTGAAACGGCCAGCTCGTGATTGAATTCTCGCTCCTTTTTGCCTTGGGCTTCCTGACCGCGATCATCATCGGCCTTCTCGTCGCGCCGGCCATTCACCGCCGCATCGTGCGCTTTGCCGAGGACCGTTTGAAGGCCACCATGCCGCTCAGCCCTCAGGAAGTGCGTGCCCAGAAGGACGCCGCCCGTGCCACTTACGCTGCCGAGAACGCGCGTACACTTCAGGCCCTGAAACGCGAGCGCGACAAGGGCGTGTCGCTGATGCTCGGCAACGAGAGGACGCTGCAGGAAGCACGGCGCCTCAGCGGCGAGAATGCCGACCTGCATGCCCAGCTTGCCGACATGAACGTCGAGGCCGCCGACATGCGCTCGGCGATCCGCCAGTTCGAGCAGCGGCTGGAGCGCATGAAGGCCTCGCTCGAGACCGTTGAGCGCGACAACGCCGCCAAGGCCGAGACGATCAAGGCACTGACCAACCAACTGGCGCAACATGCGGGCGATATCGACAACCTGCGCCTCGATCTTGCCGCACGCGAAACCGAGCTCGAAAACCACAAGAGCCGGATTGCGACGCTCCGCGACGAGCGCGAGGCCCTGCGTTTGGATCTGAAGACCGAAAGCGCGCACGCCAAGGAAATGGAACTGCGCCTCGCCCGTGACGACAGCCGTCTGCAACGGCTGGAGGACAAGCTCGCGCGCGAACTGGCAGCCGGTGCCGATCGCGAAAGCGCGCTCGAGCGGCGCGCCGATGAAATCGAACGCTTGAAGACCAAGGTGAAAGACGTGAATCAGGACATGCGGGATGCGGCCAAGGCGCTACGTGCGGCTGGCGTGGCCTTCCCGGCGCGCAGGGATCGTCGCGCGATCGGCAACGAGCCATCGCCGAGCGTTGCGTCCCTCTCCGCCCCCCTCACCGATCAGCCCGTCGTGCCACCCTTGGAAACCACAATGCTCTCCGATGACCTCAAGAACCGCGCAACTGCCCTGTCGGAGCGGCTGATCAACTCCAGAACCTCCGCCCATGACGACGCCTTGCGCGAGGAAGTGGCCGAAATCGCCGCCGGCATGGTGGCGCTGACCGCAACACGCGAAGGCGCTACCTCGCCGATCCCAGGCCTGCTCGCAGGCGAAGCGCCGAACGGAGCTCCAGGCCGCAAGAGCCTGGCAAAGCGGGCAAAGCAAATCCTGTCGAAAGAATAGAGCCTATCGCGCAGGCGCGTTTTCCGGCTTTGCGCAACCTGCGCAAAGCCGAAAGCCTTCGGCGCAGCAGGTGAACGCCGGAAAGCGCGGTACGTTTGACGCTCAGGTCAGATCCGGTCGTTGATCAAGGCGACCTGGTGCAGCGCGATGCCGGCCGCCATCGAGACATTGAGGCTGTCGAGCCCGGGCCTCTGACGAATGCGCGCGGTGCGGATCGATTTCAGGATGGCAGGCGGCAAACCCTCACCTTCGGTTCCGACAAGCAAGGCGGTGCGCGCCGCCGGTGGTATTCCGCCGATATCGGTTTCGCCGGCCGGCGACAGGCCCCAAATCGCAAAGCCCTCATGCTGCAGCCGTTCGATCAGCGCCGCCGCCGACCCCTCGCGCGCAAACGGCACGGTCAGCACCGAGCCGACGGAAACGCGGATCGCCTTGCGATACATCGGATCGCAGCTCGTCTCGTCCATCAGCACCGCATCGACGCCAAAGGCGGCAGCATTGCGAAACAACGAGCCCATATTGTCGTGATTGGAGATGCCGCAGGCGGCGAGCACAAGGCTTGAGGCGGGAAGCGAGGCGATGAGCGCGTCCCGGCCGAAGACGCCGTCCCGCCGCCCAAGCGCCAGTACGCCGCGGTGCATGTTGAAGCCGGCAATGGCGTCGAACACCGGTGCGGCCGCAACATAGACGGGCACCTCGGCGGGAAATTCCGCCAGAATACCCTCGACGCCGGCCACCCGGCTTTCGAGAAGCAGGATAGCCTCGGCCGCAAGCCCGCGGCCGGAGTGGTGCGCCGCCGCCAGCATGCGCAACACGACCGTGCCTTCAGCGATGAAGCGCCCCTGCCGCCCTGTCAGGTCGCGCTCCTTGATCGACACGAACCCGGCGATACGCGGGTCTGCCGGATCGTCGATGCGGATCGGGGACGGGGCGCTCGCAGCCATGCCGTCAGTTGGTCCTGACGGTGATGTCGGCAACGATGCGGCCGGCGGTAATGTCAAAGACGATGGCACGCGGCTCGGCGCCCGGCAGATTGCCGTAGAACAGCACCTGCGAGCCCGACAGCGCGACGTTTGTCACCGTGAAGCCGGCCGGAAGGGCGGCGACAGCATTGACCGGCGCTTCACTCGGAACGGCGATGGCTGCCGATTGCGCCGGCGCCTTCTCGTCCGTGCGGGTCACCTTGTAGACAATCGTTGCGAGGACAGCCATAAGCATGACCAACATCACGCCTACCGAGACGAGCTGCAGCTTCACCATCTTGCGGCGGACATTTTCCATCGCCGGGTCTAGCGGCTTGTCTTCCTGGTCATCGGGCGCGGGCGCGGTCATGATTGGCCTTTTATCGGATTTAAAACGGAATGAACGACCCCTTTAAACAAGCAGCAGCCAATAGGAAAGTCCTGACGGCGGGCGAGGACGCCGCAGGGCGGCTCGATTCCTTCCTGACCGAGGCGCTTTCGGGCGAATTTTCGCGTAATCGCATCAAGAGCCTGATCGAACAGGGCGCCGTTTCGATCAACGGCAAGCCCGTGACCGAAGCGAAGAAGAAGGTCCAGCCAGGCGACCGCTTCGAGATCGACCTGCCCGAACCCGAAGATCCGGAGCCGAAGGGCGAGGATATCCCGCTCGACGTTCTCTATGAGGACGACCATCTGATCGTCCTCGTCAAGCCGGCCGGCCTCGTCGTGCATCCGGGCGCTGGCAACTGGACGGGCACGCTCGTCAATGCGCTGATCCACCATTGCGGCAACAGCCTCTCGGGCATCGGCGGGGTCAAGCGCCCCGGCATCGTGCACCGGCTCGACAAGGAAACGAGCGGCGTGATGGTCGTCGCCAAGAACGACGCGGCCCACCGCCACCTGTCGGACCAGTTTGCCGACCATGGCCGCACCGGTCCATTGGAGCGCGCCTACCGCGCCGTCGTCTGGGGACGCCCGCGCCAGCTGAAGGGCACCATCGACGCGCCGCTCGGCCGCGCCGGGGACCGCACCAAGCGCGCCGTGAAGCGCGAGGACAGCGACGACGCCCGCGAAGCGATCACCCATTACGAAGTGGTCGAACGCTATCTCGAAAAGCCTGATGGCACGAGCCTGGCATCGACAGTCGAATGCCACCTCGAAACCGGGCGCACCCACCAGATCCGGGTGCACATGGCGCATATCGGCCATCCGCTGATCGGCGATCCGGAGTATGGCGCGGCCTTTCGCACCAAGGCCAATCTGCTGCCCGACGCGGCAAAGGCCGTCGTCAGCCAGTTCCACCGTCAGGCCCTGCATGCCTTCATGCTGCAGTTCGAACATCCGGCAACCGGCGAGACCATGCACTTCGAAGCACCGATGCCCGACGACATGGCGGCCCTGGTCGAGGCCTTGCAGGCCGCGACGTAACACAACCTCTTGAATTTTGGGCGCGGAACTCCAATCTTGACTGCGCCTCTATTCGTGATCTGTCTTGCCTCCGGCGTCACATGTTAGTGAAACCGGACTCCTTGAATCATGCTTTCGCCGTACTTATTTCATAGCCTCGTGGGGTCTTGACGAAGACCCACATGCCCGGCCTGCCGCCCGGAGGCCGGAGACTATAAAGGGGGGTGCTTCATGGCCCGAAACAATTTACCGTCCATTGCCGCTGGTGAAGGCGGCCTCAATCGTTATCTCGACGAAATCCGCAAATTCCCGATGCTCGAGCCGCAGGAAGAGTACATGCTCGCCAAGCGGTATCAGGAGCATGACGACCGCAATGCCGCTCACAAGCTCGTCACCAGCCACCTGCGCCTCGTCGCCAAGATCGCGATGGGTTATCGCGGCTATGGCCTGCCGATCGGCGAAGTCGTGTCTGAAGGCAATGTCGGCCTGATGCAGGCCGTCAAGAAGTTCGAGCCCGATCGCGGCTTCCGCCTCGCGACCTACGCGATGTGGTGGATCAAGGCTGCCATCCAGGAATACATCCTGCGCTCCTGGTCGCTGGTCAAGATGGGCACCACCGCCAACCAGAAGCGGCTGTTCTTCAACCTGCGTCGCCTCAAGGGCAAGATCCAGGCACTCGACGAAGGCGACCTGAAGCCGGAGCACGTCAAAGAAATCGCCACCACGCTGAAGGTCAGCGAGGAAGAGGTCATCTCGATGAACCGTCGCCTGTCCGGCGACGCTTCGCTGAACGCGCCGATCAAGGCGAGCGAAGGCGAATCCGGACAATGGCAGGACTGGCTCGTCGACGACCACGACAACCAGGAACAGATCCTGATCGAGCAGGACGAGCTCGACAGCCGCAAGGCTTTGCTCGCAAACGCCATGAAGGTTCTCAACGATCGTGAACGCCGCATCTTCGAGGCACGCCGCCTCACCGAAGATCCGCTGACGCTGGAAGACCTGTCGAGCGAATTCGATATCAGCCGCGAGCGCGTGCGTCAGATCGAAGTCAGGGCCTTTGAAAAGGTCCAGGACGCCGTCCGCAAGGCAGCGCTGGAACGTGCCCAGGCTCTGCGGGTCGTCGAAGGCGCATAATCCAGAACGGATGCAATAGAAACGAAAAACCCGGCGAGGTTCTCGCCGGGTTTTTTGTTGTCTTTCCGCTTTACCCAGTCCTGGCCTATTGCCCGGTCGCTGCCGTGCTGCCTGACGATCCCCAGGCACGCATGGCCTGGCTGAACGCCTCGTTGCCGCTCTGCCCCTTTTCGAGCGTCAGCAGCGCGCGGCGGCCGTTGCGATAGGTCAGCGGGATGTCGATCCAGCCGCGGCTGCGCAGCAGCTCGGTGTTGTTGCCGACCGCTTCTGCAAAATCGTTGAGCGCGATCATGTGGAAGTCGTCGGTGATCTTGGCGGGCACTGCGATCAGTGCATCGCCGCGATCCTGCTCCGTCCGCTTCATCGAAACGCGCTGCACGCCGTCGATAGCGCCGCCTTCGAAGTTCTGCGGCAGCGAGAAGACGAACTCGATCACGTGGCTCGCCGGCAGCGACGGATCCGCATTGCGCTTGATCGTCATCAGGGCGGTCAAGCCACGGTCAGGCACGTTGATCTGGGCCTGAATTGCCGGCTCCGGCTTGGCGTCGCCACCTGGAGATTCCTCCTTGACCGACCATGCGACCGTTCCCGGAATGGCCGTCGGAGAGGATTGGCCGAGCCGCTCCTCGTAGAGGAACATCTTTTCGCCACTGGCGACGGCAACGTCCGGCTGAGCCGGCTGTGCGCTTGGTTGCTGGCCGGTCGCAGGCGTTCCGGCTTCAGCACCTGGCGTGGCGGCTGCATCTTCCTGCGGCCTTCCCGCTTCAGTCTGCGGTGCGACCGACTTGCCTTCCTGCGCAACGCTTTCACCGTTCACCACGGCCGGGCCGGCATCCGTCTCCGAGCCGTCAGCCAGAAGACGCTGGGTAAATTTCGTCGATGTGTTGGCAGGAACGGCCGTGTCGTCATGCGCGCCGGGCTGTTGTTGCGTGGTGGCCTCGCCAGTCTGCGCCGGGGGCGTGCTCTGTTCAACGGGCGTCTCGCCCGTGCCGGAAACAGCCGAGGTGACCGACGCCACCATGCCGGAGATCCAGGCATTGCCCGCTTCCCGGTTCTGCCAGTAGGCAAATCCGCCGCCACCGAGCAAGAGCAGCAAGCCAGCGGCAATCACCACACGTTTGACGCTGAAGCGCGAAGGCTTCGGCGTCGTACGGTACGACGTTGGCCGCGAAGGGGCCGCAGCCGGCATCTCGACGCCGCGATCTGTATCTTTGGCCGTTGCAACTCCCGCTGCAGCACCTGCAGCAGTGGTCGCGCCGCCTTCCATACCCAGAAGATCGTCAATATGATCCCAGGCAGTAACGGCGCGCTCCTGCTGACTTGCAGGCTCGGTCACGTTCGCAGCCGTCGCTGGCGCCGACTTTTCGACCGGCCACGACCAATCGGAGATTTCGGCGTCGCTGGCCTTCGGCGCAGGGCGCTCGGTAATAGAAGCAAAGGGGTCGTCGTCGTCGAACGACCAAGACCGGCTGGCGTCCGCTTTTTGAGCCGCCGGTTCGATTTCGACAGGATTTTCCTCAACCGGATGCATGCCGAGCAACTCCGGCGTGCCGGCGTCGTCGACCACGTCGTGCAACCCTGCATCCAGCGAAGCGGATGCCGGAGCCGGCTTTGTGTCTTCCCAGTCGGGCAGTTCCCATTCCGAACGCGCCGGCGTTTCCGCGACAGGCTCGACAGCGGGCGTATCCCAGGTCGCTTCCTGAACCGGTTCGGGTTCAGGCTCGATTGGCGTTGCACCGGGAGCGTGATCGTAGATCGCGTCCGCGATCGGCTCGGCGCTCGCGACGATTTCCTCGTCATGCGGCAGCACGGCTTCTGGCCGCTCGTCCTCGACGGGAGGCTGCCAAGCAGCCTCGGCCGGTTCTTCGGTCGCCTCGACCTGTTCGGCTACGGTCTCGACATATTCAGCGGGCGCTTCGACCGGCAAGGGTTCAGCGTAGACTTCCGGCTGCTCATGAACCTCGACAGGCGCATCGGCGTAGACAGCGGCGGCATCGTCAACGATTTCGGGTGCCGGTTCTTCGGCGGCGGCCGTTACCGGTTCGCTCTCAACCTCGGGCTCCGGCTCGACCGGCTCGACAGCGGTCTCTGCGACGTCGACCGGTTCCGGCTCCACCGCAACGGGCACGACCGCGTCGACGGCTTCAGCCTTCGGCTCGACGTCGTCGATCGCCGGGAGCGCTTCAGCATATTCGCTGTCGACCTCGACGATCGCGTTTTCGAGCTTCGCCAACTGGCGATTGATCATGTCGTCCGACGGACGGGGATTCATATTCTCGAGCTGGCGACGCACGGCGGCGCGCGCCTTCTCGAAGACCTTATCCCGCATTTCAGGTGTGTTTTCCGACAGGCCGTCAACGGTCCTGCGAATAACTGCAACAAAATCCGCCATCAGAACTTTCTCATACGCTCAGGCATGTGTTTGCGATCACGACGCAATGTCAGTCCGCCGACACTAGTCCTCAAAGGGGTCCGTCACAAGTATCGTGTCGTCCCGCTCCGGGCTGGTCGAAAGAAGAGCCACCGGTGCACCGATGAGTTCTTCGACCTGGCGAACATATTTGATCGCCTGTGCCGGAAGATCTGCCCAGCTGCGTGCGCCGACAGTCGATTCCTTCCAGCCTTCAAGTGTTACATACACAGGCTTTGCCGAAGCTTGCTGCGCCTGGCTGGCCGGAAGATGATCGATCTGCTGTCCGTCGAGAGTATATCCGACGCAGATCTTCAGTTCATCGAGGCCATCGAGCACGTCGAGCTTGGTCAGCGCGATGCCGGTGATGCCGTTGGCGGCAACCGACTGGCGCACCAGCGCCGCATCGAACCAGCCGCAACGGCGCTTGCGTCCGGTAACCGTGCCGAACTCGTGGCCGCGTTCGCCCAGGAACTGACCGATCTCGTCATGAAGTTCGGTCGGGAACGGTCCCTCGCCGACGCGCGTCGTGTAAGCCTTGGTGATGCCGAGGATGTAGCCGAGCGAGCCCGGGCCCATGCCCGAGCCGGCAGCGGCCTGGCCGGCAACGGTGTTCGACGAGGTGACGAACGGATACGTGCCGTGGTCGATGTCGAGCAGCGTGCCCTGGGCGCCTTCGAACAGGATGCGCGCACCCTTGCGACGCGCCTTGTCGAGCAGCACCCAGACGGTGTCCATGAACGGCAGGACCTTGTCGGCAACCGAAGACAGCTCGAGCATGATCGCATCATGGCTGATTTCCGGCTCGCCGAGGCCGCGACGCAGCGCGTTGTGGTGCGTCAGCAGGCGATCGACCTTGGCCGGCAGGGTTTCGAGATCGGCAAGGTCCATCACGCGGATCGCGCGGCGACCGACCTTGTCTTCATAGGCCGGGCCGATGCCGCGGCGGGTGGTGCCGATCTTGGTGCCGCTGTTGGAGGCGGCGTCTTCGCGGAAGCCATCGAGTTCGCGATGCAGCGAAAGAATGAGCGTGGCGTTGTCGGCAACGCGCAGGTTCTCCGGCGTGATCGTCACGCCCTGCTTGCCGAGCTTGTCGATTTCAGCGATCAACGCATGCGGGTCGATGACGACGCCGTTGCCGATGACGGCGAGCTTGCCGGGACGCACGACGCCGGACGGAAGCAGCGACAGCTTGTAGCTGACGCCGTCGATCACCAGGGTATGGCCGGCGTTGTGACCGCCCTGAAAGCGCACGACGATGTCAGCGCGCTCCGAGAGCCAATCTACAATCTTGCCTTTGCCTTCATCACCCCACTGGGATCCGACCACCACGACATTCGTCATAATTCTCTTCCTGTTGACGGGCGCAAGCGGGGTTGCGCTGTTCTCAAAACCCGCGCATCTATACTGTGTTGTCTCCGGGAAAGCGACCCCGTTATGACGGGCGTTCCGGCCTTTTTGCATGACAAGCGCGGGATTTAGCGCCTATATCTGGCGTCTCCCTCGCCCTTGCGGCCATCGATCCCCGTCATCCCAGCAGGTTGCAGCATCGTGAATTCCAGGGCCTATTTCTATCTCTGCGTCACAGCACTCTTCTGGGGCGGCAATTCCGTGGCCGGAAAAATGGCCGTCGGGCATGTCAGTCCGATGATGCTCACGACCCTTCGCTGGGTGTTCGCGCTCGTCATCATCCTCGTGGCGATGACTCCGCAAATCCGCCGCGATTGGCAGAAGATAAAGCAGCATTGGCTGCAGCTGCTGGCCTATGGCGTGATCGGCTTCACCACCTTCAACGCCCTGCTCTACTCCGCGCTGAAATATACGAGCGCGATCAACGCGGTCATCCTTCAGGCCGGCATCCCGATGTTGATCTTTCTGTTCAACTTCATGCTGTTTCGCACCCGCGCTTCGATCGCGCAGGTGATCGGCTTCACCGTGACGCTGATCGGCGTTCTGATCACCGCCGCACACGGCGACATCGCCAGTCTCATGCAACTGGAATTCAACTTCGGCGACGCCCTGATGATTGCCGCCTGCATCGTCTATGCCGCCTACACGGTGGCACTTCGCTGGAAGCCCGCCATGCATTGGCAGAGCTTCATCGCCGCCCCCGCCTTCGGCGCGCTCATCAGCGCCGTTCCGCTGCTGTTCTGGGAAATCGGCAACAGCACGGCGATCTTTCCTGATATGACCGGCTGGATCATCGTCCTCTACGCCGCCATCTTCCCATCCTTGATGTCGCAAGTGCTCTATGTGCGCGGCGTCGAGATGATCGGCGCCAATCGGGCCGGCCTGTTCATCAATGCTATTCCCGTCTTCGGCACGTTGCTGTCGGTGATGCTGATCGGCGAGACATTCCACACCTTCCATCTCATCGCCCTTCTGCTCGTGCTCGGCGGTATCGCCATTGCCGAAAAGGGGCGACCCAAGCACTGACCGTGCGCGCCTGCGTAGTGAAGCCTCGCCAATGCAATCCCTAGACCTAGGGAGGCGCCTTAAGGCTTGGTTAGCAGATGAATGTTTCTGTCCGACCCAGATTGTATTCCTGGGGCTAAGGCTGTGAAAAATATTAGAATTTCGACACGTATCTACTTATTGACGGCGATGGCGCTGATCTTCATGGCCGCAGCGATGGCCTACAAGACGCAGGTCGCCAACGCCGAAGTGAGCCAAGAGCGCCAGCAGATGCTGCGCAACGTCACCGAAGCGGCGATCTCGGCGATTGCAAGCTTCGAGGAGCAGGAGCGCAGCGGTGCGCTGACCCGTGAGGAAGCGCAAAGCCGCGCCATCGCAGCCGTCATGGCCATGCGCTTCGGCCAGGACGGCTACTTCTTCATCAACAGCTTCGACGGCATGATGGTGGCGCACCCGCTCGCCAAGAAGCTTGTTGGCACCGATATCCGCGGCCTCAAGGACGCCAACGGCAAGGCATTCAACGTCGAGCTGATCGCGCTTGCGCAAAATCCGGGCAACGGCATCGTCAACTACTATTGGGACAAGCCAGGCTCGGAGGAGCCGGTCGAGAAGTACTCCTACATCCAGGGCTTCAAGCCATGGGGCTGGGGCGTCGGCACCGGTGTTTACGCCGACGATCTCGCGGCAAAATACAATGCTTCGCTGATGATGACTGTTATCATCACCGCGATTGCCGCCATCGCCACGCTTGCCGCCGCGATGGCGATCGGCCGGTCCATCAGTCTCCCGATCAACCGGCTCAAGGACGTCATGCTCGAAGTCTCGCGCAACGAAACCCGCTCGGATGTCCCCGATACCGGCCGCCGTGACGAGATCGGCAACATGGCCGATGCGCTGGTGCTGCTGCGCGCTTCGGTGATCGAACGCAATGCGCTCGAAATCCGCCAGCGCGAGCAGCAGAAGGTGCTCGACAGCGAACGTAATGCCAACGAGGAAATGCAGCAGACGACCTCACGTACCCAAGCCCATGTGGTCAGCACCATCGGCGGTGCACTGGAACGACTTGCTAGTGGCGACCTGACAATCGACGTCCCCGAACTCGGCGTCGAATACGAAAAGCTGCGCAAGGACTTCAACACCGCCGTCGACGCGCTGCGCTCGACGGTGAGCGCGATCGCCGACTCGACCTCGGTCGTCAACGGCAACGCCAATGAGATCAGCAAGGCAGCCAACGACCTGTCGCAGCGCACCGAACAGCAGGCGGCCTCGCTTGAAGAGACTGCGGCTGCGCTCGACGAGATCACCTCGGCCGTGCAGAACTCCACCAACCGTGCCGAAGAGGCAAGCCGCATGGTGGCCGATGCCCGCAAGGGAGCCACGGCATCGAGCGAGGTCGTGCGCGACGCGATCACCGCCATGGGACGCATCGAAACCTCCTCCTCCAAGATCGGCGAGATCATCGGCGTCATCGACGATATCGCCTTCCAGACCAACCTTCTGGCGCTGAACGCAGGCGTCGAGGCCGCACGCGCCGGCGATGCCGGCAAGGGCTTTGCCGTCGTTGCCCAGGAGGTTCGCGAACTGGCGCAGCGTTCGGCAACTGCTGCCAAGGAGATCAAGGGCCTTATCACGGCATCGAGTGTCGAAGTATCCGCCGGCGTGCGCCTGGTCGAAGCGACGGGCACAGCCCTCGGCGACATCGAGCACCGGGTCAACGAGATCAACGACCGGATCGTGGCGATTGCGACCGCAGCCCGCGAACAGTCGGTCGGGCTTCGCGAGATCAACACCGCCGTCAACCAGATGGACCAGATGACGCAGCAGAACGCCGCCATGGTGGAGCAGACATCGGCTGCAAGCCAGACGCTCGCTTCCGAAAGCAGCGTTCTTGCAGGCCGGTTGGCGCATTTCACCGTCGAGGAAAAGCAGTGGCGGCCTGCGGGCCGACGCGCAGCCTGATCCGGTAACGACACAAGCAAGCCGAGACAGGGGCGCCGGCCGAGCCGGCGCCCCTGTCGTTTCAGGTCAGTGCGCGCTCCATATAGACCGCATCCTCGCCGTAGCTCGCAAGCTTCGATGCCAGCCGCTCGTCCATGCGGACGGAAAATCCCTGCCGCTCCCAGAAGCCGCGCGAGCCGTTGACCGAGACCAGCGACATGGAGCGATAACCTTCCGATCGGGCGATATCGGCAAGCAACGGCACGACATTGCCCCCTGCCCCGGACCCGCGCGTCTCAGGCAAAAGCGCCAGATCATGAATATACCAGGTGTCGGCAGCGTCCGGGATCTCGCCCAGCATCGAATTCAGCGAAGGCGGTGCGCGCCGGACCCAGGGGTGGCTCAGCACATAGCCTTGCGCGATGCCGCCGACCTCCAGCATGAAGCAGCCCTCCGGGCTTAGTTCCAGCCGATCGGCAAGAACGTGGTCGTCCTCGGGGAACGCCTCGTGCACCACCAGCTGAATTTCGGAAACCGAAACGAGGTCGGGAAGGCTGGCCTCGCGCCAGCGGAACGTCTGTCTTGCCATCGCTGCCATCAACACTTCAAACCGAAAAACGCACCGGCTTGCCCGATGCGTTTCTGGTCGTTCTCGAACTTAATTCTGATCCGCTTTCAAAAAGCGAACCATTTTCTGGGGCATAGACCGGAAAATCATGGCCGATTTGCGCCCGCATGCCTTGCCCGGAAATGGGCGGACAAGACTGCCTTGTCGGCGATCAATCGATGTTGAACACCAGCGGCTTTGCCTGACGGATCGCCGCGTTGGCGCGCAGCTTGTCGAGCACGTCCTCGGAAACCGGGCCGTCGACATAGAGTAGCGCGATGGCGTCACCGGCTTCCTTCTCGCGACCGAGCTGGAAGTTGGCGATGTTGACACCGGCATTGCCGAGCGTCGTGCCGATGAAGCCGATCATGCCGGGTACGTCGGTGTTGGTGATGTAGACCATGTGGCTGCCGACATCGGCGTCGAGATTGATGCCCTTGATCTGGATGAAGCGCGGCTTGCCGTCGGAAAACACCGTGCCGGCGACCGACCGCGTCTGATTGGCAGTCTTGACCGTCAGCTTGATGTAGCCGTCGAAGACGCCGGTCTTGTCGCGCTTGACCTCGGACAGGATGACACCCTTTTCCTTGATCATGATCGGCGCCGAAACCATGTTGACGTCGGCAACCTGCGGCCGGATGAGGCCGGCGAGCACGGCGCTGGTCAGCGCCTTGGTGTTCATGCCAGCAGTCGCGCCGTCGTAAAGGATCTCGATTTCCTTGATTGCGCTTTCCGTTACCTGGCCGACGAAGGCGCCGAGCACATCGGCAAGCCGGATGAAAGGCTTCAGGATCGGTGCTTCCTCAGCGGTGATCGAGGGCATGTTGATGGCGTTGGAAACGGCACCCTTGACGAGGTAGTCCGACATCTGTTCGGCCACCTGCAGGGCAACGTTTTCCTGCGCTTCCGTGGTCGAGGCGCCGAGATGCGGCGTGCAGACGACGTTCGGCAGGCCGAAGAGCGGGCTCTCGGTTGCGGGTTCGACCTCGAACACGTCGAAACCGGCGCCGGCGACGTGACCCGACCGGATCGCGTCCGCAAGCGCCTTCTCATCGACGAGGCCGCCACGGGCGCAATTGACGATGCGCACGCCCGGCTTGGTCTTGGCGAGCGCTTCGGCATTGAGGATGCTGCGCGTCTTGTCGGTCAGCGGTACGTGCAGGGTGATGAAGTCGGCCTGGGCCAGCAGTTCGTCGAGCTCGACCTTGGTGACGCCCATTTCCTCGGCGCGCTCCTTCGACAGGAACGGGTCGTAGGCGAGCACGTGCATCTTCAGGCCGATGGCGCGCGAGCAGACGATCGAGCCGATGTTGCCGGCGCCGATGACGCCGAGCGTCTTGCCGGTGATCTCGACACCCATGAAGCGGGACTTCTCCCACTTGCCGGCCTGCGTCGAGGTATCGGCGGCCGGAAGCTGGCGGGCGACGGCAAAGAGCAGGGCGATAGCGTGTTCGGCTGTCGTGATCGAGTTGCCGAAAGGCGTATTCATGACGATGATACCGCGGCGCGAGGCGGCCGGGATGTCGACATTGTCGACGCCGATGCCGGCGCGGCCGATGACCTTGAGGTTGGTCGCAGCCGCGATCAGCTTTTCGGTCGCCTTGGTCGCCGAGCGAATGGCAAGGCCGTCATAGTTGCCGATGATTTCGGCAAGCTTGTCCTTGTCCTTGCCAAGCTTCGGCTGGAAATCGACTTCGACTCCACGGTCGCGGAAGATCTGGACGGCAGTTTCCGACAGTTCATCGGATACGAGAACGCGAGGTGCCATGATGGCCTCCTTGAAAAGATCAGGTCTGAACTTGAATGCGGTACAAGGGCTTCGCTCCCTTTAGGAGCGAAGCAAACGCTTGGAGTTAGGCCGCTGCCTGCGACAGCGTCGCCTTCTGGGTCTCGAAAGCCCAGGTCAGCCAGGGCATCAGCGCTGCCATGTCGGATGCTTCGATCGTCGCGCCGGCCCAGATCCGGAGACCGGACGGAGCATCGCGATAATGGCCGATGTCGAACGCGACACCTTCCTTTTCGAGGAGAGCGACAACGCCCTTGGCAAAAGCCGCCTGTCCGTCGGCATCAAGCGCTGAGACGTCCTTGTCGACGATCTTCAGGCAGACCGACGTATTGGAGCGGGTCTCGTCCTTGACCGCCAGGTTGGCGATCCAGCCGTTGGCGTCGACGAAGTCGAAGATCACCTGAGCATTGGCATCGGCGCGCGCCATAAGGCCCTTGAGCCCGCCGACCTTCTCGGCCCAGACCAGCGCATCGATATAGTCCTCGACGCAGAGCATCGACGGCGTGTTGATAGTCTCGCCGGTGAAGATGCCTTCAATCAGCTTGCCGCCCGAGGTCATGCGGAAGATCTTCGGCAACGGCCAGGCCGGCACATAAGTCAGCAGGCGTTCGACGGCGCGCGGCGAAAGAATGATGACGCCATGTGCGCCCTCACCACCGAGAACCTTCTGCCAGGAGAAGGTGACGACGTCGAGCTTGGTGAAATCGAGGTTCTGCGCGAAGGCGGCAGAAGTCGCGTCGCAGATCGTCAGGCCCTTGCGGTCGGCCGGGATGAAATCGGCGTTCTCGACGCGAACGCCGGAGGTCGTGCCGTTCCAGGTGAAGACGACGTCACGGTCGAAATCGACCTTGGAGAGATCTGGAAGTTCGCCGTAACCGGCTTCGAACTTGCGCACGTCGGCGAGCTTCAGCTGCTTGACCACGTCGGTCACCCAGCCGGCGCCAAAGCTTTCCCAGGCGACCATGTCGACGCCGCGCTGACCAAGCAGCGACCAGAGCGCCATTTCGACGGCGCCGGTATCAGAAGCGGGCACGATGCCGATGCGGTAATCGGCCGGCACTTCAAGAATGTCACGGGTAAGATCGATGGCCTGCTTGAGCTTCGTCTTGCCGACCTTGGCGCGGTGCGAACGACCGAGCGGAGCATCGGAGAGAGCATCGAGCGACCAACCGGGGCGCTTCGAGCAAGGTCCAGAAGAAAAATGGGTGTTGTTCGGACGGAGGTCCGGCTTGGCAGGCTTCGTCATGTGCTATCCTTCCAGATAGATAGCCCTTCGTTGGGGAAGGGTGTCCCGCCGTCGGAAATATTGCGGGTCTGGAAGGAAGTCAAGCGACTTGTGTCGCAATCGAGAAAATTTATGGCGGGTTAGGCAAGATCAGCAAAGACGGGACCGCCGCCGCCGACCGATTGTTACCAGAAAGCGAACCGCAGGCCGGCTCTGATCTCGTGACGCGAAAGACCGTCATCGAAGCCCTTCGCCCCGCTTGCGCCAGCAAGCGCCTCGGCACCGAAGCCGAACATCTCGCCGTCGCCGATGTGCGAATAGCGGTAGCCGACATCAAGCTTCAGACGATCGCTGAGGTCGTAGGAGACACCGGCCATCAGCGCATAGGTGAAGCGCCAGCTGTCGTGGCCGTCGAACGATGGGGTGGTCGGGCCGCCGGCACAGGCGCCGCCGCCGGCAACGCAGCTTTCGCTGGCAAAGGCGGTGTTCCAGCGCAGATTGGTCGCGCCGATACCGGCACCGAGATAGGGCGTGAAGCCGGCGAGCGTTCCGAAATCGACATAGGCGTTGGCCATCAGGCCCAGCGCGGAAAAATCCGCAGTCGTCGACAAGGCACAGGACGTGCCGGCTCCCTGCCCCACACACGGGCTTGCACCAAGGGCCGAGCCGTCGAAACGACCCTCGAAATAGTCGGCCGTGAGATCGGCGCGCAGAGTGTCGGTGATCTGGTAACCGAAGCCGATCGCGCCTGAGAGCGGCTTGTCGAAGCGCGCGCCGTCGAACGGGGTCGTGCTGTAGCTGCCGGTGCCCGCATCGAAGGTGCGGTAGAAGGGATCGCCGGCGTCGCGCCAGCCGGCATACCCGATGTCGCCGCGGATGTAGAGGCCGTTGCTGCCGGTCGCTTCCTGGGCAATGGTGATTTCCGGCGCGTCGATCAGGGCCTCGTCAGCGGCAAGCGCCGCACCTGAGGCAAGCAGGCCGATACCGAACGTGGCTCCGCAGATCCCGTTTCGCCATTCCATGCCCATGCCCTTTCGCTGCAATTGCCGTCGCCGGACGGGATCCACCCATCGGCTGCTTCGTTCGGCGTTAACTATTGCAGACCGAGGTTAACTGTCGGTTAACCATGATCCTTAAGCCCTCGCCCATCGATGTTAACGATCTCCAGAGGTACCTCCTTGGGAATGGATGCACTCGACCTGCCCAGCCGAAAAAAAATGCCTCCGCAGAGCGCAGACGTTTGCGGGCGGCCTGGAACGCCACGAAAGATGGTGGGGGCGCATAACGCGAAAAACCCGCCGAAAAATCGACGGGTTTGTCAGCGGACCGGGGGCGGCGCGGAGCCGCCTTTGAAAGGCAGTCGCTCGGCGAACTCTGTCTATTGCAGGGCGTAACGCATGCCGAGTTTGAAATCGTGCGACGTGATGTCCTTGAAGTTCATCGGGGCATTCACGACCGTGTCGTCGTAGGTGCGAATGTTGCCCGTCTTGGCATCGCCCAGATTCATATAGCTGTAGCCGAAATCCACAGTCAGCCTGTCAGTCGCCTTGTAGCCGACACCGGCATGCAGCGCCCAGGCGAAATTCCAGGAGGCATCGCTATCAGCCCAGGCGACGCCCTGCGTCGGTACGTTAATGTCCCGGAACCCGGAAATGCTGTTGCGCGAGGCACCGATACCGGCGCCGATATAGGGAACGACGCCGTTCCAGTCGGCGATATCGACATAGGCGTTGGCCATCAACAGCCATTCGGACTTGGCCCCATCATAGTCGTTTGTACCATCCCAGATGGGACCGGTCGGGCCACTGTGACCATAGCGGTCAAGTGCTGCGAAATCGGCCTTGCCGCGATACTCGACGATACCGTCCATGCGCAGCCAGTCGTTGAACTGGTAGCCAGCGCCGATGCCGACGAGTGGCGCGCTGTTGAAGCTGCCCTCGTCCACCAGTTCGTGATACTCGACCGCGCCGAACAATTCGTGCTGCAACTCACCGAGCCTCTGGTTGCTCATGCCGATATGGCCGCGCAAGTACCATCCACCTGTCGGAACAATCACTGGCGCCGGATCCTCAATATAAAGGTCAGCCGCAGTGGCCGGTGCCGCCAATGACAGCGCAACGGCAACGCCAAAAATATACTCTCTCATCTTATGACTCCATGAATATCGGCAATTCCTGGATACGGGCGAACGCCCACAGGCTCAGCGTTTCTTGCGCCAGATATCGCATGTCCCAGTTAACATTGGATTAAGCATAAGAATTTACCAGGAATCTTTACTATTCCCATTCTTCCGCCGGCTTGCTGGCGTTACAAAAAATGCCGGCCACCACAGGTGCCGGCATTTCGTTTCTACCCGTAAACCGACGTCACGATGCGCCGGCAAAGTTGCGGCTAGGCCGCGGCGTGGCGCACGCTGCCGATAACATTGATAAGCTCATCGACAATCCGTTCGACCTGGCCGCGATCGTCACCCTCGGCCATCACCCGGATCAAAGGCTCCGTGCCCGACGGACGGATCAGCAGGCGGCCGGACTTGGCAAGCTCGGCTTCGGCATCGGCGATCGCCTGGCGCACCGTTGCGTCTTCAAGCGGCTTGCCGGCGGAAACGCGCACATTCTTCAATACCTGCGGCACCGGCTCGAAGCGGTGGCATACCTCGCTCACCGGCTTGCCCAGGCGCTTGACGACTGCAAGGATCTGCAGGGCCGCCACGAGACCATCGCCGGTCGTGCCGAAGTCCGAAAGCACGATATGGCCGGACTGCTCGCCACCGACGTTCAGCCCCTCCTGGCGCATCTGCTCGACAACGTAGCGGTCTCCGACCTTGGTGCGGTGCAGCTCGATGCCACGGCCCTTGAGGTACCGTTCCAGACCGAGGTTGGACATGACCGTTGCGGCGATAGCATTGCCGCGCAGCGTGCCGTCCTCAGCCCAGCTGTCGGCGATGACGGCCATCAACTGGTCGCCGTCGATGACGGTACCGTTCTCGTCGACAATCAGAACCCGGTCGGCGTCGCCGTCGAGCGCGATGCCGATATCGGCCCGCACCTCATGCACCTTTCTGGACAGGGCTGCCGGATGGGTCGAACCGCAATCGAGATTGATGTTGACGCCATTCGGCTCGGTCCCGATCGTCACCACTTCAGCGCCGAGTTCCCAGAGGGCCTGGGGGGCGACCTTGTAGGCAGCGCCATTGGCGCAATCGATGGCAATCCGCAGGCCCTGAAGGGTGACATCGCGCGGCAGGGTGCGCTTGGCATGTTCGAGATAGCGGTAGATGTCGCCGTCGACGCGCTTGGCACGGCCGATGTCTTCCGCCTTGGCCAGCTGGCCGGACAGGTCCTGGTCGAGCAACGCCTCGATCCTGGCCTCGATATCGTCCGAGAGCTTGTAGCCATCGGGGCCGAACAGCTTGATACCATTGTCCTGGAAGGGATTGTGCGAGGCCGAAATCATCACGCCGATATCCGCGCGCAGCGAGCGCGTCAGCATGGCAACGCCCGGGGTCGGGATCGGCCCGAGCAGAAACACGTCGAGACCGGCTGCCGTGAAACCGGCAACCATGGCGTTTTCGAGCATATAGCCGGAAAGGCGCGTGTCCTTGCCGATCACCACTCGATGGCGATGGGCGCCGTTGCGGAAGATCGTGCCGACGGCGATGCCGACCCGCATCGCAAGATCCGGCGTCATCGGGAAGATGTTGGACTGGCCGCGGATACCGTCCGTGCCGAAATACTTGCGCTTCATAAGAACTCCATCGTTCTGCTGGGTCAATGCAGGCTTTGCCTGCTTTACCTGTCTGCGTGTTCCGCGACTGGGTTTCATTGACCAGACCTCATATCATTCCGGCTGTTGCCGTTGCTCCCGCGCTATAACAGCAAAACAAGGGCTGGGAGCTTTCGAATCTTCTTTGACACAAAACCAATGCAAACGGCAGCAACCGTAGCATCAGAAATCATTACATCCCGTTACCAAGTGCAATCCTGCGCCGGCGCAACAAAAAGCCGCCGCACCCTCCGGCGCGGCGGCTTATGAGATAAGCGTCTGAACCGGAGCCGTTATTGCGGCTGCGGCTCGAACCCACCTTCGGATTCTTCGCCCTTGTTGCCGGACGAGCCCTCTTTCTTCACACCGGCGGAAGGCACGGCGGAGCCGCGGTGCGGCGGGGTGTCGTCGCCCAGATCACGCGCCGGCTTTTCGCCGCGGATGAGCGCCTTGATCTCGTCACCGGTCAGGGTTTCGTATTCGAGCAGCCCTTCCGCCAGCGCCACGAACTCGTGGTTCTTGTCGGTCAGGATCTTGCGGGCGGTCTCGTAGGCCTCATCGATCAGGCGACGGATTTCGTTGTCGATCTTCTGGGCGGTCGCTTCCGACACGTTCTTCTGCTGGGCGACCGAGTGGCCAAGGAACACTTCCTGCTGGTTTTCGCCGTAGGACACCTGCCCGAGCTGGTCGGAGAAGCCCCACTGCGTCACCATCGCACGGGCAAGCTTGGTTGCCTGCTCGATATCCGACGAAGCGCCGGAGGTGATGTTCTCCTTGCCGAAGGTCAGTTCTTCGGCAACGCGTCCGCCCATCATGATGGCAAGCCGCGAGACCATCCACTTGTAGCTCATGGAATAGCGGTCGCCTTCCGGCAGCTGCATCACCATGCCAAGCGCCCGTCCGCGCGGAATGATCGTCGCCTTGTGCAAGGGATCGGCCGAGGGAACGTTGAGCGCCAGGATGGCGTGACCGGCTTCGTGGTAGGCGGTCAGCTTCTTTTCGGCTTCTGTCATGGCGGAGGAGCGACGCTCCGCACCCATCATGATCTTGTCCTTGGCGTCTTCGAACTCGAGCATGGTGACGACGCGCTTGTTGCGGCGCGCAGCCATCAGGGCCGCTTCGTTGACGAGGTTCATCAGGTCGGCGCCGGAGAAGCCGGGTGTACCGCGGGCAAGAACCTTGAGATCGACGTTCGGCGCCAGCGGCACGTTGCGAACGTGCACCTTGAGGATGCGCTCGCGGCCATTGATATCGGGGTTCGGCACGACGACCTGGCGGTCGAAACGGCCCGGACGCAGAAGCGCCGGATCGAGAACGTCGGGACGGTTGGTCGCCGCGATCAGGATGATGCCTTCATTGGCTTCGAAGCCGTCCATCTCGACCAGCAACTGGTTGAGCGTCTGTTCGCGCTCGTCGTTACCACCGCCGAGACCGGCGCCACGGTGGCGACCGACGGCATCGATTTCGTCGATGAAGATGATGCAGGGTGCGTTCTTCTTGGCCTGCTCGAACATGTCGCGCACACGGCTCGCGCCGACGCCGACGAACATTTCAACGAAGTCCGAACCGGATATGGTGAAGAACGGAACATTGGCTTCGCCGGCAACCGACCGCGCAAGCAGCGTCTTACCGGTACCGGGAGGACCGACGAGCAGCACGCCGCGCGGAATGCGTCCGCCGAGACGCTGGAACTTCTGCGGGTCGCGCAGGAATTCGACGATTTCTTCCAGATCCTGCTTGGCTTCGTCGACGCCAGCGACGTCGTCAAAGGTGACGCGGCCATGCGCTTCGGTCAGAAGCTTGGCCTTGGACTTGCCGAAGCCCATGGCGCCGCGCGAACCGCCCTGCATCTGGCGCATGAAGAAAAGCCAGACGCCGAGGATCAACAGCATCGGCAGCAGCGTACCGATATAGCTCAAGAACCCGGAGGAGCCATCGGTTTCCGGACGAACGGTCACCGTCACGTCCTTGGCTTCCAGACGCTCGGTGAGCGCGGTGTCCACCGAAGGCGCGTAGGTCTGGAACGTCGCGCCGCTTTCAGAATAGCTGCCGATGACCTTGGAGCCGGTGATCACGACTTCCTTGACGCGGCTTGCATCGACGTCCTTGAGGAACTGCGAGAACGGAATCTCACGCGAGCCGGTGCGCTCGGTCGGCTGCTGAAACATGCTAAACAGCGCGATCAGCAAAAGCGCTATGATTGCCCAGAGGGCAAAATTACGAAAATTAGGGTTCATCGAACTCCCCGGAACCTGTCACGACCCGCACATTTCGCCGGGCCGCTTTCTTGCCCCTAACATAGGGTTCTGGCGACGCCTTGCCAAGGCAAACCGCCAACTACCGTTCCATTTCTGTCAACAGATCGTGAACCGGCGACCGAACATAGGGCTGACGCCCGAACAATCCGGCAATCATGTCTGCCATGATCAGGTCGAAACCCGGCAAAAAGGTGTCGTAGGGGCAAATGCGCGGCTCGACGTCGGCGTTCGCGACGCAATTGTCGTCTGTGGATACAACATGCGGCGCGGAAAGCGATGCCCGCCTGGCAACGCCCGGTGGCACTCCTGCGGCAATAAGTCTCTGCTGTTGCAGCCCGCGATCGTCGCGAACACCGACCTTCACCAGACCATTTCCGACATTCCGAACGGCAAAGCGGCCATCCCAGATGCTGGCTTCGCCCGGCCCCAGGGTGAGAAACGGAAGATCGCGCGCCTCGCGATAGAGGTAGAGACCCGTCCCGCGCCTGTCGAAAACGACCCGTCCTGCGGTCAGCCGCCCCAACTCGCTGCGCTCAAGGAACGCCATCACGCGCTCAGCGGTGTCGGCGGCCAAGGGATGCGTTCGTCCGCCGACGACACCGGCCATTGTCAAGAGCGCGCGCCGGCAGTCGATATCGGCGCATGTTCCGACGGCAGTTTCGGCAATGCTCACGACAAGGTTCTCATGAACGCGCGCATGAAGCCTCAACCACTCAGCCGCTTTGACCGAGGAGCGCGCGCGCGATGCGGCGTCCCATGTGGTAGCCGCCTCAGCGCCCGTTTCAGCGAGGTGCTTACGGGTCCGCACCCGTTCGAAATGCATGTTCGCGTTGCTTGGATCGTCAAACCAGCCCACGCCCTCCGCCGCAAGAAAGGCCCTGACATCGGCGCGACGCAGCCCGAGGAAGGGGCGCAACACCCAGAAGCGCCTGTCGTAGAGCACGTCGGCCGCCATTCCTGCGGCGCCGGGCCCCTGTCCGCGCTCGGACCGCATCAGGATCGTCTCGCGCTGATCATCCAGCGTGTGGCCGGTGACGATGCAGGTGGCACCGAGTTCATCGGCAGCGGCGGCCAACAGCTGATAGCGCTTTTCGCGTGCGGCGGCCTGAATTCCTGCCGTAGGCTTTTCGCCGTCCCAGGGTTTGACGACATGCGTGATGCCGAGCCTGGCGCAAAAACAGGCCACAGCCTCCGCTTCAGCGGCGGAGCCCGGCCTCAAGGCGTGGTCGACCGTGCAGGCTGCAAGAGAAAGATCGGTTTTGCCGGATGCCTCGATCGCCTGGGATAGGGCGAGAAGCAGTCCCTTGGAATCGCTGCCACCGGACACGGCTACGAGCACTCGGGCAGGCCGATGGAGGGATGAAAGAAATCGTTTCGCCGCTTCGAGAACGGCCAGGCTGGCCTGCGTCTCAGCAGCCAAAGCGGCTTTGCTCGCTCGTCACCTTTGCGCGCACGGCCGGTGAGGCCTTCGGGTAGCGCTTGTTGACCTCGCGCAACGTGGCGCAGGCGGTTTCCTTGTTGTCGAGAGCGCCGAGCGACATGCCGAGCTTCAAGAGCATTTCCGGAGCCTTCGGTGATTTGGCGTGCGCCTGGTGCGCATTCAGGAACGTCTTGGCCGCGTCGCTGTACTTGCCCTGCGAATACTGCGCCTCGCCCATCCAGAAGCTGGCATCGGCCGCCTTCTCGCCTTGCGGGAAAACGTCGAGATAGTCGCGGAACTCCTGTTCGGCGGTGCTGTAGTCGCCGGACAGCACGTGTCCATAGGCCGACTGATAGAGATCGCCGGGATTGTCGAGCGCTGCAGTCTGCTGCTCGCTGTCCGGGTTGGCGTTGAGCCCGCCGTTGTCGCCCGGAAGGGCCACGCCGGTGTCGACGCCGGGCGGCGTTGCGTTGGCGCCAGGCTGGGCGTCGGTCGTGGTCGAAATCGGATTGCCGCTCTCGTCGAAGACGATCTGGCCAAGCGTCGTTGGAGGCGCGGCACCGGTTGCGCCCTGATCGGCGCCCGATGCGGCCATGCCGGTGCCCGGATCGGCAGGCGCCATCGTCTGGCTATCCGTCACCCCCGGGGTGACGGACGCCTGATCGCTGGACTTCGGCGTCTGCAATGCGCCGCTCTTCTTGGGGGAGGCCTTGCCGCTTTCCAGATCCTGGAAGCGGAACTCGTTGTCCTCCTGGAACTTCCGGATCTGCTCCTGCATCTGCAGAAGCTGGAAGCTCATTTCTTCGATACGCCCGTTGAGCGAGCGGATCTGTTCTTCAAGCTGGCCGATCCGCGTGGTCTCGGACGCCTGTACCTTCACGACGGGAAGACTGTGCGAGCCTGCCGTGTCGGTCTGTGTCGTTCGGGCCAGGAGCCCGGAAAGCGGCATGGCATTTACCGTCTGGCCAAGGCCCGAAAGGGCCGCGAGACCAAGCAGTCCAGCCACGACAAATTTCTTCATGTCTTTGTCCTGTTCGAATACCGGTTTTCCCACCCTGGAATCGGGGCCCGCAATACATCTCGCCGATTCATCTGGATGATTGCCGCACAGTTTTCCAATTACCCTGAAAAAGCAACGGAGTTCGGCCAAAGTGTGGTAAAAAAGCAAAGGGCGGCACAAGGCCGCCCTTATAATTTAGCGATGCGTGATCGTAAGATCACATGCCGGCGCCACCGAGAACGGTCACTGCACGGCGGTTCTGCGACCAGCATGAGATATCGTCGCAAACGGCGACCGGCTTTTCCTTGCCGTAGGAGATCGTCTTCAGGCGGTTGGCCGGAACGCCGCGAGAGATCAGATAGTCCTTGGTGGAAGCAGCGCGACGGGCGCCGAGAGCCAGGTTGTATTCGCGCGTGCCGCGTTCGTCGGCATGGCCTTCGACCGTGACGGCATAGTTCGGGTACTTGGCAAGCCACTGAGCCTGGCGGTCGAGCGTCTGCTGGGCATCGGCGCGGATCGACGTCGAGTCCGTGTCGAAGAAGATGCGGTCGCCGACGTTGACGGTGAAGTCCTGCTGCGAACCGGGAGTTGCCGAACCGGCGCCGCCGAGGCCAAGCTCGCCGGCACTGCCCGGAAGGTTCTTCTTCGACGCGCAGCCAGCGATGGCAAGGGTCATGACGAGTGCGATCATGACCGGGTTGCGAGCGATGGTCTGCATGCGGCCTGCGGCCGGGGTGTCAATTCGGCTCATGCGCCGGTCTCCTTGAGAAGTGTCTGAATTCACGGTTGCCAGACTGTAACCGGAAGCGGTTAATCGCTATTCAACAGTTATGGTTAACAAATCGATAATTTAAGCTCGACGCCTGCTAGACCAGCACTTTGCGGCGAGAAAGCGGCATGGTTGCCACAATCCCCGCCGCAAATGAGAGCCTACTATTCAAGCCGCGGCGACCAGGCCGGGTCGGAGGCAAAGCCCTGGGTGGGCACCGGCTGCTCGTTGTAACCGCTGAGGTCGATCGAGTAGAGTTGCGGTCCACCGGCACCGGCGTTCTGACGGAAGAACATGAGCACGCGGCCATTCGGCGCCCAGGTCGGGCCTTCATTGTGGAAGCCCGTGGTCAGGATGCGCTCACCCGAACCGTCTGGCTTCATCACGCCGATCGAGAACTTGCCACCCGATTGCTTGGTGAAGGCGATGAGGTCACCGCGCGGAGACCAGACCGGCGTCGAATAGGAGCCGTCGCCGAAGGAGATGCGGCGCTGGCCGGAGCCATCTGCACCCATGACGTAGATCTGCTGGCGGCCGCCGCGATCGCTTTCAAAGGCGATCTGGCTACCGTCAGGCGAATAGGACGGCGCGGTATCGATCGCCGCCGTGCTGGTGAGGCGGGTCGTCGTACGCGAGCGCAGGTCCATCGTGTAGATGTTGGCATTGCCCTCCTGCTGCAGGCTCATGATCACGCGCTGACCATCCGGCGAGAAGCGCGGCGAGAAGGTCATGCCCGGGAAATTGCCGACCACTTCACGCTGTCCGGTCTCCAGCTGCAGCAGGTAAACGCGCGGCTGGTTGTTTTCGAACGACATGTAGGTGACTTCCTGACGGTTCGGCGAGAAGCGCGGCGTCAGGACGAGATCGTTCGAGTTCGTCAGGGCGCGGGCATTTGCCCCGTCCTGGTCCATCATCGCAAGCTGGCGCTTGCGGGCGGTCTTCGGGCCGCTTTCGGCGACGTAGACGACACGTGTATCGAAGTAGCCCTTTTCGCCGGTGATACGCTCATAGATCGCATCGGCGATGATATGGGCGACGCGGCGCCAGTTTTCAGGCTGGGTGAAGAACTGCTGGCCGGTCATTTGCGTACCCGCAAACGTGTCCCAGAGCCGGAACTCCGCCTTCAGGCGGCCGTCGGCCTCCTGCGTCACGCGACCGGTGACCAGCGCCTGGGCATTGATGACCTTCCAGTCTTCAAACCGCGGCGCGGCATCGGGGTTGCTGATCTTCTCGATGAAGGCGCCCTTGTCGATCGGCTTGAACAGACCCGAACGCTTGAGGTCGGCAGCGACCACGTCGGAAATCTTCTTGCCGAGTTCCCCTTGCAGGAAGTCGGTGATCGCGATCGGCAAAGGCTCGACGTTGCCCTTGTTGATGTTGATTTCGACGACCGCATTCGCCGGTGTCGCCGCCACAAAGGCGGCCAACAGACCCGCTGCCACCATCAGGGCGCGGAAAAAAGAGCTCTTGATCATAGAGACAAGCCTTTCAGCTTAGTACGAAGGGTTTGCAGGGTTGGTTTGCTATCCGGCATAAGTTCCAATCCCGGCAGCTCTAGAGTGCGAATTCCGAAGGGTCGAAGTTCAGCACGAGGGTATTCCATCCTTTTTCGCCGTCATATTTTTCAGGCGGCAGATTCTGTAGCGGCGCCGAGCGACGGATCGCGCGAAGCGTGCTGCTTTCAACGGCGCGGCGCGTGCCTTCGGGGCCGCCGGTCGCGGTCACTTCCGGCGTGCCGACGATATTGCCCGACGGGTCGAGCTGCACGCGGACCGTCACACGGACTTCCTCGACGCCGGTCAGGCCGGCGATCAGCGACCAGTTGCCCTGGATCTGGCCTTTCACGCCGTCGATCTCGTTGGCGCTCAAGCCCACGCCGATGGTTTTCTTGCCGCCGAGAGCCGCCTCCTGCGTCGAGCGCTTGGCACCACCGGCAGACGGGTCCTGCCGGTTGAGCAGGGCAGCAATCTCATCCGCGTTGAACTTGCTTTCCTCCGTGGAGGCCTGCTTCTTCTGTTCTTTCGGTGTCTGTTCGTTCTTGCGGTCGGGTGTCTTTGCGGACTGTGCCGGCTTTTCCACCTTGGGCTTGGCCGCAGGCGTCGGCACCTTTTCCGGCAGCGCTTCGGCTTCGGGATTTTCGGCCGGCTTTTCTTCGGCCGGCGCCGGTTCCGGCTTGGTCTCTGGCTTCACTTCCTGCTTGGCTTCCGGCAGCGCCGCCACTTCGGTTGCCGGTTCTGAAGCCGGCTTGGTCTCCTCGACCTTCTTGATTTCCTGCTCGACCGGATCTGGCGTCGGTTCGGGCTTATCGTTCTTTTCCGGCGAGGCCGTGGCTTCGCTCTTCGACGGCTTGGCGTTCGGCGTCGGCGGCGTCTTCAGGTCCGTGTCGTTGTCGCCGACGTTCTCGGCTGGCTGGTTCGTTTCCGGACGCTTGGTCGGAACCGGCGACGACGTCTCTTTCTTCGGCGCCTTCTTGTCGCCCTGCTGAACCTGCGTCATTTCCGAATAGGGGACGATGTCGACCGGCAAAGCCTCGACGTCGGCGACCTGGAAATCAGCCGGGCTGCCGAGCGAAACCATCGCCCAGGTGAGAACCAGAGCGTGCAGCAGACCAGATGTGGCGAGACTGCCCTTCATCGTGGACGATCACTTTTCCTGTTCTTGCAGCGTCACGAGACCGAGGTTCTTGAACCCGGCTGCCGAGATGCGCGCCATGACCTTCATCACCGTGCCGTAGTCGGCATTGGTGTCACCTCGAACATAGATGCGTTCGTTGTAGCCGGTGGTGGCGATGGCCTCGAGCTTCGGCACGACCTCGTCGATCGCGATCGCGGTCTCCTGCAGGTAGATTTCACCTGCCGGGTTGACCGAAACGGTTATCGGCTGCGTATCGGAGTTGAGCGCCTTTGCCTGCGTTTCCGGCAGGTCGATCGGCACGCCGACCGTCATCATCGGTGCAGCGACCATGAAGATGATGAGCAGCACAAGCATCACGTCCACGAAGGGCGTGACGTTGATCTCGCTCATGATCGCTTTCTTGCCGCCGCGGCGACGACGACCGCCACCCGAACCTTTGGCTCCGCCAACCGACATACCCATCAGCTTGGTCTCCGTGCTCTCTGGCGATTACTGCGCCGCCTGGCGCGGGTTCTGCAGCTTCTCGTCGATCTGACGCGACAGGATCGCGGAAAACTCGTCGGCGAAGGCTTCCATGCGCGCCGACAGCTTGCCGGCATCGGCCGAAAACTTGTTGTAGGCGATAACGGCGGGGATAGCGGCGAGCAGACCGATGGCGGTTGCCAGGAGCGCTTCAGCGATACCCGGCGCCACGACCGCGAGGTTGGTCGACTTCGAACCGGCGATCGCCTGGAACGAGGTCATGATACCGACGACGGTGCCGAAAAGACCGATGAAGGGTGCCGCCGAACCGATGGTCGCGAGCGAGCCGAGGCGCGCTTCGAGCGATTCCGATTCACGGGCAAGCGTCACGTCCATGGCGCGGTCGATGCGCATCTGTAGACCGATCGGCGAACGCGCGCCGCGCTCGAAGCTCTTCTTCCATTCGCGCATCGCCGACACGAAGATCGCGCCCATGCCCGCCGTCTGGCGGTCGGAGAGGGTGCGGTACAGCTCTTCCAGCGACTGACCCGACCAGAACACCTGCTCGAACCCGTCGAGCTGGCGACGGACACGACCGTAGTTAAGCGTCTTGTCGACGACGATCGCCCATGTCCACACCGAAGCTGCAATCAGCCCCAGCATGACCAGCTTCACGACAAGGCCCGCCTGCATGAAGAGCGACCAGAGGCTCACATCGTGTGTGGCTGCGGCCAATCCAACCTGTTCCATCGTTTTCAGTCCCCGAATCCAAACACCCGGCAAGAGCGGCTCATGCTCGTGACCGGGTAGCCCAAACGTCCTGTTGCAAGAGTGCCCCGGCGCCGCCGCTGGTCGCACCATCGCGACCTTAATTAGCTTATGGTTGCCTTCTTGCCGTCAATTTTGGTCAAAGGATGACGTGCGCTGCACAAATCCTGATGGGCTGATTAAGACACCATTATGGTTAAGGGAGTGTTACCGCGACTGTGTCTTTCCGGCCGCGGTCGGCTGCGCGTGCCCATCGCGGAACTTCCCCGCGCGGCGGACGTTTTCGGGGCATGAGCACGCAAGCGACACGACACCGCGACCGGCGAGCAGCCCCGCAGCACTTCGATCAGCGCGACCGCCTGATCCTCGCGCTCTATGCGCAGCTGAAGGCCGAGCGCGAAACGCGCGCCGCCCTCGAGGAGGCACTCGCCAACGGCGTGTTGTCGAGCGAAGTGCTGCAGGCCATCGTCGCCGATCCCATCCCCGCCATTACCAGCGAAGACATCGCAGGCATCGAGCAGGCCCTCGCCGACGATGCAGCCCGCGCACAGACCGCCAAACCATTGAACGGAGAACGCTGATGTCTTCCCGCGCGCTCTGGAAGGGCCAGCTCCGGCTTTCCCTTGTCTCGATCCCGGTCGAGCTTTTCAGCGCCACACGCTCCGGCGCCAACGTCTCGTTTCGCCAGATCCACGAGCCGTCGGGCAAGCCCGTGCACTATGAAAAGGTCGTCGACGGTATCGGACCTGTGGACCCCGACGACATCGTCAAGGGTTACGAATACGAACCCGGCAAATACGTATTGCTGGAGCCGAAGGAAGTGGATTCGATCAAGCTGGAGACGAAGAAGACGCTGGAGCTCGTGCAGTTCGTCGGCGCCTGCGACATATCACCGATCTATTTCGACAAGCCCTATTATCTCGTGCCGACCGACGACCTTGCCGAGGATGCCTATCGGGTTGTGCGTGATGCCCTGCGGGCTGCCTCCAAGGTCGGGCTCGGCCAGCTGACTCTGCGGGGCCGGGAGTATCTCGTTGCGGTCAAACCCTGCGGCGACGGTCTCCTGCTGGAGACGCTGCGCTACGCCGACGAGCTGCGCAAGGCGGACCCGCTGTTCTCCGGCCTGTCAGGCAAGAAGGCGGACAAGGAGCTGCTTGATGTCGCAACCGCGCTGATCGACCGCAAGACGGCGCCGTTCGATGCCGCCGTCTTCAAGGACAACTATACCGCCGCGCTGACAGATCTGGTCAAGCGCAAGATGAAGGGCAAGGTGGCCCGCGTCTCGGTGGATGAAGACGAACGGCCTTCATCTGGAAGCGACAACGTCATCGACCTGATGTCGGCCCTGAAGAAGAGTCTCGAAAGCAGCGGCAAAAAACCGCCCGCGAAACCTGCCTCCACCGCCCGCCGCCGCAAATCCGCGTGAGGTGACCAATGGCTGCCCGCCAGAACCCGCTTTCCGAATACAACCGGCGCCGCGATTTTTCCAAGACAGGTGAGCCCGTGGGCAAGGCTGCACCGGCGCGCAAGGGCCAGAAGCGTTTCCTCGTACAGAAACACGATGCAACCCGGCTGCATTACGATTTTCGCCTGGAGTGGGGCGGTGTCCTGAAGAGCTGGGCGGTGACCCGCGGACCGAGCCTCAATCCGGACGACAAGCGGCTGGCGGTGCGCACCGAGGATCACCCGATGGCCTATGGCGATTTCGAAGGGACGATCCCGGAAAAGCAGTATGGCGGCGGCACCGTGATGCTCTGGGACGCCGGCTGGTGGGAGCCCGACAACGATCCTGACGAAGGGCTGCAAGAAGGCAAGCTGAAGTTCCACCTGCATGGCGAGCGCATGCGAGGCGGCTGGGCGCTGGTGCGCATGCGACCGCGTCCGGGCGAAAAGCGGGAAAACTGGTTGCTGATCAAGGAGACCGACGAAGTCGCCTCCGACGATGGCGAAAGCCTGATCGAGAACCACATGACCAGCGTCTTTACCGGCCGCACCATGACGGAGATTGCCGACGGAAAAGGCGAAAGCAAGAAACACGTCTGGCAGTCTGAAAAGAGCGCCGCCGCCAACGTGAAGGCTGGTGCAATCGCCGAGGAGCGCCCGAAACGAATGACGCAGAAGCGATCAGGCAAACCACCGCCCTTTCAAAATCCGCAACTTGCCACGCTTGTCTCAGCGCCGCCTGAGGGCGACGACTGGCTGAACGAGGTGAAATTCGACGGCTACCGGCTGCTCGTGGCGGTCGGTGGCGGCGAGGCCGTGTGCTACACGCGCACTGGGCTCGATTGGAGCGAGAAGTTTCACACGATTGCCGACACGCTGGCAGAACTCGACTGCAACTCGGCTCTGCTGGACGGCGAGGCAGTGGCGGCAGGCGGTGAAGGCTCGTCGTTCTCGGCACTGCAGAAAGCGCTGAAACACGGCGGCGACATCCGCTTTTATGCCTTCGATCTCTTGGAGCTGAATGGCCGCGACCTGCGCAAGACGCCGCTGGTCGAACGAAAGCGTGAGCTGAAAGCCTTGCTCGATGCCATGGGCCCGTCCGGCACGGTGCTCTACAGCGAGCATGTGCGCGGCAACGGCGCCGAGGTCTTTGCCGCCATGTGCAAGTCCGGCCAGGAAGGCATCATTGCCAAGGAAGCGGACGCCCCATACCAGAACCGGCGCACGCGCAGTTGGCTGAAGATCAAATGCACGAAACGCCAGGAATTCGTGATCGGCGGCTATTCTCCTTCCGCGAAAAAGGGACGCGCCTTCGCCTCGCTGCTCGTCGGAACGTTCGAAAATGGCAAACTTGTCTACCAGGGCCGGGTCGGCACTGGTTTCGACGAGGCGCGGATGGAAGAGCTTGCCGACGCCTTTGCCAAACGCCGGCGCAAAACGCCACCTTTCGCGACAGTGCCGGATGAGATCGCCCGAGACGCAATCTGGTTGACACCCGATCTGGTCGCCGAGGTCGACTTCGCCGAATTCACCGACGACGGACACATTCGTCACGGCGCCTTCGAAGGGCTGCGCCGCGACAAGGAGGCAAAGACCGTGACACTCGAAAGACCGAAGGTAACGAAAGAGCCCAAAGCGCGTGCCGAACACACACCAGACACCGCCAAACGCGCTTCGGGCAAAGCCCAGCGTGCTCGGGGCAAGACATCGCGCGAGGCGAACCGCGATGCGGACGACACCGTTCTCGGCATTCGCATCACGCATCCGGAGCGTGAGCTGTTCGAGGGTGAGCGCATCACCAAACTCGATCTCGCCCGCTACTACGCGGTCGTGGCCGAGAAGATGCTGCCCTTTGCAGGCGGTCACCTGCTCTCGCTGATGCGTTGCCCGCAGGGTGGTCGCGGCCAATGCTTTTACCAGAAGCATGCCAGCGAGGGTTTTCCGGGCGAAATCCATGAGACGCCTGTGAAGGAATCCTCCGGCGATACCGAGAATTACATGTATGTGCGCGACGCCAAGGGGCTTGTCGCCGCGGTTCAGATGGGAACGCTCGAATTCCACATCTGGGGATCGCCCGTCGACAAGCTGGAGACGCCGGACCGGCTGGTGTTCGACCTCGACCCCGATCCGAGCGTCGGCTTTACGACCGTCAAGAAGGCAGCATTAAGCCTCCGCGCTGCGCTCGACGAGATCGGCCTGAAATCGGTGCCGATGGTGACCGGCGGCAAGGGCGTGCATGTCATCGTTCCGCTGACGCCCCGCGCACCCTGGGACGAAGCCAAACGCTTCGCCAAGGCCTTTGCCCAGGGGTTCGCCGATCGCGATCCGGACCATTTCATCGCCACCATGTCAAAGGCGAAGCGCAAGGGCCGCATCTTCATCGACTGGCTGAGGAACGAGCGCGGCGCCACCGCGATCGCCCCCTACTCCACCCGGGCCCGCGCCGGCGGGCCGGTGGCGACGCCCGTCAGCTGGAGCGAGCTTTCAGATCTCGACTCAGCCAACGGTTTCCACATTCCCGAAATCCTTGAACGGATCGAAAGCGGCGTCGACCCCTGGTCCGACCTTGGCGACACCAGGCAGTCCCTGACCAGAAAGATTCTGGACGCGCTGCCCGAGTAAGCGCTTAGGCTCGTTTTTTAAGCGGCCTTCCGGCAACAAAAGCGCCCTTCGAAACGGACGCTGCGATGCTCGCAACGGGACCGACTTAGCCTGCGCTTTGCCTTGCCCGTGTAAACTTTGTCGCCAGCGCTTCGGGCAGCCGGCGGGGGCGGCCCTGGCCATTGATGACGGCGATGATCACCTTGGCGGCGATCAGTAGCTGGCCATCGCGCCGGATCTCCTGCAGAAGCACCATCTTGGCGCCGCCGGCTTTCTCGGTGACCGTGCCGATCGTCAGGATATCGTCCATGCGCGCCGGCGCCTTGAAGTCGATCTCCATGCGATGCACGACGAAAACGAGCCCTTCGCTGTCCCCTTCGATCGCCAGCGTCGCCTGCTCCACACCCAAGAGCCGCAGAAAATCCGTCCGGGCACGCTCCATGAAATGCAGGTAGCGGGCATGGTAGACGACACCGGAAAAATCGGTGTCTTCATAGTAGACACGCTGGACCAGCCGATGGCCGTCTTCGGTCAATTCGCCAGCAAGCGAGATCAGGGACATGCTTCTCTCCGACTAGAATTTCCCAGATCCTGTGCAGGAACAAAAACGCATTTGCAAGCATTGCAGCCCTGTCACAATCCTATCCTACACGTGGCACAGCTTTCCTTCCTGATCAGGAGATCCGTGCATGAAGATTGCGATCCTCGGCGGCGATGGTTTCGTCGGCTGGCCAACGGCCCTTCATCTCTCCGATGCCGGCCACGACATTCACATCCTCGACAATCTCTCGCGCCGCTGGATCGACACGGAACTTGGTGTTCAATCCCTGACCCCGATGGATTCGATCCAGGAGCGCACCCGCATCTGGCATGCAGAGACCGGCCGCCGCATCCACTTCAACCTGATCGATCTTGCCCGCGACTACGATCTCTTAAAGAACTGGCTGGCGGACCATCGCCCCGACGCGATCGTGCATTTCGCCGAACAGCGCGCCGCGCCCTATTCGATGAAGAGCGACCGGCACAAGAACTACACCGTCAACAACAACGTCAATGCCACCCACAATCTGCTGAACGCATTGGTCGAACTCGAACTTGACGCGCATCTGGTCCATCTCGGCACCATGGGCGTCTACGGATATTCCACCGTCGGCGCGGCGATCCCCGAGGGCTATCTGCCCGTGGGAATCGAGACGATGGCAGGGCAAACCGTGAGCCAGGAGATCCTCTACCCCTCCAATCCAGGCTCGATCTACCACATGACCAAGTGCCTGGATCAGTTGCTGTTCCAGTTCTACGCCAAGAACGACGGCCTCAGGATCACCGATCTGCACCAGGGCATCGTCTGGGGCACCCATACCGAACAGACCCGTCGCCACCCCCAGCTGATCAACCGCTTCGACTACGACGGCGACTATGGCACCGTCCTCAACCGCTTCCTCATCCAGGCAGCGATCGGCTATCCCCTGACCGTTCATGGCTCCGGCGGCCAGACGCGCGCCTTCATCCACATCCAGGATTCCGTTCGCTGCATCGAGCTGGCGCTGAAGCAGCCGCCGGCCCGCGGCAGCCGTGTCGAGATCTTCAACCAGATGACCGAAACCCATCGTGTGCGCGATCTCGCCGAAATGATCGCTGCAATATCCGGCTCGCAGATCGCCTGGTTGCCCAACCCGCGCAAGGAAGCGGCGGAAAACGAGCTGGTCGTGCACAACGAAAAGTTCCTGTCGCTCGGCCTTGATCCGACCCGCCTCCGAGATGGCCTCTTGTCCGAAATCGTCGATGTCGCCAAAAAATTCGCCTATCGCGTCGATCGCGCGCGCGTCCCGGCCATGTCCGCCTGGACCAGGGATATCGCCACGCGCATCAACCATGATCCCGAGGGCAAGCGGCTGAAATCCGTTTCATGACATCGTTCGAAGACCAACTGGAGGGGCTCCGCCCCTCTTCCCCCGCCGCCTCCAACCATGCGTTCGTGACGCTCGTCACCAACGAGGATTATGCGCTCGGCGCCCGCGCGCTCGCCCGCTCGATCCGTCTGACGAAGACCCCGGCCGATATCGTCGTCCTCCACACGGGCGGCGTGTCGGCCGAGGCACTCGCGCCGCTCTCGGCCTTCGATTGCCGCCTTGTCGAAACCGATCTGCTGCCGCTCTCGCATGCCTTCAACGAACGCCACACCCGCCGCAACGTCCACGACAAGGCGCCGTTCACCAAGGGGCGCAAGCCGGCCTTTCACTCACCGCTCGACAATTTCTGCAAACTGCGGCTCTGGCAACTGACGGCCTACCGTCGCTGCGTGTTCATCGATGCGGACGCCATCGTTCTCAAAAACATCGACCGACTCTTTCACTACCCGGAGTTTTCCGCAGCGCCGAATGTTTATGAAAGCCTTGCCGATTTTCACCGCCTGAACTCCGGCGTCTTCGTTGCCGAGCCATCCCCCGCGACGTTCCGCGCCATGCTCCACAGGCTCGATGCACCCGAAGCCTTCTGGCCGCGCACCGACCAGACGTTCCTGCAGACCTTCTTTCCCGATTGGCACGGCCTGCCGGTGACCATGAACATGTTGCAATATGTCTGGTTCAACCTGCCCGATCTTTGGGACTGGTCGTCGATCGGCGTGCTGCACTATCAGTATGAAAAGCCGTGGGAGAAGGATCACCCGCGGGCCGGGCAGCTTCAGCCGCTGATCGATCTCTGGTTCGCCTATCTGACCGGCGAGGGCATTCCGGACATCGCAACTCTTGCCAATCCGGCCCCGTCATGAGGCGCGTGCTCGTCACCGGCGGCACCGGCTTTGTCGGACGCTTCATCGTCGAGCATCTGCTGGCGAGGGGATACGACGTGGTTGTCGGCGGCCGCACGCCGCCCGCTCCCGCCTTGTTTTCGAAACCCGTGGCCTTCGTTGCGCTGAAACTCGACCCGGATATCGACCAGAGTCCTGCCTTCCGCCACGTCGACCACCTCGTCCACGCCGCCTTCCAGCATGTCGAAGGCCGTTATCGTGGCGGCGAAGGGAGTGACCCGGAAGGGTTCCGCCGCAGCAATCTCGATGGCTCGGCCAGCCTGTTTCGAACCGCGCGCGACCAGGGGATAAAGCGGTGCGTCTTCCTGTCGAGCCGCGCCGTCTACGGCAAGCAATCGCCGGGAGCAGACCTCTTTGAAGAGACGCCCTGCCACCCTGACAGCCTCTACGGCGCCCTCAAGCTGGAAGCCGAAAACGAACTCGCCAAGCTGAACACGGACGGTTTCAAGGCGGTGAGCCTGCGCGTGACCGGTGTCTACGGACGGCCAGGTCGGGGCGGCTGTCACAAATGGCAGTCGCTTTTCGATGATTATCTTTCGGGTGGTGCGATTGTTCCGCGCGCCGGCACCGAGGTGCATGGTGACGATGTCGCCGCCGCCGTGCGCCTTGTCCTCGAAACACCATCGAGCAGCCTGCCGGACGGCGTGTTCAACGTCTCCGATTTCCTCATAGACAATCGTGCCATCCTGGCATTGGTCAAGAATATCAGCGGAAGCCCTCATGCCCTTCCCGCCCCGGCCGTGCTGACGGCGTTCAACACCATGAATACAGAGAAGATCCGCGCACTGGGCTGGCAGCCGGGCGGGCTGAAACGGCTCCAAGCAAGCGTGGCGAGCCTGCTCGCCTGACGCTCACCTGTTCGCCACGGCCATTCGCACCGCCCAAAGCAGAAAGGCCCGGCGTCGTGTGCGACGCCGGGCCTTTCCTTTCGGTCACGGGTCAAATTCAGACCCGTGATCCCCCAAAATCAAGCAACAGAGGGCAGACCCATCATCGGCTCGACCCGCGTTTTCATCTGCACGGCCGGCTTCTTGTCCGCCGGAAGCACGAAGAGAAGGCTGTGCGAGATGACGATCGCCGCTGCGAGCAGCACGCCATAAGCCATCAGGATCACCGTCATCGGAACGACGAAGTTGAGCTGCGGCAATGCGCCGAGCATCAGCGGCACGTACCAGGAGGTTGCCGATACGGCACCCGAGATGAGGAAGGTGCTGCGCTGTTTGGTCGACATGCCTTCCATCAGCGAACGGCCGATCTGCATCTTCACCTTCGGCAGGATCACCGCATGGATGAAGGCGCCATTGACCGTCAGGATGGCGACAATGGTCATTTTCGCCCAGACCTTTTCATTGCCGAGTTTGATCGGTTCGAAAAAGCCGTAATAGGCAAGGAAGCCGAAGCCGGTGACCCACAGAAGGATCAGTCCCCAATTCACGATCTTCGACCCGAAGTGGAACACCGCCCAGTGTTCCGGGGTCACTTTCCCCTTGATGAAGAACCGCACGATCATCAGATCGAGAACGGTAGCAGCGCCCAATCCCAGCGCCAAGCCGATGAAATGGAGTATGCGAAGACCCGTCTTGAGTGCAGCGACTGGATCGAGGCTCAGCGTATTGATCAGAAACATGAGACCCATTGAAAGTACCTTTTCGATATCGGCAGCATCACATGGGAACAGCGCCACCCCGAATGGCGCACCCTAAAAATTCCCTCAGACTGAATGAAATCTACGCTGAACTATAACCGCTTCTGTCTGTCCCTGGACGGCATGTGATACTGCTAATGCCCTTAATCGCCCGGCGTCTTGTTACTGTCGAAATCGGCTCAAAGCGCGGCGCAGATATGGCTAAAATAAGAATACAATAAAGTAGACATACTCCATACACAGATATTCAGCATCTTCCTTGGCGATATAGCCTCGAGATCGTGACGGCAACGGCAGTGACGATCCTAGCCGATGTCGATGGCAACGATCTCCGGCGGCGATCCGATCCGGATCGGCAAGTTCGAAAGCCCTAGTCCACCCGAGACGATCATGTGCCGGTCCCGCTCGATGATATGTCCGTAGGCATAACGGTTGCCGTATCGCGACGGGACGAGCGGTGAATACCCCAGGAGCCTCACCTGGCCGCCATGGGTATGACCTGCGAGTGTCAGCGAAACACGCGCGGGCACGTCGACGAAGATGTCCGGCTCGTGGGCCATGAGAATGATCGGCTCGTCGCCCTCGATACCCGCCAGCGTACCCGGCAAGTCATCCAGCCCCGGGATCATGCCGGAGCCATCGGGGGCCGGATAGCTCGGCTCGAGTTGATCGGCGAGACCCGCGAGCCAGAAGGATCGTCCGTCCTTTTCCAGGCGCAGTGCACGATTGTCATAAACGGGAATACCGACGCCGGCGAGCGCCCTGTGCGCGAGCGTCGGACCATGCCCCACTCGGCTGGCAACCGGATCGTTGAGCCAATCGTGGTTGCCCATGATCGCATGGACGCCGAGCGGCGCCTTCAGCCGCGCCAATGCATCGGCCCAACGGGCGGGCTCGACGAAACCGGTCAGGCGCAGGCTGCTCATGTAGTCGCCGAGCAAAAGGATGATGTCGCCGCCAAGCGCACTGGCCTGATCGCAGATGCCGGCTATCCGGCTCACCGGCATCCAGGGCTCGCAGGCATGGATATCCGCCAGAACGACGATCCTCAGCTTCAGCCCTGACGGCCAATTGGCGGGTCGCAAGGCGTAGGACGTCACAAGCGGCCGCTTCAACGGCTCTACGCCGACGGCATAGGCGCTGGTGCCGAACCCAGCCATCATCAATCCGCCGAGAAGCTTGAGAAACCCGCGCCGCGCCAGCATGCACTCTTCCCTTCGATGGATGGATTTCGAATTGCCGCCGCCATCATGAAAGCGGTTGAGGCAACGGGACACGCTCGACGAGCGTCGACGGTCGGCTCTTTCCTTGCCGGATCATAGCGGGCACGCGGCAACGCCGAAATACGTCATTCGGCCACGCGCCTAAGCCATGCGGCCGGGAGCCTATCAGCCGAGATCAATGACCAGGATCTCCGGCGGCACGCCGAAGCGGACCGGCGCAATCGAGCAGCCGAGCCCGCCAGAAACAATCAGACTGCGATCTCCCTCGACCACATGGCCGTAGGCATAACGATCGCCGAAACGGGAGGGCACGACGGGAGCATGGCCGAGAAACCGGACCTGCCCGCCGTGGGTATGGCCTGATAGAGTCAAGGCGACGCGCGACGGCACCTTCGGGAAAATATCCGGTTCGTGGGCAAGCAGGATCACCGGTGCGTCGTCGTCGACCTGCGCCAATGTGCCGTCGAGATCGTCGAGGCCTTGCATGTATTTGCGCATCCACTTTTTGCCCGGCACCAGCGCAAGCTGGTCTTCAAGGCCGGCGAGCCAGAAGCCCATCCCGTCCTTTTCAAGCCGGATGGCGCGGTTGCTGTAGACATTGATGCCGACGTCGGCGAGCGCCTTGTGGCCGAAGGTGAGACCGCCGCTGTTCTTCTGCGCGGTCCTGTCCTCCCACCAGTCATGATTGCCCATGACTGCATGCACCCCGAGCGGCGCTTCGAGTGTTGCCAGTGCCTTCGACCATTCGCCGGAGTGCACGTAGCGCGTCACCAGGTTCATGCCGGCTGCGTAGTCGCCGAGAAGGACGGTGATATCGCCACCGAGCGCATTGGCCTGCCGGCAGATCGAGGCGATGCGATTGGCCGACATCCAGGGTTCGCAGGCGTGGATGTCCGCCAATGCCACCACCCGCAGCTTCAGGCCCGGCGTCCAGCCAGGCGGCGTGAGCGCATACCGCGTCACGTTCAGCCGGGCGAGCGGCTCGATGGCAAAGGCATAACCGCCGAGTGCCGCCATGCTGGCGATGCCGCCGCCGAGAAACTTCAAAAGCCCGCGGCGGGTGATCATTCATTCGTCCTCAAGCGTCAGCCGGAACTGCGCCGCCTCAACCTCTTTCGGCGGATTGAGGCCGATATGTTTCCAGGCATTGGCGGTGAGCACCCGACCGCGCGGCGTGCGCTGGATGAAGCCCTGCTGGATCAGATAGGGCTCGATGATGTCTTCGATCGCATCGCGCGGTTCGGAAAGACCCGCAGCGATGGTTTCGATGCCGACGGGGCCGCCGGCGAAATTCTGGGCGATCATGAAGAGATAGCGACGATCGAGCTGGTCGAGCCCCATATTGTCGACGAGCAGCCGCGTCAGCGCCTCGTCGGCAATTGTCTTCGTCACCGCCTCGGCGCGAGCCACTTCGGCAAAATCGCGCACGCGGCGCAGCAGGCGACCGGCGATGCGCGGCGTGCCGCGCGCCCGTCGTGCAATCTCGCGCGCGCCGTCATCAGTCATGCCGAGCCCCATCAGCCGGGCGCCGCGGCGCACGATCGATTCCAGTTCCTCGACCGTGTAGAAATTGAGCCGTACCGGAATGCCGAACCGGTCGCGCAGCGGCGTGGTCAAAAGGCCGAGGCGCGTGGTCGCCGCCACCAGCGTGAACTTCGACAGGTCGATCTTCACCGAGCGCGCCGCCGGCCCCTCGCCGATGATGAGGTCGAGCTGAAAGTCTTCCATCGCCGGATAAAGGATTTCCTCGACCGCCGGGTTGAGGCGGTGGATTTCGTCAATGAACAAAACGTCGCGCTCTTCAAGGTTGGTCAGAAGCGCTGCCAGATCGCCCGCCTTGGCGATAACGGGGCCGGAGGTCGAGCGGAAATTGACGCCGAGTTCCTTGGCCATGATCTGCGCCAGCGTCGTCTTGCCGAGGCCGGGAGGCCCGACGAACAGCACGTGATCGAGCGCCTCGCCGCGGTTCTTGGCCGCCTCGATGAAGATCTTCAGGTTGGCGCGCGCTTCCGCCTGGCCGGTAAATTCGTCCAGCGACTGCGGACGCATGGTCGCATCGAGATCTTCGCCGCGCTTATCCGGCGTTATCAGGCGTGCGGCATCAGTCATCCATCCGTTCCAATCGATCGGGCATTCGTATGCATGGTGTCAAAGAATATGGCCGTTTTGCATCGACCGGCCCGACAACGCAAGCCGTCATCGCGCCAGTTCCTTGAGACCCAGCCGGATCAGCTTGGCGCTGTCGGCATCCTCGCCACCATTCTTCAGCGCCGCGGCAACCGCATTTGCGGCCTGATCGCGCGAATAACCGAGATTGGTCAGTGCCGATACGGCGTCGGAGACCGGCGCCGAGGCGACACCTTCGCCCAGTTCCTGCTTGAGGCCGATCGAGCCGGACATCTCGCCGGCAAATGCCGGCGCCTTGTTCTTCAGCTCAGTGACGATACGGACTGCGACCTTCGGACCGACGCCCGGCGCACGTGACACCGAGGTCTTGTCCTGCAGCGCAATCGCGTTTGCGAGCTCGCCCGGCGTCAGCGTCGACAAAAGAGCGAGCGCCACCTTGGAACCCACGCCCTGGACGCTCTGCAAAAGCCGGAACCACTCGCGCTCCAGCGCGCTCAGGAAGCCGAACAGCTTCAGCTGGTCCTCGCGCACATAGGTTTCGATGAACAACACCGCCGCCTCGCCCGCCGAACCGAGCTTCGACAATGTGCGCGCCGAACAATGGGCGACATAGCCGACGCCATGGACGTCGAGAACGACATGATCCTCGCCGATTTCGTCGATGGTACCCTTCAATTTGCCGATCATGTGGCGTCGTCTCTCATGGATGGATTGCGGGACGGTCGGACCGACCATCGGAAATTAATGGCAGAAGCGCAACTACCCCATCAGGGCCGCAAGCCGGCTGGTCACCGACAAGCGGTTGTGCGCGTGGCAGATGGCGATCGCCAGCGCGTCGGCAGCGTCGTTGCCCTTGAACTCGGCCTTCGGCATCAGGACCTTCAGCATCATGTGGATCTGCTGCTTCTCGCCATGACCGACACCGATCACGGCCTTCTTGACGGCGTTCGGCGCGTATTCAGCAACCCTCAGGCCCGCACGTGCCGGCACCAGCATGGCGATGCCGCGGGCCTGGCCGAGCTTCAGCGTCGCCGTCGCGTCCTTGTTGACGAAGGTCTGCTCCACCGCCGCCTCGTGCGGCTGATAGCTGTGCACGACTTCGGCAAGGCCGTCATGCAGCTGGCAGAGCCGCGAGGCGAGATCCATGTCTCCGTCCGACGTCACCGTGCCGGAAGCAACGAAGCGCAGCGAATTGCCGAGCGTCTCGATGATGCCCCAGCCGGTACGGCGAAGGCCCGGATCGATGCCGATGATGCGAATCGTGGTCTGCATGAATTTCACCCTATGCTGCGTGTCGGGACGCTGCCAGCAAAAAGTGAACAAAACAAAAACATCCACATGAGGGGAGTGCCCCGGCGGGAAATCTCGACCAGCGCCCTTGGATTGAGGAATTTTGACCTTACATAGGCATTCAATCAATTTTGCTCAACAAAGGCCTTGCTCATGGCGTCGTTCTCCGTCCTCGATCTCTCCCCGATCACCGAAGGCGGCAGTGTCGCCCAGTCGCTGGAAAACTCCAGGCTTCTGGCGCAGGCGGCCGAAGAAAACGGCTACAAGCGCTTCTGGCTGGCCGAGCACCACGGCATGAAGGGCATCGCCAGCGCGGCGACCTCCATCGTCATTTCCCATGTGGCGGCCGGCACGAAGACGATACGCGTCGGCTCCGGCGGCATCATGCTGCCGAACCATTCGCCGCTGGTGATTGCCGAGCAGTTCGGAACGCTCGCAGCGCTCTATCCCGGCCGTATCGATCTCGGGCTTGGCCGCGCGCCCGGCACCGACATGCGCACCGCCCAGGCGCTCCGCCGCAACATGGAGGCGAGTGCCAACAATTTCCCCAACGACGTCGTCGAGCTGCAGGCACTGCTTGGGCCCGTTGGCGACAATCAGGCGATAATCGCGGTTCCGGGCGCCGACACCAATGTTCCGATCTGGCTTCTCGGTTCGAGCCACTACAGCGCGCACCTTGCCGGCATGCTCGGCCTGCCCTTTGCCTTTGCCTCGCATTTCGCGCCCGACATGCTGCTGTCGGCGCTCGAAATCTATCGCGAACGCTTCACGCCGTCCGAAACGCTCAACAAGCCACATGTGATGGTCGGCGTCATGGGCGTGGCAGCGGAGACAGACGAGGAGGCGAACTACCTCTTCACCTCGATGCAGCAATCCTTCGTCGCCCTTCGACGCAATGCCCGCGGCCGGTTCCCCGCACCTGTCGCATCAATGGATGGCTTGTGGAGTTCGGATGAGAAGATCTTCGTTGACCACGCGATGTCCTATGCCATCGTCGGCGGCCCTGAAACGATCCGCCGGAAGATCGGGACATTCCTCGACCAGACGAAGGCGGACGAACTGATCATCTCCATGCCGATCTTCGACATGGAGGCGCGGCTGAAATCGCTGCGGCTCTTCGCCGAGGCGCAGCAGCAGCTTTCAAAAGCCGCGTAACCTTTCAGCCCTTCGCGGCCCGAAAGGCCGGCAGGATCTCGTCCATGCGATCGAAGAAACGATCCGGTCCGAGCGATCTCAGAAACGCCGGGTCGGCATAGCCCCAGCCGACGGCGCCGGCGGAGATGCGTGCCTTGCGGGCGGCCTCGATGTCGCGGGCCTCGTCGCCGATTGCAAGAACGTGCAGCGGGTCGATGCCGGCGAACTTGACGACCCGCTTGAAATGCTGCGCCTTGCCGAACAACGTCGCGCCGCACTCAAAAAGGTCTACGGCAGTAGCGGTCTCACCCAGCGCCGTGCGAATGGCCGCTTCGCCATTGGAGCTGACAACCGCGATACCGATGCCGGCCGCCTTCAATCCCGTCAACATGTCCGACACGCCGGGGAAAAGCCGGGTAGACGGCGCTTGGGCTGCCATCTCCTGACGCATGAACGTCGCGATCCGCGGCAGCTTCCACATTGGCACGCGCATATGGGCGATGATCTCGCGGCTACTCATGGCGCGCAGCCCCTTGAACTCCTCCAGGGAGAGTTGGCGGAAGCCGAAGCGCGTGGCCGCGATGTTGCTCGCCGCCATGAACCCCTCCGCGGTATCGGCGAGCGTGCCGTCGAAATCGAAGATCGCGAATTCATACGTCATCGGTGACATCCCGTCGGCGATATCCAAAGAAAAACCCGCGTCCAGCAGGACACGGGTAGATCGCACCATCCACAGCGTCCGCGCCCTATCGGATGCGCAAAGGTCGCTGCGGCGGTCTGCATTGCCGCATGTTTTAGCCCTTGGACCGGATAGGATTTAAGGGAACATGCAGGACAGATAGAAGAGTATCAGGCGGAAAGCTTCGCCATGACCTCGTCGGAGACTTCGAAGTTCGAGTAGACGTTCTGGACGTCATCGTCGTCTTCGAGGATGTCGATGAGCTTCATCAGCGACTGTGCCTTCTCCTCGTCCACCGGCACGGTGTTCTGGGCCTTCCAGATCGCCTTGACGGTTTCGGCTTCGCCGAGCGTGTCTTCGAGCGCCTTGGAGACTTCACCGATCGCTTCGAAACCGCAGATGATCGTGTGGCCTTCCTCGTCGGTGGTCACGTCGTCGGCACCGGCTTCGATGGCCGCATCCATAACCTTGTCGGCTGTGCCGACCGAAAGCTTGTAGGTGATCTCGCCGACGCGGTCGAACGAGAAGGAAACCGAGCCGGTTTCACCGAGTGCGCCGCCGGCCTTGGTGAAGGTCGAGCGGACGTTGGAGGCGGTGCGGTTGCGGTTGTCGGTCAGCGCCTCGACGATAACGGCGACGCCGCCCGGGCCGTAACCTTCGTAACGCACTTCTTCGTAGTTTTCGGAATCGCCGCCGGAGGCCTTCTTGATGGCGCGCTCGATGTTGTCCTTCGGCATCGACTGCGCCTTGGCGTTCTGGATCGCCAGACGCAGGCGCGCGTTCATCGAAGCGTCGGGCATACCGGTCTTCGCCGCAACCGTGATTTCGCGCGCGAGCTTGGAAAACATTTTCGAGCGCACCGCATCCTGACGGCCCTTGCGGTGCATGATGTTCTTGAACTGTGAATGGCCAGCCATGGCACCCTCTGCATGCATGAATTTGAATGGAATGGGGCGCCTTATAGTTTTATTGCCGCTTTCCGTCCAGCAGGGGGCGTTTCTTTTCAGTTGGCGGAGATGCTGGCGCGGCTGAGAACGAAGGCATGGCCGTCGTCGCGACGGCAGGAAAGGCCCGTCCGTTCCGAGGTGCAGGAATAAGGTCCGCCCGACCACGTCGCGCCGTATTCAAGCACCGGCGCGGCGGAACAGCAGCTGGGATCGCCGACCTCGCGATTGATCGTCGCGGCACCCGACCGTCCAAGTGTTGCCCTGACGTAACGCGGCGCGATGATATCGCAGGATAATTCCGGCCCGTCGTCGACAGGCTGATAGGTCGCCGTACCGCCGGCCGGCGTATAGATGCAGCCGATATTGCCGGATGGCATCACGAACTCTTCCTGCTCGGCGGCGGGTATTGCCGTTGCTTGTGGCGTGGCTTGGGGCTGTTGCGTGTCGGGCGGTGGCAAACGCGGCGGCGGCGCGCCGCCGGCGAGAGCCGTGGTTGCCTGGGCTACGATCGAAAGAAACACAAATGCAACGACGCCGACCACTGACAACTTCATTGGGCAATCCCGATGTTCAGACGCCCTGGAGAATATAAATCAGCGGTTTGCTTGGCAAGGAACGCAACGAGACTTTGACACTCGTCCCTGTCGCAAAGCTCTTGTCGAAATCGTCGCCGAACATGTCGAGGAAGGCGTTGATCGGCGGACCGCGCCGATGCATCGGCAGGATCAGCGCTGCACGCAGACGCGACACGACGCGGCTCATGCTTTCGGCCCCCATGGTCAGCCCGCCGTCGACCGGCACCATCAGGACGTCGAGCCTGCCGATCTGCCGGTAATGGCTGTCATCAAGCTCGTGATGCAGATGACCGAGATGGCCGATGCACAGGCCCGCCACCTCGAAGATGAAAATGGAATTGCCATCGTGCTCCATCGTCATCGCACCGGAGCGGATGTCCGTTGTGACGTTGCGGATATAGGCATCGCCGACGACGACATCGTGCCGTGCCGGCTCGCCGTCATCACCCCAGCCATGCAGCACTGTGCGGATCGCCGGATCCGGTGTCAGCGTGTAGTGGCTGGAATGGGCCTTGTTCATCGTCGCCACCGTCGGCGGCGCTTCCGGGCGGAACCAGCCGTTGTAATCGGTGGCGATCGATACGCCGCCCGGCGTCTCGATCAGAAAGGTCGAGTGGCCGAGATAGCTGATTGTCACCTCGCCGGCGGCGGTCTGTCCCGTCGTGGCAGCAACCGGCGTAAAACTGGCAAAGGTCGCCTTGGGCAAGGTCTCGGCGATCGCCTGGCATTGGCTCACCTGCGCGGGTGCCGCCTGCGCATGGGCGACCGAGGGCCAGAAGACATGCAGAAGCCAGATGGCGGCAAAAGTGTAGGCAAGGTAGCGGAGCATCATCCTTCACCTTTCACACCTCGCACGCATGACCTGAGCCCAAGTGCAATCCGACTTGGGTACAGATCGTGCGGCCGTTTCACGGTACCTGCAGCGAACGGTCCCCTTTCGAGAAACGCCGCCATCACGGGCGAGAGGAGGATTGTTCAAGCACGCCGTTACGTCCAGCCGCAATGGGCGAGCGGGCGCTCACGTTTGCGTCATTGTGCTGGCATTGCGAACAGTACCGGCAGGCCCGTTCACAACCAAACGCCCCGGCGCTTCCGCCGGGGCGTTAAATCACAGACAGCGATGCGTTCGCGTCACTCGGCCGGCGTCGGCTCCGGTTCACCCGCCGCAGCCGTCTTGCGCCGGCGCACCGAGCGAAGCGCAACGTAGAAGACCGGCGTCAGGAACAGGCCGAGGAAGGTTACGCCCAGCATGCCGGAGAACACCGCGGTTCCGAGCGATTGGCGCATTTCGGCACCGGGGCCGGTGGCGATCATCAGCGGCACGACGCCGAGGATGAAGGCGAAGGCGGTCATCAGGATCGGCCGCAGGCGCAACTGGCTGGCCTCGACCGCCGCCTCGATCGGCGTCTTGCCCTCATCTTCGCCCTGACGCGCGAACTCGACGATCAGGATCGCGTTCTTGGCCGCAAGTCCGATCAGAACGATCAGCCCGATCTGGGTCAGCACGTTGTTATCGAGCCCGCGGATAAACACCCCGACGAGCGCTGAGAGCACGCCGAGCGGCACGATCAGGATGATCGCCAGCGGCAGGACCCAGCTTTCATACTGCGCCGCCAACGCCAGGAACACGAAGACGACCGACAGTGCGAAGATGAAGACCGCGGTGTTGCCGGTCTGGCGTTCCTGGAAGGCGAGCTCCGTCCACTCGAAAGTCGTTCCCTGCGGCAAGATCTGGGCAGCGAGCGCCTCCATCTTGTCGAGGGCCGTGCCGGTAGAAACGCCGGGCGCAGGGTTGCCCTGTATCGGCACCGATACGTACATGTTGTAGCGCTGCACGAGGGCGGGACCCGCCGTGTCGCGGATCTCCACCAGCGTGCCCATCGGCACCAGGGCGCCAGTGGCCGAGCGGACTTTCAGCGCCAGAATATCGTCCCGCTCCAGACGATATTGCTGGTCGGCCTGCGCCCTCACCTGGTAGACACGGCCGAAGGCGTTGAAGTCGTTGACATAGGATGTGCCGAGGTTGATCGACAGTGCCTCGAAGATGTTCGGGATCGGCACGTTCAAGGTCCTCGCCTTGTCGCGGTCGATCGCCAGGAAGTATTGCGGGCTCGACGCCGAGAACGTGGTGAAGACCCCGGTCAGCCCGTCGGTCTGATTGGCGGCCCCCATCATCTGGTAGGCAAGCCCCAACACCCGGCGCATGTCGGAACTCTGCCGATCCATGATCTGCATCTTGAAGCCGCCTGAGTTGCCTATGCCACGCACAGACGGCGGCGGAACCGCGATGATGAAGGCCTCCTGGATGCTCTGCAGGCTGCCATAGAGCTGCCCGATGATCTGGTTGGCCCCCTGGCCGTGTTTCAAGCGCTCTTCGAAACTCTCGAAGGAGGCAAAGATCACGCCCGAATTGGAGGCGTTGGTGAAGGTCGCACCGTTGAAGCCGGCAAAGGCGACGGCGTTCTTCACGCCGGGCACCTCCTGGATGATCTTCGAGGCGCGCCTGACCACCGCATCGGTACGATCGAGCGAAGCCCCATCCGGAAGCTGGATGACGACGATGGCGTAGCCCTGGTCCATGGTCGGCACGAAGCCGCTCGGCACGATCTGCGCCATGTACCAGGTGGCCCCGAGAAGGCCGACGAAGACGATGAGCGCCGCAGCGAGCGCCGTTTTAGTCGAAACCAGCTTGCGCACGATCCAGGCATAGCCTTCGGCCATGCGGTCGAAACCATTGTTGAAGCCGTTGGCCAGCGAGCGGCCAAACCGGGTGAGCGGGTTGCGGCTTTCGTGGTGATTGTTTTCGTGCGGTTTCAACAGGATCGCTGCAAGTGCCGGCGAGAGCGTCAGCGAATTGAAAGCAGAGATCACCGTCGCGACAGAAATCGTGACGGCGAACTGCAGATAGAACTGGCCGGCAATCCCGGGGATGAAGGCCGTTGGGATGAAGACGGCGGTCAACACCAGCGATATCGCGATGACCGCGGCTCCCACTTCATCCATGGTCACGTGCGACGCCTCGCGCGGGGTCATGCCGCGCGCCAGGTTTCGCTCGACGTTCTCGACCACGACGATGGCGTCGTCGACGACGATGCCGATCGCCAGCACCAGGCCGAACAATGTCAGCATGTTGAGCGAGAAGCCGAAGGCATAGAGAAATGCGAAGGTACCGATCAGCGACACGGGGATCGCAACGATCGGGATGATCGCCGTGCGCCAGGATTGCAGGAAGACGAGAACCACGAGCGCCACCAGAATGGCGGCTTCGCCGATCGTCTTGTAGACCTCGTTGATCGACTCGGAGATGAACTCTGTCGGATTGTAGACGATCCGGTATTCGAGACCGTCTGGAAAGTCCTTCGAAACGTCCGTCATCACCTTCTGGATCGCGGCGGCCGCGTCCAACGCGTTGGTGCCCGGCCGCGAGAAGATGCCGAGGGCCACGGCCGGGCTGCCGTCCAGATAGCTGTTGTTGACATATTCGCGGGCACCGAGCTCGATGCGCGCCACGTCCTGCAGCTGCACCAGACGCCCGCTTTCCGTCGCCTTGACGATGACATAGCGGAACTGCCGGGCATCGCTGAAACGGCCGTCGGTCGTGACGGTGTATTGAAATGCGCTGTCGCCCGGTGTCGGCGGCGCGCCGATCGAGCCGCCCGAAACCTGGACGTTCTGCTCGCGCAACGCCTGCACGACGTCGCCGGCTGTCATCGAGTAGGCCGAGAGTTTTTCCGGATCGAGCCAGACGCGCAGCGCATATTCGCGCTCGCCGAACAGGATGACGTCGCCGACGCCGTCGAGACGAACCAGCAGATCGCGGATCCGGGTACGGGCATAGTTCGACACGTAAAGCTGGTCGTAGCGCTCATTCGGCGACAACAGATGCACGACCATCATCAGGTCGGGCGAGCTTTTCGCCGTGGTGATGCCGATGCGGCGGACTTCTTCCGGCAGCCGCGGTTCGGCGATCGAGACGCGGTTCTGCACCAGAACCTGGGCCTGATCGAGGTCGGTTCCGAGCTTGAAGGTGATCGTCAGCGCCATCGAGCCGTCGGCGGTCGAATAGGAGGACATGTAGAGCATGTTCTCGACGCCGTTGACTTCCTGCTCCAACGGCGTTGCTACGGTGTTGGCGATGGTCTCGGCGTCAGCGCCCGGATAGGCGGCGCGTACGACGATCGTCGGCGGGGCAATTTCCGGATACTGCGCCACCGGCAGCTGGACGTAGGCGATGCTGCCGACGATCAAGAGCACGATCGAAAGCACCGATGCAAAGATCGGCCGGTCAACGAAAAAGTGCGCAAATCTCATTGAGCCGTCCCCGCTGCTTGAGCTTCGGGAGGCAACTCGACGATCTCGGCCTTGACCTTGGTGCCGGGTCGAGCCCGCATCAGACCGTTGACGACGATGATTTCATCGCCGGTCATGCCGCTGCGGATGACGCGGTAGCCGTGCAGTTTCGGGCCGAGCCGCACCGATTTGGTGACGACGGTGCCGTCTTCGCGCACCTCGTAGACGATGCGTTCGTTCTGGTCGGCGCCGATAGCTTCATCTGGAATGAGCACCGCCTTATAGGAGTTTGAGCCCTCGAGCTCGGCACGGCCGAACAGGCCCGGCTGCAGCACGAACTTGGGATTGTCGAAGCGGGCGCGCACCCGCATCGTGCCGCTTGCCTGATCCAGCCGGTTTTCTGCGAAATCGAGCTTGCCCTTGAACGGCGCCTCATTGGCATCGGCGATCGTGACCATGACCTCGAGCGAGCCGCCGCCCTCCTGCAGCGCGCTGCCGCGTTCGCGCGCAACACGCGCATAGGAAAGCAGACGCCGCTCGTCGACGTCGAAATAGAAGTCGATCGGATCGAGCGAAACAATCGTCGTCAGCACGGTCTGGTCTGCCTGAACCAGGTTGCCGGTCGAGATCAGCCGGCGATCGACGCGGCCGGTCAGCGGTGCCGTTATCGTTGTATAGTCGAGATCGAGCCTGGCGCGCTCGACCGCCGCTTCCGCTCCGCGCACGCTGGCCTGGGCCGAGAGCAGTTCACGGCGGTGATCGTCAAGGGTGGAGACAGAGAGCGTGCCGGTCCCGGTCAGGGATTCCGTGCGCTTGAACTGGGTCTCGGCAAAGGCGAGAGACGAGCGCGCCGATTCGAGCGCGGCCTCGGCCTGCGACAGCGCGGTGCGGTAAGGGCGCTGGTCGATGACGAAGAGCTTGTCGCCCTTCTTCACCAGGGCGCCGTCGGTGAAATTCACTTCGTCGAGATACCCCCCGACGCGGGCGCGGATGGCAACTTCGTCGACCGCTTCGAAGCGGCCGATGAACTCATCGCTATCGATCACATCGCGCACAACAGGCTTGGCGGCCGTGACTGTGGGAAGCTGCGCATCCTGCGCCGCCACGTTTGTCGCCGAGAAAAGGGAAATTGAAGCGCCGACAATCATCGGCAAATGCCACTTTGAAAACATGCACGCTCTCCAAATGCACCGACAGCGCCACGCTTCAAACAGAGCGCGGAAAGAACGCTGTCACGCTTGAAACTCGCTGCACAATTGTCTCCGATCGACGCCGATCCAGGCAATTTGCAGTAGAAATAGAGAACGCCCGGCATGGGACATTGGTCGTCCGTATACCTGCGGCGACATTTCGAACCCGCAATCCTGTGCTGCGGATGGTACTTCAATGTGGAAGACTTGCGGACGTCGGCCGCGTCCAAAACGGTGCTGACGTGAGGTTAACCTGCCATCATTTTGCCAGGTTGTCACCTTGAAAAAAATCAATTCCGCGAAGGTGATACGCGTATAATCCCGCGCCTTGATCAGGCGCGGGAGAGAGGATCCGGCAGCGGGAAATCGTCAATCTGACGGTGGTTCAGGCCCAGAAATCCGGGATCGTCTCCGTCAGGCGCGGGCCGAGGCGGAGCGGCGCAATCTTTTCGGCAAGGCCGGTGCGGTCGGAAATTTCCACCCCGAGACCGCAGATGGTTGCCGGCCCGGACGCCGCCTCGAAGCGCCCCTTCGGCATCTTCGAAATGAAGCGGTTGAGCGGCTCTTCCTTGTCCATGCCGAGCGAGGAATCGTAGTCGCCGCACATGCCGGCATCACTCATATAGGCGGTGCCGCCATTGAGGATCTGGTGGTCGGCGGTCGGCACATGGGTGTGCGTGCCGACGACGAGGCTCGCCCGGCCATCGACGAAGTGGCCGAAGCACTGCTTCTCGCTGGTCGCTTCCGCATGGAAATCGAAAACGATGGCATCAGCCTGTTCGCCAAGCGGGCAAGCAGCGAGGATCGCCTCGGCCGACTTGAAGGGATCGTCGAGTTCGGGATGCATGAAGACCCGGCCCATCACATTGGCAACGAGCACGCGCGCGCCATTGCGGGCAAAGAACAGGTTCGATCCGCGTCCGGGCGTGCCCGCGGGGTAATTCGCCGGCCTCAGGAACTGGTCGTGCCGCTCGCAGAAGACGACCGCTTCCTTCTGGTCCCAGACATGGTTGCCGGTGGTGACGACATCGGCACCGGCATTGATCGTCTCTAAAAAGATATCCTCGGTGATGCCGAAACCGCCGGCGGCGTTCTCGCCATTGACGATGACGAAATCGAGCTTCAGGTCGCTGACCAGTCCCGGAAGGCGCTCCCAGACCGCCGTGCGGCCTGTCTTGCCAACCATATCTCCCAGAAACAAAAGCCTCATGCCCGTTCAATCCTACCAAGCCAGTTCGAGCAAAAGCGCGTGGCTGTCGAACTTGCGTAAAACAAAGTGATAGTGCGTCGCTGGCAATCCGGGGACCGCCTGGCACACTCTAGAAATGTCGAAAGCCGCTTTCCGTGAGGACGGCGTCTAGCGCGACGTCGTGCGGTTCAGCGGGCACTGATGCCACTTCCTGGCAGTCGAATGCAATCCCGATCAGCTTCGGCAGGTGGCCTTTGTTGCGCAGCTTGTCGATGGCGCGGTCGTAATAGCCGGCGCCGTAGCCGATGCGATGGCCGGTCGCGTCGAAGGCCGACAGCGGCACCAGCATGATATCCGGGTCGAGCTCCGGCGCGTCCGGTCCGGGTCCCGTCGTTCCGAAACCGGTCTCGATGACAGGCGCGCCGTTGAGCAGTTCGCGAAACACGATGGTCTTCTTGTCCATGATGACAGGCAGGCAAAGCCTTGCGCCGCGCTCCCGAAGACGCGCCAATAGCGGCCTGATGTCCACTTCGGAACGGATCGGCCAGAAACCGGAAACGATATGACCGGGATCGAGCGCAATGACGTCGCCGGCGTGATCGGCCATGGTCAGGCTCGCCTCGATGCGGATCTCCGGCGCCATCGCGTCGCGAAGCGCCAGTCTCTCCCGACGCAGGGCAGCTTTCAGATCCTTTGGTGACATCATTCCCCTCCGACAGACTGCGCGCGAACACTGGACCGGCGCCACATTCTTTTTCCCGAAATGAAACAGGACGCCGTTTTCGGATCGATTCCCGCATCGGCGCCTGTGGCATAGCGCGCTGCGGCCCTTAGCTCGAACCACGTCACCGCCTGTTTTGCAACAGTTTGCGACAGTCGAACGCGACGTTCCCGCAACGGCACAGAGTTAGGGTTCCGTTCATCATGGGCAACGGTTCCGCTTTCGCACATGCAAGGGCGCGTGCAAATACAAACATGATTTCAAATAATTAGCAGGAACTAATGCCCGCGTTCGATGTATGGACGCGCTCCTGCAGGCAGCAGTGGAAAAGCCGACGTCCATGAAGGACCAGATGAACGAACTCGAACCGTTGGAATTGCGTTGCCTGACGCTGGCCGCCCGCGGCCGCACGCGTCAGGACATGATGCGCGAGACCGATATTCCCCTCGACCGTATCGACAGGGCCTTGCAGGACGCCATGCGCAAGCTGCATGCGGGCAATCTCGCAGAAGCGATCTTTCGCGCCGCCCGGCTCGATATCATTTCATAGCAGCCAGTGTGAGCGGTAGACCGCATCCCGGCCCGCGAGTTCACGCCAGCCGGCATCCGCCCGAACATCATCGATCCCGGCATCGTGAATAACGAGCCCGGCATCGCGAAGCAGGTGCGGCTTGCCACGCGGGATCGCCGGTTGCGGCTCGACGGAAGCGGCTGCCAACAGCAGTCGACCCGTTGTTAGCAGACGACCGCGCAGCGTGACCTGAAGATCAGAGAAGAAGGCAAGAGCAAGAACGCTCATCGGGACAACCTTGGTGTCTATCGGTTGCGCCTATTGTCCTCGGACCGTTGACATCTGACAAACGAATTGCAAGCATGACTGCCATCAGAAACTCTGATGGTGAAAACAATGTCCGCTCCGCTCGACAGCGATCTCCTGAGAACCTTTCTCGCCGTTGCCGACGCCGGCAACCTGACACGGGCCGCCGACAGCATCGGCCGTACCCAATCCGCCGTCAGCATGCAGTTGAAGAAGCTCGAGGACATGCTCGGCGACCCCTTGTTCGAGCGTCACTCGCGCGGGGTGGTGCCGACAGCGCAGGGCTTGCGTCTCGTAGACAACGCCCGCCGGATCGTGGCCATGCTCGACGACACCGCGGCATCCATGCGCCTGCCGGCCCTCGCCGGCACGGTCAGGATCGGGATTTCCGAGGAATACATCAATTCCACCCTTCCGAAAGCGCTGGGCGCCTTCGCCGCCGTTCACCCCGGCGTCGAGGTGACCGTGCAGCAGGGCGTGTCGATGTCAAACGTCAATGCGCTGGCCGCTGGTGAAATCGACATCGCCGTGGTGTTCGAACCCGGCGGCCCGACGCGCAACGAGGTCCTCATGGTCGATCCCACGGTCTGGGTGACGTCGGACCAGCACGAAGCCCATCAACGCCGCCCGCTGCCGATCGCCACCTATACCTACCTGGCAGGCGGCTGGTGTGACGAGCTTGCGATGAAGGGCCTGAAGAAGCGCCGGATCGAGAGCCGGGTCGCCTATGCCAGCCGCACCAGCAATGGCCTGATCGCCGCCGTCGTCTCCGGCCTTGCCATCGCGCCGCTGTCGCGCAGCGCGATTCCCGCCGGCTGCCGCGAACTGACCGAAGACGACGGCTTCAGCGTCATCGACTTTTCCAACGTCGTGCTGCGCACCCGCCCCGGCCATCGCTCGCAGACGGTCGACGCCATGGCCGACGCCATCCGCAGCGCGTTTGCCACGGGGTGAGGCAGGCATGAAAGAGGGGAAGAGGTGCGATCCACACAACCGATGGATAGTTTACGATCCCGGGTGCCTACAAACGTAGGTGGGCGCCATATGTCCGGACCCACGAGCCCGGCCAGGGACAGCTCCCTTGAGATCGAGTATGGCCCCGGGGATTGTGTGTCCTGTCGGGAAGCGCAGACCGCATCCAATATATAGAGGCGATCCCTGCGTCGCGCCAGAGGCAGCCCGACGAAAGCGCTCAGTTTGTCGAAGAGGTTGCCCGGCCATTGAGCTTGGCCGCGATGGTGTGGATCTGCGAGGTGACTTCGGACAGCGCCGAAGCCAACAGTTCCTCGCTTCTTGCCTGGTCGGAGAGCGCGCCGTCGCGCCCTTGCTTGAGGCTGTCCACTTCGGATTCGAGCGCCTTCAGCCGGCGGTTCACTTCACTGAGTTCGTCCATGACCATAATGCCGGCCATCACGGTCAGCCTGAGATCGCCGATCTCGCCGAACTGGGTCTTCAAATGACCGACATACTGATCGAAGTTCGTGGCCAGTTCGATCAGATGATCTTCCTGTCCCTCTTCGCAGGCCATGCGATAGGCCTTGCCGTCGATCGATACTGTCACCTGCGCCATGTCGCTTAACCTCAGCGGTCGAGCACCGCTCGAATGGTTTCCATCGCCGTCACGAGGCGTCGGGAAACCTCGCGGTTGACCTCTTCAAGCCGGTTTGCCCGGAATTGGGATTGGTCGAGTTCCTGTGCCAGTCGCGACCGGTCCGTATTGACCCGCCGGACCTCGCCCTCGAACTCGCCGAGATCGCGTTCCCTGTCAAAACGGCTATCGATCGCGTTTTCCAGGGACTGAACCGCGTTCTTCAGTTCGTCGATCGCCGCTTTGACCGTCTTTGCCGGCATGTTTTTCGATACCTCGCCCGTGAGGCCGAATCGCCAGGATCCCGTCCGCCGCTTCGGCTCACTCCTTTTTAAACCTATTACGTAAATCTCAACAATGCCAACTACAGCAAAGCATTACGGAAGCTGTGGATGGATTGCATAGCCGGCTCATCCGGCCGCAGCGCAAAAACTGTGCTGCGACGCGATATCACCCCTTGAAAACCATGCTGCCAATGGCCGCGGAAGGCCTGTATTTGTTGACTCGCGCGGCGCAGATGCTATGTGTCTGCCGCTTCTTGCACGGTCTTTGGAGGATAGAGACCGTCCCCTGACCACCGAACTCAAAACGGAACAGTCATGATCTCTCGCGAAAAACACGACCGGATGGCGAATGCGATCCGTTTCCTCTCCATGGACGCCGTCGAGAAGGCAAATTCAGGTCACCCAGGCCTGCCCATGGGTGCGGCTGACATAGCGACAGTCCTCTTCACGCGCTTCCTCAGCTTCGACCCGAAGAACCCCGCCTGGCCGAACCGCGACCGCTTCGTGCTGTCGGCCGGCCACGGCTCGATGCTGCTTTATTCGCTGCTCTATTTGACGGGCTACGAAGACATCTCCATCGAAGAGATCAAGAATTTCCGCCAGCTCGGCGCCCGCACCGCCGGCCACCCGGAATACGGCCACGCGGCCGGTATCGAGACGACCACCGGTCCGCTCGGCCAGGGTATTGCCAATGCCGTCGGCATGGCGATCGCCGAGCGCAAGCTGCGCGACGAGTTCGGTTCCGACCTGATGGAGCACTATACTTATGTGCTCGCCGGTGACGGCTGCCTCATGGAAGGCATCAGCCAGGAAGCGATCTCGCTTGCCGGCCATCTCAAGCTCAACAAGCTGATCGTCTTCTGGGACGACAACAACATCTCGATCGACGGCCCGATCTCGATCGCCGACTCGACCGACCAGCACGCCCGCTTCCGCGCCTCCAACTGGAACACCATTGCCGTCGACGGCCATGATCCGGAAGCAATTGCCGCTGCGATCGAGCAGGCGCAGAAGTCCGACAAGCCGACGATGATCGCGGCTAAGACGACGATCGGCTTCGGCGCACCGAACAAGGCCGGCACGCACAAGGTTCACGGCTCGCCGCTCGGCGCCGAGGAAATCGCCGCCACCCGCAAGGCCCTTGGCTGGGAAGCGGAAGCTTTCGTCGTTCCGTCCGACGTGCTCGACGCCTGGCGCCTCGCCGGCCTGCGTTCGACCAAGACCCGCAAGGACTGGGAAGAACGCCTGGACAAGAGCGACGCCGAGAAGAAGGCGCAGTTCGTTCGCCGCTTCGCCGGTGAACTCGAAGGCCGCCTGTCGTCGGCAATCGACGACTACAAGAAGAAGCTCGCCGAGACCAAGCCGTCGCCGGCAACCCGCAAGGCTTCCGAGGACGCGCTTGAAGTCATCAACGGCGTTCTGGCCGAAACGATCGGCGGCTCGGCCGACCTGACCGGCTCGAACAACACCAAGACCAGCCAGACCAAGTCGATCACCCCGGACGATTTCTCCGGCCGCTACATCCACTGGGGTGTGCGCGAGCACGGCATGGCAGCCGCGATGAACGGCATGGCGCTGCACGGCGGCGTCATCCCCTACTCCGGCGGCTTCCTGATCTTCTCGGACTATTGCCGTCCGTCGATCCGGCTTGCGGCCCTGATGGGCATCCGCGTCATCCACGTGCTGACGCATGATTCCATCGGCCTTGGCGAAGACGGCCCGACCCACCAGCCGGTCGAGCACATGGCGGCGCTGCGCGCCATCCCGAACCTGCTGATGTTCCGTCCGGCCGACGCCACGGAGACGGCCGAGTGCTGGCAGCTGGCGCTTGAAAGCCACAACCGCCCGTCCGGCATCGCGCTCACCCGCCAGAACCTGATGGCCGTGCGCACCGAGTATGAGGAAGAAAACCTCTGCGCCCGCGGCGCCTACGACCTGATCTCGTCAAGCGACGCCAAGGTGACGATCTTCGCCACCGGCTCGGAAGTCGAAATCGCCGTCAAGGCTTGCCAGGCACTGACTGCCAAGGGCATCTCGACCCGCGTCGTCTCGGTTCCCTGCTTCGAACTCTTTGCCGAACAGAGCGAAGACTACCAGCAGGCGATCATCGGCAACTCGCCGGTCAAGATCGCCGTCGAAGCCGGCATCCGCCAGGGCTGGGATCATTTCATCGGTTCGGACGGCACCTTCATCGGCATGTCGTCGTTCGGTGCCTCCGGTCCCTACAAGGAACTCTACAAGCACTTCGGCATCACGCCCGAGGCGGTCATCGCCGCTGCGGAAGCCAAGCTTTCCTGATCAAGCCGCGGGGCGCGCTCGAAAGCGCGCCCCGCTTTTTTCCGACCATGCCATTCAGACAGGGAGAGACCCGATATGACAGTGAAAGTCGCCATTAACGGTTTTGGCCGCATCGGCCGCAACGTGCTGCGCGCCATCGTTGAATCCGGCCGCAAGGATATCGAAGTCGTTGCCATCAACGACCTCGGCCCGGTCGAGACCAACGCGCACCTCCTGCGCTTCGATTCGATCCACGGCCGTTTCCCGGCTGACGTGAAGGTCGAGGGCGATGCGATCATCATCAACGGCGGCAAGCCGATCAAGGTCACCGCGATCCGCAACCCGGCCGAACTGCCGCACAAGGAACTCGGCGTCGACGTCGCGATGGAATGCACCGGCATCTTCACTGCCCGCGACAAGGCTGCCTTGCATCTCGAAGCCGGCGCCAAGCGCGTCATCGTCTCGGCTCCGGCCGAAGGCGCTGACCTGACCGTTGTCTACGGCGTCAACCACGACAAGCTGACGAAGGATCACCTCGTCATCTCCAACGCCTCGTGCACGACCAACTGCCTTGCACCGGTTGCCAAGGTGCTGAACGATGTCATCGGCATCGACCACGGCATGATGACGACGATCCATTCCTACACCAACGACCAGCCGTCGCTCGACCAGATGCACAAGGATCTGTACCGCGCCCGCGCTGCTGCGCTCTCGATGATCCCGACCTCGACCGGTGCCGCCAAGGCCGTTGGCCTCGTCCTGCCGGAACTGAAGGGCAAGCTCGACGGCTTCGCCATGCGCGTTCCGACCCCGAACGTCTCGGTCGTCGACCTCAAGTTCGTCGCCAAGCGCGAAACCACCAAGGAAGAGATCAACGCTGCGATCAAGGCAGCCGCTGACGGCCCGCTCAAGGGCATCCTCGGTTACACGCTCGCTCCGAACGTCTCGATCGACTTCAACCACGACCCGCATTCCTCGGTCTTCCACATGGACCAGACCAAGGTGATGGAAGGCAAGTTCGTGTCGATTCTGACCTGGTACGACAACGAGTGGGGCTTCTCCAACCGCATGTCCGACACTGCGGTTGCGATCAGCAAGCTCATCTAACTCTGATGTTTCGCGCCCTTTCCCAAACGACGGTCCGCTGGCGTCCGCTGGAGGGGGAAGGGCTCGAACATCTGACGCTCACGTCAACAGATACAACCGACGGCGCGGTCATCCGCGCCGTTGGCGTTCTGATCGGCAGCCGCGGTGGCACCCCCTATGGCGTGCGCTACCGGATCGATTGCGACGCCGGATGGATCGTTCGAAAGCTCATGGTCGACACGACCGACGGACGGAGCCTGCATCTGCGCTCGGATCGTCCGGGCGAGTGGATGACCGCCAGAGGCCTGGCACTGCCCGAATTCGACGGCTGCATCGACATCGACCTTGCCGGAACGCCCTTCACCAACACGCTGCCGATCCGCCGCCTCGGTCTTGATCGCAAGGCCGACACCGTAAGGCTGAAAATGCTCTACGTGCCATTCGACACGTTCGAGCCTGTCGTGGACGGCCAGCACTATACCTGCCTCGAAGACTTCAGGCTCTATCGCTACGAGGCCGAGGACCGCAGCTTTGCCGCGGACCTGCCCGTGGACGAGGACGGCCTCGTCATCGACTACCCCACCCTTTTCCAAAGACTATCACCGGAGACGATCTGATGACTTTCAAGACCCTCGACGACCTGACCGACATTGCCGGCAAGCGCGTGCTTGTGCGTGTCGACCTCAACGTGCCGGTCAAGGACGGCGTGGTCACCGACGCGACCCGCATCGAACGCGTTGCACCGACGATCCGCGAACTGTCGGAAAAGGGCGCGAAGGTCATCCTGCTGGCGCATTTCGGCCGCCCGAAGGGTGAGCCGGTCGCCGAGATGTCGCTGAAGACCATTGCACCTGCTGTCGAAGACATTCTCGACCAGCGCGTGCACTTTGCCGCCGACTGCATCGGCGACAAGGCGGCCAACGCCATTGCCGAGATGAACGACGGCGACGTGCTGCTGCTTGAAAACACCCGCTTCCACAAGGCCGAAGAGAAGAACGAGCCCGAGTTCGTCAAGGCGCTTGCCGCCAATGGCGACATCTATGTCAACGACGCCTTCTCGGCCGCCCACCGCGCCCACGCCTCGACCGAGGGCCTTGCCCACCACTTGCCCGCCTATGCCGGCCGCACCATGCAGGCCGAGCTTGAGGCGCTGGAAAAGGGCCTCGGCCAGCCGAAGCGCCCCGTCGTTGCCATCGTCGGCGGCGCCAAGGTCTCGACCAAGATCGATCTGCTGCAGAACCTCGTCAAGAAGGTCGACGCGCTCGTCATCGGCGGTGGCATGGCCAACACCTTCATCGCCGCAAAGGGCATCAATGTCGGCAAGTCGCTGTGCGAACACGACCTTGCCGACACCGCCAAGGCGATCATCGCTGCCGCCGCTGAAGCCGGTTGCGCCATCGTCCTGCCGGAAGACGGCGTTGTCGCCCGCGAGTTCAAGGCCGGCGCTGACAACGAAGTGGTCGATGTGACGGCCATCCCGGCTGACGCGATGATGCTCGACGTCGGCCCGAAGTCGATTGCCGCGGTCAATGACTGGATCTCCAAGGCGGAAACGCTGGTTTGGAATGGCCCGCTCGGCGCCTTCGAAATCGCCCCCTTCGACAAGGCGACGGTCGCCGTTGCCAAGCATGCGGCCGCCCGTACGCGCCAGGGCTCGCTGGTATCGGTCGCCGGCGGCGGCGATACGGTTGCCGCCCTCAACCACGCCGAAGTCACCGAAGATTTCAGCTATGTCTCGACGGCCGGCGGCGCCTTCCTCGAGTGGATGGAAGGCAAGCCGCTGCCGGGCGTCGACATCCTCAAGCAGCAGAACTGAGCCAAGCACTCAGGCGCGCGGTTCACCCGCGCGCCTGAAAGCAGAAAAAACCAAGATATTTCAACCGATTAAAATAATTTAAATCGTTTCAGTCGCTTTTCCTGCCTTTTTCCCGGACAATTTCTCGCAGTTACTCGCGCCCTCGCTTGGGGCGTGGCGGTCGCTTGTGCGCCGTCGGTCCCGAAACTGTTTCAGTGGTCGCCCGATCCGTTGACGATCGGCGCCGTCTAGGGAGAAAAACATGAGCGAAAGACTGGAAGACATTGCCGTTGCCATGGTCGCCAACGGTCGCGGCCTGCTTGCCGCAGACGAGTCCACGGCGACAATCAAGAAGCGCTTCGATGGCATCGGGCTTGAATCGACCGAGACCTCGCGGCGGGACTATCGCGAGATGCTCGTTCGCGCCGACGAGGCGATGCGCAAGTATATTTCCGGCGTCATCCTCTACGAGGAAACCCTGTTCCAGAAGGCGGCTGACGGCACGCCGCTGGTCGACGTCATCCGCGCCGCTGGCTCTATTCCCGGCATCAAGGTCGATGCCGGCGCCAAGCCGATGACCAATTTTCCGGCCGAGACGATCACCGAGGGCCTCGACGGGCTGGCCCAGCGCCTAGCGAAATACCACGAAGCCGGTGCGCGCTTTGCCAAATGGCGCGGCGTGATTGCCATCTCGGACACCCTGCCGAGCCAGGGCGCCATCAGGGCAAATGCCCATGCGCTCGCGCGCTACGCCGCCCTATGCCAGGATGCCGGCATCGTTCCGATCGTCGAGCCTGAAGTGCTGATGGACGGTGCGCCCGGCGACCACTCGATCGACCGGTCCGAGGCCGTGACCGAATGGACGCTACGGCTCACCTTCGAGGCGCTCGCCGAGATGCGAGTGAAGCTCGAAGGCATGATCCTGAAGCCGAGCATGGTGATCGACGGCAAAAAGGCACGCAAGGCGTCCGTCGCCGAGGTGGCCGAACGCACGATCAAGGTGCTCCGACGCACGGTGCCATCGGCGGTGCCCGGCATCGCATTCCTTTCCGGCGGCCAGACGACGGAAGAGGCAACGGCCCATCTCTCGGCCATAAACGCGACCCACGATCTGCCCTGGAAACTCACCTTCTCCTACGGCCGTGCCCTGCAGCAGGAAGCGCTGTCCGCCTGGAACGGCAAGGCGGAAAACGTCGCCGCCGGCCAGCGTGCCTTCTCGCATCGCGCCGAAATGTGCAGCCTCGCTGCCAAGGGCAGCTGGAAGAAGGACCTTGAGAAGGCCGCCTGAGCGCGCTCGGCAGTCCGTCCAGTTCGGGCACAAGGGGCCGCTCGTCGGCCCCTTTTTCATGCTGCCCTCGTGGTCCGGAACAGAACTTGTCACCAAGACAAGTTGCCGTCTTTGCCGGCTTCGACACCTGCCTTAAGCCTTTCGCTCCAGGCCATCGGGCGGCACGGATCGCCGCCGTATCAAGTGGAAGCGAGCGCTCATGACGTCTTTTTCACCCGTGCACTCCGTCGACTATGTCACTGTCGACGTCTTCACCGCGGAACGTTTCGCCGGCAACCAGCTCGCGGTCATTCCTGACGCACGAGGTTTGAGCGATCAGCAGATGCAGGCGATCGCCACCGAGTTCGGCTACTCCGAAGTTACCTTCGTGCTGCCGCCGGAAGATCCTGAAAACACCGCACGGGTGCGCATCTTTACGCCGACGATGGAGATCCCCTTCGCCGGGCACCCGAATGTCGGCACCGCCTTCGTGCTTGGCCGGCAGGCGGAGATTTTCGGGCGTGTGCCTGGTGAGCAGCTGCGGTTCGAAGAACGGGCCGGGCTGGTCGAGGTGGCCCTGTCGCGGGAAGACGGCGCGGTGACCGGCGCTCGCATCGTCGTGCCGCGGCCCTTGAGCATCGGACCAACGATCGATGTCGAGACGATCGCTGCCTGCGCCATGGTCCCGCCCGATGCCGTCAGGACGGACAATCACACGCCGGTGCGTGTTTCCGTCGGCTTGCCCTTCGCCGTTGCCGAACTGAAGGATGTCGCTGCCCTGTCGGCGGCACGTCCCAACGTCACCGCATTCGAAGCGGCCAACAAGCGCTACAAGCCGGACGAAGACAGCTTCAGCCTGTTCCTCTATGCCCGCCCGAGTGACAATCCCTGGCGTCTTCGTGCCCGCATGTTCGCGCCGCTCGACAACGTCATCGAAGACCCGGCGACCGGCAGCGCCTCGGCCGCGCTCAGCGCCTATCTCGTCTCGCTGCTGCCCGATGACGCCATCGACGTCGACCTGACGATCGAGCAGGGCGTCGAAATGGGGCGCCGAAGCATCATCGAAGTCAGCGTCAGAAAACGCGGCGGCACTGTCGGCAGGACCAGCATCGCTGGCGCCTGCGTGACAGCGATGCGTGGTTCCATCGCACTTTAGCCAGCAGCAAGACTGGCGATCAGCGGCGCGAGCCAACCCTCCCGCGCTGATCGCAGAATTCGATTGACGTGTAATTAGGCGCCATACTATATGCTGCCTTATGGAAATTCTTGAGCAAAAACACATCGCCCTCCTCACCGAGGCCGAACGGCGCGGCGACGGCGCAACCGCCAATCTGCGTCTGTGCTTCGAAGTCATCGCCTTGGCGGCCGCGATCGACCGCGACTGCGCCGCGCGACTGGCACCCCACAATCTTTCCGAGGGAAAGTTTGTCCTGCTGTTCCTCCTGCACCAGATGGCCGAAGGTCTTTCGCCGCATGAGCTTGCCGACCGCGCCGGCGTCACCCGCGCCACCGTCACCGGGCTTCTCGACGGGCTGGAGCGAGACGGCTTTGTCACCCGGCAGCAGAGCAAGGACGATCGCCGCAAGGTGCTGGTCCGGCTGTCGCCGAAGGGCCAGGATGCGGCGCGCGAACTGTTCGACACCCATACGCGCTGGATCGCATCGCTGTTTGCCGGTTTCGATGAGAGCGACCGGCAGGCCTTGAGCGCCCTCCTCCAGCGCGCATGGCGAAATACCGACGGCGGACGAAAGGCAATGCAGCCGAAAGCCGAAAGCGAGATCACGCAATGAGCGCCGCCCCGCGGCGTATGGTGGACATCGACCCGCAGCGGCTCGCGCTGCTGAACGCGGGGTTGGTGGAAGCCTCGACGCTGACCGAATGCCTCGCAGTCGATTTTGAAACGTTGATGCGGGCGGCGGTTCCGGAGGTCGGCGACGGTGCTTTCACCGCCATCGGCGCTGCGGTCGGAAGCGGCATTTCCAAACGCATGGTGCTAGCCGCCGAACTGATCCGCGACCGGCTCGGTGACGGCGCCGTGTCGGGGCTACGGCAGCATCGCTCTGACACCGTTCGGGGCTGGGCCTGCTTCATGGTCGGCGCAAATCCTGCGCTCACGCTTGAAGATCGCCTCGCCGCAATCCGCCCGTTTGCCGACGATCCGCATTTCGGCGTTCGCGAATGGTCATGGATCGCCGTACGCCCGCAACTTGCCCAAGATATCGCAACCGCGATCACCCTTCTTGCCGGGTGGACGGGCTCGCCCTCCGATCGTCTGCGCCGATTCGCCAGCGAAGCAACGCGTCCGCGCGGGGTCTGGTGCAGCCACATCGCTTCGTTGAAACGAAATCCGGAAATGGCGCTTACCATTCTTGAACCGTTGAACGCGGATCCGTCGCGCTACGTGCAGGATTCGGTCGGAAACTGGCTGAATGACGCCGCCAAGGACCGCCCCGATTGGGTTCGTGACCTCTGTGCCTGCTGGCAACGGGAGCACGACAGCGTTGCGACTGCCCGAATCTGCAAGCGCGCCCTTCGATCACTCGATAGACCCTGAAAGAAGACGCATGCCTCATTATCTAAGCGAACTCTACACCCCGAAGCAGGCCTGGCTCGCCCTCGACCCAGCCGGCCGCCACAGGTTTTTCGAGGCCGTCGGCAGCGGTCTGGCTGACCTGTCGGACCTCGGGGTGGAGCCGATCGCCTTCGGCGAGGTTGATGCCGGTACGCTTCATGCCGCACCGCACGCCTATTTCGCCATCTGGCGGTTCTCGGATGAAGCCGCACTTCACGCGCTTGTCTCGGGCATCGCGGCATCCGGCTGGCACGACTATTTCGAGACGATCAATGCCGCTGGACGCGGGATCGACCTGCCTGGCCATCTTGGCCAGTTGGCTGCAGCCACCATCTAAAAAGCGCGGCGATCAACCCCGTTTGGCAAGCTCCACGACTTCGGCGATGAATTGCGTCTTGGCGGCGGTGTAGCTGTCTCCATCGAAGGGGAACTCGGCCGAAAGGCGTCGCTTCAACGCGGCGTAAGCAACCGCCATCTCACCGTTTTGACGCAACTGATCTCGAAAGATCAGGCGGCGGTGATGGGTATCGCTGAAAGGCGGGCAGAGATAGACGCGCTGCCCCGGTGAGCCCGTCTTGGCAAATGCCCAGACGCCATCGTCGTACCTGTTTCCCCGTGCGGCAAACCCGTCGGCAGCGAGGGCGGCGCTCCCGGCACCGATCGCTTCTGGACCGCACATCGTCACATCGATATCGATGACCGGCTTCGCGGCGAGCCCCGGAACCGCCGTGCTGCCGACATGGTCGATCGCGATGACCGCAAGGCCGAGCAGGCTCGCCAGATGCTTGGACATGGCGGCATAGGCTTGCGGCCACGCATCGTCATAGGCAACCACTTCGACCGGGGTCGGCATGCAATTCTCCCTTGCTTGCATCCCCGCAGCCGGCCGGATCTCGTGCGGCGTCCAAAGGCCCGGTCAGTCGGGTTCCTTCGGCACCAGGGCAACGATATCGGCAAAGATGTCCTGCCATTCCGCATCGTCCATTTCGGCGAAGCCGAAACTGCGCAACAAAAACGTACCTTCGGCGGCAAGAAACGCAAGGCGCGCCCGGCGCCCCGCGTCAGTCGACAGATCGAGGCTGTCGAGACGCCCGCGATACCACACGCGGTTCTGTTCCATATGATCTTCGCGCTGCAGAAGTGCCGCCATCATCCCGGATGTGCGGGCGTTCTCTGCCGTGTTCATGCGGGCCGTCACCTCCGCATGCGCGCGCATTGCCGTTACCGGATCGGTCGCGCCTCCGACTTCGTCCGCCACCGCGCTGTCGAATTCGTTGAACCGGCGTTCGATCATCGCATCGATCAGCCCATCCTTGTTGCCGAAGCAATATTGCACGCCACCCTTGGTGATGCCGGCCGCCTTGGCGACGGCGTCGATCGTCAGGCCGGCGGCACCGACGGCGCTCACCGTCGCCTCCGCCGCATCCAGCACCTTGTCGCGATCGATCGTCCGGCGTCGTCCCATTTCAGATTTCCTCTTTCAATTCCATACGTATGTATTTATATAGCGGCTCTGATGTCAACAAGGCCACAGGTACCGCAGGCAGCGGTTCGGCCACAGAGGTGTACCATGTCCCCGCATAATCGCTGGCTCATTCTGGCCATCGTGTCGAGCGCCCTGTTCCTGATCGTCGTCGATATGACCGTGCTCTACACGGCACTGCCCCGGCTCACCCACGATCTTGGCGCCTCCGCCTCGGAAAAACTCTGGATCGTCAATGCCTATGCACTGGTCGTTGCCGGCCTGCTGCCGGGGCTCGGCACGCTCGGCGACAGGCTCGGCCACAAGCGACCGTTCATTGCCGGCCTCGCCGTATTCGGCCTCGCCTCCCTGATCGCTGCCTATGCGCCGAACCCGTCGGTCCTGATCGCCGGCCGTGTGCTTTTGGCCGTCGGCGCCGCGCTGATGATGCCGGCGACGCTTTCGATCATCCGGTTGACCTTCACCGACGAGCGCGAGCGGGCGCTGGCGATCGGCATCTGGGCCGCGATCGCCTCGGGTGGTGCAGCAATCGGCCCGGTGCTCGGCGGCTTCCTGCTCGAATACTTCTGGTGGGGCTCGGTCTTTCTCATCAACGTACCGATCGTCGCCGTGGCGCTGCTGCTCGGCGTGGTCGTGCTTCCCGATAACAAGGGCAACAGGGACCACCCTTGGGACCCGCTCGGCTCCGTCCAGATCATGGTCGGCCTGGTCGGACTGGCCTATGCTATCAAGGAGATGAGCAAGCGCGAGCCATCGGCGCAGGCGGGGCTCATCGCCGCTGTGATCGGCGCCGTCGCGCTCTCCTTCTTCGTGCGCCGGCAGAGGCGCAGCGCGCACCCGATGATCGACTTCCGCCTGTTCCGCAACGCCGCCTTTTCGTCAGGCGTCGCCGCAGCCTTGGTGACATCCGGAGCGCTCGTCGGCGTCGAGCTCGTGCTCAGCCAACGGCTGCAGCTCGTTGCCGACTATTCGCCGCTTGAGGCAGGCATCTTCATCCTGCCGATCCCGCTTGCCGCCTTCGTCGCCGGCCCGCTCACAGGCATGATGCTGCCGCGTCTCGGCCCCGAGATGGTGCTGCGCACCGGCCTCATCACCGCGGCTGCCGGCCTCGGTGCGTTTCTGGCGGTGCACGGAGCCGGCATCCTCGGCCAGATCGTCAGCCTGGTGGTGCTCGGCCTCGGCGTTGGCGCGACGATGACGGCCGCCTCCAGCGCCATCATGTCCAACGCCCCACCGCAGCACGCCGGCATGGCCGCCTCCATCGAGGAGGTCTCCTTCGAACTCGGCGGCGCCATCGGGATTGCGGTGCTCGGCAGCGTCATGTCGGTGGTCTACACCGCCTTCGTCGTGCTTCCGGAAGGAGCGGGCATATCGGCGATCGCGCGCGACAGCCTGGATGAGGCTTTGATATTGGCGGAAAAACTATCGCCCGAGGCGGCTGAAAACCTCGTGGCGCTCGCCAGGGCGGCCTTCGAAAAGGCATTCGTCGCCGTTGTCCTGTTGGCAACCGGCCTGTTGGTCACGACCGGTGCGGGCATCTGGTGGTTCACGCGAGGCAAGTCACGGCAACCGGTTCAATCCTACCGCGGTCATTGATCCCTCCAGCGCCGCGCGTGAAAACTGACGCGCGACGCTGTGACACTCTCATTGCCCTGCATGATCTTACCTAGATCCATGCCGATTGAAGGCGTTAGGCAGCAGGGATCAGTGCTTGACTGCCTCGCATTGGGCGATCGCCTCCACCATGGCCTGGAAGCGCACATGGTGGCGAACCGCATCCAGATCGGAATCCTGCTTGAACCACAGCAGCTGGTAGCAGGAACTCTGCGGCAACAGGCTCTCGAGCATGTCGAGCGCCGTATCGACATCGCCGAGGATCGAATAGACGCAGGCCGTGTTGTAGCGCGCGACGATATCCTCCGGATCGATGGCGATCGCGCAGGCCGCCCATTCGCGCGCGCGGTCCGCCTCACCCATATGGGCAAGCGCCAGCGCGCCACGATGCGCAGGTCCGGAATTTTCCGGATGCGACTCCAGCGCCCGTTCCGCCCTGCTGATGCCGATCTTCGCCCAATGTCCGCGCTCGGTCTCCTGGCCGAGCGATTTATAGGCGCTCATCAGGTGGATCGGCGAAAGATAGTCGTCGGGCCGGATTTCCGCAGCCCGTTTGAAGAACTCGATGGCGGTCTCGAACTCGCCGCGCATGAAGAGAAAGCGGCCGTAGTGAAAGTTTGCCTCGTAGAGCTGCGGATCGAGCGCCAAGGCGCGTTCGAACTCGGCAACAGCCTCTTCGCTTTGCCCGTCCTGGTGCAGGACCAGGCCTCTAGAAGCATGGGCCTCGGCGAGATCAGGATCGAGCTCCAGTGCGCGCGCGCTCGTGCTTAAGATGCTTTCGAGCGGAAACTCGTGCTCATGCCAGTCACGAAGGGCGGATTCGCAATCGGCGATGCCGGCATAGGCACGGGCAAAATTCGGGTCGAGCTCGACGGCTTTCTGGAACATGCGTCGAGCAAGCAGCAGATAGGAGCGCGTCCAGGCATGCGAGAACCGCCGGCCGCGCAGATAGTAGGTATAGGCCTCGACACTCGTCGTCGGGTCCCGCTCGATCGCCTTTTTCTCTTCCGGCAAAAGCTTGATGCGCAGCTGATTGACGATGGCGTGGGTGATCTCGTCCTGAATGGCGAAGATGTCGGTGAGATCGCGATCGTAGCGGTCGGCCCACAAATGCGTACCGGTCAGCGCATCGATCAGCTGCCCGGTGATGCGAACCCGCCCGCCGGCCTTGCGCACACTGCCCTCGAGGATGAAGCGAACGCCGAGTTCCTGCGCCGCCGTTTTGACCCGCACCGACCGCCCCTTGTAGGTAAAGACCGTGTTGCGGGCGACCACATGGAGGCGCGAGATCTTCGACAGATCGGTGATGATGTCCTCGGTGATACCGTCGGAAAAATACTCCTGCTCCGGATCGTGGCTCATATTGGTGAAGGGTAAAACGGCGACGGACAGCCCATAACCGTCGTCGACGGTCACCGTATGGGTCCCGTTCACCACCTTGGCGATCTTGGTCGGCGCACCCAGCGCGACGGAATAGACGTGAACGCCGGCCGCGATATTCTTCAGTGCGTGCTGGCCCTTGTCGACAAAGCCGACATCCAGCCTGGAGCCGACATGGTCGCGCACCGAAGCAGACACGGCGATGCCGGAGGGTTCGGCCAGGCCCTCGAGCCGGGCTGCGACATTGACGCCGTCTCCGAAAATATCACCGTCTTCGACGATCACGTCGCCCAGGTGCACACCGATGCGCAGCTCGATGCGCTTCAGTTGCGGAACGTCTTCGTTGCGAATGAGCATGCCGCGCTGAATATCGACGGCGCAGGCCACCGCGTTCACGACGCTCGCGAACTCGACCAGAATGCCGTCGCCGGTCAGCTTTACGATCCGGCCTTTGTGCCGGCTGACCTTCGGGTCGACCAGCTCGTTTTTGTGCCGCTTCATGGCGGCCAGCGTACCGGTCTCGTCAGCACCTATAAGACGGCTGTAACCAACGACATCGGCAGCGAGGATGGCAGCAAGGCGGCGTTCCAAGTAACCCCCGAATTCATCTCCGTGATGAAACCGACAATCTAGCGCGTTCTTCATGATCTGTCCTGCGCACTTTTCCAGCTACTACTATTGATCGAGTAACGGCATAGCAGAGTAGATCGACCGGCACAGTTTCCAAGGGTACAACCGTGGCATCGCAGCGCTGGCGATTGAACCCGTCAGGGTCGAATAAGAACGGTGACCATCATCATGGCGATCGCGAAGACGGCGATCTTCCAGAAATCGCGGCGCTGCCTCAGACCCGGCAGGCCGATCGGCCAGATCAGCTGGATGGCCATCGCCAGAAGCAGAATGATCGCCAGCGCCTTTGACATATTCAGCCTATCCTCAGGGGAAGTTCCCCAACCCGGCGAAGCGTCACACCGCCGTCACCTTGTCGTCGCATCTAGCGCACGCTCGGTCGCGGCGCGCACCTGCTTTGATCCCGGAATTCGATACCGATTCTTGGGATGATGCATTAGAGGGCTATTGTTTCCGCCGCCGATTTGCAATGACCGGCGGGATAGAATCCGGCTGGCAATTCGGGGCACACCGCCCTAACTTGCTGACGGCAGAACGATTTTCGGATGGATGATGAGAAATAACCTGCTCCCCGTCGCCTCTCTCCTGCTGGGCACGCTGTTTCTCTTCCTGGGCAACGGCCTGCAGGGCCTGCTTCTGCCCGTCAGAGGCACGGCCGAAGGCTATCCCACCACCATCCTCGGCTTGATCGGCACCTCCTGGGCGGCCGGTTTCGTGCTTGGCTGCTTCTTCGCGCCTGCTGTCGTCAAACGCATCGGCCACGTGCGTGCCTTCAGCGTCTTTTCGTCGCTGATCGCCATCGTCGCGCTGATGACCGGTATCCTGATCGACCCCACCTGGTGGCTGATCCTGCGTGCGCTCACCGGCTTTGCCACCGCCGGCACCTCGATGATCATCGAAAGCTGGCTCAACGAACGCGCCACCAATGAGAGCCGCGGCGTCATCTTTTCCCTTTACATCGCCATCACGCTCTTCGGCGTCGTCGGCGGCCAGATGATGATCCCGTTCGGTGATACCTCCACCAGCACTCTCTTCATGATCTGCGGCATTCTCTATTGCGTCGCGATGCTGCCGACCCTTTTGTCGAAGGCCGCCACGCCGCAGCCGCTGAAGCAGGTGCAGCTCGACCTGCGCGGGCTCTACCGAAACTCCCCGGTCTCCTTCCTCGGCATCCTGCTCGTCGGCATCGCCAATGGCGCCTTCGGCACGCTCGGCGCCGTCTTCGGCCGCCAGGCGGGCCTCTCGGACAGTACGGTGGCGGCGATGATGAGCGTGGCGATCTTTGCCGGCGCAGTCATGCAGTTGCCCGCCGGACGCCTCTCCGACCGCATCGACCGGCGCTACGTGCTAGCCGCCCTTGCCGGCGTCGGCGCGCTTGCGGGTCTCCTGATCTTCCTGGTGGAACCCACCCAGGTCTGGATCGTGCTGACACTGATCGCGATCTACGGCGCCGCCGCCAATGCGCTCTACCCAATCGCCGTTTCGCATGCCAACGACTTTGCGACCGCCGAGGATTTCGTCAAGGTTTCCGGTGGTTTGCTGCTGCTTTACGGTATCGGCACCATCATCGGCCCGACCATCGGCGGCCCGGTCATGACCGCGACCGGCCCCTACGGGCTGTTCATGATCACCGCCTGCGCCCACATCCTCATCACCGCCTATGCCATCATCCGCAGCCGCATGCGCGCGCCGGTGCCCGTCGCCGAGCGTGATGCCTTCTCGCCGATCAATACCGGCACGGCTGTGACGCCCGAGAGCCTGCAGCTGTCGCCACGCGCAGCGCCGTTTGATGAAACCCACGGCGACGATGGCGATATCGACCCCGAACAGGAGGAGAAGTCGAATGGGCCTGTTTGACGAAGACCTACCGAAAAAGAAACTGGCGCACGAGATCGGCAGCGACCTGTCACTTTTGTCGGTCGACGAACTCACGCAACGCATCGCGCTGCTGAACGAGGAAATTGCCCGGCTCGAGGCCGAGCGCGAGCGCAAGTCCGCAAGCCGATCGGCAGCCGAAGGCCTGTTTCGCTGACGGCTGTGCAAGGACAATTGGCCCGAAACGGCGCTCTTTTAACGGTATATTAAGCATTCTCTGCGATTGTCTGATCATCCGGAGCTTTCCGGACTCAGACAATTTCTCCGACTGGCGAATGGGTCTGATTTTTCTCCCTGTTTTACCTTGAGAGCCGCTTTCCGCGGCTCTTTTTTTGTTTTGTCATAGGTCGCTGCAAAGAATTGTGGAGATTAACCCTTTCTTAAGAATGCTCTTGCGCGAAATGCGCTATGGCATCATTCTTCAGGCATAGAGGCCGGCAAGGAAACTTTTCCCAAAGCCGCCCGTTACCCGACTGTCGTGATGCGTTTGAACCAGGGAAAACAGGTCATGTCCGAAAGAGGATTGAATACCGTCAGTTTCGCGGGGCACGCGGCGGCGTCGGCGCAGTTCAAGGCGCTCTATTCGGAAGGCATGGGTCTGGTCGAAGAAACCGCGAGCTATCTCGACGGTCCCGGCCGCCTGGCATCCAAGGTCTTGCCGCGCATGGCATCGGTCCTCTATGCAGCAGAATCCATGCGGCTCACCACCCGCCTGATGCAGATGGCATCGTGGCTCCTGCTTCAGCGCGCCGTCAACAACGGCGAGATGAGCCGTGACCAGGTGCTTTCGGAAAAGAGCAAGGTTCGCCTCGACAGCTTCAACGTCGACCGCAGCGCGCCCGGCTGGAGCGAGCTTCCGGAATCGTTCCGTGATCTCATCGAGCGCTCTCTGCGCCTGCAGAACCGCGTCGCCCTGCTCGACCGCGAGATCTACCGCCCGCAGGAAGCCTCGACCTTCGTTCCGGACAACCAGAACGGCGTCAAGGCGCAGATCAAGCTGCTCCAGACGGCCTTCGGCACCAATTGATCTGAAGATTTTCGGCAGTCTGCTGCCAGTGAAACAGACCCGGCCTTTGAGCCGGGTTTTTTCGTGCGCCGATCAGGCACGCTCGTATGTGACTGCGATCGGAGATCTCATCCGGCATCGGAAACGGAAGTCAGAACAACAAAAAGCCCGGCAGAGCCGGGCTTCGAAAACGCGCCAAGAAAGCGTGCGATTAGAGGCCGAGGCCTTCGAAACGCTTCTTGAACTTGGAGACGCGGCCGCCGCGGTCCATGAGCTGCTGGTTGCCGCCCGTCCAGGCCGGGTGCGACTTCGGGTCGATTTCCAGGTTCATGGTGGCGCCTTCAGAACCCCAGGTCGAGCGGGTTTCGTATTCGGTGCCGTCAGTCATGACCACCTTGATCAGGTGATAGTCGGGATGGATATCTGCCTTCATAATGATCTTCCTAGAGTTCCAGGGTCCAATTGTCGCAAGGCATTGCGACTTCGAGACCGAACACGTAAATGAAGCCGCAGACCGCCTGATGGGCCACGGCTTCCCAATTCGATGCCGTGCCTATACATCAAGGTCTGCGGGATAACAAGTGCCGCGCGGAAGACTCATGGGCAAACCCGCCCCCTCCGTGATTGGCGAACGGGGGTCATGTGTCCGAACGAGAAAACCAGTCGCCAGCGCGCAAATCCATTCGCCCTCTCGCCACGCTGCTGCCCTACCTCAAGCGCTACCGTTATCTGGTCGTTGGGGCCGGAATTTCGCTCGTGACCGCGGCGATAACGACCCTGACGCTACCGCTCGCCGTCAGGCGCATGGTCGACAACGGCTTTTCCAATTCCGACAGCGGATTCATCAATACCTATTTCGCGATGCTGATGATGCTCGCCATCATCCTCGCCTTGGCGAGCGCTGCGCGCTACTACTTCGTCATTACCCTTGGCGAGCGTATCGTCGCCGATCTCCGCCGCAACGTCTTTCAGCACGTCACCCGGCTTTCAGCGTCGTTCTTCGACGTCAACCAGTCGGGCGAGATCGTCTCGCGGCTGACGGCCGACACCACGCAGCTCAAGTCCGCCGTCGGTGCGACGGCATCGGTCGCCCTTCGCAACCTGATCCTGTGTCTGGGCGCCATCGGCATGATGGTCTACACCAGCCCGAAGCTGTCGAGCCTGGTGCTGGCGGCAATTCCGGTGATCGTGTTTCCGCTGGTCGGCTTCGGCCGCTCCGTCCGCCGCCGCTCGCGCGAGGCGCAGGACACACTGGCAACGGCATCGGCCTATGCCGGCGAGGCGATTGCCGCCTCGCGCACCGTTCAGGCCTTCAACAGCGAAGACATTGCCAACAACCGCTTCGGCACGGCGGTCGAGGATGCCTTCGGCGCCGCGCGCTCGGCGATCAAGGCGCGTTCGGTGCTGACGGCCTTTGCCATTACCATGGTGTTCGGCAGCGTCGTCGCGGTCCTCTGGTTCGGGGCGCGCGACGTGCTCGCAGGCAATCTCTCGGCCGGCACACTCAGCCAGTTCCTGCTTTATTCGGTATTTGCTGCCGGCAGCCTCGGCTCGCTGTCCGAGGTCTGGGGCGAGCTTTCGCAGGCAGCCGGCGCCGCGGAGCGGCTGAACGAACTGCTAACCGAAGTCCCTGATATCAAGGCGCCGGAAAATCCTGTCGCCCTTCCGTCTCCCGCACTTGGCGCCATCAGCTTCGACGACGTCTATTTCGCCTATCCGGCACGCCCCGATTACAAGAGCCTGAACGGCCTGAGCTTTGCGATCGAACCGGGCGAAACGGTCGCAATCGTCGGCCCATCCGGCGCCGGCAAAAGCACCGTCTTTTCGATGCTGTTGCGGTTCTATGATCCGGCAAAGGGCGCGGTCACCGTCGATGGCATCGATATCCGCACCGTCGACCCGAAGGAACTGCGCGCCCGCCTGGCGATCGTGCCGCAGGACGTCACCATCTTTGCGTCCTCCGTTCACGACAACATCGCCTTCGGCGTGCCGGGCGCAAGCCGCGAGGCCGTGCGCGCTGCAGCCGTCGCCGCCCAGGCCGACGAGTTCATCGGCCGGATGGAAAAGGGCTACGACACGCTGGTCGGCGAGCGCGGCATTACGCTCTCGGGCGGCCAGCGCCAGCGCATTGCCATTGCCCGCGCCATTTTGCGCAATGCCCCGATCCTTCTGCTCGACGAGGCGACCTCTGCGCTCGACGCCGAAAGCGAAACGCTGGTCCAGAAGGCACTTGAAGGTTTGCTGCATGAGCGCACGACCATCGTCATCGCCCATCGGCTCGCAACCGTCCTGAAGGCAGACCGTATCCTGGTGATGGAACACGGCCGTGTGGTCGAAGAGGGAACCCATGCCTCGCTGATCCGCCAGGACGGGCTCTATGCGAAGCTGGCACGGTTGCAGTTCAACCACGGCGCCGAGGAGCTGTTCTTGAGCCCGAACAAGTAATACAAACACGACGATAGTCTCATGCCGGCACGCCCGGCACGCCATTGCCGCTCGAAAGCCGGACCCTATTCTATAGGTGCCGGCTTTTTTTCGGCCGCCACGCCAGTTGTGGACTGTCCAGGGAGGACCCTAATGACGTTTTCGAACTTGACCCGACGAGCGGCGCTTGCGCTCGGCTTCACTGCACTCACCGTTTTCGGAACTGGTACCCAGGCAAGCGCTCAAGGCTTTCCGGATCGCGCCGTCACTCTCGTCGTTCCCTTTGCCGCCGGCGGCTCGACCGACGTGGTGGCACGTATCGTCGCACAGAAGATGTCGGAAGATCTCGGCCAGCAGGTCATCGTCCAGAACGTCGCCGGCGCCGGCGGCAACCTCGGCGCCGACAATGTCGCGCGCGCCGATCCGGACGGCTACACCATCCTCATGGGCACGGTCGCGACCCACGCCCTCAACCCACTGATCCTCAAAACCAAACCCTATGACCCGGAAAAGGACTTCGCGCCGATCTCGCTTCTGGTCATCGTGCCAAACGTGCTGGTGGTCAATCCGGAGTTGCCGGCCAAGACCGTCGCGGAATTGCTGGCGCTCCTGAAGGCCAAGCCCGATGAATATGCCTACGCCTCTTCCGGCAACGGTACGCCGTTGCACCTCTCCGGCGAACTCTTCAAGAAGATGGCCGGCGTCAGCATGCAGCACATCCCCTACAAGGGCGCTGGCCCGGCGCTGAACGACGTCATCGGCAACCAGGTGCCGATCATGTTCGACAACCTGCCGTCCTCCTCCGGGCACATCAAGGCCGGCACCTTGCGGGCGCTGGCGGTCACCACAGCCGAACGGGCGCCATCCTTCCCCGACGTGCCGACGGTCGCTGAAGCCGGCATTCCAGGCTACGAAACCTACACTTGGAACGCGCTGTTTGCGCCGGCCAACACGCCCGAACCCGTTGTCGCCCGCCTCAATGAAGCCGCCAACAAGGCGCTTGCCGATCCGGCCGTGGTCGAACGCATGAAGGAGTTTAGCGCCACCATCGTCGGCTCGACGCCTGCGGAGCTCGGCGCCCACGTCAAGGCGGAATTGGCAAAGTGGACGCCGATCGTTCGCGACGCCAACATCCAGATGGATTGATCCCTAGCGATCGGTTTCCATCCGGCGGATCAACCCCTCATCCGGCTGCCGCCACCTTCTCCCCGCTTAGCGGGGCGAAGGGACATTGCGGCACGCGCCGACTTAACCTTGCATGCTGCGCCTGACGGCGACATGCCTCCCGCTGCCCACCCCGGAGGCGCCGAGCCTCGCGTACACATCGAGCGAAATCGCCTCACGTTCTGGCCTGGAAAGGTTCTGCCACCACAATCTGTGTACCAACCGCGGGCTGCGTCCCCTTTCCCCGCTTGGCGGGGAGATGGCTAGGGTGAGGGGCAAGTTACGCCGAGCAACGTTGGTCGGTTTGCTTTACTCAAACCGTCCCGGCGGCACCCCGGCCGGCCACGCGCCCTGAGTAGATGCAGCCGCCGAGAAACGTGCCTTCAAGCGCATTGTAGCCATGCATGCCGCCGCCTCCGAAGCCTGCGACTTCGCCCGCCGCGTAAAGTCCCGGCACCGGCTCGCCCGATTGTTCGAGCACTTGGCCGGACAGATTGGTCTGCAGACCCCCGAGCGTCTTGCGCGTCAGGATATGCAGCCGGACGGCAATCAGCGGACCGGCTTTGGGATCGAGCAGGCGGTGCGGCTTGGCGGTGCGCAACAGCCGGTCGCCGCGGTAGGAGCGTGCCCCGCGGATCGCCGTAACCTGTGCATCCTTGGAGAAGGGGTTGGTGATCTCGCGGTCGCGCGCCTCGATCTGATCGCGCAGGTGATCGACCGAGAGGCGGTTCTCGCCGGTCAGCGCATTCATCGCCGGCACGAGATCGTCGAGTCGGTCGCGCACGAGAAAATCTTCGCCCTTGTCCATGAAGGCCTGCACCGGTCCGGGCGGATTCTTGCCCAAACGCTTGAGAAGAAGCGAGATGCTCTTGCCGGTCAGATCGGGATTCTGCTCGGAACCGGAGAGCGCGAATTCCTTCTTGATAATCGCCCTTGTCAGGACGAACCAGCTGTAATCATGACCGCTGTCGCGAATGGCCTTGAGCGTGCCGAGCGTATCGAAGCCGGGCATGGCGGGTGCGGAAAAACGATTGCCGTCCGCATCGCACCAAAACGACGAAGGACCGGGCAGGATACGAATGCCGTGATCCGGCCAGATCGGGGCGAAGTTCCTAAGGCCTTCGGTATAGTGCCACATGCGATCGGAATTGATTACCGAGCCGCGGGCGCGGGAAGCGATCTCCAGCATCCGGCCATCGACATGATGCGGTACGCCGCAGACCATCGTCGCCGGCGGCTGGCCGAGCCGCTTGCGCGGCCAGTTGCGCCGCACCAGTTCAGGGTTGCCGCCGATACCGCCCGATGTGACGATCACGGCGCCCGCCGATATCTCGAAGTCTCCGTAGACGTCACGCGAGCTGCGCGCTCCCCGGCCGACAGGATCAGCCTTGAGCACCGAACCGCGCGCACCGGTGACCGCCCCATCGGTCGTTACCAGCTCATCGACGCGGTGGCGGAAACGAAAGCGCACGAGACCACGGCTTTCGGCCTCGCGCGTCAGCCGTACGAACGGCTCGAGCACAGCCGGACCCGTTCCCCACGTGACGTGGAAGCGCGGCACCGAGTTGCCGTGGCCATGGGCAAGGCCACCGCCGCGTTCGGCCCAGCCGACGACGGGAAACCAGCGCATGCCGAGCTGATACAGCCAACTGCGCTTCTCACCGGCAGCGAAATCGAGATAGGCATCCGCCCATAGTCGTGGCCAGTGATCTTCCGGACGATCGAATTGCGACGAGCCCATCCAGTCCTGGCGGGCAAGCGCTCTGCTGTCCCTGATGCCCATGCGACGCTGCTCGGGACTGTCGACGAAAAACAGACCGCCGAGCGACCAGAAGGCCTGGCCACCGAGGTTCTGCTCCCCCTCCTGGTCGAGAACGATGACCTTGCGGCCGAGTGCTACCGCCTCCGACGCCGCCACAAGACCGGCAAGGCCGGCACCGACCACCAGTACATCACAATCCATCCAAGGCGCCTCCCCGCATCCCCCTCGGAGATGCAAGTTTCACTCGCCTTCAGGAAGGCCGGCTCTCTCCAGCATCCCCGAAGATGCAAGCGTCGTGCATCCCTCGGTCGCAAGTGTTACGCGCACGTCAAGGTCAATTCAAGGGCACGGGGGCCAGGAGGTCGACGCGAACTTCGTCTCGGTCAGCGCGACCTATTTCTCGGTCAGCTTCAGCTCGATGCGACGGTTCTGCGACCGCGCCTCGACGCTGTCGCCCTCGGCGATCGGCTGATACTCGCCGAAACCGGCCGCAACCAGCCTATCGGCCGGCACGCCCTTCGAGATCAGGAACTTGACGACGGATGTGGCACGGGCGGACGAAAGCTCCCAGTTGTCGGCATAACGACCGGTACCCGAAAGCTGGACATTGTCCGTGTGCCCGTCAACGCGCAGCACCCAGTTGATCTCGGCTGGAATTTCCTTGGCAAGGTCGAGCAGGGCCGAGGCGAGCTTGGCCATTTCGACCTGCCCCTCGGGATTGAGCTCGTTGCCGCCCGAAGGGAAAAGCACCTCCGACTGGAAGACGAAGCGGTCGCCGACGATACGGATGTTTTCGCGATCGGACAGGATCTCACGCAGTCGACCGAAGAAATCCGAGCGATAGCGGTTCAGCTCCTGCACCCGCTGCGCCAGCGCGACATTCAGCCGGCGGCCGAGATCGGCGATCTTGGTTTGCGAGGACGCGTCCTTGGCTTCGGACGCCTGCAAGGCCTCCTCGATCGCCGCGATCTGGCTGCGCAACGCCGCGATCTGCTGGTTCAGAAGCTCGATCTGGCTCATGGCGCGAGCGCTGGTCTGGCGCTCGGCGTCGAGCTCGGCGCCGACGCGTCCCAGCTTCTCATTGGCGGCATCCGCGCTGCCGGCGCCCTTGTCGAGCAGGGCCTGAAGGCGGGAGCGTTCGCCTTCCGACTGGGAGAGCGAAGCCTGCAGATTGGCAAGCGAATCCTCAAGATCCTGCTTGCCGCTCTTTTCAAGCGCCAGCAGCTGCGTCAGTTCGTTGATCTGGCTGTTCAGCCGCGTCAGAACCTCGTCCTTGCCGCTGATCTCGCGGCTGAGCAGGAACTGCGCCAGCACGAAGACGCTGAGCAGGAACATGATCGACAAGAGCAGCGTCGATAGGGCATCGACGAAGCCTGGCCAATAATCGATGGTGCGCTGTGTGCGGCCTTTGCGGGCAAGCGCCATGGATCATTCCCCTCCGGTGTCGTCCGCATGGCTGTGTTTGGCCTGCGATCCGGATTTCTCGCCGTTCACCGAAATGCGCTCGGAGTGGCCGATGCGTGTCGTCAGCTTGTCCAGCGTCTTGCGCATGGCCTTGGCTTCTTCCTGCTGCGCCTCGATCCAGTCGCGCAGCATCTGCTGTTCGCCGCGCATGTTCTTGACCAGGCCCTGGATGCCCTCGGCAAGGCTCGCCATTGCCGCCGTCGTACGCTGGTTGGAGCCGCCTTCATGGTTGAGACGGACGAGCTGGTCGGTCAGCCGCTTCAACTCTTCCACCGGCGCACCGGTCGGAAGGCCACCGTCGATCGACAGTTCCGAACCGACGTCGGTGACGGAGGACAGCCAGTTTTCAAGCTCGGTATAGAAACGGTTCTGCGCCCGGCCGGCCTGCAGATCGAGAAAGCCGAGGATCAGCGAGCCGGCAAGACCGAAGAGCGACGTCGAGAAGGCCGTGCCCATGCCGGTGAGCGGCGCCGAAAGGCCCGTTTTCAGGGCGCCAAGTACATCTTCGGTGCTGCCGGAACCGGCATCCAGCGACTGGATGACGGTATTGATCGAGCCGATGGTGCCGAGCAAGCCCCAGAAGGTGCCGAGCAGGCCGAGGAAAACGAGAAGACCGGTCAGGTAGCGCGTGGTGTCGCGCGATTCATCCAGACGCGTCGCAATCGAATCCAGGATCGACCTGAGCGCCGTCGTCGAAATCGCCGTCTGGCGACCACCGATCAGCGCGCGCATCGGCGCGAGCAACACCGGGTCACGCCCGACCTTGTCTGCGCTGCCGGCGGCGCGGAACGAATTGAACCAGCGCACTTCGGGGCGAAGGCCGAGCACGTGATTGAACGCCAGGAGGATGCCGATCAGCAGCACCCCGAGGATCAGCCCGTTGAGGCCCGGATTGGCGAGAAAGGCATTGTGTGCCTGCCGAAAGAGAATCGCGCCGACGAAACCGACGATGATCAGGAAGATCACCATGGTCCAGAAAAAGTGCATGGGGCTCGAAAGCTTATGCGGATTGTAATCTGCTTCCACGCCTTCCCGACCGTCCCACCCGGACAGATGCAGTTTCGTCATGGGTATACCATTCTCCCGGTTGCATTTGGCGGAACGGTGCCGCGACGCGTCGGAGCCTACTGCATAATTCCTCAAATCGGAATCGATTTAAGGAGAAAGTTATGCTGCCGGTTTGGAGCGCGGTAGCGTCCATGGCGCGTGATGTTTGACGCGGAGCGCTGTAGGCGAACTTTGCGCCGAATTGAAGGAAAAACAAAAGCCTCCGACGCGTGGTGCACCGGAGGCTTCGCAGCCATGAAACGAATGACCGTTGATTATTTCGTCGGGATTGGACGGTGAACGACGTCGCGCAGCGCCTTGGTGATGTACTCGTTGCCGCAGACGATCGAACCTTCGTTGACCGGCTTGGAGCCGCCGTCGATATCCGTCGACCAGCCACCGGCCTCGCGGATAAGAAGCACGCCGGCCGCGATGTCCCAGGCAGCGAGGTCGCGCTCCCAGTAGCCGTCGAAACGGCCGGCGGCGACATAGGCGAGATCGAGCGAAGCCGAGCCCATGCGACGGATGCCGGCGACTTCGCCCATCACGTGACGCAGCTCGATCAGGTATTTGCCGTGATTGCCGCGACCGAGATGCGGTGTGCCGGTGGCGATCACCGCATCCGACAGGGCCTTGCGCGCTGCCACGCGCAGACGACGGTCATTGAGGAAGGCGCCGCCGCCGCGCTCGGCCGTATAGAGTTCGTCCGTCGCAGGGTTGAACACGACGGCACCGACGATCTCGCCCTGGCGTTCGAGTGCGATCGAGACAGCGAAATGCGGAATGCCGTGCAGAAAATTGGTGGTGCCGTCGAGCGGATCGACGATCCAGCGATGGGCGCCATCCGTGCCGATGATCTCTTCGCCTTCTTCGCCTAGGAAGCCATAGGTCGGACGTGCCTTCAGCAGTTCTTCGCGGATGAGCTTTTCAGCCTTGCGGTCGGCCTGCGATACGTAGTCGCTTGGCCCCTTGAGCGAGACCTGCAGGTTCTGGACTTCACCGAAATCGCGCGCGAGCGACTTGCCGGCCTTGAAGGCGGCCTGGACCATGACATTGAGAAGAGCTGAACGGGCCATCTGGCGATCCTTGTGAAGCGAAGGCCGATCGAGCCTTCTCGATCGGACATTGAACCTGTGTGACGAAACGCGAAGCGCCTGCCGTTCGGGCAAGGCTTGTCATCGAGTTCCGTCGTCAAAAAACCGAGTGAAGATCACTCCGCCCTGGGGCGTGCCGGAAGCAATGGCGCCAAGGGCTAAAATCGGGGCTTCAAGACCACAAAAGCCCCGAAAGTTCAAGAGAAATAGCGCCTGACCCCACCGAACGGTCGAGATTCAGGCGCCAGAAATGCTGGTCAGGTCGAGCGAAACTTGTTGGCCGCGCTGAGTGCCGCCTTCTGCTGCTGCTCGTTGAGACCAAGGTAAAAGTCTTCCAGCGCATCATCCTTGAGGCCGGCGCGGCGCGACAGCACATACCACTTTGCGGCTTCGACCGGATTGGGCCGGGTGCCGATGGCATTGACATAGAGATGCGACAGCCGGTTCTGCGCCACGACATTGCCGCCTTCCGCCGCCCGCTTCATCCAGCCGAAACCGTCCTCCAGGTTGCGATCGCCGGCGATGCCTTCGATCATCCAGATGGCGATGTCGAGCTGCGCCGTATCGTAACCGGCATGGGCGGCGCGAAGCAGCCACCCTCTCGCCCTTGCCCGCTTGCTCTCGTCGATGCCATCGACGTTGAGGTAGATCTGCGACAGCGCATATTGCGCGTCGGCGATCCCCTGCTCGGCCGATTTTTCGTAGTAGGGCATCGCCGCCTTGAGGCCCTTGGGCCCGGGGCTGTCGGCCACCAGCGTCTGGCCGTAGTTGAACTGGGCCGATGCATTGCCGAGATCAGCCGCCTTCTTCATCAGTTCTTCGGATTTCTTCCGGTCGCGCTTGACGTATCGCCCTTCCATCAGGATCAGCGCGTATTTGAACATCGCCGCCGGATCACCGTTTTCGGCGGCCTGGCCGTACCAGAATGCCGCCTGCTTGGCATTGCGCACGACACCGAGACCCTGCTGCAGGATTTCGGCGACAAGCGTCTGGGCCGCCGGATCGCCAAGCTGGGCCCGCGGAAGTGCCAGATCCATCGCCGTCAGATAGTAACCGCGCTGGAAAGCGCCGTAGGCTTCGTCAACCTTGCCGGCAAACGGCTTTTCCGCCGGCAAGGCCGGCAACTCCGCGCCCATGCGGTCGAAGACGTTGACGCCTTGTGACGGCACCGTGCCGTCTCCGGCCTTCTTCTTCGCTACCGGATCACCCGGCTTGCCCACAGGCTTGCCGGCGGCAGTGCCGTCTTCCGGCATCGCTGCGCCATTGAAGGGTGTGATGCGGCCGCGTTTGGCAGCGCCGCTGTCATCGCCATTGACGCCTTCACCCGGCACATCGGCCGGCTTTTCCGGCACGGGCACCGATTGCTCCTGCGCAGGAACTGGCTGTTCCTGCGCACGCACCGGCGTCGTCGCGACGGTAGCGGCGGCGGCAAGGAGGGCAACGCCCCAGCTGAGCTTTGACGACTGTCGGTACAACATCGACACGTCTTAATCTTCAAACCGTGGCGCTTTTTCGTCAAGAAGCGCGTTGACGGCGGCAACGATCGAGGGCGCCTGCTCAGGCTCGCCGAAGACGGCCAGACGAAGGGCAACGAACTCGGCCCCGGTTTCGGCAGCCGCCAGCGCCGATTGCGGATCCGTGCCGCCCATGACGATGCAGGGGATCTCGATCATCGAGGCCCACCATTCGGCCAGCGCCAGGTTTTTCGGATGCGCATCCGGCTTGATGTCGCCGTCGGTCTTGCCGAAGAACACATAATCCGGGCGCACTTCGCCGACTTCCAGCGCATGATGACGGTCGGCCGCGTTGCCACCGCCGACGATGAGTTTCGGCGTATGCTTCTCGATCGCCTCGCCGAGCACTTCGGCGTTGCCGGAAATGTGCAGGCCGTCGGCCTTGACGCGCCCGGCCACGCGGCTGTCGCCGTCGATCAGCGCGGCAGCGCCTGCCTCCTGGATGATCGGCACGAGAAGCTCGGCATGTTTCTGGAACTCGCCATCGTCGAGGCCGTATTGCGGCACGATCACCGAAGCGACGTCGCCGCCCTTCAGGGCGTCGGCAAGCACCTTGGCGCGTTCCGCCGGATCGGCGATATCGGGTGCGATCAGCACCAGGCGGCAGCGTTCACTTGTCTTGCTCATGACATCCATTTCCGGCTGTGCCCGCTTGTCGGCGGAAACCAGCGCTCGATTTCGTTTGGGAAAACCGATAGACGGAGACGTCAAAAGGATCAACCGCCACCGATGCTTCCCGACCTCGACTTCTATCTCGTCGCCATACCGGCGGTTCTTCTCGTTGGCCTCAGCAAGGGCGGCATGGGCGAGGCCCTTTCGCTGATGGGCGTGCCGATCCTGTCCATGGCCGTCTCACCGGTTCAGGCGGCAGCGCTGCTTTTGCCGATCCTGATTGCGATGGATCTCGTCTCGCTCTGGATGTGGCGCAAGCATGGCGATCGCAAGACCCTGATCATGCTCTTGCCCGGCGCCATCGCCGGCATTCTCATCGGTTGGGCGACATCGGCCTATGTCTCGCGCGACTATCTGCGGCTGATCATCGGCCTTATCACCGTGCTGTTCGTGCTGCGCTATGTCTACAATGTCTGGCGCATGCGCAATGGAATTACAATCAAGCCCAAGCAGCAACGGGCCGGGCCGGCGACGCTCTGGGGCTCGTTCGCCGGCTATGGCAGCTTCGTCGCCCATGCCGGCGGTCCGCCCTTCCAGATCTACGCGCTGCCGCTGCAGCTCGATCCGCGCGAATATACCGGCACGATCGTGCGCTTCTTCGCCATCCTCAATGCCGTCAAGCTGATCCCCTATTTTGCACTGGGCCAGCTCGACATGAGCAATCTGAAAATCTCCGCGACGTTGTTTCCGCTGGCGATCGTCGCCACCGTCTGCGGCGCCTTCATCGTTCGCCGGATGAAGCCGCAGATCTTCTATCCGTTCATGTATAGCATGGCCTTCATTGCCGGGCTCAAGCTCTTGTGGGATGGCCTCAACAGCCTGCTGGCCGGGGCCTGAGCATATCAAAGCAAACCATCATATTGCATAGCAAAATGAGGATGCCGCAATGCACAATTTTCTTGCCGCCCCACCAGAATTCGCTTAACGTCGGCTCATGACCATTGCGGACCCTTTCGATGCTATCGCGGATCCCAACCGGCGTTACCTGCTGGAGGAATTGCGGCGTGCGCCGAAAACGGTCAACGAACTGGCCGTGGGATTGCCGATCAGCCGCCCTGCGGTATCGCAGCACCTGAAGGCTCTCCTGGACTGCAATCTGGTTTCGGTCGAAGCCAACGGCACCCGGCGAATTTACGCGATCAACCGCCCCGGCTTCGACAGGCTCAACCTTTGGTTGGATCAGTTCTGGGCGTGATGCTCCTGTGGAAGCGTAACCGCCGCCTGACACAAAACGACCGGGCATCAAACCCGGTCGAGCGATCCGTATCTTCCGTTGAGGGGATTGGTTGTGAACCTTGTCGCGTCGTCTCCTTGGAGAGAACACCTCCCGTTGTTACTGGGAATTACCGTTCATAATCAGTGAGTCGAGGAGCGAAGCCTTTCGATTTCGTCCTTGATGCGCAGCTTCCTTCGCTTGATGTCGCTGATCATTTCGTCCTCGGTGGAGGGCTGGTTCATTGCTGCATGAAGCTCCTGCTCCAATGCGCCATGTTTTTTCTCAAGCGTTGCAAGATGAGCCTCAATGGTCATTGGCAGTCCCTTCCTTTTGCTTGCATCCGGCAGGTAAATGCCGGATGTTCCATGGTTGTAACCTTACTACTGTGCCACGCCATTTTTCATTTGTCGAAGGCGAAATGATGACGACGGATAACTTCCCGTTACCGCCCAAGATGTGATAGAGCGGCGCATGAAATTCCGGTTCGAGGAGGACTTCGCAACCGGGCTGATGGGGATCGCTTTGCATGCCGGACCAGGACCAGGCCGAACTCAGATTGACCGCAGCGCGGCTGAGGCAGGAACATGAAGACTATGATGCTGCCATCAACGCCATGATCCAGACCGGCTGCGATGCGCTGAGAGTTCAGCGCATGAAGAAGAAGAAGCTGGTCATCAAGGACAAGATCACCAAGATCGAAGACCAGATCATTCCCGACATCATCGCCTGAAGCGGAACCTTAAAGACGTGCTCGACACCACGACCCCACCCGTCGCCATCATCATGGGAAGCCAGTCCGACTGGGAGACGATGAAGAACGCCGCCGATACGCTCGACGCGCTCGACATTGCCTATGAAGCCCGCATCGTCTCGGCACACCGTACGCCTGACCGGCTCGTCAGCTTCGCCAAAGGCGCGCGCGACGAAGGCTTCAAGGTCATCATCGCCGGCGCCGGCGGCGCCGCCCATCTTCCGGGCATGTGCGCATCGATGACGCCGCTGCCGGTCTTCGGCGTGCCCGTGCAGTCGAAAGCGCTCTCCGGCCAGGACAGCCTTCTCTCGATCGTGCAGATGCCGGCCGGCATCCCTGTCGGAACGCTGGCGATCGGCCGTGCTGGCGCCGTCAACGCCGCACTGCTGGCCGCAGCCGTGCTGGCGCTCAGCGACAACGACCTGGCCGACCGTCTCGACGACTGGCGCGAGCAGCAGACCGTTGCCGTCGCGGAATATCCGGTAGACGACGCATGACCACCATCGGCATCATTGGCGGCGGCCAGCTCGGCCGCATGCTGGCCATGTCTGCTGCACGGCTGAACTTTCGCACCATCATCCTCGAGCCGCAGCCCGACTGTCCGGCAGCGCAGGTGGCAAACAAGCAGATCGTCGCCGCCTATGACGATGACGAAGCGCTCGATGCCCTGGCGGCCGCCTGCGACATCATCACCTACGAATTCGAAAACGTGCCGGTCGCGGCTGCCGCGAGACTTGCGCGCGCCCGGCCGGTGTTTCCGCCGCCGAAGGCACTGGAAGCCGCCCAGGATCGTCTGGTGGAAAAGCGCTTCCTCAACGACAGCGGCATCGTCACCGCCCGGTTTCACGCCGTCGACAGCCAGGCCGATCTCGAAGCCGCACTTGCCGACTTTGGCGGTTCCGGCGTCCTGAAGACCTGCCGCCTCGGCTACGACGGCAAGGGTCAGCGCGTGTTCCGCTCAGAACAGGACAGCCCGCAGGGCGCTTTCGCAGCACTCGGCTCCGTGCCCTTGATCCTCGAGAGTTTCGTGCCGTTCGAACGGGAAATCTCCATCATCGCTGCCCGCTCGGTCGATGGCGCGGTCGCCTGTTACGATCCGGCAGAAAACGTTCATCGCAACGGCATTCTTCACACCTCAACCGTGCCCGCCGCCATCAGCGCCGCGACCGCGGAAGCGGCGCGCGCTGCGGCCAAGGCGGTCCTCGATGCGCTCGGTTACGTCGGTGTCATCGGCGTTGAGTTCTTCGTGCTTGCCGACGGCAGCCTCGTCGCCAATGAAATGGCGCCGCGCGTGCACAATTCCGGCCATTGGACGGAAGCGGCCTGCATCGTCTCGCAATTCGAGCAGCACATTCGAGCCGTCGCGGGCCTGCCTCTCGGCAATCCTGTCCGCCACTCCGACTGCGTGATGCAGAACCTGATCGGCGACGACATCGACGACGTGCCGGCCTGGCTTGCCAAGGACAACGTCTTCGTCCATCTCTACGGCAAGACAGAAGCGCGGCCGGGCCGCAAGATGGGTCACATCACCCGCCTGACGTGAGCCTCAAAGCCACAGAAATGCGGGGCAAGGCGCCGAAATCCGGCCTCTTGCGGTTGACACAACTGGGGTGACACGGTATTTGCCATCCCACCTTACGGAGCGCGCTGCATGGCGCGCTTTTGATTGTTAGAAATACCGGGCGAATTTTGTTTCCCCGAAACCTGCGGATCAGGAAAATGAAGATCAAGAATTCGCTCAAGTCGCTGAAGACCCGCCACCGCGAAAACCGTCTGGTTCGTCGCAAGGGCCGTATGTATATCATCAATAAGCAGAACCCGCGCTTCAAGGCACGTCAGGGCTGAGGCCCAGACTGGTTTCTGTTGGCACTTCGCTTCGGCGATGTCCCAGAATTGATTTTGAAACTATTCCGTGGCGAGCTAACATGCTCGCCATGCGAGTTTTTGTACCCTTGATTCTGGCGTGTACCGCCCTCCTCTCCGCCTCAGTTGGAGTCGGCACCCTGGCTTTCGCCGCAGAGACGGCGCCGGAAACCGAGGCCGCCAGCCTCACCACTCCCAAGCAACGCGTGGACGCCCTGTTCTCCGACCTCAAGAAGGAACGAGACGCCGACAAGGCGCGCGAGCTCGCCAACCAGATCCGCATGGAATGGCAGGATTCCGGCAGCGCCACGGTCAACCTGCTGATGCAATGGGCCGACAAGGCGATCGCCGACAACAAGCAGCCGGCAGCGCTCGATATTCTCGATCAGGTCATTACGCTGGCCCCCAGCTACGTCGAAGGCTGGAACCGCCGGGCCACGCTTCATTACATGATGGGCAACTATCGCAAGTCGATGTCCGATATCAATCACGTCCTGTCGCTGGAGCCACGCCACTTCGGCGCGCTCACCGGCATGGCCGAAATCCTCGGCTCGGCCGGCAAGGACGAGCTGGCGCTGAGGGCGTGGGAGCAGCTCCTGGCGATCTATCCCGCCGACCGAAAGGCGCAGGAGCAATTGGGTGAGCTGACCGAAAAGCTAGCGGGCAGCAAGACGTAAGCCCGCCGGATGTCCTCCGTCGGAGCAGCGATACACCGCTGCCCTTCGCAATGGGCATGCGGACAAAAGCGCCTGTTCCTGTCGCGTGACCCGAAGGCGAAAGGCTTCGAGGCATCATGAGTGAGCGGTACGCCGCGCCTGTCTCCTGACGGCCCTGAACTCAGCCCGTTCTTCTTTTGCACCAACACCGGCTGGCAAAGCTAAGCCTGGGTCACGGCGACATCGTCATCGACATCGCAGCCGATCAATTCGCCGCACCTCCCGTATTGACCACCGATCGGTAGGATCGTCGGTACAGCAAAGGCGCCGCTGATACGGCGTTGCCGGAATTATTCTCGCCCGTCAGCGTGCCGCCGACGAAATCTGGCCACGATGGCTGTGCATGAGCCGAGTGGCATCGCCATCCGTCCCCTGAAGGTTTGACCCCGCCGAACGAGAGGATCCACCGAGACAATGGTTCTAGCCGCCCTGTTCATCGTTGCCCTCACGCTTGTCGGTATTGCCTACAGCCTGCGCAGCGCGCAGTCCATCAGCGCGCGCTTCCCGAACTCGGGCGAGCTGATCAACGTCGGCGGCTTCCGCATGAACAGCGTCCATCGGCCGGCGACGGCAACAGCCGACTTGCTGCCGCTCGTCTTCATCCACGGTGCCAGCGGTAATCTGCTCGATCAGATGCATGCCTTTGCTCCCGCCTTCGAGGGCCGCGCGGAAATGCTGTTCGTCGATCGGCCTGGCCACGGTTACTCCGAACGCGGCGGAAGGGCTAATGACCGCCCCGACGGCCAGGCGGACGCGATCGCAAAGCTGATGGAAAGAAGAGGCATGGCCCGGGCGATCATCGTCGGCCACTCCTTCGGCGGCGCAATTGCCGCAAGTTTCGCCCTTCACCATCCGGAAAAGACGGCTGGCCTCGTCTTGCTGGCGCCGGCGACCCATCCCTGGCCTGGTGGCGTCGACTGGTACTATCGGCTGACGGCCCTGCCCTATGTCGGCTGGCTGTTCGCGCACACACTCGCCGCGCCGATCGGCCTAAGAAGGATCGACAGCGGCACGCGTTCCGTCTTTTATCCCAATCCCCGGCCCGCCGACTACATCGACAAGACGGCGCCCCAGCTCGTGCTGCGGCCGCTGGCCTTTCGCAACAACGCTGTCGATGTTGCCAACCTTCATGCCTATGTCAGCGAGATCGCACCACGGTATCAGGAGATAGCCGCACCGACGATCATCGTCAGCGGCGACAGTGACGATATCGTTCTCGCCGACATCCATTCGCGCGGCCTGGCGCGCGACATTGTCGGATCGGAACTGCTGTGGATCGGCAATCTCGGCCACAAGCCCGACTACGTCGTCACCGACGTCGTCGTTGCCGCCGTGGAAAAACTCTCCGGAAGATCGATCGACCTCGACAAAATAACAAGGCGGGCCGAAGCCCGCCTTATCATGCAACCCAAGGAGGAGAGCGGCCGTTAGATGCCGCTCATGCCGTCCGAGCCGATATAGGCAATGCGCAGCATGTTGGTGGCGCCGGGCGTGCCGAGCGGCACGCCGGCCGAGATGATGACGCGTTCGCCGGGCTTGCCGAAACCCTCGTGAGCCACGATGCGGCAGGCGCGGTTGACCATGTCGTCCAGATCGGTCGCATCCTCGGTGACGACGCAATGCAGGCCCCAGACGACCGAAAGACGGCGGGCGGTCTGCACGATCGGCGAGAGCGCGATGATCGGCACCTGCGGGCGCTCGCGCGCGGCGCGAAGGCCCGTCGTGCCGGACGAGGTGTAGCAGACGATCGCCGACAGCCGGAGCGTCTCGGCGATCTGGTGGGCCGCCAGCGAAATCGCGTCGGCACCAGTTGCCTCAGGGGGCGTGCGCTGCGCGTAGATGATGCTGGAATAGTGCGGGTCGCGCTCGACGTTGCTGGCGATCGAGGCCATGGTCGAGACAGCTTCCACCGGATATTCGCCAGAGGCGGACTCTGCCGACAGCATGATGGCGTCTGCGCCTTCGAAAACAGCGGTCGCAACGTCGGAGACTTCAGCGCGCGTCGGAACCGGCGCAGAGATCATCGATTCCAGCATCTGCGTGGCGACGACCACCGGCTTGCCGGCGCGGCGACATGCGCGCGTCAGCTGCTTCTGCAGACCGGGCACGGATTCGAGCGGCATTTCGACGCCGAGGTCGCCGCGCGCCACCATCAGCGCGTCGGAGAGCTCGATGATTTCGTCGATGCGCTCGAGCGCCTGCGGCTTTTCGATCTTGGACATCAGGCCGACGCGGCCGCGGGCGATCTTGCGCACTTCGGCCAGGTCCTCGGGACGCTGGACGAAGGACAGCGCCACCCAGTCGAACTCGCCGGTTGCCAGCACCGCATCAAGGTCGGAGCGATCCTTGTCGGTCAGAACGCCGACGGCCAGCAGCGTGTCGGGCAGGCTGACGCCCTTGCGGTCGGAAATCTTGGTGCCGGCAACAACCGTCGTGACGATGCTCTTGCCGTCGGTCTTTTCAGCGCGCAGATGCAGCTTGCCGTCGTCGATCAGCAGGCGATGGCCCGGCTTGACCGCTTCGAGGATCTCCGGATGCGGCAGGAAAACGCGGGTGCTGTCGCCGGGCTCTTCCTTGTTGTCGAGGGTAAAGGTCTGGCCGACCTTGAGCTCGACCTTGCCTTCGGCAAACTTGCCGACCCGCAGCTTCGGGCCCTGCAGGTCGCCGAGAATGCCGATCGGGCGACCACAGCGCGCTTCGACGGCGCGGATGCGCTGCACCAACGTGCGCATCACGTCGTGGCTTGCATGGCTCATGTTGATGCGGAACAGATCAGCCCCTGCCTCGTGCAGCTTCTGGATCATCTGCTCGTCGGAAGACGCCGGTCCGAGCGTGGCGAGGATTTTGACTTTTCTGTTCCGCTTCATCAATTCTGGCTTTCCTGCGTGCCGGGCGTATCGGAGAGCTGAACCATCCAGCTCCCTTGCCGCCCCGTGTCGTATTCCTTGAATCCCATCCGCTGGAAGCCGCGGGCAAAGCAGTCCTGCACGCCCGAGATCTTGAATTCGTTTTCAGCGACGCACATGTTGACGTCGCCGGTCCAGCGACCACCACGGGCCGCGTCTTCCGCGTAGAGATAATAGTATCGCGATTGAAGTTCGCCCTCGATCAGGGTCGCACAGGTGGTCGCAGGAACCTGCCACCACCCCTCGGTCACCCAGCCTTCCTTGGCGCGGTAACCGATCGCCACGCCAACAAGATTTTGCGTGCCATTGCAGACGCGAAAATCGGCGCGGGCCTCGCCGGCAAATAGGAATGAGCCTGAAATCGCCAGGGAAAACAGGAGCATCGCCCCCAATGTCGACAGCCCCGACTTCGCTTTGGAAAATGGATATCTGGACACGGTTTCCAATGGAACTCCGTTTTGATTTGCGTGGCCTTTCTTGCGACGACCAGCCCGGAAAGTCAACGTAACTCTAATCGATTACATCGGGCTAATTGGGTGTCGATTGCGCAAAACAGTTGCGTTTTTCTTGTGAATGTCGCCGACGCATGCAATCAAAAAGCACAACCCCCGAAAGCAGACTGGAACGGCATGCAGTCCTATTCGCCCTATGAGATTATCGAAGCCAAGCCCACAACCGGCCTCGTGCTTCTCGCCGATCACGCCATGAACCGCCTGCCGGAAGAATATGGCAGCCTCGGCCTGCCGGAAGCGGCATTTCAGCGACATATCGCCTACGATATCGGCGTCGAGCACCTGGTCCGCCGGCTTTCGGCCATGCTTGACGCTCCGGCGGTTCTCGGGTGTTTTTCGCGGCTTCTGATCGACCCCAATCGCGGCGAAGACGACCCGACGCTGATCATGAAGATTTCCGACGGCGCGATCGTGCCGGGAAACCATCCGATGACCGACGAGGAATGGAACAGCCGGCTCAATCGTTTTCATCGCCCCTATCATCGCGCGGTGGCCGAGACGCTGGAGCGAAGTGCGGCAGCGTCGGGTGATGCGCCGCTGGTCATTTCCATCCATTCCTTCACGCCCGCCTGGAAAGGCGTTGCCCGCCCCTGGCATGCCGCCGTGCTCTGGGACAACGACCCGCGTGCCGTGCGACCGCTGATCGAGAAGCTCGAGGCGCCGGGTGACATCGTCGTCGGCAACAACGAACCCTATGACGGCGCGCTGCGCGGGGATACGATGTTCCGCCACTGCATGGCGCCGGGCATTCCCCACGCGCTGATCGAGGTCCGGCAGGACCTGATCTCCGACGAGGCCGGCATTGCCGCATGGGCCGATCGGCTTGCTCCTGTTCTTGCCGACCTCAACGCCCGCCCGGACCTGCATCGCTACGAGCGGCACCCGTCACGCACCGGCGCCTACGATACCTAAGACGAGGAAAGATTGGATCATGACCGAGCTCACCCCTAACCAGCAGACCGCCTTCGAGGCCGCCGCCTTCCGGCGGCTCGTTGCCCACCTGCGCGAACGCAGCGACGTGCAGAATATCGACCTGATGAACCTGGCCGGGTTCTGCCGCAACTGTCTGTCCAATTGGTATCGGGACGCGGCCAACGAGGCAGGCTTCGCACTCGACAAGGAGCAATCCCGCGAAATCGTCTACGGCATGCCCTATGAGGAGTGGCGGGCGCTGAACCAAAGGGAAGCATCGAGCGAACAGAAAGCCGCCTTCGAAGCCAGCCGCCCCAAGGAATAAAGCCCAGCGGCGGGCGGTCGCCACGGAAATGCCGGCGTTGTTGCGCAATGGCCCTTGACCTTGGCCGCCGTTCGCGGCACGTCACGGCACCCAAGAATTTCATTCCCCGCAAAAGGAGAAGACCATGTCAGATGCACACGGCGTCGCACGCGACCAGCTCCGCGCTTTCATCGAACGGATTGAGCGCCTGGAAGAAGAAAAGAAGACCATCGCCGACGACATCAAGGACGTCTACGGCGAAGCCAAGTCCACCGGCTTCGATGCCAAGATCTTGCGCAAGGTCATCTCCATCCGCAAGCAGGACGCCGACGAGCGCATGGAGCAGGAAGCGATCCTCGACACCTACCTGCAGGCGCTCGGCATGATCCCGGCCGCTGCCGAAGAAGAATAATTTCTTCTGCAATCTTCAACAAAAAACCCGCCGGTTCTCGCCGGCGGGTTTTTTGTTGGGTCTCGGTTGCGTGAAGCTCAGTTGGTGCTGAACTTCTTCACTTCCATGAAGTTGACGGCGTTGCCGCTGAAGCGAGCCGTATCGACCGTTGTTCCGGCTGTGCTGTTGAAACCAGCTGCATAAACTGTCGTCGGGGCGGTCCGCAGCGTCTTTGAGACGAAGCGCGGTGCCTTCACGGGCTTGGAAAGCGTGGCGACACGGCCGGCCGAAAGCGCCCATTCGGAGATGATCTTCTTCGTCAGCTTCGGCTCGGTGCGAACCGACGAACGGGTCGCAGCCTCAGCATCGTGCTTCTTCGGACGGCCACTCTTTATCGGGGCTTCCGCCTGGGTATCGAAGGCGCCGTCAAAGGCATTGGCACGACCATTCGTCGAGGCCTGCGGCGCATAGGCAGCCATTTCCACCGGCTGCCGCACCGGCTCGCGCTCGGCCGGTGTCGGGGCTGCAAGTGCGACACGTGTCGATGCCTGGGCCGCGGTATCACGCGGCGGCTCGGCAGAGGCCAGAACCGGACGCTCTGCAAAGGCAGGGACCGCAACCTTGGCGTCCGCGACAGCGGCAAGGGCCGCATCGCCAGCCGGGCGCATGGCCGGCACAGGCACGAAGCCGAGCGCCTGCATGTCGGTTGCCAGCGGATCGACCGAGGCGACAAGCGTTTCGCCGGCAGCAGCGTTCACACCACCACGATCGAGCATCTGCGGAACCGGCACCTTGACCGAAGCCAGGTCGGCAAATTCGCTCGGCATTTCAGGCGTCTGCGGCAGGGCAGCAGCCAGCGCGTCCTGCGCGGCGTTCTTCTGCGGCGCCACCAGTGCCACCGCTACGCCACCATCCGAAGGATCCTTGAAGGCCGGACGAACGGCTGGAACCGGCGCATTGATGTTCTGATCGGCAGCAACCGTCGGCTGCTGCTCGGCGGCAACGGAACCGGCGACGCCAGGCAGCGCTTCCTGAGCGGCGGGGGCCGAAGCCGTCTGCACCTTGGCCGGCGCTTCACCGCCTTCGTCGTCGGAGCCCGGACCGGCTGCGATTGCCGTGGGTTCTTCATCCTCGTCGCCGCCACCGCCAAAGAGCATGGCAAACAGGTTGCCGCGGCGCTTGCCGCTCTCGGCATCGCCCGCCTTGGCGCCGCCACCGGCAACTTCGATCGCCGAAGCGCCGACACGACGCTTGTAGTCGGCAACGGCCTGGTTATAGCCCGGCAGCGGTTTGCCGTCGGAAGGAACATGCATGGTCTTGCCGTCGGGGAAGAGACGGGCGAGTTCGTTGCGGGTCATGCGCGGCCAGGCGCGAACGCCGCCGACATCCATGTGCACGAACGGAGAACCCGACGTCGGATAGTAGCCAACGCCACCAACCTGGAACTTCATGCCGATTTCACGCACCGTCTTCAGCTTCACGTCGGGGATGTAAAAGTCCATCGCCTTGCCGAGCATGTGCTGGCTTTTCTTGGCAACGCCCTTGGAGCGCGAGCGCAGCATGCCGTTGGTGGCCGGCGAACGATAGGCTGACACAACGTGGATGTAATCGCGCGAGCCGCTCTTGGTATAGACTTCCCACACGAGGTCGAGCAGGCGCGGATCCATCTTTGTCGGCTCGTTGCGACGCCAGTCGCGCAGGAACCTGTTGATCTGCTGCAGGCCCTTCGGGTCGTAGCGACCGTTGCGCTTGAAGGTGATCTGCGCCTTTTCCTGCGTATGGATGAAATAGAGCTTGAGCGTGCGCGTCTGGCCGGCAGCCTCGACGGGAGGCGCCATGCCAGGGGTAACCAGCGATACCGCGAGGGCGATGGATGTCAGAACCTGCGGCACCTTACGGGTCATCGCCGAGCAGAGTCTGCTAGCTAAGGAGCCGAGAGGCTTCTTAAAACCGAACAAATTTGGCATTCAATCCCCGTCCGACGGACAACCGTGCTTCGCTGTCTCAGATGACTGTCAAATAAGGTGACAGCATGGCATATATGCCACAGTCGTCACCGCCCCTTATAATATAGTGAATACTTCACTAACAAGGTCTAAACGGCAGTGATCGAATTGCACGGCTAATGAATCGTGAATGCGTCGATTTTATGCCGCCTCGCGCAGGGGATTGTCGGGGTCGATGCCGTAATCCTTGAGTTTTCGGTAGAGCGTCGACCGGCCGATACCGAGTTTACGGGCCACCTGGCTCATCTGGCCCCGATAGAATTTCAGCGCAAAACGAATCAGTTCCTCCTCCACTTCGGCAAGCTTGCGCACGTCTCCACCCTCGTCGACGCTGGCAATTGCATTCTCCATACGGCCGTCGTGAGATGCATCGGCCTCCATCGATTTCGCCGCGCTGGCATAATCGGGGTAGACGTTTGCAGCCGGGTCGACAGCTGCAGGGCGCTCGGGCCCGGCATCGCCCCAGGAAAAGCCGGAGCGGTCGGAAACGACGTAGCCGGGGATCTGCGTCGCGATCTGCGGGAAGTCCTTGACGGTCAGCTCGCCGCCTTCGGCCAGAACGACCGCGCGGAAGATTGCGTTCTCCAGCTGGCGGATATTGCCCGGCCAATCATAGGCGGTGAGCAGTGCCATCGCACCGCTCGAAACGGTGAGCGGCGTGCTGAGCCTCTGCTCGGATGCGAACCGGTCGACGAACGAGCGCACAAGAACCGGAATGTCCTCCTTGCGCCGGCGCAACGCCGGAATGGTGATCGGAAAGACGTTGAGACGATAATAGAGATCCTCGCGAAACCGGCCCTCGCGCACCTCGTTGATGAGGTCCTTGTTGGTCGCCGAGATCAGCCGCACGTTGACCCGATGCGGATGGCGCGCGCCGATCGTCTCGATTTCGCCCTGCTGCACCGCACGCAACAGCTTCACCTGCACTTCGAGCGGCAGGTCGCCGATCTCGTCGAGGAACAGCGTGCCGCCATCGGCATCGACGAATTTGCCGCTGTGCTTTTCGGAGGCACCGGTAAAGGCGCCCTTCTCGTGGCCGAAGAGAATGCTCTCGACCAGATTGTGTGGGATGGCGCCGCAGTTGACGGTGATGAACGGCTTGCCCGAGCGGTCACTGGCTGCCTGGATCGCCCGCGCCACCATTTCCTTGCCGACGCCGGATTCGCCTTCGAGCACGATCGGAATGTTGGATTGCGCAGCCCGTCGGGCAAGATCGATCACCCGGATCATCGCTGGGCTCGCCGACACGACGTCATCGAAGCCGACAGCGCCGCCGCGCGGGCGGCGCGAGGTTTTGACCTTGCCGTCGCGGCTCGCCATCTTCAATGCATTGCCGAGCGCCACAGACAGCCGCTCGGGCGAAACCGGCTTGACCAGGAAGTCGAAGGCACCGGCCTGCATCGCATGGACGACGGTTTCGATGCCGCCCTGCCCGGTCTGCACGATCACGGGCGTATCGACGCCCCGTTCCGCCAGCGCATCGAGAAAGCCGTGGCCGTTCATTTCGGGCATCAGCAAGTCGAGAAGGATGACGTTGATGATGCCGCCCTTGCGCTCCAGCAGCTCCAGGCCGCTGCGGCCATTGTCGGCGAGATGCGCGACATGACCGAGACGCTCGATCATGTTCGTCAGCAACCGGCGCTGCACCGGATCGTCATCGATGACAAGAATGTGTGATGTCACGGAAGCCTCCTGCTTTGGACACGCGGTACTTTTGGCCAACGTCATGTGCCAAATCACGTCAGGCATCTGTGCCATAAAGGGCTGAACATCATCTTTTGAGAAATGCTTGCATTTTATCCATTGCCGGCGATAGCAATGGGACCCGTATCGCTTGCCTCTTCCTGCCACGAACGAGAGAAATCCGACGATGACCTTCCGCACCTTCGCCCTCGAGAAAACCGTCGTGCATGCCGCCGCCGGCCCTGCCCAGGGCGCTGCGGCCGGGCTCGGCGATCTGCCCTCCTGGCGGCTGGAGGATCTCTATCCGTCCGCAACCTCGGACGCCTTCCGCTCGGACATGAAAAAGGCCGAAGCGGATTCCATCGCGTTCGAGGCCAAGTGGAAAGGCAAGCTCGCTGCCGCCGCGGAGAAGGCAGGCAACGACGGCATCGGCGCCGCCGTCAAGGAATTCGAGGCACTGGAAGACATTATGGGACGCATCGCGTCCTTTGCCGGCCTCACCTATTTCTCCGACACCTCCAAGCCGGAAAACGGCAAGCTCTATGGCGACGTGCAGTCGAAGCTGACCGACATGTCGGCGCATCTCCTGTTCTTCTCGCTGGAACTCAACCGCATCGACGATGCCGTGATCGACGCAGCACTTACCAACGACAGCCTGGCTGCGCACTACAAGCCCTGGCTTCTCGACCTGCGCAAGGACAAGCCCTACCAGCTCGACGACAAGCTCGAGCAGCTTTTCCTCGAGAAGTCGATGACCGGACCGGCCGCCTTCAATCGCCTGTTCGACGAGACCATGGCGTCTCTGACCTTCACCATCGACGGCGAGACGATGCCGCTCGAAGTGGCGTTGAACCTGCTGCAGGATCCGTCGACCGAAGTGCGCAAGAAGGCTGCGATGGCGCTTGCCGAAACCTTCAGGGCCAACATCCGCACCTTCACGCTGATCACCAACACGCTCGCCAAGGACAAGGAAATCTCGGATCGCTGGCGCGGCTTCGAAGATATCGCCGACAGCCGGCATCTGGCCAATCGGGTCGAACGCGAGGTCGTCGATGCGCTCGCAGAAGCGGTGAAGACAGCCTATCCGCGCCTTTCGCATCGCTACTACGCCATGAAGGCCAAGTGGCTCGGCATGGAACAGATGGATTTCTGGGACCGCAACGCACCGCTGCCGGAAACGCCGAACGCGCTGATCTCCTGGAACGAGGCAAAGGACACGGTGCTTTCTGCCTATCACGCCTTCGATCCCGAAATGGCCGCGATCGCCCGCCGCTTCTTCGACGACAGCTGGATCGATGCGCCGGTTCGCCCCGGCAAGGCGCCCGGCGCCTTCGCCCACCCGACCGTTCCGTCGGCGCACCCCTACGTGCTCGTCAACTACATGGGCAAGCCGCGCGACGTGATGACGCTCGCCCACGAGCTTGGCCACGGCGTGCACCAGGTGCTCGCCGGCGAACAGGGCGCATTGATGGCTTCGACGCCCCTGACCCTTGCCGAGACCGCGTCAGTCTTTGGCGAAATGCTGACCTTCCGCGCGCTTCTCGACCAGACCAAGGACAAGCGCGAGCGCAAGGCCATGCTCGCCCAGAAGGTCGAGGACATGATCAATACGGTCGTGCGCCAGATCGCCTTCTACGAATTCGAGCGCAAGCTGCATACGGCGCGAAAGGAAGGCGAACTGACCGCCGAGGATATCGGCAATCTGTGGATTTCGGTGCAGGCGGAAAGCCTCGGGCCGGCGATCCGGATTTCCGAGGGCTACGAGACCTATTGGGCCTATATCCCGCATTTCATCCACTCGCCCTTCTATGTTTATGCCTATGCCTTCGGCGATTGCCTGGTGAACTCGCTCTATGCCGTCTACCAGAACGCCGAAAAGGGCTTCCAGGCGAAGTACTTCGAGCTTCTGAAGGCCGGCGGCACCAAGCACCATTCGGAGTTGCTGGCTCCCTTTGGCCTCGACGCCACCGATCCGTCGTTCTGGGCACAGGGTCTGTCGATGATCGAAGGGCTGATCGACGAACTCGAGGCGCTTGATAAGGCGTGATCCGCGGCGAACCCGTGGTCGACCACTGAATAGGCTGTCAGCAAAGCGGCATCGATGAACGAAAATGCACCCTATGTGCTTTTCCGGGACGACAGTGAAAACCGGACCACGGTTTTCACTGATCCGGAGCGCATCGTCACGGCGCGAACCAAGGCCGAATTCCACCGTGGCCTTGCCGAGCTCGAACGTGCCCACGCGGCCGGCAAATGGATTGCCGGCTTCATGGCCTACGAGGCCGGCCATCTGTTCGAGGAGAAGCTCACCCCCTTTGCCGAGGAGGGTCGCGAAACGCCGTTGATGTCCTTCGGCATCTTCGACGCACCGAGCGACGACCATCCGCTCGCCGAACCGCAACGCCGGATCGAGAACGAGCCTTTTCTTGCCGAACCGCGTGCCGCCTGGGATTTTCCCACCTATCGCGAGCGGTTCGGGCGCCTGCATCAGCACCTGCGCCAGGGCGATTGTTATCAGGCGAACCTGACCATGCCGATCCGCGCCCGCTGGTCCGGCGACCCGCGGGCCGCCTTCTGGTCGCTCATCGAGCGTCAGCCGGTCAAGTACGGAGCCCTCGTGGCGCTGGATGGCCCGATCCTCGTCTCGCGCTCACCCGAGCTTTTCTTCCGCGTTGATGCTGAGCGATGGATCGAAACGCATCCGATGAAGGGCACGGCGAAACGTGGTGCTTCGGCAGAGGAAGATGCCGAAATCATCGCCGCGATGCGCGCGGACGAGAAGACGCAGGCCGAGAACCGCATGATCGTCGACCTCCTGCGCAATGACATCTCGCGCATCACCGAGGTCGGAACGCTCGACGTGCCGAAACTCTTCGACATCGAGACCTATCCGACCGTTCATCAGATGGTCAGCCATGTCCGGGCGAAACTGCGACCTGATGTCGGCATCACCGATATCTTCACGGCGCTCTTTCCCTGCGGCTCGATCACCGGCGCGCCGAAGATGCGGGCAATGGAAATCCTGCACGATCTCGAAGACGGCCCGCGTGATGCCTATTGCGGTGCGATCGGTTTCATCGCGCCGAACGGCGTCATGCGCTTCAGCGTCGCGATCCGCACCATCTCGCTGTTTGCCGACGGCGAGGCCGTGTTCAATGTCGGCGGCGGCATCGTCTTTGATTCCAGCGCCCAGTCCGAATATGACGAATGCCTGCTCAAGGCGCGCTTCGCCATCGGCGATGCCGAGATCGCCCGATGACGGAGTTCTCGCTGATCGAGACGTTGCGCTACGAGCCCGATGACGGCTTCGTCCGGTTGAGATTGCATCTCGCCCGCCTGAAGCGGTCGGCACGCAGACTGGGTTTTTCCGGCCACGACCGGACGCAGGCAGAGCTGCAGAAGGCCGTCGAGGGCGCGACTGTTCCCCTGCGCATAAGGTTGACGCTCGACCGGCATGGCGCAATCGCCGTGACCACGGCAGCTTTCACGCCTCTTGCTGCAGACACAGTCTGGCGCGTGCGTCTTGCTGAGACGCGGCTCTCGTCCGAAGACAAGCTCCTGCGGGTCAAGACCACGCGGCGTGGCGTCTATGAGGCGGCGCGCGGCGAGTATCCGGTATCGGAGGTCGACGAAGTTCTCCTTCTCAACGAGAAGGGCGAGGTGTGCGAGGGGACGATCACCTCGATCTTCCTCGACGACGGCAGCGGCACGCTGAAAACGCCGCCGATCGCCTGCGGGCTCCTGGCCGGCGTGCTCAGGACCGAACTCATCTGCCAGCGGCAGGCGCGCGTCGCCCGCCTGTCACCAGACGATCTGGCACGCGGCCAACTCTATGTCGGCAATTCGCTACGGGGCCTGATCCGGGCGAAGCTCGGGGTCTGAGCCCGGCAGGGTATAGCGCTTCACCCGGTCGCGCCCGTCGCGCTTGGCGAGGTAAAGCGCCTCGTCGGCGCGCGCATAGATATCCTTGACGCCGTCGCCTTCCCGGTACTCGGCCAACCCCACCGAACAGGTGTAGTAGAACTCCGGAATGCTCGCGAGCGGCCTGGCGCTGCGCACCTTGTCGAGCAGGCGGTCGAGGATCATGTTGCCTTCGCTGATCGTGGTGTCGGGCAGGATCAGCATGAACTCTTCGCCGCCGATGCGGCCGAAGCAATCGGAGCGGCGCACGAATTCCTGCATCTGGCGGGCAAAATCGAGCAGCACCTCGTCACCCTGATGGTGGCCGTAGCGGTCGTTGATCGCCTTGAAATAGTCGATGTCGATGATGGCGACGCAGCCCCACATATGCGGGTTCTGGGCGCAATTGGCGATGAACTCGCCGAGCCGCCCCATGGTGTGGCGCCGGTTGGGAACATTGGTCAGTTCGTCGACCTGCGAGGCCCTGAGCGCGAAATCGCGGTCCTGGCGCAAGGCACGCTCCTCAACGCGGACGGTCGTGATGTCGACGGCAACGCACAGCATGTGTCCCTTGGCATCGACGGTTTCCGTCATCCACAGCCAGCGGCCGTCATGCAGGTCGGTCTCCATCGCCCGAAACGGAACCTTGCCGCGCCGATGCATTGTCGATGCTATCCAGCCTTCGATGTCGTTGGTCGAAAGAACCGTGCCGCGACTGGCCGCGTGGTTGCGCCGCATGATGTCGGCCCAGGTCGGCGTCTCCTCCGCGTCGACGAAAAAGGCGGCGCGAAAAGCCTCGTTGGCAAATTGCAGCCTGTCGTGCTGATCGTAGAGAGCCATCAGCACGGGCGTTTGGGCCTGCAGGCCCATGAGAGTCTTGATGTGGTCGCCGGTCACGTTCAGTCTGCAACGCCTCCAGGTCGGGCAAGGAAACAACAATCATGGCGCGTAGCGGATGATTGTATGAAAGCTATAGCACGAAGTGCTTGTGACAAGCTTCGGCCCATGCGAAACGAAAGGGAATATGGTTAAATCGCGAGAATGATCCGGTCATCGCGCATGAAGCACACGCCCTACGACGGTTCCTCCAAGCCCTTTACCATCGGCCTCACCCAACTTGATCCCGATCGCTGGATCGAGCCGGACGACCAGCTACAGCACTATCTCGACCAGAAAGCCCAGTTGCTCGCGCAGTCGCGCGATACCGTTTTCGTTGCCGAAAACGGGACGCAGGAAGCGCAGGAGGAGTTGCTGCAAACCCTTTCCGACTATCTGCCGCCGCGATATCCCGGCCTCTACCGTCAAAATGGCGATGCCATGATGGTCGGCGGGCGACGGGTGGCGCTGTCGGGCGACGACCCGCTTGTGATTGCGGGCTCGCTCATTCAGGACGATCTGGCGATCATGCAGCGCGGCGATCGCGGCTGGCGCCTGGGCGCTGCCTATATCGCTTTCCCCTCATCCTGGTCGCTCGCGGAAAAGTTCGGGCGCACGATGGATGAGATCCACGCCCCGGTTCCCGGTTTCGAGCACGGCACGCGCAATGCCGAACTCATTGCCCGTATGTTCGACAACCTGCCGCCCGGCCGTTTCGTCGAGCGCTTCAACTGGGCTGTCAATGTCGATGGTTCCCTGCATCTGCCCAAGTCGAAATCCGAAAGCCACTCGGCAACCGCCATCGGCCTGACCGAAGAAAGCGCGTTCATCCGCATCGAGCGCCAGACGCTCAGAAAACTGCCCCAGACCGGCGCAATCGTCTTCACCATCCGCATCTATTCCGACCCTCTGGCTCTTTTGCGACAGAGGGATGATGCCGCCACGCTGGCCATTTCCTTCGTCGAACAATTGCGCGCGCTCGACCTGCCGCAGGCGGCCTACAAGGGCCTCGTCAGCAAGCGCGACGCCCTGATTTCGGCCCTACTGTCCATCGCTGGTTAAACAATATCGCAGATCAGCGTTGACCCGCCGGCCCTTTATTGTGACAGCAAACTGTGCTCTAGGGCCTATCACACGGCGCGAGCCTCATTTTCAGACACTTTCAACACCGTCTCAGGGAAAGTTTCCTCAGGAGTAAGACCAAAATGGCAGACACCACCTATCCGGTTTACGGCGAGATCACCGGCCCGATCGTCATGATCGGCTTCGGTTCGATCGGCCGCGGCACCTTGCCGTTGATCGAGCGCCACTTCAAATACGACAAGAACCGGTTGATCGTGATCGAGCCCCGTGAGGATGCTGCCGACAACGAGATCTTCGAGCGCCACGGCGTGCGCCACGTTCGCGCGCATGTGACGAAGGACAACTACAAGGAGCTGCTGAAGCCGCTTCTGACCGAAGGCGAAGGCCAGGGCTTCTGCGTCAACCTGTCGGTGGACACCGGTTCGGTCGACCTGATCAAGATGTGCCGCAAGCTCGACGTTCTCTACATCGACACGGTCGTCGAGCCGTGGCTCGGCTTCTACTTCGATGCCGAAATGGACAATGCCTCGCGCACCAACTACGCCCTGCGCGAAACGCTGCGCAAGGAAAAAGAAAAGAATCCGGGCGGCACCACGGCCGTTTCGACCTGCGGCGCCAACCCGGGCATGGTCTCGTGGTTCGTCAAGCAGGGCCTCTTGAACCTCGCCAACGATCTCGGCGTGAAGTTCGACGAGCCGCATCAGGATGACCGCGAAGGCTGGGCCAAGCTGATGAAGAAGGTCGGCGTCAAAGGCATTCACATCGCCGAGCGCGACACCCAGCTGACCAAGAAGCCGAAGCCGCTCAACGTCTTCTGGAACACCTGGTCGGTCGAAGGCTTCATCTCCGAAGGTCTGCAGCCGGCCGAACTCGGCTGGGGCACCCACGAGAACTGGATGCCGAAGAACGCCAAGAAGCACAAGAAGGGCTGCAAGGCCGCCATCTATCTGGAGCAGCCGGGCGCCAACACACGCGTGCGCAGCTGGTGCCCGACGCCGGGCCCGCAGTATGGCTTCCTCGTCACCCACAACGAGTCGATCTCGATCGCCGACTTCTTCACCGTGCGCGACAAGGACGGCGAAGTCACCTACCGCCCGACCTGCCACTATGCCTACCACCCGGCCAACGATGCCGTGCTGTCGCTGCACGAAATGTTCGGCAATGGCGGCAATGCGCAGCCGGTCCATCACGTTCTCGACGAGAAGGAACTCGTTGAAGGCGTCGACGAACTGGGCGTGCTGCTCTACGGCCACGACAAGAATGCCTACTGGTTCGGCTCGCGCCTGTCTCTGGAAGAGACCCGCCGCATCGCCCCCTACCAGAACGCCACCGGTCTGCAGGTCACCTCTGCGGTTCTGGCCGGCATGGTCTGGGCGATCGAGAACCCGAAGGCCGGTATCGTCGAAGCCGACGAGGTGGACTACAAGCGCTGCCTCGAAGTGCAGCTGCCCTATCTCGGCCCGGTCGAAGGCCACTACACCGACTGGACCCCGCTCGACGGTCGCCCGGGCCTGTTCCCGGAAGACATCGACACCAAGGATCCCTGGCAGTTCAAGAACATCCTCGTTCGCTAAACCGCTGACATTACGAAGCATACGGCCCGGGGCATTTTCGCCCCGGGCTTTTTTTGTCCATATGGGAAAAGCCCGGCACGCCGGCCCGACCGCTCTTGCTTTCAACTCTTGATCGCGGCATGGTTCGGCGAAATGAAACGACGCTCGGCACCAAGCGAGGGAAATCGCCAATGAAGCCATTCGCAATTCTGACCCTTCTCGCGACCGCCGCGGCCCTGGCATCCTGCCAGTCGTCGCCCCGGGAAGTTGGAGGGGCACCGCCCGCTCGCCAGGCATCGGGTGTCGAAGGCTCATGGACGGATCCGAATGGCATCGTGTCGACCTTTGCAGGCGGCACCTTCTCGACCCGCACGACCGACAGCAACCAGTTGCTGGCTTCCGGCAACTACGTAAAGCTCAGCCCGACGCTCGTCGAGATCAACATGACCTCGCTGGTGCGCAACACCCAATCCAAGGTCAATTGCGCGCTGGTCACCCAGAGCCAGCTCAACTGCACCACCGATGCCGGCGCCCAGTTTTCGCTGGCGCGACGCGGCTGAGACTGTCTTCGGTACACAAATCAAAGCCTCCGCAAGGGGGCTTTTTTTGTTGCTATTGTATGACTTAACCCTAGTTGCAGATCCGGCAACCGGAGGATGGCTTTAACGCTTGAACTCGCCCCGAAGTGATGAAAACATCCGCCCCGGCAAAGCCACCCCGGCTGTGGGGACCAGATCCGTAACCCGGATCCGCGATCGGCCGGAAGACAACAGGCAAAACAGGAGAACATCATGATCAGACACATGCGGACCGGCCTGATGACCGCGTCCATTTTTGCCCTCTCCTCGGGCGCAGCCTTCGCCGATTATGAACTGAACATCCTGCACATCAACGATCTCCACTCGCGCATCGAATCGATCAACAAGTTCGATTCGACCTGCTCGGCTGAGGAGGAAGGCAAGAACGAGTGCTTCGGCGGTGTTGCGCGCCTGAAGTCCCTGATCGACCAGAAGCGCCAGGACCTGTCGGGCAAGAACGTCTTGCTCCTGAACGCCGGCGACAACTTCCAGGGTTCGCTGTTCTTCACCACCTACAAGGGGCTGGCTGAAGCCGAATTCCTCAACCTGATGAAGTTCGACGCCATGACCGTCGGCAACCATGAGTTTGACGAGAGCGAGGATGGCCTTGTCGGCTTCCTCGAAAAGGTCGAATTCCCCGTCGTCACCGCCAACGTGCTGCCGAGCTACAAGTCGAAGATCGGCGACCGGATCAAGCCGTCGATCGTTCTGGAAGTGGGTGGTCAGAAGGTCGGCATCGTCGGCGCCGTGGCCAACGACACGCCTGAGCTTTCCTCACCCGGCCCGGACATCCTGATCGGCGACGACGTCGCCACCACAACCGCCGCGGTCGAGGAGTTGAAGAAACAGGGCGTCGACAAGATCATCGCGCTCACCCACGTCGGCTACCCGCGCGACCTCGCGGCGATCGCCAAAATCCCCGATGTCGACGTCGTTGTCGGCGGCCACTCGCACAGCCTGCTCTCGAACACCGACGAAAAGGCCGAAGGCCCCTACCCGACGATGGTCGACAACCCCGGCGGCTACAAGGTCCCCGTCGTCCAGGCCGCCTCCTATTCGAAGTATCTCGGCGACCTCGTCGTCACCTTCGACGACAAGGGCGTGGTGAAGGCCGCCAAGGGCGACCCAATCCTGGTCGACAGCTCGATCAAGCCGGATCAGTCGGTACTGACCCGCGTCGCCGAACTCGCCAAGCCAATCGAGGAGCTCCGCTCCAAGATCATCGGCAAGACCGAAGCGCCGATCGATGGTTCGCGTGACAATTGCCGCGCCAAGGAATGCGAAATGGGCAGCCTCGTCGCCGACGCCATGCTTGACCGCGTCAAGGGCCAGGGCGTGACGATCGCCATCACCAATGGCGGCGGCCTGCGCGCCTCGATCGATGCCGGCGACGTCTCGATGGGCGAAGCTATCACCGTGCTGCCGTTCCAGAACACGGTTGCGACGTTCCAGCTGAAGGGCGCCGACATCCAGACAGCGCTCGAGAATGGCCTGAGCAAGCTCGAAGAGGCGGGTGGCCGCTTCCCGCAGGTCGCCGGCCTGAAGTATTCCTTCGACCGCTCGAAGCCGGTCGGCAGCCGTGTCGTCTCGGTAGAGGTGAAGGACGGAGAGGCTTACGGTCCGCTCGATCCGGCCAAGACCTATTCGCTCGTCACCAACAACTACATGCGCAATGGCGGCGACGGCTACGACGTGTTCAAGACCAAGGGCGAGAATGCCTATGATTACGGTCCGGGTCTCGAAACCGTTCTGGCCGACTATCTTGCCGCTCACCAGCCGTTCAAGCCCTATACCGATGGCCGCATCACCGAGGTCGCTGCCGCCGCCGGCGCAACGACCGAGGCACCGGCAACGGAAGCCAAGCCGGCGACCGATGCAACGGCAACGCAGCCTGCAGCCGGTGCCGCCGCGACCACGCCGGCCTCCGGTCCGCAGAAGCACGTGATCGCCAAGGGCGACACGCTTTGGGATCTCGCCAAGGCGTTCTACGGCGATGGTGCCCTCTGGGCGAAGATCTCGGCTGCCAACGGCAAGCCGGCCCCGCGCCATCTGCATGTCGGCACCGAACTGGAGATTCCGGCAAAATAAGACAATTTGCCTCTGCTTCGGATGCCGGCGCGGGCTTCCCCGCGCCGGCATTTCTTTTTAGAAGGACATGAACCGAAGACCATGTCCCGACGTATAAGGGCCCATGAGGACCGATATGATGATGCCACTCGCCGAGACCGCTCCCGCCAACCACCCGCCCGTCAAGTCCGGAAAGGTCGGCGTGCTGCTCGTCAATCTCGGCACGCCCGATGGTACCGACTACACGTCGATGCGCCGCTATCTCAAGGAGTTCCTGAGCGACCGCCGCGTCATCGAATGGTCGCGGCTGTTCTGGTATCCGATCCTCTACGGCATCGTTCTCAACACCCGCCCCGGCAAGGTCGGCAAAGCCTATGAGATGATCTGGAACAAGGATCTGAACGAGAGCTATCTGCGCACCTACACCCGCAACCAGGCGACCTTGATGGCCAAGACCTTCGCCGATCAGCCGCATATCGTGGTGGATTGGGGCATGCGCTACGGCCAGCCTTCGATTGCCTCGCGGATGGAGGCGCTGCAGAAGGCCGGATGCGAGCGCATCCTGGTGTTCCCGCTCTATCCGCAATACGCCGCGGCAACCACCGCCACCGTCAACGACAAGGCATTCGAAGCGCTGCTCAAGATGCGCTGGCAACCGGCCTTGCGCACCGTGCCGCCCTATCATGACGATCCCGTCTATATCGACGCTCTCGCCAGTTCGATCACCCGGCACCTGGCGACGCTCGACTGGGAGCCGGAAGTGGTGCTCACCTCCTTCCATGGCATCCCGAAGAGCTACTTCGACAAGGGCGATCCCTATTATTGCCAGTGCCAGAAGACAGCGCGCCTGCTGCGCGAAAAGCTCGGCTGGTCGAAGGACAAGCTGCAAGTCACCTTCCAGTCCCGCTTCGGTCCCGAAGAATGGCTGCAGCCCTATACCGACAAGACGGTCGAGAAACTGGCTCAGGACGGCATCAAGCGCATCGCGGTGATCAACCCCGGCTTTGTATCCGACTGTCTGGAAACGCTAGAGGAGATCGCCGAGCAGGCGGCCGAAAGCTTCCATCACAATGGCGGCGAGAAATTCGCGCACATTCCCTGCCTCAACGACAGCGAAGAGGGCATGACGGTTCTCGAACACGTCGTGCGCCGGGAGCTAAGCGGCTGGCTTTGAAGCCGAAATCTGTGGCAGCCGGTTGAATTCGACTGACCGATCCCCACGTCTGGGTTAGAGTGCCACTCTCAAACTGGGGTTGTGATCATGGCGGACTTGTCGTTGGGCGGTATGGATATTGCGGTCATCGCATTTGTGGTCCTCGTCGTTCTGGTTCTCTTTGCCGGAATCAAGACGGTGCCGCAGGGCTATCGCTACACGGTTGAGCGCTTCGGCCGTTATACCAAGACGATGGAACCGGGCCTCAACATCATCGTCCCGTTCATCGACCGCATCGGCGCCAAGATGAACGTGATGGAGCAGGTCCTCGATGTTCCGACTCAAGAAGTCATCACCAAGGACAATGCCAGCGTGTCGGCCGATGCGGTCGCCTTCTATCAGGTGCTGAACGCAGCCCAGGCTGCCTACCAGGTGTCGGATCTCCAGAACGCCATTCTTAACCTGACGATGACCAACATCCGCTCGGTCATGGGGTCGATGGACCTTGACGAGCTGCTGTCGAACCGCGACACCATCAACGAGAAGCTGCTGCGCGTCGTCGATGACGCCGCCAACCCGTGGGGCATCAAGATCACCCGCGTCGAAATTAAGGACATCGCGCCACCGAAAGACCTCGTCGATGCCATGGCGCGACAGATGAAGGCCGAGCGCGAGAAGCGCGCCCAGGTGCTGGAAGCCGAAGGTTCGAGAAACGCCCAGATCCTGCGCGCTGAAGGTGCCAAGCAGTCGGCGATCCTGCAGGCCGAAGGCCAGCGCGAGGCAGCGTTCCGCGACGCTGAGGCGCGCGAACGGCTGGCTGAAGCCGAGGCCAAGGCAACGCAGATGGTGTCGGCCGCGATTGCTGCCGGCGATGTCCAGGCGATCAACTACTTCGTCGCCCAGAAATACACCGAAGCGCTCGCCGCGATCGGCACTGCCAACAATCAGAAGATCGTCCTGATGCCGATGGAAGCGTCAGCCCTGATCGGGTCGCTCGGCGGCATCGGCGCGATTGCCAAGGAAGTTTTCGGCGACAATCAAGCGCCCGCCGCCCGTCAGCGCCCTACGACGACCCCGCGCACCGGCCCGTTCGAACCCCAGGGGAAATAAGCGATGGTCCAGCGCATCATCCTTGAACTCGGCCCCTGGAGCTGGTGGGTTCTCGGACTTGTCCTGCTGGCCGCCGAAGTCGTTGCACCCGGTGTCTTCCTCATCTGGATCGCGATTGCCGCGCTGATCACCGGCGCGCTGTCGCTGTTGCTGTGGGACACGATCGTGTGGGGCTGGCAGGTCCAGTTCGTCGTCTTTGCGCTTCTGTCGATCATCTCCGTCCTCCTCGGACGCCATTTCGTCTCGTCGTCCGCCAGGGAGACGGACGAGCCCCTGCTCAATCAGCGGGCACAGAGCCTCGTCGGCCGAACGGCCGTGCTTGAAAAGCCGATCGCCGAAGGTCACGGACGGGTGCGGCTGGACGATACGATCTGGATCGTCGAAGGCCCGGATCTGCCCGCCGGCACGCGCGTGCGCATCGTGGCCAGCCATGGACGCAGCCTGACGGTCGAAAGCGCCTAATGCCCGCGGGCGCATTCGAAGCGGCTCTTCATCGAAGCATTGCCATCTTCCCGTCACTAAAGGGTTTTTCCCGTTTGGAAACGATTGGTTAACCACGCGGCTTTACGATTGCGAAAGGATTGCAATCAGGCTCGCGGACAAACGGCAGATGGTGCCAGACGACTTATGCTCGACCGGAAGACACGCCCGGCGTTTTACGCTGATGGCGTTGTTGCTGGCTGGCACGGCGCTTGCCGCTCCGCTGTCGTCGCACGCCCAGACCGTCGCCAATTCCACGCCCCCTGGCGTCGTTGCACCCGGCACCGCGACCACGATGCCGGCGATATCGGATCCGCAGACGACGGGTGCCGTCAGCACTGATGACCTGTCACCGGCTTCCGATGAAGATCTCATCCGCCTCAACCGTCGCGAACCAACAATCGACGGATTGCGGACGCGAATAGATCCGGATGAAGAAAGGGCGACCGGCATCCGCATCGGCACATTCACCTTGCGGCCGGAAATCGGCGAAACGCTGAACCATGAATGGCGCAAGGACGGCGATACCAAGCAGAACCGCGGCTACCTGGAAACCGGCATCCGTGGCACGTTGACGTCTGACTGGTCCCGCCACGCACTGACGGTCACCGGCGCCGGCGTCATACAAAACAACATCTCCGGCGAAGGCGAGGAAGAACCCCGCGCCGATATCGACGCGGAACTGCGCCTGGATCTCTGGGATGAAACCATCGCGCGCCTGCGGGCGGGCTACAGCTTCTACCGCGAAGACGCGGACGATCCGAATGCGATCTCCAATGCAAAGACCCAGTCAGGCGTCAACACCTATCGGCTGGGCGCCGCGATCGAGCGCGATTTCGGCCTCATCCGCGGCTCTGTCGGGCTCGATCTCGAACGGCAGACCTATGGTAACGTGGAACTGGAAAACGGCACGACGCTTTCCGTCGAAGACCGAAACCGCAACAGCGGTACCGTGACGGCACGGGTCGGTTACGAAATGTCGCCGGCCTTGATCCCGTTCATCGAGGCCGCGGTCGGCAGGTCGATCTACGATCTTCGCCAGGACACGCTCGGCTTCGAGCGATCCTATCAAAGCTACGCGACACGAGGCGGCCTGGAGGTCGACTTCGGCGAGAAGCTCAACGGCGAGATCGCTCTCGGCTACGAAACCTATCGCTTCGAGGATGATCGGTTGAGCAACGTCAGCGGCCTGTCGATCGACGGTCGCCTCAACTGGTCGCCGCAGCGCGGCACGGACGTCCTCTTCGGACTATCGACCGGTCTCAACCCGTCGACCACTGCGGGCGATTCCGGCTCGATCGACTACACCCTGCTCAACCTCGTCACCCACGAGATGCGCTCGGATCTCGTCGCGCGACTGTCCAACACCCTGATCATCCGCAAATACCCCTCGGATAACCGCTCCTCCGACGAGACGACCTGGCGCACCGGGGCAGGCCTCACCTGGGACATGAACCGCTATCTCGCATTGACCGGCGACGTCAGCTATGAGCGCACCGTGCGCGACGTCGGCGATCCCACGGACATTACCCGCGTCGGCGTCGGTCTCGTCCTCAGGCGTTGAGCCAGGGGCCGGACCTTTCATGGCCGCGCGCCGGCGACAGTTTACAAAGAAAAGGCCGCGCCCCAACGGGACGCGGCCTTCGTGTTTCGGCGGAACCGAAATTACTTCAAGCTGCTGAGCAGCGCCTTGAGCGGACCCTCGACGGTCGGGCGGATATCGCCGCGTTCCAGCGCGAAGGCGACGTTGGCAAGGATGAAGCCATCCTTGGCGCCGCAGTCATAGGTTTCGCCACGGAAATGGTAGGCGGCGAACTGCTGGCTCTCGGAAAGCTTCAGCATGCCGTCGGTCAACTGGATCTCATTGCCGGCGCCGCGCTCCTGCTTTTCCAGGATCGGGAAGATCTCCGGCTGCAGGATGTAGCGGCCATTGATGAAGAAGTTCGACGGCGCCGTTCCCGGTGCGGGCTTTTCGACCATCTTGGTGATCTTGAAGCCGTCGCCGACCTTTTCGCCAACGCCGACGATGCCGTATTTATGGGCCTGATCCGGCGCACATTCCTCGACCGCGATGACATTGCCGCCGCTTTGCTCATAGAGCTCGACCATGCCCTTCAGGCAGCCCTTCTCGCCCTTCATGATCATGTCGGGCAGCAACAGCGCGAATGGTTCGTTGCCGACGAGTTCACGGGCGCACCAGACGGCATGGCCAAGGCCGAGCGGCGCCTGCTGGCGGGTGAAGCTGGTGGTGCCGGCCTTCGGCAGGATGTTGTCGAGAAGCTCGATCTCGATCTTCTTGTTGCGCTCGCGCAGCGTCTGGTCGAGTTCGACCTGGATGTCGAAATAGTCCTCGATGACGGCCTTGCTGCGGCCGGTGACGAAGATCAGATGCTCGATACCGGCTTCCATCGCCTCGTCGACCACATATTGAATGACCGGCTTGTCCACCACCGTCAGCATTTCCTTCGGCACGGCCTTGGTGGCCGGCAGGAATCGCGTGCCCAGACCAGCGACCGGGAACACGGCTTTGCGGACTTTACGCTTGTCGGTCATCGGTACCTCCTTCAATAGGATTTCAATCCTGAGTGTTGCTGTAGAAACCCTTAAAGCAAATCAATTTAAGGAATCGTCAGCGCTTTGCAGTGCGGCGGCAATCTCTACGTAACGATGTGAACGCACGCTGAACCGGGACGGAAAAAATGCGATTTGCGACCCCAACCGCATTTTCTTCCACGAGAAGACGCAATGGCCTTTTCATGGTAAAGGGTTTGTTGACCACGTTTCTGTAGATTCGTCCTGATCCGGCGCTGCATCGACTGCGGCCGGATCCGAGAACAGGAACCGCCGGCGGTCGACGAACCGCTGAGCTGGCTCCAGACTGCCACCATGCGGAGATGTCCCGGCTATGACGGCTGAGGCTCCGCAGAGAAACGGAACCGACAGCTGATGATCAGAAACCGCAGGACGTTTTTCCGTCATATAGCAGCAGCCTTCGTCCTATCCGCCGTCGCGCTTGGCACCTCCCCTGCGCGCGCCGATGCCGGATTTCAGAACTGGATCAACAACTTCTATGCCACGGCTGCAAAGAGCGGCATCACCCAGGCGACCTATCGCAAGGCTTTTGCCGGCGTGAAGACGCCGGATGCGGCCGTGATCGAAAAGGCCAATTACCAGCCTGAATTCAAGCACAAGATCTGGGAATACATCGATTCCCGCGTCAACCCCTACACCAAGCGCATCGGCCAGGAGATGGCCGCCAAGCATGCCCGCACGCTGAATTCAATCGAAAAGCACTTCGGCGTCGACAAGACGATCCTGCTGGCGATCTGGTCGATGGAATCGAACTACGGCGCCGTGCTCGAAAAGGACGACCGTCTGCACTACGTGCCGCGGGCGCTGGCGACACTTGCCTATGCCGATCCTAAGCGCGCCAAATTCGCCAAGACACAGCTGATCGCCGCGCTGAAAATCCTGCAGAGTGGCGACATCACCCCGCGCGAGCTGACAGGCTCCTGGGCCGGCGCCATGGGGCACACGCAGTTCATCCCGACGAGCTATCTTCTCTACGCGATCGACGCTGATGGCAATGGCCACCGCGATATCTGGAACTCGGTGCCCGACGCGCTGGCGACGGCCGCCAACCTCCTGAAGAAGAACGGCTGGCAGCCGGGCGAAACCTGGGGCTACGAAGTCGCGCCGCCGGCCAACGCCGCGAAATACTCGGGGCAGACGAAGACGCTTGCCCAATGGGCAGCGCTCGGCTTCCTCAGGCCGAACGGCAAGGGCTTCCGCAATGGCAATTCACGCGCCGAACTGAAGCTGCCGAGCGGCGGTGACGGTCCGGGCTTTCTGATGACCAAGAACTTCTTCGTCATCAAGCGCTACAACGCGTCGGACAGCTACGCTCTCGGCGTCGGCCTTCTTGCCGACCAGATCGCCGGTTATGCCGGCATGCAGCAGCGTTGGCCGCGCCCGGACGGTTCGCTCGACATCAGTGAAAAGTTCGAGTTGCAGAACCGTTTGAAGGAACTCGGCTATTACAGCGGCGAGGTCGATGGCAATTTCGGATCCGGCTCCAAGGCCGCCATCCAGGAATTCCAGTCGAAGAACGGCTTGGCGCCGGATGGTCAGCCGACGCAGCATCTGCTGCGCGCCCTGCGCAACTGACCCGCGTGCCCGAAACGCGACGGCGGCCTTGTTGTCGCCGTCCGTTCGATGGATGATCAGACATGCAAGCGAAAACCAAGACCCGGACAGTAGGCGGCGGAATGCCCTTGAAGGTCGCGACGATGTTCATCGCCGCGGCCGCAATGCTGTTCGTCGGTTTTGCCGCAAGTTTTGCCGAAGCCCAGGAACGGGTGCAGCGGCGCAACCTCTTCCAGATGCTGTTCGGCGGCTTCACGCGCGAACGACGTGTTATCGACGAGCGGTACGAGTTTCCGCAGCAGCCGCGGCCCAGGCGCGCCCGCCAGAACCAGAGCCAAGGTCAACCACGGCAGAAGGTCCCGGGGCAGCAGAAGGCAAAGCCCGCCATTGCCGATGCGGCTCCCGTGCCGCAGCCGGTTGAAAAGGCGCCGGACGCCAAGAAGGTTCTCGTTGTCGGCGACTTCATGGCCGGCAGCCTCGGCGACGGCCTGAAGACCGCATTCGAAATGACGCCCGGCATCACCATCGAGACGCGTGCGAACGGTTCCTCCGGCCTGGTGCGCGAGGACTATTTCAACTGGCCGGTGACGCTGCCGGCCTATGTGGGTGAGATCAAGCCCGCCGTCATCATTGTCAGCCTCGGCGCCAACGATCGCCAGCAGATGCAGATCGGCAGCACCAAGGAAAAATACCGCACGGATCTTTGGACGGAGGAATACCGCAAGCGCGTCCACGCGCTCGCCGAGCTTGCGCGCAAGGAAAAGCTGCCGGTCCTGTGGGTCGGCATGCCGCCGTTCCAGTCAGCCGCGATGACGGCCGACATGGTGACGTTCAACGGCATCTACCGCGAGGAAGTCGAAAAGGTCGGCGGCCAGTTCGTCGATATCTGGGACGGCTTCGTCGATGAGGCCGGAAAATTCGTGCTGACCGGCTCCGACATCAATGGCCAGCAGGTGCGCCTGCGCGGCGCCGACGGCATCAACCTGACGAAAGCAGGCAAACGAAAACTCGCGTTCTATCTGGAAAAGGATATTCGCCGTCTGCTCGGAGATGCCGCCGCGACCGACAGGGACGTACCGGGCGCCGACGGACTCAAGGATCTCGTCGTTACCGCACCGCTTGCCAACGAGGACATCGTCAAGACGCAACCAATCGGCCTGACCGATCCGGATCTCGATGGCGCAGCAAGCCTGCTCGGCGACGCCGCCCCCAACAAGGGCACCGGCCGGAGCCCACGCGACCGCCTCGTCGACAAGGGCGATGTGGCTGCAGCGCCTGCCGGCCGCGTCGATGATTTCCGCCTCGCCAAGCCAGGAACAGTCATCAGCAATCCGGTAATCCGGAACTAGTTCTTTCGCGCAAGGCTGCAAGCGATGCCAGCCGCGCATCAAATGGAAGAGGGACCGCCTCTTCGCGACGATCCCCACATCGTAAAACACCACCCTGAAAGAAAAAGGGCTCCGCCAACGATCCGGCGGAGCCCTTTTCTGTTTGGCAGCGGTGGTGTCAGCGCGGCAGGATCGACGATCCCATCAGCGCCTCATCGATCGCCCGAGCGGCCTGACGGCCCTCGCGGATCGCCCAGACGACGAGCGACTGGCCGCGGCGCACGTCGCCGGCCGTCCAGAACTTGTCGACCGAGGTCTTGTAGTCGCGGTCGTTGGCAACGACGTTGGTCGAGCCGCGGCGATCGGTGTTGAGCGTCAGCTTGTCGCCGAGATCCTTCAGCACGCTGTCGGTGAACGGGCCGCTGAAGCCGATAGCGATGAAGGCGAGATCGGCCTTGATGATGAACTCCGTGCCGGCAATCGGCTTGCGGCGATCGTCGACCTGGCAGCACTTGACGCCGATGAGGTTGCCGTCCTCGTCGCCGACGAACTCCAGTGTCGCGACCTGGAATTCGCGGATAGCACCCTCGGCCTGGCTGGACGAGGTGCGCATCTTGGTCGCCCAGAACGGCCAGACGGCGAGCTTGTCTTCCTTTTCCGGCGGCTGCGGGCGGATGTCGAGCTGGGTGACCTTGACGGCGCCCTGGCGGAACGCGGTACCGACGCAGTCGGATGCGGTATCGCCACCGCCGACGACGACGATGTGCTTGCCGCCGGCGAGGATCGGTGCAGACGGCCAGCCGGTGCTGTCGATGTTCTCGCGGCCGACGCGACGGTTCTGCTGCACGAGGTAGGGCATGGCGTCATGCACGCCGGCAAACTCGACGCCGGGAATGCCGGCATTGCGCGGCGTCTCTGAGCCGCCGCAATAGAGCACCGCATCGTGGGCCTCGATCAACTGCTCGACGGGCAGGTCGACGCCGATGTTGACGCCGCAATGGAAGGTGACGCCCTCGCCCTTCATCTGCTCGACGCGGCGATCGATGAAGTTCTTCTCCATCTTGAAGTCGGGGATGCCGTAGCGCAGCAGGCCGCCGGGCTTGCTCTCGCGCTCGTAGACGTGAACCTCGTGACCGGCGCGCGCCATCTGCTGGGCAGCTGCCATGCCGGCCGGGCCCGAACCGATGACCGCAACCTTCTTGCCGGTCTTGGTCACGGCCGGCTGCGGCACGATATAGCCCATCTCATAGGCCTTGTCGGCGATCGCCTGCTCGACGGTCTTGATCGCGACCGGCGCATCCTCGAGGTTCAGCGTGCATGCCTCCTCGCACGGCGCAGGGCAGACGCGGCCGGTGAATTCGGGGAAGTTGTTGGTCGAGTGCAGGTTGCGGATCGCCTCGTCCCAGTTGCCGTTGTAGACCAGATCGTTCCAGTCGGGAATCTGGTTGTGCACCGGACACCCGGTTGGCCCATGGCAGTAGGGAATACCGCAGTCCATGCAGCGTGCAGCCTGCTTCTGCACTTCCGGTTCCGACATCGGAATGGTGAATTCGCGGAAATGGCGAATGCGGTCGGACGCCGGCTGGTACTTTGCCACTTGCCGGTCGATCTCGAGAAAACCAGTTACCTTACCCATCGTATCATCCTGATAGCTATGCGTCTGAACAGGCGCTTTAGACAAGCGCGCGTGATGAACCCCCGAACCCTTTTCGGAACCGGGAGCCCTTTTCACCGGGGCCTCTATTCGGCCGCCTCTGCCATTTTCATGCGTTCCATGTCTTCGAGCGCACGGCGATATTCGACCGGCATGACCTTGCGGAATTTCGGCCTGTAGTCAGCCCAATGATCGAGGATCGCCTTTGCCCGGGGCGAACCCGTGTGGTGCAGGTGATTGGAGATCAGCTGGTAGAGCCGCTCCTCGTCGTGGCGCGTCATATCGCCGGAGACGTCGACCATGCCCTTGTGCATGATGTCGCCGCCGTGATGATGCAGCTTCTCGAGCATGTCGTCCTCTTCCGGCACCGGCTGCAGCTCGACCATGGCCATGTTGCAGCGGCGGGCGAAATCGCCCTCCTCGTCGAGCACATAGGCGACGCCGCCGGACATGCCGGCCGCGAAGTTGCGGCCGGTCGTGCCGAGAACGACGACGACACCGCCGGTCATGTATTCGCAGCCGTGGTCACCCACGCCTTCGACGACGGCAACAGCGCCGGAGTTGCGCACGGCGAAGCGTTCGCCGGCGACGCCATTGAAATAGCACTCGCCCGAGATCGCGCCGTAAAGCACGGTGTTGCCGACGATGATGGAGTCTTCAGGCACGATTTTCGTGTTTTCAGGCGGCCGGACGATGATGCGCCCGCCTGACAGACCCTTTCCGACATAGTCGTTGCCATCGCCCACCAGGTCGAAAGTGATGCCGCGCGCCAGGAATGCGGCGAACGACTGACCCGCCGTGCCCTTGAGGGTGACGTGGATCGTATCGTCCTTCAGACCCTTGTGGCCCCAGCGCTTGGCAAGAGCGCCCGAAAGCATGGCGCCGGCCGACCGGTCGACGTTCTTGATCTTGGCTTCGAAGGCGACGGGCGCCTTGGTTTCCAGCGCGAGCTTGGCCTTTTCGATCAACGTGCGGTCGAGCACGTCGTCGATCGGATGCTTCTGGCGGCTGGTCCAGTAGGTCTCTTCCTTCGCGGCGTCGACCTTGTGGAAGATCTTCGAGAAATCGAGACCGTTGGCCTTCCAGTGGGCGAGCGCGCCGTCCTTTTCCAACAATTCGGACGCACCGATGATTTCATCGAGCTTGCGCACGCCGAGTGAGGCGAGGATCTCGCGCACTTCTTCTGCAACGAAGAAGAAGTAGTTGATGACGTGCTCGGCCGTGCCCTTGAAGCGCTTGCGCAGCACCGGATCCTGAGTCGCGACACCGACAGGACAGGTGTTGAGGTGGCACTTGCGCATCATGATGCAGCCGGCCGCAATCAGCGGCGCGGTCGCAAAGCCGAACTCGTCGGCACCGAGAAGCGCGCCGATGATGACGTCGCGACCGGTCTTGAGGCCACCATCGACCTGTAGGGCGACGCGCGAGCGAAGACCGTTCAGCACCAGCGTCTGCTGGGTTTCGGCAAGACCGATTTCCCAGGGGCTGCCGGCATGCTTCAAGGAGGTCAGCGGCGATGCGCCGGTGCCACCGTCGAAACCGGACACGGTAATATGGTCGGCGCGCGCCTTGGCGACACCGGCCGCAACCGTGCCGACACCCACTTCCGAGACCAGCTTGACCGACACGTCGGCTTCCGGGTTGACGTTCTTCAGGTCGTAGATCAGCTGCGCCAGATCTTCGATCGAGTAGATGTCATGGTGCGGCGGTGGCGAAATCAGGCCGACGCCCGGCGTCGAATGCCGGGTCTTGGCGACAGTCGCATCCACCTTGTGACCGGGCAGCTGGCCGCCCTCGCCGGGCTTGGCGCCCTGGGCCACCTTGATCTGCAGCATGTCGGCATTAACAAGGTACTCGGTGGTCACACCGAAGCGGCCGGACGCGATCTGCTTGATCGCCGAACGCTCCGGGTTCATCGAACCGTCGGGCAAAGGCAGGTAGCGGTCGCTTTCCTCGCCGCCTTCACCGGTGTTCGACTTGCCGCCGATCCGGTTCATGGCGATGGCGAGCGTCGTGTGCGCCTCGCGGCTGATCGAGCCGAAGGACATGGCACCGGTCGAGAAGCGCTTGACGATGTCGGCGGCCGATTCCACCTCGTCGACGGAGATCGGCTTGCGGCCGGCAGCCTCGGCACTCTTGACCGTGAACAGGCCACGGATGGTGTTCATCCTGAGCGCCGAGGTGTTCACCATCTCGGCGAATTCGCGGTAGCGGTCCTGCGCATTGCCGCGCACGGCATGCTGCAGCGACGCGATCGCATCCGGTGTCCAGGCATGGCTTTCGCCGCGCATGCGGTAGGCGTATTCGCCACCGATATCCAGCGTGTTGGCCAGCACCGGATCGGCACCGAAGGCCGCCTTGTGACGGGCGACAGTCTCGGCTGCAATCTCTTCAAGGCCGATGCCTTCGATCGTCGTTGCCGTTCCGAAGAAGAACTGGTCGACGAGCTTTGACGACAGGCCGACCGCGTCGAAGATCTGCGCGCCGCAATAGGACTGGTAGGTCGAGATGCCCATCTTGGACATGACCTTAAGGATGCCCTTACCGACCGCCTTGATGTAGCGGTAAACCACTTCGCTGCCGTCGACTTCCTTGGGGAAGTCGCCGCGCTTGTGCATTTCGGTCAGCGTGTCGAAGGCGAGGTATGGGTTGATCGCTTCGGCGCCGTAGCCGGCGAGCAGGCAGAAGTGGTGTACCTCGCGCGGCTCGCCGGATTCCAGCACGATACCGACCGAAGTGCGCAGGCCCTTGCGGATCAGGTGGTGGTGTACGGCGGCGGTGGCCAGCAGAGCCGGGATGGCGACGCGGTCCGGACCGACCTGGCGGTCGGACAAGACGATGATGTTGTAGCCGCCCTTGACCGCCGCTTCCGCCCGCTCGCACAGGCGATCGAGCATCTCCGGCATGCCTTCGGCTTCGCGCGAAATGTCATAGGTGAAGTCGAGCGTCTTGGTATCGAACCGGTCCTCGGTGTGACCGATCGAGCGGATCTTTTCGAGATCGCCATTGGTCAGGATCGGCTGGCGCACTTCCAGCCGCTTGGCATGCGCCATGCCGGCATGGTCGAGCAGGTTCGGGCGCGGACCGATGAACGAGACGAGGCTCATCACCAGCTCTTCGCGGATCGGATCGATCGGCGGGTTGGTGACCTGCGCGAAGTTCTGCTTGAAGTAGGTATAGAGCAGCTTGCGCTTGTCCGACATCGCCGAGATCGGCGTGTCCGTTCCCATCGAGCCGACGGCTTCCTGACCGGTGGTCGCCATCGGCGACATCAGGATCTTGGTGTCTTCGAGCGTGTAGCCGAAGGCCTGCTGGCGGTCGATGAGGGAGACGTCGCGACGCAGCGCGCGCGGCTCCACCGGCTTCAGTTCTTCCAGGATCAGCTGGGTGTCTTCAAGCCACTTGCTGTAGGGGTGCTTGGTTGCAAGCGAAGACTTCACCTCTTCATCCGAGATGATGCGGCCCTGCTCCATGTCGATGAGCAGCATCTTGCCCGGCTGCAGGCGCCACTTCTTGACGATCTTGCTCTCGTCAACGGGAAGCACGCCGGCTTCAGACGCGAGGATGACGCGATCGTCCGAAGTGACGATGTAGCGGGCGGGACGCAGGCCGTTGCGGTCAAGCGTCGCGCCGATCTGGCGACCGTCGGTGAAGGCAACCGCTGCCGGTCCATCCCACGGCTCCATCAGCGCTGCATGGTATTCGTAGAATGCCTTGCGCTCTGGCGACATCAGCTGGTTGCCGGCCCAGGCTTCGGGGATCAGCATCATCACCGCATGCGAGAGCGAGTAGCCACCCTGCACCAGGAATTCGAGCGCGTTATCGAAACAGGCAGTGTCCGACTGGCCCTCGTAGGAAATCGGCCAGAGCTTGGAGATGTCGTCGCCGAAGAGCGGCGAGGACACGGAAGCCTGACGGGCCGCCATCCAGTTGACGTTGCCGCGCAGCGTGTTGATTTCGCCGTTGTGGGCGACCATGCGGTAAGGGTGTGCCAGCTTCCACGACGGGAAGGTGTTGGTCGAGAAGCGCTGGTGGACCAGGGCTACGGCCGACTGGAAGCGCTCGTCCTCCAGATCCTTGTAGTAGGCGCCGACCTGGTAGGCCAGGAACATGCCCTTGTAGACGACGGTCTGGGTCGACAGCGACACGACGTAGAAGCCGAGATCGCCGCCTTCGGCCTCCGCATAGATGCGGTTGGAGATCACTTTGCGCAGCGTGAACAGGCGGCGCTCGAACTCGGCATTGGTGGCGGCGTCACGGCCGGCACCAATGAACACCTGGACATGGTGCGGTTCGGTCGCGGCGATGTCCGGTGCCTTTGACAGCGACGAATTGTCGACCGGCACGTCGCGGAAGCCGAGCACGTGCTGGCCTTCCTCGGCGACGACTTCGTTGATCACGTCCTTGAAGTGGGCGATCAGCTTCTCGTCGCGCGGCATGAAGAGGTAGCCGACGCCATATTCGCCGGCCTTCGGCAGGGTCACGCCCTGCTTGGCCATTTCCTCGCGGAAGAAGCGGTCGGGGATCTGCACGAGGATACCGGCGCCATCACCCATCAGCGGGTCGGCACCGACGGCACCGCGGTGCGTCAGGTTTTCGAGCATGAAGAGGCCGTCACGCACGATCTGGTGCGACTTCTCGCCCTTCAGATGCGCGACGAAGCCGACGCCGCAGGCATCGTGTTCGTTGCGCGGATCATAGAGACCCTGTTTTCGCGGCAGGCCAGACGGGAAAACGGGCGTTTTTTCAGCCGTCGCAACAGTGTGTGCGAGGTTGAGCCCAGATTGCTGTGATGGCGTGTGATCCGTCATCGTCTTCCCTCCTGTTGAACCCGGCACGTCCCGGGCATACCTGCGCCCGCGCATGGCTCTCCGTCGCATGCATTCGCATGCCGCAAAGCCGGGGCATTCATCGTCTCATGATCCTGATCAGGTCGCAAATAATGCACGGCATCATCAGGCATTGATGTCAGTGACCATCCTGATGGCAGGCTATAACAACCGGATGAAATCCGGCGGATTTGCCTACGCCATACGCCGAATGCCGATTTTTTGGGCACTTGCGGCGATTGCTCCGGTCCCTAGACCGAAATAGGACAGTCTTGCTGTCCTATTTCATGCGCTCTATGCCAGAAACCGCCCCCCTCCGCAAGGGGCATATGAGCAATTATTGGAAGAGATTTTGCCGAACATTGCCGAAAGTTTCCCGGTTTTATAATTTAATTACGACAAACCGGCGTTTTCTTCATTTTGGTTTCAAACTGGTATTCTGTTGGCCTCTTCCGCACAGACCGTGATTGATCCGGTCGGGAAGTGGGTTATGGTCGCCCGAACGACGCCGACACGCCCGTAAAACAGGACGACATGTGATGATTTTTTCCTCTGACAACTGGGCTGGAGCCCACCCGGCCATCGCCCAGAGCCTCGTGACCCATGCCGGCGGCTATGCCTCCGCCTATGGCACCAGTGAGCTCGACCGGAAGGTGGAGAAAAGACTGTCCGACGTTTTCGAGCGCGATGTCGCCGTTTTCTTTGTCGGCACGGGAACAGCAGCCAATTCGCTGGCGCTTGCCAGCGCGAGCCGCGCCGGCGGCGTCGCGTTCTGCCACCGGGAAGCCCATGTGACCGCCGACGAATGCGGCGCTCCGGAATTTTTCACGCACGGCTCGAGATTGAAACCGGTCGACGGCAAGCACGGCAAGATGGATGCATCGCGTCTGGAAGCGGAAATTCGCCGCTACCCACTCGACAACGTCCATGGTGGTCAGCCGATGGCGGTGACGTTAACGCAGGCGACTGAAAGCGGCACCGTTTACGCGCTCGAAGAGATCGAGGCGATCGCAGCCGTCGCCAAGGCGCACAAGTTGCCATTGCACATGGACGGTGCGCGCTTTGCCAATGCGCTGGTCAGCCTCGAGGCGACACCGGCTGAAATGACCTGGAAGCGTGGCGTCGATCTCGTTTCCTTCGGTGGCACGAAAAACGGCTGCTGGTGTGCAGAGGCGCTCATCCTCTTCGATCTTTCCAAGGCGCACGAGATGCACTTCCTGCGCAAGCGCTCGGCCCAGCTGTTCTCGAAATCCCGCTTCGTCTCTGCCCAGTTCGATGCCTATCTCGAAGGCGACCTCTGGCTCGACCTCGCCCGGCATTCCAACGCGATGGCCCGCCGTCTTGCAGATGGCATCGCCGCCTCGCGAACGAGCCGGCTTGGTTGGCCGGTCGACGCCAACGAGGTCTTCGTCATTCTGAAAAGCGACGTGGCGGCAAAGCTGCGCGAACAGGGCGCGGTCTTCTACGATTGGCCCGTTCCGCATGATCTTGCCGGAAGCCTTGAAGCCGACGAAGGCCTTTACCGCCTGGTGACGAGCTTTGCCACGAAAGCAGAGGACGTCGATCGCTTCGTCGCCGCCTGCTGAGGCGGATCAGCCCGAAGGGCCGGGCTCAAGCCTGGCCCTGCAGCGTCCGTACCTTCGAAAGGATCTCGGTCGAGAGCGCCGCCAGCAGTTTCTGGTCGGCGCCCTTGCTCGGGACCAGCACGAACTCGACATCTTCGAGCGGCGGCAGGGTGCCGGCAGGCAATTCCCTGAGACCCTGAGGCGCCATGCTGCGCGGCTGGACGAGCACGCCCATGCCGGCTTGCGCTGCGGCCGTCAGCCCGCTGAGGCTGCCGCAGGTACAGACGATCCGCCACGGCAGCCGATGCCGGTCGAGCACTTCGAGCGCCACGCTGCGCGTGATGCTCGGCGGCGGGAAAGCAATCAGCGGCAAGACGCGGTCGCGCTTGATGCGCTCTGGATCGCGCGCCAGCCACACGAGCGGCTCGCGATAGACCAGCTCGCCGCGCGGATCGCCGAGCCGGCGCTTCGCCAGCACCAGGTCGATCTCGCCGCCATCCTGCATCTGGTAGAGCACGCCACTCAGCGCCACCGTCAATTCCAGCTCCACCGACGGATGCGCGCGCACGAAATCCTCAAGCACGCCCGGCAGCCGGCTGGTGACGAAATCCTCCGAGACACCCAGCCTCAAGCGACCGCGAAGGCTGCTTTCGGCAAACAGCGCCTTGACCTCGTCGTCGATCGCCAGCATCGAACGCGCATGGGCAAGGAGAGCCTGGCCGTCGGTGGTCAAGGACACCCGATGCGTATCGCGGGCAACGAGCTTGCGCCCGACGGCCGCCTCAAGCCGTTGAATATGCTGGCTGACCGTCGATTGCCCGAGTGTCAGCTTCTCCGCGGCAAGGGTGAAGCTGCCCATCTGTTCGAGCGCGACGAAGCTGCGCAGTTGCACGAGATCGAGCATCCATTATCCACTTTCACGATAACTGTTATTCCTTGCATCCTGCTTCATAATGACATTTCTCGGCAAGATGTTTTCTCAATCGAGCCAGTGACAGACATGCGCCGCTATCTTCCCGACACGTTCACCCTGCTCCTGCTTCTCACCGTGCTGCTGGCATCCGTGCTGCCGATCCAGGGCGACGCGACCGCCTGGTTCGCGATCGCGACCAAGGTAGCGGTCGGCCTGGTGTTCTTCCTGCACGGCGCGCGGCTGTCGCGTGACGTCGTCATCGCCGGTTTTCTTCATTGGCGGCTGCATCTGGCGATCCTGGCATCGACCTTCGTGCTCTTCCCGCTGATCGGTCTTGCCGTCGGCTTCGTACCGTCGTCGGTTCTGCCGCCGGCGCTTTACACCGGCATCCTGTTTCTCTGCGTGCTGCCCTCGACGGTGCAGTCGTCAATCGCCTTCACCTCGGTTGCCGGCGGCAATGTTCCGGCGGCAATCTGCTCTGCGTCCGCCTCCAATATCTTCGGCATGTTCCTGACGCCGCTGCTGGTCGGCCTGTTGTTTTCCGCCGGCGGCCATGGCGGCGTATCGCTGGATGCGCTGGAGCAGATCCTCCTGCAACTGCTGGCGCCGTTCATTGCCGGCCAATTGCTGCAGCCCTGGATCGGCGGCTGGATCCGGGCACGCAAGGGCCTGCTTGCGCCCGTCGACCGCGGTTCGATCCTGATGGTCGTCTATCTCGCCTTCAGCCAGGCGGTCACTTCGGGCCTGTGGCAGACCTTTTCGCTCACCGATCTCGGCGTGCTTGTCGCGATCGAGGTCGTCATGCTGGCAGCGGTGCTTGCGGTCACCATGTTCGGCAGCCGTCTCCTCGGCTTCAACCGGGCCGACGAGATCGCCATTACCTTCTGCGGCTCGAAGAAGAGCCTTGCGAGCGGCATCCCGATGGCGAGCGCCATCTTTGCCGGCCAGAACATCGGCGCGATCGTGCTGCCGGTCATGCTCTTCCACCAGATCCAGCTGATGGCCTGCGCCGTGATCGCCCAGCGCTATGCCGCCCGCAAAGAGCCGGATGCAATCGCTGAACCCGCCAGGACATAACGAAAAAGGCGGCGTCCTTTCGGGCGCCGCCTATTTGAAGCTTGGGAGGTAGGGATTAGAGGCTTTGAGCCTCGATCTGCTTCGGCTGCGAGGCGACCGACGTAATGTCGATCCGGCGCGGCTTGGCTGCTTCCGGGATCTCGCGGGTGAGGTCGATGTGCAGCAGGCCGTTCTTCAGCGAAGCGGACTTGATCTCCACATGGTCGGCAAGCTGGAAGCGACGCTCGAAGGCGCGCTTGGCAATGCCGCGATGCAGAAACTGGTTTTCTTCCGCCTTTTCCTCGCTCTTTTCGCCCTTGATCGTCAGCGTGTGTTCACGCGCTTCGATCGACAGTTCGGTTTCGTCGAAGCCGGCAACCGCCATGGTGATGCGGTAGGCGTTTTCGCCGGTACGCTCGATGTTGTAGGGCGGATAGGTCTGGGCCTGGTCAGGCTGGCCGAGGCTGTCGAGCATCGTAAAGAGGCGGTCGAAACCGACGGTGGAGCGATAGAGGGGGGAAAAATCAACGTGACGCATGGTGTCCTCCTGGGAGCAACTGTTTGCGATATCTGGTCTGCCACCCCATCCAGGCAGCGGCGCGACCGGTGAACGGACCCGTTATCGGCGTCCGTGAGCAGAACATGGGAATGCGATTTCGCCAGTTCAAGGCATGCCACCTCAAGATTTTTGTCGGTGAACGGCGCATGAATGCACGGTTCGGCCGCGGTTCAGATCGTGGGGACTAGAACAGCCACACTGGGAGGAAATCTCCTGGGGCTGAAGTGACATGTCCCTTCTCCTTCAGCGGGCGGAAACGGTGATCGTCCGGATTTCACCCACCGTTTCCGGCTTTTTTCTTTGACGGCGCCAAGCCCGCCGCCTATCCCTGATGCCTAGGATCAACGCGCCTTCACCCTGGTTTCGTCCGTCATGACCACAATCCTCCACTCCACACCTGACAATCCGATACCGGACAATCCCGTGGCAGGCTTCTTCGATGGAGCCGGCGGCCGCAAGATCCGTTATGCGATCTTCAAGACCAAAACGCCGATTGCGCGTGGCACCGTGGTGCTGCTGCAGGGGCGCAACGAATCGATCGAGAAATACTTCGAGACTATCGCCGAGCTCAACGCTGCCGGCCTGTGGGTTGCCACCTTCGACTGGCGCGGCCAGGCGGGCTCCGAGCGGCTTCTGCCCGAGCCCGGGCGCGGCCACGTCGAACACTTTTCCGATTACGAGCGCGATCTGACCACCTTCCTCGAGCAGATCGTGCTGCCGGACACCCGACTTCCCTTTTCGATCGTCGCCCATTCCATGGGCGCACTGGTCGCCTTGTCCCTCGCCCCGATGCTTTCGAGCCGCATCGATCGCCTGGTGGTGCTCGCCCCCTTTGTCGGCCTCGGTGGCCAGGTGATCGGCGAACGCAGCATCGCGAGCATGGCAACGGTAATGCGCTGGCTCGGCCTCGGACGTCTGCCGCTGCACGCCGACAAGGGCAACCGCCCCTTTGAAAACAACGTACTGACGGCCGATCGCCGCCGCTTTGCGCGCAATCTTGCTCTGACCGATGCCTATCCGGAATTGCGGCTTGGGCCGCCATCGGCGCGCTGGCTGACCGAAGCCTTTCGCGCGGTGCGGCGTGTCACGCGCCGCGAACATCTGACCCGCATTACCCTGCCGACGATCATCCTGGCGCCGACGGCCGATCGGCTGGTGCCGCATATCGCCGTCGAATGGCTGGCACGCAATTTTCGCGCCGCCCACATGATCCCGATCGACGGCGCTCGTCACGAACTGCTGCACGAAGCGGATCGCTATCGCGCCCAGGCGATGGCGGCCATTCTTGCCTTCATCATTCCCGATGAAGACGACGAGGACGAAGGCGAAGCGGCCTGAGAAGGGTCACGCCGACCTGCGCTGATATCAGCCGTTGAGGATTTCCAGTGCCTGCGCATGCAGCGCGGCGCTGCCGGCAGCGACGACTTCGCCGCCCATCTCCGCCGGGCCGCCCTGCCAGTTGGTGACGATGCCGCCAGCCTGCTCGATCAGTGGGATCAGGCCACCGACGTCATAGGGCTTGAGCCCGCACTCGATCACCAGGTCGACATGGCCGGCCGCCAGCAACGCAAAGGCGTAACAATCACAGCCGTAGCGGAACAGCCGCACCTTGTCCTGCAGCGCCTCGAAGCGGGTCTTGTTGTCGCCGGTGTAGAGATGCGGCGAGGTCGTGAACAGCACCGCATCGGACAGCGCGTCGCAGGCGCGGGTCGACAGCACCTTGTCGCCATCGGGGCCGCGATAGAGAGCCTTCGTGCCATCGGCAAAGAAGCGCTCGCCGGTGAACGGCTGGTCCATCAGGCCCATCACCGCATCGCCGTTGCGATAAAGTCCGACCAGCGTGCCCCAGACCGGAAGGCCGGAGATGAAAGCGCGCGTACCGTCGATCGGGTCGATCACCCAGACATATTCGCGATCAAGGCCGACATTGCCATGCTCCTCGCCGAGAATGCCGTGATCGGGGAAATTCTGCTCGATCAGCACCCGGATCGCCGCTTCAGCCGATTGGTCCGCTTCCGTCACCGGATCGAAACCGCCCTCGATCTTGTTGACGACGCTCGTACCGATGCGAAAGCGCGGCAAGGTTTCCGCCTTGGCGGCATCGGCGAGACGGTCGAAAAAGGAGCGGTCGGGCAGCATGGCACTCTCTTTTGGGGAAGGAAGCAGGAAGGTCCGATCTGCATAGCCGAAATTTGCAGAAAGGCAAAGGCAGGCAGCCCGCTGCTGGCGATCGATGACGGTGTGCCGCGCCAGCGGCTTCAGTGCATTCGAAGCGGTGAAATTCCTTTGATGCACTGCAAAAGTTTTCAGTCGCTCAACTTGACAATTGTGCAGTGCAATATTAGGGTTTTCATGCAGTCACTCGTGACTGTAAATACCCTCCTTGGGTGTTTCCTCCCTAGACTTAACCGCGCCATTGGCGCGGTTCTTTTTGAGGTCTGGCAGGAAACCGGCGATTACTCCGCTGCAAGCGGCAGATAGGCGCCATAGTCCTCGACATGGCGCGCGAGCGAGGCGATGAAGCTGGTGAGGTCGTCGACCAGCGCCCCGAAACCAGGCTTCCTGACCAGCGTCATCTCATCGACATAGAGCCCGCGATTGATCTCGATCTGCAGTGCATGCAGGCCCCGGCTCGGCCGGCCGTAGTGTTCGGTGATGAAGCCGCCGGCATAGGGCTTGTTGCGTGCAACGGTATAGCCGAACTCCTGCAAGAGATCGACGGCTATCCGCGACAGCTCCGCCGCCGCACTGGTGCCGTAGCGGTCGCCGATGATGAAATCCGGCCGCTGGGCGCTGCCGGGCAGATGCACGTTGCCCGGCATCGAGTGGCAATCGATCAGCACCGACAGGCCGAACTGCACATGCGTACGGGCGATGAGCTTGCGCAAGGTGGCATGGTACGGCTTGTAGATCGTCTCGATCCGCGTCAACGCCTCCTCGACGGGAAACCGGCCGCGGTAGATTTCCATGTTCTCGGCTACCAGCCGCGGCACGGTTCCAAGGCCGCCCGCCACCCGCATCGAGCTGATATTGGCGTGCGGCGGCACCGGGCCGTCGAACATGCGCGGGTCGAGTTCGTAAGGCTCGCGATTGACGTCGAGGAAGGCGCGCGGGAAATGCGCCAAAAGCATCGGCGCGCCGAGGAACGTCGCATTCTGGAACAGCTCGTCGACGTAGTGATCTTCGGACCTACGGATTGCCAGCGCATCGAGGCGCGACTGATCGAGAAAGGCCTGTGGATAAGATCGACCGCTGTGCGGCGAGTTGAATACGAAGGGAATCCGCTGGCTTGCAGGTTCCAGAACCTCAAACAGCTCCCTCTCCGTCATCTCCCCCATCGGAACCCTTTTTACCATGTGCGGTTCTTGCTGTTGTCATCATGTTGCCAGTTGGCCGGCTCTGTGTCCATAGTGCGCCCACTCCGGTTTCTCGGGAGTTGACGCGCCGCGTTCACGAGATATTTACCCCGTTGCGGCTTGGATAGAACGCCGCAATCCATCCGCAATGAATAAACAGAAGCAACGGCCGAGTTCATGACTGTGAAAATCCTTCTTGCCGAAGACGACAACGATATGCGCCGCTTCCTTGTGAAGGCGCTCGAAAAGGCTGGCTACAAGGTCATGTCCTATGACAACGGCGCCAGCGCCTACGATCGCCTTCGCGAAGAGCCCTTCTCGCTTCTCCTGACCGACATCGTCATGCCGGAGATGGACGGCATCGAGCTTGCCCGCCGGGCGACCGAGCTCGATCCGGATCTCAAGGTGATGTTCATCACCGGCTTTGCCGCCGTCGCGCTCAATCCGGATTCGAAGGCTCCGAAGGACGCCAAGGTCCTGTCGAAGCCGTTCCACCTCCGCGACCTCGTCGACGAGGTCAACAAGATGCTGGCCGCCTGAGGCCAGACATTTTTCCACAGCCGCCGCCTCCGTCCGCACCAGTTCAAGACGGTTCAGCGCGGATTTCAGATTGACCGCCGCGATCCACAGGGATCTTCGGCGGTCTTTTCATTTCAGTGACTTACGCGCAAAGCTCGGAAATCCGGGGCTTCCCGCCGGCGGCCAAAGGCTGCGGATAGCGGCGAAAAACGCCCTGCAAAATTTCTGTCAAAAAACCTGCAAAAACCCTATTGACGCGACAGCGGGTTCTATGGTCTATGCGCCTCATCGGATGGGCGTGTAGCTCAGCGGGAGAGCACTACGTTGACATCGTAGGGGTCACAGGTTCAATCCCTGTCACGCCCACCATCCTTTACTCAGGCGAACGTCCCCATCGCCTGGCCCTTCTCAGAGACAACAAAACAGATGCAGGCTCGGCAAACGGCTGCGCCGCGCATATTGGTTTTATGTCCGTACATCCCCCAACACAGAACTGCCCCCGGTAGAGGCCGCCATCCGCACATATGGGCGTCACAGCAAGGCTGCCTGCCGTGACCGCATCTTCGCGCATAGGCGCCACGCGACGTTAATGCCGCCATCGACCTCACGCAACCAGCATAGCGAATCATCGGCGTGCGCCATGGACCGACCAACCGCGCCGCCCTACCTTGCTCTTTCGGCCTGAACGCAGCCGCCAGACATCGGCCATGCGTCATCTCGACGGCAAAGGAGCCAGGATTAGAGAGCCTCCCCACGGGAAAGAAGGGAACGGACAATGCCAGCCATCAAGAACATCGTGCTCGTCCATGGCGCTTGGGGTGACGCCTCGCATTGGCGCCACGTGATACCGCCGCTGCATGCCAAGGGCTACAAGATCGCCGCGGTCCAGAACCCGCTGACGTCGCTTGCCGAAGATGTCGACCGGACATCGAGGCTGGTGGCAGCGCAAGACGGGCCGACATTGCTGGTCGGCCATTCCTATGGGGGAGCGGTGATCACCGGCGCCGGCCACGCGCCGAATGTCGCCGGCCTCGTCTATATCGCCGCTTTCGCGCCCGATGAAGGCGACAGTCTCGGCAGCATCTTCGCCCGCCGCGATCCCCCTTCCGGCGCCGGCAGCATCCGGCCGGACAAGGATGGTTTCCTCTGGCTCGACCAGGCGACGTTCCGCCAGAGTTTTGGTCAGGATCTCGGCGAGACCGAAGCGTTGGTCATGGCCGTGACGCAGAAGCCGATTGCCGGGCGCTGTTTCGAAGACAAGTCCGGCCCGCCGGCCTGGAAGGTGAAGCCCAGCTGGTACCAGGTGTCGAGCCGCGACAACATGATCCCGCCGGAAACCGAAGCGTGGATGGCCGAGCGCATCAAGGCGAAAAAGACGATCACGCTCGACGCGAGCCACGCATCGCTGGCTTCGCACGCCCCGGAGATCGTCGCACTGATCGAGGAGGCGGTTGCCTCCCTCGCCTGACGTCAGTCCCGACGCAACCGACGGCCCCGGAAGTCATTCCTCCTCCGGGGCCAGATTGTTTTAAAGAGGTGCACGGCCGAGGCGCAAATCGACCGTCGTCAATGGGCGACGTTGGAGGCGGCCGACATCAGTTCCTCGCGGCGCGGCATGCCGAACATGTTGCGCCCGTCGTTCGTCGCCTCGGTAAAGCTCCAGCGCACGATGCCATCCCGGTCGAGCAGGAACTCGCCGACGAGCTGACCCTCGCCGGCGGCGATCATACGCTCGTCGTCCTGCATGATTTGATAGCCGTCCGCCTTGTCGAGATAGGACGAGGCTGCCCAGGGATCCATCGCGGTCGGCAACTCGCCGGGCATATCGATCAGCATCGCCATGGCGGTTTTCTTGGCGAGCTTGTGGGGCCATTCATCCTCATCCTCGGTGAACTGAAGATTGGGCAAGCCGAACGCGCGATGCGAAACCCGCTCCGGATCGGAAGCCGCCAGCAGATTCGGCAACGGATGGTAGCGGAAATAGAGCCGTGCCCGGTCGATCGGCGTGTTGACGACTGTCAGGCTCTCGATGCCTTTTTCGCGCAACGCCCCGTCGAGCTGCGCCATCGCAGCGATCTGCCGCCGGCAGAAGGGGCAATGCAGACCGCGGAACAGGCCGACCAGGACAGGCTTGCGTCCGCGAAAATCGTCGATGGAAATCTGGCCATCCTGGGTGATGGCGTCAAGGACCACGTTCGGCGCCCGATCGCCCGGCTGTAGCGGTCCATTGTGGTGTTCAATCATGATCTCTTCTCCTCGTACCGATAGTGGGTTGCGGAGATGCGGGGCGGACGTGTCGAACGCTGGGACGAACGCGCCGTCGCGTCTGACGCAGAACCGATTTGGCGACACAAATTTGCATTTCGGACAGCCATTGGCGCCCGATCCTGCAATCCGGATCGTCTTACTTGCCTTCGATGGACCTGCCCTGCAGCGCCCTAGTCGAGAAACGGCAGTATCATCAGCGCTTCGGGATCGAGACCGTGCCGTGTGCATATGTCGCGAGCCGAAGCAAAGTGCCTTTCCGCACCCTCGAGGTCACCCGCATCAAGGCAGAGTGTCGCTAGGCCATCATAGCACGGAAACAACAGCTGCGCCTCTCGCGTTTCGAACGCGAGCTCAAGAGCCTCCTCGTAGAGACGCCGCGCGACATCAGGGCGCCCATGGCACTGGTCGATCTGTCCCAGCACCAGCAACGACACCGGCAGATGATCGCGCTGATCGAGCTCGCGGTCGATCGCGATCGCCCGTTCGGCAGCAGGAATGCCGTCGGCCGCACAGCGATCGGTGAAGGTGCAATAGGCCACGGCCAAATTGGAAAGCAGCCGCGCCTGGAAGCCAAGGTCGCCGATACGATGCGCCATGTCGAAGCCGAACTTGCAGACTTCGATGGCCCTGCGCGGCTCGATGATCGTGTAGAGAACGGCAAGATTGGTATAGCCGCGGCAGGCCGCATTGAGCAGATCGGCAGCCTCCGCGACGGCGACGCTGCGTTCGATCGTTGCGATCGCCTCGGAGCCGCGGTTAAGGCGCGCCAGCGCCACGCCCTTGGTATTGAGGGCTTCTGCGGTCACCCGGTCCACTTCGCGCCGCGCCTGCAGAGCTTGCGGCATCAGCCCGCCGACGCGCTTCAAGGCGTCGTCGGCCCAGACGATCGCGTCGGCATAGCTGCCCATGCGAAAGGCAAGGTGGCCCCGCTCCTGGGAGAGATGGGCGCTTTCGATCGGCGCATCCGCGTCTTGCAGAAGTTGGGCCGCGTTGGCGAATGCCGCGAGCGCCTCGTCGCGTCGGGCTGCCTCCCACAACAGATGTCCGAACTTGCGCTGGATGCGGGCCGCGGAGATCCGATCGTCGGTGGCACGATAGACGTCGAGGAGGGACGCGTAGTGCCCCGCAGCCGTATCGCGCTGCCCCGAAGGCCCGAGCAGGTCGGCAACCCGCTCGCGGGCGGCAAGCCATTCGGCCCCCTCCTCGCCAGCCTCCGCCCAGGCGGCCATCGCCTGCTTGTAGAACCGTATGGCATCGTCGTTCGCATAGATCGCCTGTGCACGTTCTCCCGCCGCCATGAGATAGCGTGCGCCTTTCGATTTATCCTCCGACTGGCTGAAGTGGTGGCCAAGCAGCGCCATTTCCTCCAGTCTCGTGGTCTGCGCTCCATAGCGGCGCTCGAGCCGGTCGGCGACGACGGCGTGTATCTCCGCACGCCGTCGTAGAAGCAGATTGTTGTAGACCACCTCCTGCAACAGCGTCTGGGTGAAGCGATAGGTCTGCGCGCCCTGCAGGCGGCCCTCTCGCGTCTCTTCGATAATCTCGGCATCGCACAGGATATCCAGCGCGGCATCAATCGTGGGTTCGCCGCCGGCGACGACCCGCAGCAATTCGACATCGAACCGTGGGCCGATGACCGCCGCATGATGAAGCAGCCTGCGCGACTGCGGCTGCAGCCGGTCGACCCTGCCGAGCAACATGGCTTCGATGGTGACAGGAATGTCGACGGTCGCCTCGCGCTCCACCACGCGCCAGGCGGCGCCGAAATGCTTGAGAGCATCGACTTCGATCAGGCCGCGCACGATTTCTTCGATGAACAGCGGGTTCCCGCCGGCGCGCGCCAGAATGCGGCCTGCCAACCCGCGGTGCAGACCATCGGCACCGAAAAAGGCGGACAACAGCCTGTGCCCTTCGGCATCGGTGAGCGGCGCGAGCCTCAACGCCGTCAGGCTCGTTCGGCCAGGTCTCAGCCGGTCGACCGCCGTCTCGGGACGCTCCGTTGTCAGCATCATCAATGGACCGCCCTCCATCCGATCGAGGATAAAGGCGATGGCATCGAGGGACGCCGCATCGGCCCAATGCAGATCCTCGATCACCAGCAGCAGCGGCGTTCGCGACAGGCGTCGCTCGAAGATGGCGCGCACCGCTGCAAAGAGCTGGCGACGCATCTGTTCCGGCTCGACATGGCGCAAGCTTTCGTCCTGCGTCCCCATTCCCAGGATGCGCAGGAAGAGCGGCAGAAGCTGTTCCAGTTTTTCGGGCGCAAAGCCGATCTCGGCCAGCCCCGCTGTCAGCAGCTCGGTGGTGCGTTCCAGGGTATCAAGGGTTGAGATGCCATAGGCGCCGCGCAACACAGATGCCAGGACGCCGTAGGAAGGCTCTCCAAGCGGAGATGAGCTTGCCCTGCGAACGACGACATGCCCGAAGCGCGGGTCGACGGCGACCAGCCCAAGAAATGTATGGACGAGCCGCGATTTTCCCATCCCTGCCTCGCCGGACAGCCGCACCAGTTGCGCCGCCCCGTCACAGGCAAGCTCCAGGCAATCGAGCAGCCGCTTCATTTCCGCGTCGCGCCCGACCAGCGGTGCAGTCAGGCCCAACGCCTCCAGGCCGCGGGCGGCACCAGGGGCGTCAAGTACCTTTATCAGCCGGTAGACCTCGACAATGCCGGCCTTGCCGCGCAACGCGGTTGCACCCAGTGCCTCATAGGCGAAGGCATGCCGGGTCACGCGATAGGTGACGGGGCCGACGAGAATCTCGCCGGGTCCCGCCATGGACTGCAGGCGCTGGGCGGTGTTCACGGCATCCCCCGTGACCGAATAGGATTTGCTGTCTCCCGCTCCCAGGGCACCGGCGACAACAGTGCCGGTATTCAAGCCGATGTGCAGGTTCACCGGCGCCCCGATGCGATCCTCCCAGCGTTCACCTATCAGGTTTGCTCGCGCAATCATGTCGATCGCAGCGCGAAGGGCGCGCTCGGCATCGTCCTCATGCGCCACCGGGGCGCCAAAAAGCGCCAGCAAGGCATCGCCGATGAATTTGTCGACGAAGCCGCCATAGGTTTCGACCGCTTCGGTCAACTCCACAAAAAGTTCATTTTGAAAGGTTTGCAGGATCTCCGGATCCATATGCTCGCCAAGGCCGGTGAAACCGCACAAATCGGCAAAAAGGATGGTCGCAGTGCGACGGTCGGCATTTTCGTTGTCGCTCGATACCGTTGGGGATTGACCCCGTGCCGCCCTCGGCAGGGGCATGACGGCAACCTGTCCCGAAACCAGGACCTTGACGGCCACCGGCTTGTCCAACGGTGTCCCGCAATTCGGGCAGAACGCGAAACCGGGCAGGCAGTCTGCACCGCAGCCCGGACACGGGCTCTGCTGTCTGGCCCCGCAGCTCGGGCAAAACGAAAAACGCCCCTCGATGTTACAACCGCACTCGTGACACTTCATCAATAGCGAACCTTCGAAGAGGCCCCGCGCCACATGCTATCCAGAGCCATTTGCACACAGTCAACGCAAAACAATGAACCCGCGGGCGCGGGTTTGCAAGCAATCGCTAACATGAAGATGTCAAGGTCTGACAGGATCCGAACAGGACGCGCCATGGCGCTGTTCGGCACTCATCCGTCGGCCAGGCGGGCGCCTTGACCGACGGAAGCAATGACGTCGAAATCAGGAGTGGGTGCGGCGCGAAGTCGGCCTGCTCGCAAACGTCCCGAGATCAATGGCGGCACCGTCCGGTGCGCGGCACACGTCTTCGGGGTGCCGATCGCTCGCTTCCACCGCGAAATGGATCGCCGCCGCCTCGTTGGTGAAAAGCCCTCCGACCAATCCTTTACGGTCGGAAACAACCCACCATCCGTGACTGTCGCGCCCGACAACAAAACGCGCGCGCGCCGAAAAGCCGCGCCCTGGCTGCTGCATACTGCCCATGATCGAATGGTCCTCGTTGATGAAGAGTGCGGCGGCTCAGCCGGCAAGCCAGGGGATGACGGTCTGGATGGCATAGGCGAGGCCAAGCACGATGCCGAGGCGGATGCCGATCCCGAGGAAAGCATCGCGAACGACACTGTTGTCGGCTGGGTGGGGCTCGATCTCCTGCGACCGGCGCCTTAGTTCCGCCTGCGCGGCAAGGTGGGGAAAGCGTGACATGGTCTGTCTCCTTTGAGGGGTTTGACGAAAGGCAAGGGCGGCACCGGGCGCGCGCAATGGCAAGATCCGTCCGATCTGCGATGACATGGAAAATTCGATCGGTGGCCGGGCTCAGCTCGCAAGGGCAAGCGGCAAGCGGGGACTGCGGTGCGCCTCGATCAACGGTTCGAGCGCCGAGCGAATTTCCGCCGCCGTCTCCAGCGACACCGTCGTCAGCGGCAACCGCACTTCGGGGCTGAAGCCCCGCGCCAGATGCAGCGCGTATTTGATCGGGCACGGATTGGTTTCGCGCTCGAGCGCGGTGAACAGGGGCTGGAGCCGTTGATGGATGGCGACGGCCGCCTGGGCGTTGCCGGTTGCGATTGCGTGGTGCAGCGAAACCATCAGCCGCGGCACGACATTTGCGGCCACCGAGATCGTGCCGTGGCCGCCGCAGAGGTTGAAAGGCAGCGCCGTCTGGTCGTTGCCGGAGAATTGGCTTAGCCGCGCCTTGAGGGATGGCCGCGACGCAAGGAAGCGGCCGATGTCGCCCGTTGCATCCTTGATGCCGACGATACCGGGCAGTTTCGCCAATCGCTCGAGCGTGCGCGGTGTCACGTCGACGCCGGTGCGCGAGGGAACGTTGTAGACGATGACAGGCAGATCGACAGCCCGGACCACCGCCTCGTAATGGCGATAGATCCCCTCCTGCGAGGGCTTGTTGTAGTAGGGCGCAACGATGAGCGCCGCATCGGCGCCGAGCGCCTTGGCCTCTGCCGTCAGTTCGATCGTCGTTTGCGTGCAGTTGGTGCCTGTGCCCGCGATTACCGGTATTTTTCTCTCGGCGACTTCGACGCAGCGTTCGATGACCATCGACCGCTCTGTACGCGAAAGCGTTGCCGCCTCTCCCGTCGTTCCGCAGGCGACGACGCCGGAAATGCCGTGGCGGATCTGCCATTCGACGAGCGACATCAGGCCGATGCCATCGACCTTGCCGTCCTTGAATGGCGTGACCAGCGCCGTGATCGCCCCTTCGAGGCGAAGCGAATGATCGCTCATGGAAATATCCTTCAGGTTGGGAGATGACTGCTGCGGGTACCGTGGCTTTCGATGACAAGCCGATGGACGCGGCAGCATTGCAGGAAGGCCGATAGGATCGCCGATGCCAGATCGGCGTGGCGCGCCTTGAATGTGACCCGGCCGGTGCCTCCAGGCGCGTAGCGAAGGGCGCAGGTCCACACTCCGCACTCATGGCTGAGTGTACGCAGGCAGAGCTTGGCTTTGGTGGCCATCGTCAGGTGGATCACGGCATCGACCAGCGCGTCTGCGGCCATCAGATCGCGAAAACGGCGCGAGGGCCAGTCGTCCGGCACCAGGTCGGACCTGTCGAGGAGCAACCGCACGGCCTCCCAGACGTGATGTTCGCGCAACCGACGAACCGTGGCGATGCGCACGAGCAGATGCCTCAGGGCATCTGGCCCGCTTTCGGCCTGGCCTCCCTGGAAGGGGTCGATGCCGTGGCGGCGATCCGGTGTATCGGAACGATGGCGAAAGCTGAAATCGTGAAGGGTCATGGTGCTCACCCGTTGTCGATGAGCAAACGCTACCCCCGCCCCACGTCCGGTTTCGATTGCGACTTGCGTCGACCGGCATAAGATTTTCATAAGGAGATCGCGTGCCGGGTGTGCAAGGCAAGGACGCGACGCTAGAGTGCTACAAGGCGGCGATAGCCGGCGGAAATGCGGCCCGTGTCGCGTCGAAATAAGCGGCCCGTGTCGCGTCGAAATAATCTGACGCAAAAGATGACGCGCACGCAATTTTGCGCTAGTTAGCCCCCTGCACTGGCGGTCGGTGACCGTCCTATCAGCCAATGACATTTCGTCCTTGAAGGAAAACGTCCATGCCTGCCTATCGCTCCCGCACCACCACCCACGGCCGCAACATGGCCGGCGCCCGCGGCCTTTGGCGCGCGACGGGCATGAAGGACGGCGACTTCGGCAAGCCGATTATTGCGGTGGTCAACTCGTTCACGCAGTTCGTGCCCGGCCACGTGCACCTCAAGGACCTCGGCCAGCTCGTTGCCCGCGAGATCGAGGCGGCCGGCGGCGTTGCCAAGGAATTCAACACCATCGCCGTCGATGACGGCATCGCCATGGGCCATGACGGCATGCTCTATTCGCTGCCCTCGCGCGAGATCATCGCCGACTCGGTCGAGTACATGGTCAACGCACACTGCGCCGACGCCATGGTCTGCATCTCCAACTGCGACAAAATCACCCCCGGCATGCTGATGGCGGCGCTGCGGCTCAACATCCCCGCCGTCTTCGTCTCCGGTGGCCCGATGGAAGCCGGCAAGGTCGTGCTGCACGGCAAGACCCATGCGCTCGACCTCGTTGACGCCATGGTCGCCGCCGCCGACGACAACATTTCCGACGAGGACGTCAAGGTCATCGAGCGCTCCGCCTGCCCGACCTGCGGTTCCTGTTCCGGCATGTTCACCGCCAACTCGATGAACTGTCTGACGGAAGCGCTCGGCCTGTCGCTGCCGGGCAACGGCTCGACGCTGGCGACGCATGCCGACCGCAAGCGCCTGTTCGTCGAAGCCGGCCACCTGATCGTCGATATCACCCGCCGCCACTACGAGCAGGACGACGAAAGTGTCCTGCCGCGCAACGTCGCCTCGAAGAAGGCGTTCGAAAACGCCATGGCACTCGACATCGCCATGGGCGGCTCGACCAACACCGTTCTGCACATTCTCGCCGCCGCCCATGAAGGTGAGGTCGACTTCACCATGGCCGACATCGACCGGCTGTCGCGCAAGGTTCCCTGCCTGTCGAAGGTGGCGCCGGCCAAAAGCGACGTGCATATGGAAGACGTACACCGCGCCGGCGGCATCATGTCGATCCTCGGCGAACTCGAAAAGGGCGGGCTGATCAACCGTGATTGCCCGACGGTGCACAGCGAAACCCTCGGCCACGCCATCGACCGCTGGGACATCACCCGCACGACGAGCGAAACCGTTCGCAACTTCTTCCGCGCTGCACCCGGCGGCGTCCCGACCCAGGTTGCCTTCAGCCAGGCAGCTCGCTGGGACGAGTTGGACACCGACCGCGAAAAGGGCGTCATCCGCTCGGTCGAGCATCCCTTCTCCAAGGACGGTGGTCTTGCGGTTCTGAAGGGCAACGTCGCGCTCGACGGCTGCATTGTGAAGACTGCCGGCGTCGACGAGAGCATCCTGAAGTTCTCCGGTCCGGCCCGCGTGTTTGAAAGCCAGGATTCGTCGGTCAAGGCGATCCTTGCCAACGAGATCAAGGCCGGCGACGTCGTCGTCATCCGCTATGAAGGTCCGAAGGGCGGCCCGGGCATGCAGGAAATGCTCTACCCGACGAGCTATCTGAAGTCGAAGGGCCTCGGCAAGGCCTGCGCCCTGATCACCGACGGCCGCTTCTCCGGCGGCACATCGGGCCTCTCGATCGGCCACGTTTCCCCGGAAGCGGCAAAGGGCGGCACGATCGGTCTCGTGCGCGAAGGCGACATGATCGACATCGACATCCCCAACCGCACGATCAGCCTGCGGGTCGACGAAGCGGAACTCAGCCGCCGCCGCACGGAGCAGGACGCCCAAGGCTGGAAGCCAACCGAGATCCGCAAGCGCAAGGTGACGACGGCGCTCAAGGCCTATGCGGCGTTTGCCACCTCGGCAGACCGCGGCGCGGTTCGCGACCTCGGCGATCTCTGAACGAGTAACGGTTGACGAGATGGAGGCTCCCGCTCGCGGGGGCCTTTTTTATGCGGGTAGCACCGCTCGCTGCCACACACGCCCTTGCCAAGGCCAGCCGGCCTGTTCCGTCCACAATTCACCTGCTATTTTAGGTTTGCCTAATTTTATTGAGGTGGACGATGACAAACGCAGCGGACCTGCTCGGCACTTGGAAAATGCTCTCCTGGACCCGAAAGGCGGTGGCATCCGGCGAGATCACCGATGCGATGGGCCCGGATCCCATCGGCTACCTCTCCTACCAGCCGGACGGCCGCATGACCGCGGTGGTGGTCGAGCGTCACCGGCCGGCACCGAAGGGCACGACGCCCACCGACGAGGAGAAGGTGGCGCTGTTCGATTCGATGCTCGCCTATGCCGGCTCCTACACGCTCGAGGACGGTAAGGTCATCCATCATGTCGATGCGAGCTGGAACCCCATCTGGGGCACCTCCGACCTGGTTCGACCCTACATTCTGGACGGCGAGCGGCTGGTGATCCACAGCGCGCCGGGCATCGATCCGACAACCGGCGAAGAGGTCACCTACCACCTCGAGTTCCGAAAGGTCTGAAACGCGCGCCCTGCGCCGTGATGAAGCCTGGCGGCCCTAGAGATGGCGTGTTTCGGCCGGCGGGTGAAACCAGTTGTTGTTGCGGCCGTCCATATATTTCACCGGTGCTTCGGCCAGCACCGCCGGATCGAGGTCGTCGAGGGCAGCCAGATTGACGGAGTAGTATGCGCCGCCGATCTCTTCGATGTAGCCGTGGCCATAGGCAGCGATCCCGCAGGTCTTGCAGAAGCGATGATGCCCGCTGAAGCTGCCGAACTGGTAGTCGGCAATATCGACTTCCTCGGCCTGCAGCCGGAACGCATCCGGTTTGACGATCGCGCCCCAATAGCGCTTCTTCCAGCAGATCGAGCAATTGCACTTGCCGGTACCGGCGTCGAGATCGATGTCGGCCTCATAGCGGATCTTCCCGCAATGGCAGCTCCCCCGATAGGTCATTTTCATTGCCTTCACTCCCAGACCAGAACAGCGCCCATCTCAATGCGCCAACATGACAACTTGCTGTCGTCTTACGCTCGCATAATGACAACATATTGTCAATTGCATCCATTGGAAAATCCGGAAAAGGATAATGACGGCGACCGCAAGAGACTGCCGATCTAAAGGTGCCGAACCTCCAAAGGCGCATTCGCCCAGTCGTCGTTGCGCCCATCCATGTAAGAGACGGGGGCTGTGACAAGCGCCGAAGGATCGAGATCGTCGAGGCAGGCAAGATTGACGGAATAGTAGGCGCCGCCAAATTCCTCGACATTGCCGTGGCTGAACGGGACGATGCCGCAGGCACGGCAGAAGCGGTGATGCCCGACCTTGGCACCGAACTGGTAGTCGGCGACATCGGCCTCCTGCGACAGCAGACGAAAATCACCCGGCCGGACCTGCGCACCCCAATAGCGCACCTTGGCACAGAGCAAGCAGTTGCACTTGGTCGTGCCGGCATCGAGATCGAAATCGGCCTCGTAACGCACCTTGCCGCAGTGGCAACTGCTTTGTATGTCCGCTTGGCCATTTCGATTTCCTCCTCGTTCGATCAAAATCCTTGCGACAAACAACTCGCCATGACAACATGCTGTCATTATTCATCATCGCACAATGGTTGTCGCCGTCAACATGAACGATCCCCTTCGCACTCCCGCCGGCGACGCCTTCGCTGAGTTCGCCATCTCGGTGCTACGTCTGGCCGGCCCATTGACCGCGGCCGGCGACGTACTCGCCAGACCCTCCGGCCAGACCAGTGCGCGCTGGCAGGTGCTGGCGGCAGCAAACCACGCGCCGATGTCAGTCGCCGACGCCGCACGCGCACTTGGCCTTGCCCGTCAAGGCGTTCAGCGGATCGCCGATCTGTTGGAAAGTGAGGGGTTGATCGCCTACGGCGACAATCCGGCGCACCAGCGTGCCAAGCTGATGGTGCCGACGCCGCGCGGCGAAGAGGTTCTGGATGAAATCAAGGCCAGGCAGGCCGTCTGGGCAGATGCCTTCGGCGCGGAACTCGGAGAGGAGCGTTTGCAGCAGGCAACCGCATTGATCGGCGAAGCCATCGCCATGCTGCGGGATCGCCCGGCGACGGTCTGGAGCGCTGGCTCGGCTTCAGGCGATCTGTAGTAGGTCGGCACGCAAACGCGCCGGCCCATCCTGTCCCAGCCTCTCGTCGACGACCGCGTGGGTCGCCTTCCAGATCGGAACGGCCCGTGCCAGAAGCTGCTCGCCCTCTGGCGTCAACCGCAACCTGCGCGACCGCCGGTCGTCTTCGTCGGCGAAAATCTCGACGAGCCCGCGCCGCTCCAGCGGTTTCAGCGCCGCCGTCAGCGTCGTACGATCCATGGCAAGCAGCGAAGCCACGGCACGCATGTTCGGCGGGACAGGGCGATTGAGCGACATCAGCAGGGAAAACTGCCCGTTGGTGATATCGAGCGGTCGCAGGGCCTCGTCGAACTGGCGGGCGATCGCGCGGGCCGCGCGTTGGACATGCAGGCACAGGCATGTGTCCTTCACGAACCCTGTGGTCTCGAACGGAATGACGGGCGATTTTGACATGATCGATTAATGTTGATATCAACGTAAATAGTCAAGTGCAACGTTGGAAGGAGGAACGGGCATGAGACAGGATCATGCAGTCGTATCGCCGCGTGAATGGCTGAAAGCGCGCAGGGCGCTTCTGGATCTGGAAAAAGAACACACCCACCTGAGAGACAAGGTCAACGCGGCGCGCCTCGCTTTGCCCTGGGTGAAGATGGAAAAGTCCTACATCTTCGACACACCGAACGGCCCAAAATCACTGGCGGACCTGTTCGACGGACGCAGCCAGCTCGTCGTCTATCACTTCATGTTCGGCCCGACCTGGGAAGCCGGTTGCCCCGGCTGCTCGTTCCTCGTCGATCATTTCGACGGCATGCTGCCGCACCTCAATCACCACGACGTCACGTTGATCGCCGCCTCCAATGCGCCGCTTTCCAAGCTCGAAGCCTACAGGAAACGCATGGGCTGGCATTTCCCCTGGGTTTCGGCCGCGGGCAACGGCTTCAACAGCGACTTTCACGTCGCGTTCACTCAGGCCGAACTCGCTGAAGGCAAGGTCGTCTACAACTTCACCGAATTGGAAAGCGCCAATGCGCACGAGGAACTGCCCGGCCTCAGTGCTTTCCAGAAGACCGACGACGGCAGCGTCTACCATACCTACTCCACCTATGCCCGCGGGCTCGAGGAAATGGTCGGCACGCTGATGCTTCTCGACCGCGCGCCAAAGGGACGAAACGAGGATGGCACGCAAGGGTTCGTGCGTCGCCACGACGAATATGAAGATGCCCCTCGACGCAAGGCCGGTTAAGCCTCCCAAGGCAGCGCACCCGACGATGGAACCTTTCGTCGTCGGGTGCGTTTCTAATCGCCTGTACCCTTGACGTGCATCTCAGATCGAATGGCAAGTCGCCGTCGGAAGGGAAACATCGATGAAAGCGGAGCCGGAGGAGGCCCATCGCTGGCTTGAGCAATTGCTCGGCGATTGGCAGGTACACACGCCGGATGCGCCGGCGAAAGGCACCCCCTGGACCGAACATGTTCGCAGCCTCGAAGGTCTCTGGACGGTCTGCGAAGGGCGCGGCACGATGCCGGACGGCAATTTCGGCCAGAGCTTGATGACCCTCGGATACACGCCCCAATCCGGTCGCTTCGTCGGGACCTGGGTCGGTTCGATGATGAACCACATGTGGATCTATGACGGCGAGCTTGAACCCGACGGGCGGACGCTGTCTCTTTACTGCGATGGCCCGGACTTCGATGTTCAAAGCAGGCCAGATATCGCGACGCAATAACCATTGTCGACCAATCCCGACGGCTGCTGACAGCCCATGTCAGGAGGGACGACGGGACCTGGAAGGAACTGATGACGGCGCACTACACCCGCATCTGACAGCGAATTTCGAACACATCACTCGGGGCGCATTGGCCTCGGTCAGCGCAGAATCCCACTTTGCAACCGGAGGACAGAAGATGGCAGGCCATCACGGCAAATTCGTCTGGTACGAACTGATGACGACCGACACCAATGCGGCGGAAACCTTCTACAAGGATGTCGTCGGATGGGACGCCCGCGACGCCGGCATGCCGGGCGTGAACTATACCCTGTTTACGAAAGGCGAGCAGCAGGTCGCAGGGCTGATGACCATGCCCGAAGGCGCACTCGAGATGAACGTGCCGCCCGCCTGGCTCGGCTACATCGGCGTCGACGATGTCGATGCCGCGGCGGCGGACGTTGCTGCCAAGGGCGGCAAGATCCACCGTGCGCCCGACGACATCCCCGGCATCGGCCGCTTCGCCATCGCCACCGACCCGCATGGAGCGGTCTTCGCCCTGTTCAGCGGGATCGGTGATCCCCCACCGGCTGTCGACCCGATGGCTCCCGGCCAGATCGGCTGGCACGAACTGATGTCCGGCGACCTCGACACAGCCTTCCCCTTCTATGCCGGGGCTTTCGGCTGGACGAAGGACCAGGCCATGGATATGGGCGAGATGGGCATCTATCAGATCTTTGCCATCGACGGCGCCCAGGCCGGTGGCATGATGACCAAGCCGAAGGATATCCCTTCACCCTACTGGCTCTACTACATCAGCGTTCCAGCGCTCGACACGGCGATCGAGCGCATCAAGTCCGGCGGTGGCAAGATCGTGCTTGAGCCGATGGAAGTACCGGGCGGCGCCTGGATCGTCCAGGCGCTCGACCCGCAAGGCGCCCTCTTCGCCCTGGTCGGCCAGCGAGGCTGAACGCCGTTGGAATGGATCTGCCCGGCACCCGCCGATACGGCCCGGGCAGGTCAAGCCGCACCATTCGTCGGTACAGTTTTTCCAATTGCGCATGCCCTGCGCCGCGCGCATCCCTCAGTTGCAGTTTTACCCCTGGTATTTTAGGGCATTTCAAGGATATTTAACACCTTATGCGATAGTACTGCGGCACGTATCACTGATCGCGGAAAGCATTCGTTCTCCGCGGCAAGGAATTGTCGCGACCTCCGGTACGATAGCCGGTGCATTGGTGGACCAACTTCGCGCAAATGACCAATCACACCGACAATGAGCTAGAGGGCCGCAAGAGCGTTGGCGACATTCGCTCGGCCAAGCTGCTTCGCCGCAAGTTGCAGTGGCTGATTGGTATCGTGGTGGCCTGCACGGGTGTGCTGGCAACCGAGATCATTGCCGCATCCTATTCCGACTTCGTCATCGCCCGACGCAACCTTGTGGAAGTCATGGCGTTCTGCCGTGTTCTCGACACGGCGACCTATCTGTCGGCCGAGCGCGGACCGTCGAACGGGGTCATGGGCATCGGCGTCGCCACTGGCCCGGTTCAGACACGCCTTGCCGAGTTCAGGTCGCGCAGCGACGCGGCCCTCTCCGAGATCATGGCCGGCGCAACCGATGGCAGCCGGTCGGAGCCGGCAGCGGCACTCTCCCCCATCCTGGCGGAAGTCCAGCGCCGCCTTGTCATCGCCCGTGCCGAAATCGACCGTATCGCCGCCCTGCCGCCGGAACGCCGCGACCTCAAGGAAATCCAATTGGCGATCGAGGGCATGTTCGCGGTGATCGACGCGATGCGCCCCGCCTTCGACTGGAACATCCAGCGTCTGACCAACACCGATCCCGATCTGGCCGGCATCGCCATCGCCGCCCATATGCTGGCCAATCTGCGCGAGGACGGGGGCCGCCTTGCCTCCCAGCTCATGGCTCCGGTGGCGGTCGGAAAGCCGCTGGAAGCCAGGAACATCGCCGACAGCGAGCGAACCCGCGGCCGCCTGCAGGAAATCTGGTCTGTCGTCGGCCGGCCGGGTGCGCTGCCGGGGCTGAAGCCGAAGAACATCGCCGATATTGCCGCCATCGAACACGAGTTCTTCGGCGAAGGTTTTGCGATCATCGACAGAGTGGTGTCGGTTGGCCGCCATACCGGACACTACCCGATGACGGCAGAGCAATTCACCGACCGCTACGTTCCGAAAATGAAGCCGCTCGAAATCCTTCGCCGCGACTTCATGGATGCAACGGTAGAGCGGCTCGCCAGCAGCAAGACGCAGGCCTCGATAAAGCTCACGATCGCCAGCACGGCAACCTTCGCCTTGTTCATCGTCCTTCTCATCCTCATGCGTCGCGCACGATCGCTGGTCTTCGAGCCGCTGCTGCTCGCACGCCACAGCATCATCGAACTTGCCAACGACCGCCCGATCGCCCGATTGAGCGGCAGGGGTGGCGAAGGCGAAATGGGGCGGCTCTTCGACGCGATCGATGTGCTGCGCGTGAGGCTCGACGAGCGCACGCTCCTGATGAAGCATCTCGAACGCCAGGCCGAAACGGATGAATTGACCGGCCTGCTCAACCGTCGCGCGCTGGAACTCATCGGCGGCGCCGAGGATGCAGCAGGCAACGACAAGAACGCCTGTCTCATCCTCATGGATATCGACCACTTCAAGCAGATCAACGACACCCACGGCCATCTCGTCGGCGACATCGTCTTGAAGGAGACCGCCCGCATCATACGCTATTCCGTGCGCTCGTCTGATCTTGTGGCCCGTTTTGGCGGCGAGGAGTTTGCCGTCATCACCCCTGGTGACGATATCGAGGCAGCCCGCGCCCTTGCCGAGCGCATCCGCTCGAATCTGGCGCGCGCGCCGATCACCCTTGCCGATGGCCGGGAACTGAACGTCACCGCAAGCTTTGGCGTCGCCGGCGCCGACGCCAATCCGGGCTGGAAAGGCCTGATCGAAAGCGCCGATACCGAACTCTACCGCGCCAAATCCGCAGGTCGCAATCGCGTTTGCGGCTAGCCCTGGGCTCCCGTCGCGTCGTCAGCCGGAAAGCCGTGCCCGCCCCGCCAGAAAGTCGAGCATCACCCTGACGCGCGATGGCAGCGCGCCACCCTGACCTTGAAACACCGCATGAAAGGTTTCTCGATCCCCCGGATTGAGATGTTCGACAAGCGGCATCAGCCGGCCGGCATCGATGTCGTCGCGAACCGTGAAGGTCGCCATCCTTGCCAGTCCGACGCCGGCAAGCACAAGACGGCGCAATCCTTCCCCGTCGCTGACGCGCACCTTTTCACTCGGCGGCAGCAAAATCGCTTCGCCATTGGACAAGAGCGGCCACCCGTCGACGGCCCTGGCGTAGCTGAGGCTCAGGCGATTGTGCGCCGTCAGCTCGTCAAGGCTACCGGGTTCGCCGCAACGCGCCAGGTAGGATGGCGCGCCGACGATGGTCATCGACGTGCTGCCGAGCTTGCGCGCAATCAACCTGGAAGCCTTCAGCGGCCCCGCACGGATCGCGATGTCGACGCGCTCCGCCATCAGGTCGACGACGGCGTCGGTCTGGATGATATCGACCGAAAGATCCGGGTATGCGCTCAGCAATTCCGGCAGCAGCGGCATCAGCACATGGGTGGAAAAGGAAGCGCTGGCATTGATGCGCACACGCCCGGCCGGCACATCGCCGGCGGCCGCCTGCCGCTCCGCGTCATCGATATCAGCGAGAATGCGGGCCGCCCGCTCGTGAAAGGCACACCCCTCGGGCGTCAGCTGCAATTGCCGCGTCGAGCGGTTGATCAATCGAACGCCGAGCCGCTCTTCCAGCCGCTGCACCAGCTTGCTCACCGCCGACGGCGTCATGCAGCATTCGCGCGCCGCTGCCGAGAAACCGCCGAGTTCGACAGCCCTGACGAAGACAGCCATTTCGCCGGAGCGGTTGATCGCGTTTCGAGACATGTGACTTCAACTCACAAATGATGTTCCTGCAAATGGTCTACCTCTCAAATGACGCAGACACCACCTTCCTCTAGCCGACACAGGCATGACCGCAACGAGGAGTTCGAATGATGGAATACAGACGGCTTGGATCATCAGGATTGAAGGTTCCCGCGCTTAGTTTCGGCGCCGGTACGTTCGGCGGCAAGGGCCCGCTCTTCAGCGCCTGGGGCAACAGCGACAATGCCGAGGCACGCCGTCTCGTCGACATCTGCATCGAGGCCGGCGTCAATCTGTTCGACACGGCCGATGTCTACTCCGACGGCGCCTCCGAAGAGGTGCTCGGCGCGGCCATCAAGGGACGGCGCAACGACGTGCTGATATCAACCAAGATGTCCTTGCCAATGGGTGATGGCCCGAACGACGCCGGCTCTTCGCGTTCCCGGTTGATCAAGGGCGTCGACGATGCCCTGCGCCGCCTCGGCACCGACCATATCGACCTCATGCAGCTGCACGCCTTCGATGCCGGCACGCCGGTCGAGGAGGTGCTTTCGACACTCGATACCTTGGTGCGCGCCGGCAAACTGCGCTATGTCGGGGTTTCCAATTTCGCCGGCTGGCAGCTGATGAAGTCGCTCGCCGCGGCGGAAAAACACGGCTACCCGCGCTACGTCGCCCATCAGGTCTACTATTCGCTGGTCGGGCGCGATTATGAATGGGAACTGATGCCGCTTGGGCTCGATCAGGGTGTCGGCGCGCTCGTCTGGAGCCCGCTCGGCTGGGGCCGCCTCACCGGCAAGATCCGGCGCGGCCAGCCCTGGCCGGAAGGAAGCCGCCTGCACGATACGGCCTCGTTTGGTCCGCCTGTTGATGACGACACGCTCTACGATATCGTCGACGTGCTCGACGAACTGGCCGGCGAGACCGGCAGGACCATTCCGCAGATCGCCATCAACTGGCTGCTGCAGCGCCCGACGGTATCGAGCGTCATCATCGGCGCCCGCAACGAAGAGCAACTGCGCCAGAACCTGGGCGCTGTCGGCTGGTCGCTGACGGCAGAGCAGATCGGCCGGCTGGACAAGGCCAGCGGCAAGACACCCGCATACCCCCATTTCCCCTACCACCTGCAGGAAGGCTTTGCCCGCCTGAACCCGCCGGCGGTTTGATCTACCGGCCCTGACGACAGACGCGCCGGAGAAATCCGGCGCCGTCTTTCGCGCTTGCTTTCTCTCTTCGCATTGCACAAACTTCCCGGGAATGGCGCGCAATACCAACCTGCGCCGATATTGACCTCTTGCGCCGGAGCGATTTTGGTTTTCGGCAAGGAGAGAACCGGAAGCGGACCCAAGCGGTCCGGTGAGGATTATCGACGCTGTCCGGGGGCCAAAAGCGCCCGGCCCTTCGGGTGGGCCGTCTGTCGGCCACCGGCAGCGTCGCAATCCTCGACCGATGCCAATGCATCGCTCTGCGGTATGCTCCTTGCCGGCTGACCGAAGACGGTCCCACGCAAAAGGCCAATATCGGCGCAGGTTGGTATCAGACCTGCCATCAAGGGGAAAAAATCCGGTATGTCGATCAAGGCCAGTATCTACCACCTGACCCACTATACCTATGACCGCCCGATCCGGCTCTCACCGCAGATCATAAGATTGAAACCGGCGGCCCATTCCAAGACCAAGGTCATCAGCCACTCGCTGAAGGTTTCTCCGGCCAATCACTTCGTCAATCTTCAGCAGGATCCCTACGGCAACTACCTCGCCCGTTATGTTTTCCCAGAGCCGGTCACGGAGCTGAAGATCGAAGTCGATCTGGTCGCCGACATGACCGTCTACAACCCCTTCGACTTTTTCATCGAGGAAGAGTCCGAGCACTGGCCCTTCGCCTACCCTGAGGACCTGATCGACGACCTGAAGATCTACATGACACCGGAACCGATGGGCCCGGCGCTGTCCTCGTTCATGGCGTTGGTCGATCGCTCGAGGCAGCGCACCATCGACATGGTCGTCGGCCTCAATGCCCGGCTCCAGCAGGAAGTCGGCTATGTCATCCGCATGGAGCCCGGCGTCCAACTGCCCGAGGAAACGCTGACGTCGGCCAGAGGGTCGTGCCGCGATTCGAGCTGGCTGCTGGTCCAGATCCTGCGCAATCTGGGTTATGCCGCCCGCTTCGTCTCGGGCTACCTGATCCAGCTGGCGCCCGATCTCAAGGCGCTCGACGGCCCGTCCGGCACCGAACACGATTTTACCGATCTGCACGCCTGGGCCGAGGTCTATCTGCCGGGCGCAGGCTGGGTCGGCCTTGACCCGACCTCCGGCCTCCTGACCGGCGAAAGCCATATTCCACTCGCCGCCACGCCGCATTACCGCAACGCCGCCCCGATTTCCGGCGGCTTCTTCGGCGATCCCGAGACCCGGACGGACTTTGCCTTCGACATGAAGGTCTCGCGCGTCGCCGAGCATCCGCGCATCACCAGGCCGTTCTCCGACGAAAGCTGGCAGGCGCTCAACGCGCTGGGCGAGCATGTCGACCAAGTGCTGTCCGACAATGACGTGCGCCTGACGATGGGCGGTGAGCCGACCTTCGTGTCGATCGACGACTTCGAGGCCGAGGAGTGGAACACAGAGGCCGTCGGGCCGACCAAACGCGAAAAGGCCGATATCCTCATCCGCCGACTGCGCGACCGTTTCGCACCCGGCGGTTTCCTGCATTATGGCCAGGGCAAATGGTACCCGGGCGAGAGCCTGCCGCGCTGGACCTTCTCGCTCTACTGGCGCAAGGACGGCGTGCCGATCTGGCGTCAACCCGATCTCATCGCCGAGGAGAACGGGCGACACGATGTGACGGCAGAGGATGCAGAACGTCTGCTGCATGTGGTGGCAGCTGAATTGAACGTGCCGACCGAGATGGTCGTGCCAGCCTTCGAAGATCCGGCCGACTGGCTGCTCAAGGAGGCGAACCTTCCCGACAATGTCGATCCGGCCAATTCCAAGCTGAAGGACCCCGAGGAGCGCAGCCGCATGGCCCGCGTGTTCGAGCGCGGCCTGACGGCACCGACCGGCTACGTGCTGCCGGTGCAGGCCTGGAATGCGCGCGCCACCGGCGTGCGCTGGATGAGCGAGAAGTGGCAGACGCGCCGCGGCCGCATCTTCCTCGTTCCCGGCGACAGCCCCGTCGGCTACCGCCTGCCGCTCGGCGCCCTGCCTTATGTCGCTCCATCGGCCTATCCCTACATCCATCCTGTTGACCCGACCGTTCCGCGCGACGACCTGCCGGATTTCGCCGAAACCAGCGCGCGCCCGCAGCATTCGCGCTTCCAGGCGTCGGAAACGCCGGAAACACCACAGGCCGCGCCACGCGACGAGATCGCCGGGCTGGTGCGCACGGCCATCAGCGTCGAGCCGCGCGACGGCCGGCTTTGCGTCTTCATGCCGCCGACCACCAGCATCGAGGAATATCTCGACCTGATCGCCTCGACCGAACGCGCGGCCGCAGCCCTCGGGCTGCCGCTTCATATCGAAGGCTACGCGCCGCCGCACGACGAACGCATCAACGTCATCCGCGTCGCGCCCGACCCCGGCGTCATCGAGGTCAACATCCATCCGGCCGCCAGCTGGCAGGAGTGCGTCGACATCACCACGGCCGTTTATGAGGAGGCCCGCCAAAGCCGGCTCGGCGCCGACAAGTTCATGATCGACGGTCGCCACACCGGCACTGGCGGCGGCAATCACGTCGTCGTCGGCGGTGCCAACCCCAATGACAGCCCGTTCCTGCGCCGGCCCGACCTGTTGAAGAGCATCGTGCTCTATTGGCAGCGCCATCCTTCACTCTCCTACCTGTTTTCCGGCATGTTCATCGGCCCGACGAGCCAGGCGCCGCGCATCGACGAGGCCCGCCACGATCAGCTCTACGAGCTGGAGATCGCGCTCGCACAGGTGCCACTGCCGGGCTCCGCAGCGCCGCCGCCGCTGCCCTGGCTGGTCGACAGGCTGTTCCGCAACCTGCTCGTCGACGTCACCGGCAACACCCACCGCGCGGAAATCTGCATCGACAAGCTATTTTCACCAGATGGACCGACCGGCAGGCTCGGCCTCGTCGAGTTTCGCGGCTTCGAGATGCCGCCCAACGCCCGCATGTCGCTTGCCCAGCAGCTGCTGGTGCGTGCGCTGATCGCCCGGTTCTGGAAGCATCCGCTCGATGGAAGCTTCGTGCGCTGGGGCACGGCGCTGCATGACCGCTTCATGCTGCCGCACCACGTCTGGCAGGATTTTCTGGAAGTCCTTGCCGACCTGCGCGCCCACGGGTTCGATCTCCGGCCGGAATGGTTCGAAGCGCAGCTCGAGTTTCGCTTCCCCTTCTGCGGCGAGGTCGAATACGAGGGCGGCAAGCTGGAAATCCGCCAGGCGCTGGAACCGTGGCATGTCATGGGCGAACAGGGAGCGATCGGCGGCACCGTGCGTTATGTCGACAGCTCCGTCGAGCGGCTGCAGGTCAGGCTCGATACGCCCAATCCCGAGCGCTACACGGTGACCTGCAATGGTCGCCCCGTGCCTCTTGCCAAGGCCGGCGCCTACGGCAGCGCGGTTGCCGGCGTCCGTTACAAGGCCTGGCAACCGGCCGCCGGTCTTCACCCGGTTTTGCCCGTCAACACTCCCCTTACATTCGATATCTATGATACATGGTCGAATCGGGCGATTGGGGGATGCGTCTACCACGTCGCCCATCCGGGCGGGCGCAGTTACGAGACATTTCCGGTCAACGGCAACGAGGCAGAGGCGCGGCGACTGGCGCGGTTCGAGCCATGGGGCCACACCCCGGGAGGCTACCTGCTTCATCCGGAAAGCCCGTCGATGGAATTTCCGATGACGCTTGATCTCAGGCGTCCGCCAGGAGCGTAAATGGCGAAGAAGCAGACAGCAGCGGCAGACCGGCTGGGCATCGATGACGATCCGGTCTTCGGCTACCGTGCCCTTCCCGGCATTGCCGACGAGATGCTCGACGCGCAAGGCAAAGTGCGGCCCGTCTGGCAACGGCTGCTTTCGACGCTTGGCCGCCTCGATGAAACCGACCTTGCCAACCGCTTCGCGCGCGCTGACCGATACCTGCGCGACGCCGGCGTCTTCTACCGGGTCTATGGCGGCAAGGACAGCTCGGAGAGAAGCTGGCCGCTGTCGCATATCCCGGTCCTGATCGACGAGAATGAGTGGGCGACGGTGTCGCAGGGCCTGATCCAGCGCGCCGAGCTTCTGGAGAAGGTGGTTGCGGACATCTACGGCGAAAACCGTCTGGTGCGCGAGGGCCTGTTGCCGCCGGCGCTGGTCGCCTCCAACCCCGATTTTCTCCGGCCGCTGGTCGGCGTCAAGCCGGCCGATGGGCACTTCCTGCAGTTCATCTCCTTCGAGATCGGCCGCGGACCCGATGGCAACTGGTGGGTGCTTTCGGACCGCACGGAGGCGCCGTCCGGCGCCGGCTTCGCACTCGAAAACCGCGTCGCCACCACCCGGGCCTTCTCCAATCTCTACGCCGAAACCCATGTGCATCGTCTTGCCGGCTTCTTCGGCGCCTTCCGCGACACGCTGCAGGCGCGCAAGCTGCATCCGGACGATCGCATCGCCGTGCTTTCGCCGGGGATCGCCAACGAGACCTATTTCGAACATGCCTATATCGCCCGCTATCTCGGCTTCATGCTCTTGGAAGGCGAAGACCTGACGGTTATCGGCGGACGGGTGATGGTGCGCACGGTCGCGGGCCTCAAACCCGTGGGCGTGCTCTGGCGGCGCCTCGACGCCGCCTTTGCCGATCCGCTCGAGCTGAACCAGTCCTCGCATATCGGCACGCCCGGGATCGTCGAGGCGCTGAGGGCGGGGTCCGTCGCCATCGTCAACGCGCTCGGCTCCGGCATCGTCGAGACCCGCGCCTTCCTCGCCTTCATGCCGGCGATCTGCCGGCATCTGCTTGGCGAGGACCAGAAGCTGCCGTCGATCGCCACCTGGTGGTGCGGCCAGACATCCGAAAGGGCAGAGGTCGCCGCCAATATCGAGCGCATGGTCATCGGCCCGGCCTATGCCACGCGCCCCTTCTTCGATGACAATGGCCAGTCGGTGCTCGGCGCATCGCTGGCGGAAAAGGACGCGGCTTCGATCGCAGGCTGGCTCGATGCGGAGGGCGGAAAACTTGTTGGCCAGGAGGCCGTGACGCTTTCGACCACGCCCGCCTGGGTGCGTGGCCGTCTGACGCCGCGCCCGATGAGCCTGCGCGTCTTTGCCGCCCGCACCCGCGACGGCTGGCAGATCATGCCCGGCGGCTTTGCCCGCATCGGTTCCGGCGACGACGTTGCCGCCATCGCCATGCAGGCGGGCGGCACGGCAGCCGACGTCTGGATCGTCAGCGACCGGCCGGTCGAGCGCACCACGCTTCTGCCGGCCGAAGAAAGCTTCACCCGCAACATGCCGGGAAGCCTGCCGAGCCGGGCCGCCGACAATCTGTTCTGGCTCGGCCGCTACATCGAGCGGGCCGAAGGGGCGTTGCGCATCTTGCGCGCCTGGCACGGCCGCTTTGCTGAGACCGCCGACCCGAGCCTGCCGCTGCTGCAGGACGTCACCGACTACCTGGCGGCCCTCGACATCGATACCCGCCAGGCCGTGCCCGACAGCCTGCTTGCCAATATCTCCAGCGCGCTCTTCAGCGCCGGCAATATCCGCGATCGTTTCTCGCCGGATGGATGGCTGGCGCTCAACGACCTGTCGCAGACGGCGCGCAAGTTCCATGCGACCGTACAGTCGGGTGACGATGCCACCCGCGCCATGACCGTGCTGTTGCGCAAGCTTGCGGGCTTTGCCGGCCTCGTGCACGAAAACATGTACCGCTTCACCGGCTGGCGCTTCCTGTCGATCGGCCGCTATATCGAGCGCGGCCTGCACATGACGCGGCTGCTTGGCCATATGTCGGGTCCCGACGCGCCCGATGGCGCCTACGACATGCTGCTCGAAATCGGCGATAGCGTCATGACCCACCGCCGGCGCTACAATGTCAACACGGCAGCCCTCACCGTGACCGACCTTCTGGCGCTCGATCCGCTCAACCCGCGCTCGGTGCTCTACCAGCTGAACGAGATCAAGACCGAGGTCGAGCTTCTGCCGAACGCCTATGTCAACGGCCAGATGTCGCCTTTCTATCGCGAGGCGATGCGCCTGCATTCCGGCCTTGCGGTCATGACGCCGGAGGCAATGAACCTTGGCGTCTACAACAGGCTGGAGCGGGATCTGGAAGAGCTCTCCAACATTCTCGCCCACACCTATCTCGGCTGACCGGCAGGACGCGCCCATGCTCTACGACATCAGCCTGAAGATCACCTACGGCTACGAAGTGCCCGTATCCGGCGGGCGCCATCTGGTACGCGTGCTGCCCGCGACGCTGCCCGGCCGGCAGCGGCTCGTCGTCGGCTCGCTCAGCTGCCACCCGATGCCGGCAGAACGCTCCGAAAGCGTCGACTTTTTCGCCAACCCCTTCACCGCCATCCTGTTCCGCGCCTCCCATGACGACCTCGTGATCCGCATGCAGGCGCGCGTGCAGGTGGAACCGCTGCCGCTGACGGCGGACTTTTCAGCCGACCTGTCCCGTCTGCCGACGGAGCTGGCCGCCTGCTGGTCGGTCGACCCGGACGCGCCGCATCATTTCGTCGGCCCGAGCCCGTTGCTGGCAGAGGTGCCGGAAATCGCCGACTATGCCCGGGCCGTTGTCACCCTCGGCATGACCATACGCCAGATCGCGACAGCGATCTGCGCCCGCATCCACCGGGACTTCGTCTACGATGCCGAAGCAACGACGGTGAATACGACGGCGGCCGAAGCCTTCGCGCTCAAGCGCGGCGTCTGCCAGGATTTCACCCATGTGATGATTGTGGCGCTGCGAAGCCTCGGCGTTCCCGCCGGTTATGTTAGTGGATTCTTAAGAACGATCCCGCCAGCCGGCAAGGAGCGCCTGGAAGGGGCCGACGCCATGCATGCCTGGGTTCGCATATGGTGCGGCACCACCTCTGGTTGGCTCGAACTCGATCCAACCAACAATATTCCCGCCGGAACCGACCATATCGTTGTCGGCCATGGCCGCGACTATGGCGATGTCGCACCCGTCATCGGCGTCTTGAAGAGCTATGGCGGACAGAAGACCGAACAGGCCGTTGACGTCATTCCGGTCACCTGACCCGTTTCGAGACATCGCATTCCCGTTTTCAAACACCGAGGTGTCGCCGGAACCTGCTGTAAGCACTGGATTTCCAGCATTCCGCTAAAATTGAATCTATCGTCTGAACGATATCGTAAGTCATCGCCGCTAATGTTGCCCTCAAGCTTGCAACGTGTTCCTTGGGGTGTGCAGAGATGGGAAAACGATCCACGATCAACCGGTCCTTCATGGCTATGCTGAAGGACCGTGGCGGCAATTTCGGCATAATGGCAGCCTTGGTAATGCCATTGATCCTTGCCGCCGGTGGCGTCGCCATTGACATGGCCAAGATGGTAACCACCAAAAACCAGATGCAGGATGCGGCCGACGCGGCAGCACTCGCAGCGGCCTCCGCCCTGGTATCGAAGGAAAAGCCCGATATCGCCAAGGCCAAGGAAATTGCGACAAACTTCCTGAAGGCGCAAACCGCCGGCAATGTCGTCGACGTTCCGGGCAGCGGCAATGGCGCGTCCGGCAGCGGTTCTCTCGCATCGGCCAAATCGGCACCGCCTGAAGTGCTGGAGGTCAACTCTTCGACGGTCGACATTCTTGAGACCGCCAACGGCGCGACCGGCAAGGCCTTCAAGGTGACGGTCGCCAACAAGAAGACGATTCAGTTCAACGCGATGACACGCCTCCTTGGGCAGGATTCGATACTGCTCGAGACCCGGGCCACGGCGGAAAGCGCCACCGAAACCAAGAACGCGCTGTCGATGTATCTCGTCCTCGACCGTTCCGGCTCCATGGCCTGGAAGACCAACACGAAAAACCCGGCCAAGACGTCATGCCCGAACTATACGGAATCGAACTGGGGCAAGTATCCCAATCTGGCAGCCACGAGCCCCTGCTACATTACCAAGGTCGATGCACTGAAGACGGCCGTGAAGGATTTGCTTGCGCAGCTGAAGACCGCCGACCCGAAGGACCTTTACGTCCGCACGGCGGCCGTTTCCTACAACTCGGCGCAGGATACGGCCGGCAATCTCGATTGGGGCACAACAGGGACCGCGACCTATGTCAACGCGCTGGTTGCAACCGGCGGCACGGCATCGGGCAATGCCTTCAAGACGGCCTACAACAAGGTGATGGCGACGACTGAAAATACCGCGCACAAGGCCAAGAACGGCCAGGTTGCGACGAAATACATCGTCTTCATGACCGACGGCGACAACAACAACACCAGCGACGATACCCTGACGCTGCAATGGTGCGATACGGCACGCAAGAACAACGTTCAGGTCTATACCGTCGCCTTCATGGCACCCGATCGCGGCAAGAACCTGCTCAAGTCCTGCGCGACCACAACCGCCAACTATTTCCAGGCGGAAGAAGCTGCCGACCTGATCGCAGCCTTCAAGGCGATCGGCGAGAAGGCCTCGGCCATGGCGACCCGCCTGACCAAGTAAACAAACAAAAGCGCGCATCCCTATGCCGCCCGGTCCAGCCGGGCGGCATTTTTCGTTCACCAGACCGTCAAAGCGTCAGTGCATCACCGCGCATCCCTTCTATTCAGGCAATTCTAATCCTTTTAAAAACAGCTGTTGCAAGCGCTTCGGATCGATGCATAAATTGCCCATCCCCGGTCGGTTCCGGCCTGCGACCTCCCAACGCAAAAGGGTAAGACAGTTCTGATGATGAACAAGATTTCCGCCAACGAGCTGCCGCAGCCCGCACTTCGTTCCTCCGAACCCGATCAGCTTGCAGTCGAAATTCTCGAGCGCTTGAAGTACCGCATCGGCAAGGATCCGAAGGTCGCCAAGCCGCATGACTGGCTGACGGCGGCCATCCTCGTGGTGCGCGACCGCATCACCGACAAATGGATGGATTCGACCCGCCAGACCTACGCGACCGGTGCCAAGCGCGTCTATTATCTCTCGCTCGAGTTCCTCATCGGCCGGCTGATGCGCGACGCCATGACCAATATCGGCCTGATGGAGGAGATGCGTGATGCGCTCGCTTCGCTCGGGGTCGATATCGACGTTATCGCATTGCTGGAACCCGACGCAGCGCTCGGCAATGGTGGTCTCGGCCGCCTTGCTGCCTGCTTCATGGAATCGATGGCGACCGTCGACGTTCCGGCCTACGGCTACGGCATCCGCTACATGCACGGCCTGTTCCGCCAGCAGATGGCCGATGGCTGGCAGGTGGAACTGCCCGAAACCTGGCTTGCCCACGGCAACCCCTGGGAGTTCGAGCGGCGCGAAAGCTCCTACGAAATCGGTTTCGGCGGCATCGTCGAGACCGCCAATGTCGACGAGGAAATCCAGCGCTTCGTCTGGAAGCCGGCCGAGCGCGTGATCGCCACCGCCTTCGACACGCCTGCTGTCGGCTGGCGGGCCAAGCGCGTCAACACGCTCCGGCTCTGGACGGCACAGCCGATCGATCCGATCCTGCTCGATGCCTTCAACGCCGGCGACCATATCGGCGCGCTGCGCGAAAGCAACAAGGCCGAAAGCCTGACCCGAGTGCTCTACCCCGCCGACGCGACGCCGGCCGGCCAGGAGCTTCGCCTGCGCCAGGAGTATTTCTTCTCGTCCGCGTCTCTGCAGGACATCCTGCGCCGCCACCTGCAGCAATATCCGGATTTCACGTCCCTGCCCGATGCGGTCGCGATCCAGCTCAACGATACGCACCCGGCGGTCTCGGTCGCCGAACTCGTCCGGCTGCTGACCGACCTGCACGGCCTGGACTTCGAACAGGCCTGGGACATCACCCGCCGGACCATTTCCTACACCAACCACACGCTTTTGCCCGAAGCGCTCGAGAGCTGGCCCGTGCCGCTGTTCGAGCGGCTGCTGCCGCGCCACATGCAGATCGTTTATGCGATCAACGCCAAGATCCTGATCGAGGCGCGCAAGCAGAAGGGCGCCACCGACCAGGAAATCCGCAACATTTCCTTGATCGACGAAAGCGGCGATCGCCGCGTGCGCATGGGCAACCTTGCCTTTGTCGGCTCGCACTCGATCAACGGCGTCTCGGCGCTGCACACCGAACTGATGAAGGAAACGGTATTTGCCGACCTGCACCGGCTCTACCCGGACCGCATCAACAACAAGACCAACGGCATCACCCCGCGCCGCTGGCTGATGCAGTGCAATCCCGGCCTGTTCACCCTGATCCGCGAGGCGATCGGCGATGAATTCATGGACAATACCGAGGCGCTGCAGGCCCTCGATGCCTTCGCCGACAAGCCGGATTTCCAGGAGCATTTCGCCGCCGTCAAGCGCGCCAACAAGGTCAAGCTCGCTCAGCTCGTCCAGGGTCGCCTCGGCATCAAGCTCGACCCGTCGGCAATGTTCGACATCCAGATCAAGCGCATCCACGAGTACAAGCGCCAGCTGCTCAACATCATCGAGGCGGTGGCGCTCTACGACCAGATCCGCTCGCATCCCGAGCTCGACTGGGTGCCGCGCGTCAAGCTGTTTGCCGGCAAGGCGGCGCCGAGCTATCACAACGCCAAGCTGATCATCAAACTGGCCAACGACGTTGCCCGTGTCGTCAACAACGATCCAGCCGTCCGCGGTCTCCTGAAGATCGTCTTCGTGCCGAACTACAACGTCTCGCTGGCCGAAATCATCGTGCCGGCCGCCGACCTGTCCGAGCAGATCTCGACCGCCGGCATGGAGGCATCTGGCACCGGCAACATGAAGTTCGCGCTGAACGGCGCACTGACGATCGGCACGCTCGACGGCGCCAATGTCGAGATGCGCGACTGGGTCGGCGAAGAGAACATCAAGATCTTCGGCCTGACCGCCGAGGAAGTCACCAATGCCCGCGCCGAGGGGCACAATCCTCGCGCCATCATCGAGGGCTCTCGCGAGCTGTCGCAAGCGCTGCAGGCAATCGCTTCGGGCGTGTTCTCGCCCGACGACCGCAACCGTTTCACCAGTCTCGTCGACGGCCTCTACAATCACGACTGGTTCATGGTCGCCGCCGACTTCGAAGCCTATGCCAAGGCGCAGCGTGAAATCGACCAGCTGTGGACGACGCCCTCGGCGTGGTATTCGCAAGCCGTGCGCAACACCGCGCGCATGGGCTGGTTCTCGTCCGATCGTACCATCCGGCAATATGCCGGAGAAATTTGGAGAGCCGGATGACCCCTTCGGCCGGCAAGGACCCGGAACCTGCAGCTTCAGCCCTGCTGTCAACGCCGGCCATTGCGGCCATTCTCACGGGCACGTACGACGATCCCTTTGCCGTTCTTGGCATTCATCCGGCGGGGAAAAACTACGTCGCCCGCTGCTTCATCCCGGATGCCGTCAGTGTCGTTGTGGAAACGCTGGCCGGCAAGGAACTCGGAGCCCTCGAGCGGCGCGACGACGCGGGCTTCTTCGAAGGGCCGGTCTCTCTGCGCAAGGTCCAGCCGGTGCGCTATCGCGCGCGCAACGATGGCGGCGAGTGGATCGTCGTTGATCCCTATTCTTTCGGACCCGTACTCGGGCCGATGGACGATTACTACATCCGCGAGGGCTCGCATCTCCGGCTGTTCGACAAGATGGGCGCCCATCCGATCGAGCATGAAGGCGCTCAAGGCTACCATTTCGCGGTCTGGGCCCCCAATGCCAAGCGCGTCTCGGTGGTCGGCCAGTTCAACGACTGGGACGGGCGGCGCCATGTGATGCGGCTTCGCACCGACACCGGCATCTGGGAGATCTTCATCCCCGGCGTCGAAGGCGGTCTCGCCTATAAATACGAAATCCTCGACCGCGAGGGCACGCTGCTGCCCTTGAAGGCGGACCCCTTCGCGCGCCGCTCCGAGCTTCGGCCCAACACCGCCTCGGTGACGACGCCCGAGATCGCTCAGGTCTGGGAAGACGAGGCGCATCGCGCCCATTGGGCATCGGCGGACGCCCGCCGCCAGCCGATCTCGATCTATGAGGTACATGCCGGCTCGTGGCAGCGCCGCGATAACGGCGACATGTTGTCCTGGGACGAGCTCGCCGACCGGCTGATCCCCTACTGCGTCGACATGGGTTTCACCCATATCGAGTTCCTGCCGATCTCCGAATTCCCGTACGACCCCTCCTGGGGCTACCAGACAACAGGCCTCTATGCGCCGACGGCGCGCTTCGGCGAGCCGGAAGGGTTCGCGCGGTTCGTCAATGGCTGCCACAAGGTCGGCCTCGGCGTACTCCTCGATTGGGTGCCGGCGCATTTCCCGACTGATGAGCACGGCTTGCGCTGGTTTGACGGCACCGCGCTCTACGAACACGAAGATCCGCGCCAGGGTTTTCATCCTGACTGGAACACGGCGATCTACAATTTCGGTCGGCAGGAAGTGCTGTCGTTCCTCGTCAACAACGCGCTCTATTGGGCGGAAAAATTCCACGTAGACGGTCTGCGCGTCGATGCTGTCGCCTCGATGCTCTATCTCGATTACTCGCGCAAACACGGCGAATGGGTGCCGAACGAGTATGGCGGCAACGAGAACCTCGAGGCGGTCCGCTTCGTTCAGACGATGAACACCGAGATCTACGCCTCTCACAAGGGCATTCTGACGATTGCCGAGGAATCGACCTCCTGGCCCAAGGTATCGCACCCGGTCCATGCCGGGGGCTTGGGCTTCGGCTTCAAGTGGAACATGGGCTTCATGCATGACACGTTGCAATACATGTCGCGCGAGCCGATCCACCGTCGCCACCACCACAACGACCTGACGTTCGGCCTGCTTTATGCCTTCAGCGAAAACTTCGTGCTGCCGCTGTCCCACGACGAGGTCGTGCACGGCAAGGGCTCGCTGATCGCCAAGATGACCGGCGACGACTGGCAGAAATTCGCCAACCTGCGCGCCTACTACGCCTTCATGTGGGGCTATCCCGGCAAGAAGCTGCTGTTCATGGGCCAGGAATTTGCGCAGTGGCGCGAATGGTCGGAGGAGCGCGCGCTCGACTGGAACCTGCTCGAATATCACCTGCACGAAGGCATGCGACGGCTGGTGCGCGACCTCAACGGCACCTATCGCTCGAAGCCGGCGCTGCATGCCCGCGATTGCGAAGGCGACGGCTTCGAATGGCTGATCGCCGACGATCGCGACAATTCGGTCTTTGCTTGGCTACGCAAGGCGCCCGGCGAAAAGCTCGTCGCCGTCATTACCAATTTCACGCCCGTCTATCGGGAAAACTACACGATCCCGCTTCCGGTCGCGGGTCGCTGGAAGGAAATCCTGAACACCGACGCGGAAATCTATGGGGGGAGTGGCAAGGGCAACGGCGGCGCCGTTCAGGCACAGAAGGACAAGACAGGAGCGATAACAGCCACCATCACCTTGCCACCCTTGGCAACGCTGATGCTGGAACAGGATTAGAGCATTTTCAGGAAAAGTGCCTGGCGGCTTTCCTTCAGAAAATGCGTAAAAACAAAGCGATAGCGTGTTTCAGCCGAAGGAGTGAACCGAACGGCGGGAGCGCAAGAAGAAATTTCGAGGGCCGCAAGGCGTCGCAAACGTCGCCGTGACGATCCCGAGGAACAATGATTTTGGGGAGGACAAATGGTGGAAAAGCGTACGCAACCCTTGGCCCGTGATGCCATGGCCTATGTTCTCGCTGGCGGCCGCGGCAGCCGCCTGAAGGAATTGACCGACCGGCGGGCAAAGCCGGCCGTCTATTTCGGCGGAAAGGCCCGCATCATCGACTTCGCTCTCTCGAACGCGCTGAATTCCGGCATCCGCCGCATCGGCGTCGCCACCCAGTACAAGGCGCACTCGCTGATCCGCCATCTGCAGCGCGGCTGGAACTTTTTCCGCCCCGAGCGAAACGAAAGCTTCGACATCCTGCCGGCAAGCCAGCGCGTCTCTGAGACACAATGGTACGAAGGCACCGCCGACGCGGTCTACCAGAACATCGACATCATCGAGGACCACGGCGTCGAATACATGGTCATCCTCGCGGGCGACCACATCTACAAGATGGACTACGAATTGATGCTGCAGCAGCACGTCGATTCCGGCGCCGACGTCACCATCGGCTGCCTTGAAGTGCCGCGCATGGAAGCAACCGGCTTCGGCGTCATGCACGTCGACGACAAGGACCGCATCATCGCCTTCGTCGAGAAACCGGCCGATCCGCCGGGCATCCCCGGAAATCCCGAGATGGCCCTTGCCTCGATGGGCATCTACGTCTTCCACACCAAGTTCCTGATGGACCTTTTGCGGCGCGACGCCGCCGACCCGAAATCGAGCCGCGACTTCGGCAAGGACATCATCCCCTATATCGTCGACAACGGTAAGGCTGTCGCCCACCGCTTCAACCAGTCCTGCGTCCGTTCCGATTTCGAGCGCGAAGCCTATTGGCGCGACGTCGGCACGATCGATGCCTACTGGCAGGCCAATATCGACCTCACCCATGTGACGCCGGAGCTCGACATCTATGACAGCACCTGGCCGATCTGGACCTTTGCGGAGATCAAGCCGCCGGCAAAATTCGTGCACGACGATGAAAACCGTCGCGGTTCGGCAACCTCCTCGCTGGTGTCGGGCGACTGCATCATCTCGGGCGCTGCCCTTAACCGTAGCCTGCTTTTCACCGGCGTCCGCGTAAATTCATATTCGCGACTGGAAAATGCCGTCATCCTGCCCGATGTGAAGATCGGTCGCCGCGCGTTGCTCAGCAACGTGGTGATCGATAGCCGCGTGGTCATTCCGGAGGGCCTCGTTGTCGGTGAAGATCCGGAGTTGGATGCGAAGCGCTTCCGCCGTTCGGAAAACGGCGTTTGCCTGATCACCCAAACGATGATCGACAAACTGGGAATGTAGGTCCGCCTCTGATGAACATCCTTTCCGTTGCGTCCGAAGTGTATCCGCTGGTCAAGACCGGGGGGCTCGCCGACGTCGTCGGCGCCCTGCCGGCAGCGCTGTCGCCGCACGGTATCCGCACCCGCACATTGGTGCCCGGCTATCCCGCCGTGCTGCAAAAGCTGAAGAAGAAAAAGAAGGTGGGCAGCATTGCCAACCTGTTCGGCAGCCCGGCCTCGGTTCTCGCCGCCGATCTCGACGGGCTCGATTTGCTGGTCCTCGATCTGCCCGCACTCTACGAACGCGACGGCGGGCCCTATGTCGACGCCACCGGCCGCGACTATATCGACAACTTCCGCCGCTTCGCCGCCCTTTCATTGGCCGCGGCCGAAATCGCCGCCGGCGATGTCGTGGCCGGTTGGAAGCCCGATATCGTCCATGTGCACGACTGGCAGACGGCGCTGACGCCGGTCTATATGCGCTTTGGCCGCGCAGCCTCCACACCGACGGTCATGACCATCCACAACATCGCCTTCCAGGGGCAGTTCGGGCCGGAAGTCTTTGCCGAGCTGGCGCTTCCGCCCGAAGCCTTCTCGATGCAGTTCGTCGAATATTACGGCGATGTCGGCTTCCTCAAGGGTGGTCTGCAGACCGCAAATGCGATCACCACCGTCAGCCCGTCCTATGCGCAGGAAATCCTGACACCGGAATTCGGCATGGGTCTCGAGGGTTTGCTGAAGAGCAGGCTTTCCGACCTTTCCGGCATCGTCAACGGTATCGACGCCGACGTCTGGAACCCGGCAAGCGATCCACTGATTGCTCAGCATTTCAGCGCAACGACCTTGAAGCAGCGTGCCGCCAACCGGCGGGCACTCGAAGAGCGCTTCGGGCTGGAACAGGGCAGCGGCCCGATCTTCTGCGTCATCAGCCGGCTCACCTGGCAGAAGGGCATGGATCTGCTTGCCGAAGTCACCGACGAGATCGTGGCGATGGGCGGCAAACTCATCGTTCTCGGCTCCGGCGACACCGCGCTCGAAGGCGCGCTTCTTGCTGCCGCCTCGCGCCACCGCGGCCATGTGGGCATGGTCACCGGCTATAACGAGCCGCTGTCGCACCTGATGCAGGCGGGATCGGACGCAATCCTCATCCCGTCGCGCTTCGAGCCCTGCGGGCTCACCCAGCTTTACGGCCTGCGCTACGGTTGCGTGCCTGTCGTCGCGCGCACCGGCGGTCTTGCCGACACCATCATCGACGCGAACGAAGCGGGATTGTCGGCCAAGGTCGCGACCGGTTTCCAGTTCACACCGGTCAACGCCGACGGGTTGCGTCTTGCGATCCGGCGCGTCTTCCGTGCATACAACGAACCGAAAGTCTGGGCGCGTCTGCAGACCCAGGGCATGAAATCGGACGTATCCTGGGCCAGAAGTGCCGAGCGTTACGTCTCTCTATATTCCGGTCTTCTCGGGAAAGGCTAAGCCAGAATGATAAGAACAGTCACCACCACACCCTATGGCGACCAGAAGCCCGGCACGTCGGGCCTGCGCAAGAAGGTTCCGGTGTTCCAGCAGAAGAACTATGCCGAGAACTTCATCCAGTCGATCTTCGATGCGCTCGAAGGCTTTGCCGGCCAGACCCTGGTGATCGGCGGCGACGGCCGCTTCTACAACCGCGAAGTCATCCAGATCGCCATCAAGATGGCGGCGGCCAACGGCTTCGGCCGTGTGCTCGTCGGCCGCGGCGGCATCCTGTCGACGCCCGCCGCCTCCAACGTCATCCGCAAATACGAAGCCTTCGGCGGCATCGTGCTGTCTGCCAGCCACAACCCCGGCGGCCCGACCGAAGACTTCGGCATCAAGTACAATATCGGCAACGGCGGCCCGGCGCCCGAGAAGGTCACAGACGCGATCTATGCCCGCAGCCAGGTGATCGATACCTACAAGATCTCCGACGTCGCCGACGTCAACCTCGACGCCGAGGGCACGCAGGAGATCGACGGCATGACCGTCACGGTCATCGACCCCGTCTCCGACTACGCGACGCTGATGGAAAGCCTGTTCGACTTCGACGCCATCCGCAAGCTGATCTCGGGCGGCTTCCGCGTCGTCTTCGACGCGATGAGCGCCGTTACCGGTCCTTATGCCAAGGAGATCATCGAGAAGCGTCTGGGCGCGCCCAAGGGCTCGGTGATGAACTTCATTCCGCTGCCGGATTTCGGCGGCCATCACCCGGACCCGAACCTCGTGCACGCCCGCGCGCTCTACGAGACGATGATGGCGCCCGACGCGCCCGATTTCGGCGCAGCCTCCGACGGCGACGGCGACCGCAACCTCGTCATCGGCCGCGGCATCTTCATCACCCCGTCCGACAGCCTGGCGATGCTGGCCGCCAATGCGCATCTGGCGCCGGGCTACGCCAAGGGTCTCGCGGGCATCGCCCGCTCGATGCCGACAAGCGGCGCTGCCGACCGTGTCGCCGAAAAACTCGGCATCGGTCTTTACGAGACGCCGACCGGCTGGAAGTTCTTCGGCAACCTTCTTGATGAAGGCATGGCGACGATCTGCGGCGAGGAAAGTGCGGGCACCGGCTCCAACCACGTGCGCGAGAAGGACGGCCTCTGGGCGGTTCTGCTCTGGCTGAACATTCTTGCCGTGCGCAAGGAAAGCGCGCTCGACATCGCCCGCGATCATTGGGCGACCTACGGTCGAAACTACTATTCGCGCCACGACTACGAGGAAGTGGACAGCGATGCCGCCAACGGCCTGATGGCCAACCTGCGCGACCAGCTTTCGACCCTGCCCGGAAAATCCTTCGGCGCACTCAAGGTCGCAACAGCAGACGACTTTGCCTACAACGACCCGGTCGACCATTCCGTCAGCAAGAACCAGGGCATCCGCATCCTGTTCGAAGGCGGCTCCCGCGTCGTCTTCCGCCTGTCGGGAACCGGAACCTCAGGCGCGACGCTGCGCGTCTATATCGAACGTTTCGAACCGGATCCGGCTCGTCACGACATCGACACCCAGGAAGCACTCGCCGACCTCATCCTCGTTGCCGACGAGATCGCCGGCATCAAGACCCGCACCGGCCGCACCGAGCCGAGCGTCATCACCTGAGGGGGCGCCCCAACAGGGGCGTTCGAAGGCCTGACATCGCTGTTGCACAATTCCTGAAATCGGAATCGATTGAAGGAATTGTGCAACAGGCTCAAAGCATTACAGCATCCTTTGCGTGGCAAATTCGACGCGCGGCGCTGTAGATAAAACCGAGGGGTGCCTGATTGATGTCGACCGCTGCACTGCCACCCCTCGGCGCCACGCTTACCACTGACGGCACGCGTTTTTCCGTCTGGTCGCGCAATGCCGCGCGCATCGACCTCTGCCTGTTCGACAAGGCGGGCGAAGAGGCCTTGCGCCAACTGCCGATGGTGCGCGACGGCGACGTGCACAGCCTCGTGGTCGCCGATGCGCCGAAGGGGACGCGCTACGGCTATCGCGCCGATGGCGTCTACTCGCCCGGCCACGGCCTCTGGTTCGATCCGTCAAAGTTTTTGGTCGACCCCTACGCCATCGAACTCGACCGGCCGTTCCGGCACGATCCGAGGCTCACCATCTTCGGCGAGGACACAGCCGATCTCGTGCCAAAGGCAATCGTCACCGACATCAAAACGGCAAAGCCGAAGCCGCCAATCTTTAAAGCGGGCGGACTGATCTACGAGATCGCTGTCAAGCCTTTCACCGCGTTGCGTCAGGATATCCCCGAGGCCAAGCGCGGCACGGTCGCGGCGCTCGCCGAGCCCTTGATCATCGAGCATCTGAAGCGGCTCGGTGTTTCCGCCGTCGAACTGATGCCGATCGTCGCCTGGATCGACGAGCGCCACCTGCCGCCGCTGGGGCTCAGCAATGGCTGGGGCTACAATCCGATCGCACCGATGGCGCTCGATCCGCGGCTCGTGCCGGGTGGCGTGAAGGAACTGCACCAGACCGTCGAGGCGCTGCGCAAGGCCGGTATCGGCGTCATCCTCGATCTGGTCTTCAACCATTCCGGCGAAAGCGACCGGCTCGGCACGACCCTGTCGATGCGCGGGCTCGACAACCTCGCCTACTATCGCCACGTCACCGACAGGCCCGGCGACCTGATTAACGACACCGGCTGCGGCAACACCATCGGCTGCGACCAACCTGTTGTCCAGACGCTGATCCTCGACAGCCTGCGCCACTTCGTGCTGGCCGCCGGCGTCGACGGCTTCCGGTTCGATCTCGCCTCGATCCTCGGCCGCGACATGGCAGGTTTTCACCGCGATGCCCCCCTGTTCGAAGCCATTCATGCCGACCCGGTGCTTGCCGATCGCGTGCTGATCGCCGAGCCCTGGGATGTCGGCCCCGGCGGCTACCAGCTCGGCAATTTCCCCGCTCCGTTCCTCGAATGGAACGACCGGGCGCGCGACGATATCAGGCTCTACTGGCGCGGCGACCGGCATGTGATCGGCGCGCTTGCGACAGCCCTTGCGGGCTCGTCCGACACGTTCTCCCGCTGGGGCGACGCCGGCACGCGCACCGTCAATTTCATCGCCGCCCATGACGGCTTTACTCTTGCCGACATCGTTGCCTTCGCCGGCAAGCACAATGAAGCAAACGGCGAAGAGAACCGCGACGGCCACAACGAGAACCATTCCTGGAACAATGGCGCCGAGGGTGCGACGACCGATCCCGAGATTCTGACGGCGCGCCGGCACGATGTCATGGCCCTGCTCGGCACGCTGTTTGCCTCCCGCGGTACAATCATGCTGACCGCCGGTGACGAAGGTGGGCGCAGCCAGCGTGGCAACAACAATGCCTATTGCCAGGACAATGACATAACCTGGATCGACTGGGACGCCATCGACGAGACGCTGGTCGCCCATACGGCAGCGCTTTCAGCTCTGAGGAGGCGCTTCGCCGTCTTCGGCGAGACGGCGTTCTTCACCGGCAAAGGCGATGTCGAATGGCTGCGCCTCGACGGCCACCCGATGGCGGTGACGGATTGGGAGCACCCGGCAACGGACAACCTGATGATGGTGCTGGCCACCCGGGACGGCAGGAAGAAGCGGTCGACGCGGCTCGCCGTCGTCGTCAATCGCAGCCACGCGCCGCACCCGATCCATCTGCCCGAAAGCCTCGACGGACAGTGGCAGGATGCGCTTTCCCACGAGCCCCCGCCCACTTTCGTCCCCCCTCGCTCGGTTTCCTTCTTCGTCGAAAATTTCTGAACCATTCCGACCACTTGCTAGAACTCGCCCGACCGTCCTATAGAATCGTCCGGGGGGCCACTTTCAGGACAGCCACATGCTGAAGGATATTTCACTTGCCGAAATCAGACCGCTGGTCGGCACCGAGGTCGGTGTCTCCGACTGGATCACGGTCACGCAGGAAACGATCGACAAGTTCGCCGAAGCTACCGGCGACTATCAGTACATCCATGTCGATCCGGTGCGCGCGGCTGCCGAAACACCGTTCGGCGGCACCATCGCGCATGGCTTCCTGTCGCTGTCGCTGCTGTCGGCGATGAACTACAGCTGCCTGCCCAAGATCCGCGAACAGACGATGGGTATCAACTACGGCTTCGAGAAGGTGCGCTTCATCGCTCCGGTCAAAAGCGGCGCCCGCGTGCGCGGACACTTCACCATGGCCGACGCCCGCTTCCGTGGCGGCAGCATGCTGATGATCACCTATGATGTCAGCGTCGAGGTCGAGGGCGAGCGCAAGCCGGCATTGACCGCCACCTGGCAAACGATCATCCAGTTCGACCCCAAGGACCGCCCCGCCGATGCCTGAGGCGAAGGCAACCGAGCAGGCCGTGCGCGATGCATTTCGCGACCAGGCGAAGTCCTGCGACGGGCTCGGTTCCCCGTTCACGGCGCGGCTCTGCCGCCTGATCGCCGATCGGCTCAAGGCTGACACTCCGGTCGGTGCCCGTGTGCTCGGCTGGGAAGGCGACCCGACATCCGCTGGCGATTCCGTTGCGTTGCGGCTTTGCGGCGCCCTGCACGCACTCGTGCGCGCCGACAGGGACGATCGGTTGCAGGCGAGTTATCCGCCGATCCCGGCAGACGACGAGACACTGTGGTCAGCAGTGAATGATGCTATTCTGCGCGAAGCGACTTTCATTCTCGATCGACTAAAATCGGCGCCGCAGACCAACGAAGTTCGCCGCTCGGGCGCACTGCTTGCCGGCTTCCTGACGCTTGCCCATATGTTCGGAAAGCCGCTGGTGCTGTCGGAACTCGGCGCCAGCGCCGGCCTCAACCTGCACTGGGACCGCTATCGCTATCGGCTGGGCGATACCGCCTGGGGCGATCCTGCAGCACGCGTCGTCATCGAACCACGCTGGACCGGCCCGAATCCACCGACAACAGCGATCGCTGTGACAGATCGCGCCGGCTGCGATCTCAATCCGCTCGACCCCACCTCGAAACAAGATCGCCTACGCCTGCTCTCCTACATCTGGGCAGACCAGCAGGATCGTCTCGACCGCACCAGCTTTGCCTTCGAGACGGCGGCAGCTCGTCCTGAGCGCGTCGTGCGCGCCGATGCGATCGACTGGCTGAGACAGCGGCTGGCACGGAATTTTCCCGGCGCCGTCCATGTCGTCTATCACACGATTGCGTGGCAGTATTTTCCAAAGGCGTCGCAGGACGAAGGCGAAGCTCTGATTGCCGAAGCCGGCAGGAACGCAACAAAGGACGCGCCGCTTGCGCGCCTGCAGATGGAAGCCGACGGACAGACGCCCGGCGCTGCCCTCAGTCTGCAGGTCTGGCCAAGCGGCGAAAAGTATCTCATCGGCCGCGCCGACTTCCACGGGCGCTGGGTCGAGTGGACAGGATGGCCGCACGCATGATCATCGAACCAGCCGACGGGCGTTTTGTCTCGGACTTTGAAGCGTGCGACTTCTCCTTCGAGGTGACAGAGGAAGCCGTAGCCCCCTTCGACGGACCGGGTCTCAGCGGCACGATGCCAGTGGACGCCTATCGCAAGACCTATGATGCCGACCCGGTCGAGCTCCTGGAGGCGGCGGCAGAAAGTGATGCTGCACTCTTCGTCGCTCGCGCCGAAGGCCGAATGCTCGGCTACATCGCATTGTCCATAGGCTGGAACGGCTACGCCGAGATCGACGATATCGCAGTCGATGCCTCGGCGCGCCGTTCGGGCGTCGCCGTGGCGATGATGGATAAGGCCGTCACTTGGGCAAGAGAACACAGCCTGGCGGGACTTCGCCTCGAAACCCAGTCCAATAATGTTGCGGCCTGCCGTTTCTACGCGCGATACGGTTTCGAATTGGCCGGCTACGATCGCTATCTCTACACGGCACTCACCCTGGGTACGCGCGAGGTTGCGCTCTACTGGTATCTTCGGTTCGACGCTGATTAGAAAGCAGCGCGGCTCCGGCAGCCTTGATCCGATTGAAGAGACGGAGCGCGAGAGCCCGGTCATAACGTGATCACGTGGCGGATGACCTTGCCTTGATCCAGCAGGTCGAAGGCTTCGTTGATCTCCTCGAGCGGACCGGTGCTCGACAGCAACCTGTCGACCGGTAGCTTGCCGCGCCGATAAAGCCCGATGAAACGGGGAATATCGCGGCTCGGCACGCAGCTTCCCATGTAGCTGCCACGAAGCGTGCGTTCCTCGGCAACCAGGCTGACGGCCGGAATGGCGATCTGGCTCGAGGGATGCGCAAGGCCTGCCGACGCCGTCGCTCCGCCACGGCGGGTGATGCGATAGGCAAGCTCGAACGCCTTGACGGAACCGGCCGCCTCCAGCGCATGATCGACGCCGCCTGATGTCGCCTCGCGGATCGCATCGGCCACGTCAGGATCGGTGGCGACGAAGGTGTCGGTCGCGCCAAGCGACCGTGCCAGCGCCAGCTTGTCCTCGCTAAGATCGATCGCCACCACCCGCTCCGCGCCTGACGCCACCGCGCCGAGCACTGCGGCAAGCCCGACGCCACCGAGGCCGACGACGGCAACCGACTGGCCAGCCTGGACGCGGCAGGTGTTGACGATTGCACCGACGCCCGTCAGCACGGCGCAGCCGAAAAGTGCTGCTTCCACGAGCGGCAGATCCGCCTCGATCTTGACGGCCGAACGGCGTGACACCACCGCATAATCGGCAAAGCCGGAAACACCGAGATGGTGGTGAACCGGAACGGTGTCGCAACGGATCCGGCGTTCTCCCGAAAGCAGCGTCCCCTTGCCGTTGGCCTCGGCCCCGGGAATGCACATCGCCGGGCGACCTTCCGCGCAGGGCAGGCAATGGCCGCAACTCGGCATGAAGCTCATCACCACCCGATCACCGGGCTTGAGGTCGCTGACCGCGCTGCCGACGGCTTCAACTGTGCCTGCCGCCTCATGGCCGAGCGTCATCGGCAAGGGCCGCGGCCTGTCGCCGTTGATGACGGAAAGATCGGAATGGCAGAGACCGGCAGCGCCAATGCGCACCAGCAGTTCATCCGGGCCTGGCGGATCAAGATCGACGGTCTCGATGGAAAGTGGCCGTGTCGTGGAATAGGGCCGTTCGACCGGCGTGTGCCGGAGCACCGCTGCACGTGTTTTCAAACCATCCTCCCGCTTGCAAACGGGGGCAGCTTAGCCGCCGGAGGTTTCCGGCGGCAAGGTCACATTGCAGGCCTGGCGATCATCGTTGCGGATCGACAGGCAGGCAGGAAGTCGTCGAAGCTAATGGCCGGCGTCCGCAGCCCCTTCGGACAGCATGCCGAAGACGTAAGGCGAAAAAGACCGCCAGCATTCGACGCGGAAGGTATCCTCGGCGATGCGCAGCAGCACGATTTCGACCTTGCCGAAAATGGTGCGCGAGCAGGCACCGACCGGGAAGATCGCCAGCGACAGGTCCTGCGGGCAGCCGCTGTTGACGGCCACTTCCGCACCCGGACCGCTGACGACGACTGCGACGTTGCGATGGGAGACGTCGACAGCCGAATGCAGCGCGCCGCTCTTGGCGGCCGCAGCCATCAGGTCGGCTTCGCCCTCGTCGATGACAAGCCATTCGTCCGGTCCGAGCCAGAGCGCATGGCGCTTGCCTTTCGAAGCCGAGGTCTTCGCTCGCGTCGGCAGGGTGACGCCGAGGGCGGCCGAGAGGCCGGGCAGCGCATCGGCGCCAGCCCTTAGCGACAGGCGCGAAGCGGCGGGTGCCGGCGTCAGGACCACCTCGGAAAAACCGCCGCGGGCAGTAAGAGCGCTCTTGCGGGTTGCAGTTGCCAGATCAGCCATGGAGGCGACCCCCTTCCTTGTCAAAGAACACCATGTCGCTCACCTCGACGGCAATCGTCCTGTCGGCCATCGGCACGTAGAGCGTCTGGCCGAGGCGCGCGCGACCGCCGGCAACGACGGCAAGCGCGATCGAGCGACCGCAATTTTCCGACCAGTAGGACGACGTCACGTGGCCCAGCATCGTCATCGGCTTCGGCTGGTTCGGATCGGCGACGATCTGCGCGCCCTCCTCCAGCACCACGTTCGGATCCTTTGTCAGGAGCCCGACGAGCTGCTTGCGACCGTCCTTGACGAGATCCGGCCGCTTGAGGCCGCGAATGCCGACGAAATCGGCCTTCTTCTTCGACACCGCCCAGGACAGGGCGGCATCATCCGGCGTCAACGTTCCGTCGGTGTCCTGGCCGACGATGATGTAGCCCTTCTCCGCGCGCAACACGTGCATGGTCTCGGTACCGTAGGCGCAGGCGCCGATCGGCTCGGCCCGCTCCCAGATCGCTTCCCAGACCGCCTGACCATAATCGGCCGGCACGTTGACTTCGAAGCCGAGCTCGCCGGTAAACGACATGCGGAACAGCCGGGTCGGCACGCCGCAGATCTTGCCTTCGGCCACGCTCATATGTGGGAAGGCCTCGTTGGAAAGATCGATACCCTCGACCAGCGGCGCGATGATCTCGCGTGCCTTCGGCCCCTGCACGGCGATGACGGCCCATTGTTCCGTCGTCGAGGTCAGCCAGACCTTCAGGTGCGGGAACTCGGTCTGCAGGTAGTCTTCCATGTGGTTCATCACCCGCGGCGCGCCGCCGGTGGTCGTCGTCACGTGGAAGCGATCCTCGGCAAGCCTGCCGACCACGCCGTCGTCATAGACGAAGCCGTCGTCGCGCAGCATGATGCCGTAACGGCAGCGGCCAGGCTTCAGCGTGTCCCAGGCATTGGTGTACATCAGGTTGAGGAACTGAGCCGCATCCGGGCCGACAACCTCGATCTTGCCGAGCGTCGAGGCGTCGAAGAGGCCGGCAACCTCGCGCACGGTCTTGCACTCGCGCGCGACCGCCTCATGCATGCCCTCGCCTGCCCTCGGGTAGAACCAGGCACGTTTCCAGTTGCCGACATCCTCGAACGCGGCGCCATGCGCCTCTTCCCAGGCATGAACCGGTGTCTTGCGGGCAGGATCGAACAGGCTGCCGCGCGAATGGTTGACGATCGCGCCGAAGGTGACCGGCGTGTACGGCTGGCGGAAGGTCGTCAGGCCCACCTGCGGAATATCCTTGCCGAGCGCTTCTGCGGCAATGGCAAGGCCATGCATGTTGGACAGCTTGCCCTGGTCCGACGCCATGCCGTTGGTGGTGAAGCGCTTGATATGCTCGATCGAGTGCATGCCTTCGCGCACCGCAAGCCGGATGTCCTTGGCGCAGACATCGTGCTGGAAGTCGATGAAGGCCTTGACGCTGGTGTCGGGCCCGGCGCCTTCGGCAGCGCCGATCATGCCGCCGGTCCAGCTGAAGGCATTGTCGCCGTGCAGCGTCACCTGGGCGCCACCTTCGGCACCGGCCGCGCGCGCGGTCAGTTCGCCGGCGGCCAGCGCCTCGTCGATCGTTGCCTGCAGATCATCGGTGCCGTTGCAGGCCCCGATCGACAGGCAATCCTGCAGATAGGTCCCCGGCAGGAAGCGCTGCGTGGCCGCGTCGAATTTCACCTTGCCGCGTGACTGCGAGAACAGGTGCACCGACGGTGTCCAGCCGGACGAGACGAGCAGCGCGTCGACGGCAATCTTGCGCGCCGATCCGCCGCCGTTGCGGGCAACGCTGATCGACGATACGCGCAGCTTGCCACCGGAATTGACGACGGAGTGTCCGGTCAGCACCTCGATGCCGAGGCGGCGGGCTTCCGCCAGCACCGCTTCGCCCGGGTTTTCACGGCAGTCGACGATGGCGGGAACGGCAACGCCGGCGCGCTTGAGGTCGAACGCCGCCTCATAGGCGGAATCATGTGCCGTGTAGACGCCAACCTTGGAACCGACAGCAACGCCGTAATGGTTGAGATAGGTGCGGCCGGCCGAAGCGAGCATGATGCCCGGACGGTCGTTGTTGGCAAACACCATGTGGCGCTCGATCGAGCCGTTGGCGAGGATCACCTTCTTGGCGCGCACCTGCCATAGCCGCTCGCGCGGCAAGGCCTTGTCGAGCGCCGGCAGATGGTCCGTCACCCTTTCGACGAGGCCGACGAAGTTGTGGTTGTAATAGCCAAAGCCGGTGGTGCGGGTGAGCACCGTGACGTTGTCCATCGCGGCAAGCGTCTTTACCGTCGCCTGCGCCCAGTCCCAGCCGTCCTTGCCGTCGATCGTCGTGCCGCTTTCATAGCGCAGCGCGCCGCCGACTTCCGGCTGTTCGTCGCAAAGGATCACCTTGGCGCCAGCCTTGGCGGCGGCAAGCGCTGCCGAAAGGCCGGCGACGCCGGCACCGATCACCAGCACGTCGCAATGGGCATAGCGGCTGGCATAGTGATCGGGATCCGCTTCCGTCGGCGCGACGCCGAGACCGGCCGCGCGGCGGATGAAGGGTTCGTAGATCTTGTGCCACGCAGCCTTCGGCCACATGAAGGTCTTGTAGTAGAAACCGGCGGCAAAGAACGGCGACAAGAGGTCGTTGAAGCCGCCGACGTCGAAGGCGAGCGACGGCCAACGGTTCTGCGATTCCACCTTCATGCCGTCGAAGACTTCCTGCACGGTCGCGCGCACGTTCGGCTGGCGGCGGGCCGCATCGCGCGAGATATCGAGCAACGCGTTCGGCTCTTCGGCGCCGGCGGAAAGAATGCCGCGCGGACGATGATACTTGAACGAACGGCCGACGAGATGAATGCCGTTGGCAAGCAATGCCGAGGCGACGGTGTCGCCTTCAAGTGCCGTCAGCGTGCGTCCGTCGAAGGTGAAGCGGGCGGTGCGCGCCGGCGTCAGACGGCCGGCACCTGCAATACGATTGGCGCCGCTCATCGTGCCGCTCCCTTGTCCTGTTCGCCCTTGAGAATGGCGGCCACATCGGGCTTGGGTTCGCCCGCCTTGTAGGTGGTGTAGAACCGGTCACTCACCGTGTCGCGCGCGGCATTGAAGAACCGGCCGCAGCCATGGATATGGCGCCAGCGTTCGAAGATCAGGCCCTTGGGGTTCTGACGGAGGAAGAAGAACGCCTCGAACTCCTCATCGCTGATCTCGGCAATGTTGGTCGGACGGACGATATGGGCGTCACCGGCATTGCGGAATTCGAGCTCGGAACGCTCTTCCTCGCAATAGGGGCAATAGATCAGAAGCATCTCGAAATCCTTGGCAATCAGTGCGCAACGGCGGCAGCGGCCGCCTCGTCGATCAGTCGGCCGGTGCGGAAGCGGTCGAGCGTCAGCCCGGCGGCCAGCCGATGCGGTTCGCCCCTCGCAATGAGGTGCGCAAACAGGTTGGCCGAGCCCGGCGTCGCCTTGAAGCCGCCCGTACCCCAGCCGGCGTTGAGGAATAGCCCCGGAACCGGCGTGATGCCCTGGATCGGCGAGCGGTCCTGCGTCACGTCGACGATACCGCCCCACTGCCGCATCATCTTGACACGCCGGAACATCGGGAAGAGCTCGCAGATCGCATCCAGCGTGTGGGTGATGATCTGCAGGCCGCCCGTCTGGGAGTAGGAATTGTACTGGTCGGTGCCGGCGCCGATGACGAGTTCGCCCTTGTCGGACTGCGAGATATAGGCATGCACCGAGTTCGACATGACGACACAGGGAAACATCGGCTTCAGAGGCTCGGAGACCAGCGCCTGCAGAGGCTGGCTCTGCAGCGGCACGCGTACGTCGGCCATTTCCATCAGCACCGACGAGTGCCCTGCGGCAGAAACGCCGATCTTCTTGGCCCCGATGAAGCCGCGATTGGTATCGACGCCGGTCACTTTGCCGGTCTCGTCGCGGCGGATGCCGGTCACTTCGCAATTCTGGATGATGTGCACGCCGCGGTCGGACGCGCCGCGGGCATAACCCCAGGCAACCGCATCGTGTCGCGCCGTGCCGCCGCGCCGCTGCAGCGCCGCACCGTTGATCGGATAGCGGGCGTTCTTGGCGATATCGAGCGGCGGGCAGTAGGCCTTGGCCTGTTCCGGCGTCAGCCACTCATTGTCGATGCCGTAGAGACGGTTGGCATTGATATGGCGCTTGAACGACTGCTGGTCGTGGATGTTGTGCGAAAGCATCATGACGCCGCGCGGCGAATACATGACGTTGTAATTGAGGTCCTGCGACAGGTTTTCCCAGAGCTTCAGCGAATGCTCGTAGATGTCCATGCTCTCTTCATAGAGATAATTGGACCGGATGATCGTGGTGTTGCGGCCGGTGTTGCCGCCACCGATCCAACCCTTTTCGAGCACCGCGACATTGGTGATGCCGTGCTCCTTGGCAAGATAGTATGCAGCGCCCAGCCCATGGCCGCCGCCGCCAATGATGATCACATCATAGTCCTTGCGGGGCTCGGGCGAAGCCCATTGCGGACCCCATCCCTTGTGGCCGCGCAAAGCCTCGCGCGCCACGGCAAAAACAGAATATTTGCGCATCCGCCTGTTACTCCATGAACCCCGGTGATCATTCTCGTTGGCGTTAGAAATCGCAAATCCGACGCCTGCGCAACGTTTCTTTTGCGACGCAAACGGGCGGACTTGCGCGGAGTTGCGACATCGCCGCAATCCGTCGATTGCCGCTCGATGATACACATAGCGGCCCACCATTGCGGATTTTTCAGCACAGCCTCATGTCCTCGCTGGACTTTCCGCTGATGATCTGGTATCCGCACCTTCAATCGTCGAGCTTTCGGCTCAGCGAACGTAGCTTTTTTTGCCTCCGACACCTGACGTGAGGCAACAACTCGAAACAACCAAAGGAACGGGATTTCACGTGCAGGTACTTGTCCGCGATAACAATGTTGATCAGGCGCTCCGCGCTCTCAAGAAGAAGATGCAGCGCGAAGGCATTTTCCGCGAAATGAAGATGCGTGATTTCTACGAAAAGCCGTCCCAGAAGCGCGCCCGCGAAAAGGCTGAAGCCGTTCGCCGCGTCCGCAAGCTGGCGCGCAAGCGTGCACAGCGCGAAGGCGTCGTGGCCCGTTAATTTGTCGATTTTTCGACACTTATCGATCTAAGTCGTGGCGGGGGCGAAATATCGCCGCCGCCTTTCTTTTGGTATGGACATCTTTTCCGTCGTCGGGCTAGCGTGACAATCGCAACCGGCAACGGTGACCGGTCGCGGTGTTTAGCGCCGGACGGTTTGCCGCAGGCCCTCGTAGCCTCGGCTGTGGGGCCCCGCGAGATTCGCCGGCCTCCTTGAACGGGAAGCCGATGGCTTTCGGACCTAGTCGCATTGAGGGATCGACCTTTGACACTTGCTGCCATGACTGCGGACGTCGCCGGTTTTACCACCCAAGAGGCGCGCCGCCGCCACCAGCGCAAGCCGAAGCTTGCCGCCATGTTCCTGCTCGGATCAGCTCTGCTTCTTTCGGGATGCACGACCGACGGACCGGAATCGATGGCCAAGGTCGAGCGTGAACAGGGCTCGCAAGGAAACATCGCATCGCTGTCGAGCGTGATCGCCTCCAACCCGAGCGACCCCGAGGGTTATAACGTCCGTGGCTCCGCCTACGGCCGCGCCGGCGAATACCGCCGCGCCCTTGCCGATTTCGACCAGGCGATCCAGCTCAACGCGCGCTTCTACCAGGCCTATGCCAACCGCGCGCTCGTTCACCGCAACATGGGCAACACCCAGGCAGCCCTTGCCGACTACAACATGGCGCTGCAACTCAACGCCAACTACGATGTCGCCTATATCGGCCGCGGCAATCTCTATCGCCAGGCAGGCCAGCTCGATTCCGCCTTCAACGATTTCAACAAGGCGATCCAGCTCGACACCACCGACCCGCGCGCCTACCACAATCGCGGCCTGATCTATCAGGCGCGCAACCAGCACGGCCAGGCCATCGAAGACTTCTCGACGGCGATCTCGCTGTCGCCGAGCTCGCCGGAGCCCTATAACGGCCGCGGCATCTCCTACGTCGCCCAGGGCGACGACGACAATGCGTTCTCCGACTTCAACACCGCCATCACGCTCGACGGCAAGATTGCCGAATCCTGGGCGAACCAGGCGCTGGTCTACGAGCGCAAGGGCGACAAGACCAAGGCCGCAAAGTCCTACTCGCATGCCCTGCAGCTCGATCCGAAATACGAGCCGGCGCGTGCAGGCCTTGCCCGCGTAAAAGCCACGTAAGACGCAAGCACCCCTCTTCCGTTTCAACGCCCGCGACCCGTTCGCGGGCGTTTTCGTTTGTCCGCAGCGGCAATCGAGCCTGCGGTGGCGGGCGGAACCTTCCCGGCCACCATCCGTTTGCTCAGGGAATGAAAAACGGAGACTGAGCCATGATCAAGAAGACCTTCATCGCGACACTGGCCCTGGCAGCCCTTTGCGCCGGGCCGTCCGCAGCGCAGAATTATGTCGCACTTGGCCGCCTCGTCTGCGGTTCGGACGGAGGTACAGGCATGATCCTTACCTCGACAAAGAACCTGCTTTGCACCTTCAAACCGGCCAATGGCGCGCCGGCGGCAAGTTATGCCGGCACCATTCGCAAGATCGGCATCGACATCGGCAAGACGGGCAAGAGCACCATGGTCTGGGATGTCCTGGCCAAGACCGGCACGCCGGTGAGCGAATACGCACTTGCCGGCGAATACTACGGTATCGGCGCCGATGCGAGCGTTGCCGTTGGCGGCGGCGCCAAGGTCATCGGCGGCGGCACCAACAAGGCCTTCATGCTGCAACCCGTCAACGTGCAGGTCCAGGAAGGACTGAACATTGCAATCGGCGTCGACGAGCTGACGCTTGCGCCTGCGAGCTGACAAGGCGCACAGGAGGCGCACAGGAAATGTCGGCGAGATGATCCTCGCCGACAGGCGTCGAGCTGCCGGTAAGGCCGATCCCTCCCCTATAGCGCCGCACGTCAGATATGACGCGAAAGGCTCTGTGGAATTTGGGACCTGCATGCCTGCTTTGCCGGCGGTTCGACGCAACAGACGAAAACGCCCGCCATATGGCGGGCGTTTTCTATTCCAACGTTCAGTGACGGCCGATCAGGCGTGCAGCGCCTTGACGATGTCTTCCGTCACCTTCTTGGCGTCGCCGAGCAGCATCATGGTGCCATCCTTGTAGAACAGCGTGTTGTCGATGCCGGCATAGCCGGATCCGAGCGAGCGCTTGACGAACAGGCAGGTCTTGGCCTTGTCGACGTCGAGGATCGGCATGCCGTAGATCGGCGACGATGGGTCGTCACGCGCCGCCGGGTTGGTGACGTCGTTCGCGCCGATGACATAGGCGACATCCGCCTGGGCGAATTCCGAGTTGATGTCTTCAAGCTCGAACACTTCGTCATAGGGCACGTTTGCTTCTGCGAGCAGCACGTTCATGTGACCTGGCATACGGCCGGCGACCGGATGGATCGCGTATTTCACATCGACGCCTGCGGCCTTCAGCTGGTCGCCGAGTTCGCGCAGCGCATGCTGCGCCTGGGCAACGGCCATGCCATAGCCCGGGACAATGATCACCTTGGAGGCATTGGCCATCAGGAAGGCCGCATCGTCGGCGGCCCCCTGCTTGACGGTGCGCTGGACGCCGTCGTCGACGGCAGCTGTCGCCGTCTCGCCGCCAAAGCCACCGAGAATGACCGAGATGAACGAGCGGTTCATGCCCTTGCACATGATGTAGGACAGGATCGCACCGGATGAGCCGACGAGCGCGCCGGTGATGATCAGCGCCAGGTTGCCGAGCGTGAAGCCGATGCCGGCCGCTGCCCAACCGGAATAGGAGTTGAGCATCGAGACGACCACCGGCATGTCGGCGCCGCCGATCGGGACGATGATCAGGACACCAAGCGCCAGCGACAGGAGAACGATCAGCCAGAACACCGTCGTGCTCTGGGTGAAGACCAGCATGATCACCAGCACGACAAGCGCGATCGCCAGGCCGGCGTTGACGAAGTGACGGCCGGTGAGCAGGATCGGCTTGCCGGACATGCGTCCGTCGAGCTTGAGGAAGGCGATGATCGAACCGGTAAAGGTGATCGCGCCGATGGCAACGCCGAGCGACATTTCGACCAGCGCCTGGGCATGAATGTCGCCGACGGTGCCGATGCCGAAGCTTTCGGGCGCGTACATCGCCGCGGCCGCGACCATGACTGCTGCGAGACCCACGAGCGAGTGGAAGGCGGCAACAAGCTGCGGCATCGACGTCATGGCAATGCGCCGCGCGATCACAGCACCAGCGCCGCCACCAATCGCAAGGCCGAGCACGATCAGCAGGAAACCGCCGAAGGTGGGCTTTGCCAGAAGCAGCGTGGTGACGATGGCAATGCCCATGCCGACCATGCCGTAGGTGTTGCCCTTGCGGCTGGTAGCCGGGTGCGACAGACCGCGCAGTGCCATGATGAAAAGCACGCCGGAGACGAGATAGAGGAAGGCTGCGAAATTAGCGTTCATCGGCCGGCCTCACTTGTCTTTTTTCTTGTACATGGCGAGCATGCGCTGGGTGACCAGGAAGCCGCCAAAGATGTTCACCGAGGCGAGCACGAGCGCGATGAAACCGAAACCGGTCGCAAGCCCCGAGGCCGAGATGCCGACGGCGAGCAGTGCGCCGACGACGATGACCGAGGAGATCGCGTTGGTGACCGCCATCAACGGCGTGTGCAGAGCCGGTGTCACCGACCAGACGACGTAATAGCCGACGAAGATCGACAGGACGAAGATCGCCAGACGGAAGACGAACGGATCGATCGCGCCGCCGGTGGCGCCGTGCGCGAGCGCGCCGGCTGCTTCCGCCGTTTCGGGCAGGTTCAGAGCCGCCTGCTGGACGGCAGCCACTGCCTTGTCGAGCGCATCGAGCGCTTTTTCCAATGCTTCGTTGGCCATCAAAGATCCCCCTTCTTCTTCGGCTCGAAATTCGCATTGACGATGGCGCCACCATGGGTAAGCGCCGTCGCCTTGACGAGCTCGTCCTCCATGTTGAGTGCCAACGCCTTGGTTTCCTTGGAGACCATGGTCTCGAGGAAGGTCACGAGGTTCTTGGCGTAGAGACCGGAAGCCGATGCGGCGATCCGGCCGGGCACGTTGAGATGGCCGACGACCTTGACGCCTTCGACATCGGCAACCTTGCCGGCCTCGGCACCCTCGACGTTGCCGCCGCGCTCGACGGCGAGGTCGACCGCAACCGAACCGGGCTTCATGCTTTTAAGCATCTCGCGTGTGACGAGGCGAGGTGCCGGCCGACCCGGGATCAGCGCCGTGGTGATGACGATGTCCTGCTTGGCGATGTGCTCGGCAACAAGGGCTGCCTGTTTCGCCTGATACTCTTTCGACATTTCCTTGGCGTAGCCACCGGCAGTTTCTGCCGCCTTGAACTCCTCGTCCTCCACGGCGATGAACTTGGCGCCGAGCGAGGCCACCTGCTCCTTGGCGGCGGGACGCACGTCGGTCGCCGAAACCACGGCGCCGAGGCGGCGGGCGGTCGCGATCGCCTGCAGGCCGGCAACGCCGGCACCCATGACGAAGACCTTGGCCGCCGGAACCGTGCCGGCTGCCGTCATCATCATCGGTAGCGCCCGGTCATATTCGTAGGCCGCGTCGATCACCGCCTGGTATCCGGCAAGGTTTGCCTGGCTCGACAGCACGTCCATCGACTGTGCGCGGGTGATGCGGGGCATCAGTTCCATCGCAAAGGCGGAAAGGCCGGCCTTGGCCATTTCGGCGACCGCATCCTCGTTGCCATAGGGATCCATGATGGCGATGACGATGGCGCCGGATTTGTAGCCGGCGATTTCGGCGCTGTTCGGCCGGCGCACCCTGAGGACGACATCAGCCGTCTTCGCATCGGCGATTTTGCCGATCCGGGCACCAACCTTCTCATATTCCGCATCCGGGACGCGCGACAAAAACCCGGCGCCGGCCTCGACAACCACGTCGAATCCGAGCCCCTTCAGTTTCTTCACGCTATCCGGAGATGCCGCAACGCGACCCTCGTTCGGATCCGTTTCCTTGGCAACAAAGACAATTTCGCTCACAAGTCCCCTCCCTGGCCGCAAACGAGCCAAGGCTGGAATGCGGGCATCCTGTCCGACTGCAAGGCGGCCGCTCGTGCGAGCAGGCGCCCTCCCATGTGCAAAGCACACATTCCCCTGGAGACAGGCCAGGCCTGCCCTCCACTCCCCTCACGCGGTGAGGATAAAGCGCCGCGCGTTCTCGTAAACGAACACGTCAAGGCGCTGCAAACACTCATGAGCCTTGAGCAAGGCAATCGACGCTCCCAGTCGATGCCGTGCGGCTTCAATCCGGACATCCGGACCGGCAGCCAAGGGCGGGCCTCCCCGGCCCGTCCGTGGCAAGTCTTGTCAGAAAAGCCGATTAACGAAGGAAGAAGAAACCGGCGACGTTGAGAAGGATGAACAGCACCAGCGCGCTGAAGAAGCCCATGGCGGTGAAGAAACCTGCCGCCATGGCGATCAGCAGAGCGACGCAGAACATCGTGCCGTATTTCGTTGCACTGAGGAAGAAGTTGTAGGTCTTCTCGTGTTCCGCATAATCCATTGGAGCGCCCATTTCGACGGGTCCAGAATGATGCTTAGCCATCGTACAATTCTCCCAGAATGCTGCGGCGCGACCCTTGGCCCTCGCCGCCCTTCAACCTTGATCCGCAAACGACTTCTACGGAAAAACGCGCAGACGTCCATTAGCTGCCCATACACAATGCCGGGGCCACGCGCAACGAAAACCCGTCGCTGTGCCCGGTCGCCTGGGACGATATGCCGCGTGCGTCTCGAAAGCGCGTCACGCGCCCGAGAAATGGCAAATTGCCCCGCGCTTTTAGACGACGGGCGCTACCGGAACACGGATGTGCGGTAGGACCGGCCGGACCCGTTCTGCGCGATGCGCGCCGTCGGCAGGATCGTCAGCGGCGCGAACGGCACCTCCTGGCGGTCCGCGAACATCAGGCGTCGCTCGAACGGCTCGGAATCGAAGATCGGGTAGCGGTCGAGGATCGAAGGCCGCTGCCCCCGCACTTGCGCGACCAATAGCGCGCCATCGGCGTTATAGACACCGAGGTTCTCGCGCTTGGCCACAACCGTCTCGGAAGCGAAGATGCGCTTGTAGAATGCCGCATGCCTTGGCCGGCAAGCGGTCAGGCATCGGTCGGCGCTGAAGTATTCGCACGCCATCGCCACCGGCCTGAGCGTCAGGTAGGGAAGCGCCCGCATCTCGTCGCCGGTGACGTCAGGATCGACCGCCAACCGGCCGGGATCGACCAGCACCATGCCGGCATCGAGAAACACATCGATTTCGGGCGCGAAGATCAGTCCCGAAGTGCTGGCCCTGTGCTGCGGCGTGACGTGATGGACACGCACCGTACTGACAAGATTCTCGTCGAGATAGATACCGAAGACATAGGCATGGCCGTCGAAATCGAGATCGTCGATCAGGGTCGAACCCGTCAGCTCCATCAGGTTGACGGCCTTGTAGGCCTTGTAGCGAAGCCGGGCGATATCCTCCATGTCCTCGCCTGTCTCGACCCGCCGATATTCGACGCGATCGAGAAGAAGCATCAGCTTCTCAGAAAAACTCCCAGACTCCGCCCGGTGAAGACCTTCACCCATTTCCCGACCCTCATAGTTAACAAATCGTTAACCTATTGACGGGCGGCCGGGCAGCAACAACAAAATGGCACATCTTGCCTTTAACTTATTGTTAACCTTAATATTTCGTTAATTTTTGTGGTTAACCAAACGTTGCGATAGTGGCTGCGTGACGCTGCGCAGGCGGCGGCTCAAGGCCTGGAACGAGAGAGAGGGAAAAGGACAGGACGAAAGCGCTCAGCGCGCCTGTCAGGCGATGCGCTTGCTCGTCGGCGTGGCGACCGGTTTCTGGACACCATTCGTGCAGAATGCCTCGATGGCGGAGGCGGGCATGGGTGCTGCGAACAGAAAACCCTGTATCAGATCGGCGCATTGGTAGTCGTTGATCAGCTGCAGCTGATCCGCCGTCTCGACGCCTTCGACGACGATCTTCAGGCCCAGAGCACGACCAAGGTTGGCCGTGCCGCGCAGAAGCTTGAAGCGGCGCGAATCCTCACGAATGTTGCGCACAAACGACCGATCGATCTTGATGATGTTGACCGGCAGCACGTCGAGGTAGCTGAGGCTGGAGTAGCCGGTGCCGAAATCGTCGATGGCGATGGTTATGCCGCTGTCGCGCAGCTCGCCGAGAATGGCCTGCACTTTCGCCGGCTCATCCATCAGGCAGCTTTCCGTGACCTCAAGATGCAGACGCGAGGCATCGAGGCCGGTCGCCTGAAGCGCGTCTGCCACCACGGTGACGATGTCATTGCTGCGCAGATCGAGCACGGAAAGGTTGACCGAAACGGAAACGTGGCTCGGCCAGCTCATGCAGTCTCGGCAAGCCTGCTCCAGCGCAAAGCGCGTGATCTCCGTGACGAGGCCCAGCTCCTCGGCAAGCTGGATGAAGACGTTCGGCGGCACGGGCCCGCGCTCGGGATGTGTCCAGCGCGCCAAAGCCTCGCAGCATTCGAGGCGTGCGCCGTTCGGCGTGAACATCGGCTGGTAGGAAAGCGTCAACGCACCGGCATTGATGGCGTCGCGCAGATCGCTCTTCAGCTTCTGCCGGTCGAGATAACGCGCGTCCATCTCGTCTTCGAATACGGTGCAACCACCCTTGTTGCGCGCCTTGGCTTCCGACAGCGCCAGGTCGGCCTTGATCTGCAGCTCTTCCAGCCGAAAGGCACTACTCGGCACCAGAACGACGCCGGCGCTCATCGTCATGTTGAAGGTGAAGCCACCAGCCAGATAGGCGCCGCGCAACCCGGCATGGACCGCCCGCATCTCATCTTCGAGATCCGGCGAATGCATCCTGTTGGGGAAGAAGACAACGAACTCGTCGCCCATCAGTCGGGCGGCGATCGCCGTATTGCCAACCAATGTCTTCAACCGCCCGGCAATCGCCTGCAGCAACCGGTCGCCGACGATGTGGCCGCGCATATCGTTGACATGCTTGAACTCGGCGACGTCAAGCACCATCAGGCCGACGTCGACGTCGCCCTTTCCTTCGAGCGCCACGGCGCTGTGGGCAAGTTCGGCAAAGTAGTCGCGGCTCGGCAGACCGGTCAGCGTGTCGAAGCGAACCATCTGAAGGATCTGCCTGTCGGCCTGCACGCGCGCGGTCACATCCTCGAAAATCAGCACGACCTCGCCGTTTTCGTGCCGGCCTGCCGAAAACTCGAGAAACAGGTCATTGGTGACCGGCACCAAGACCTGGGTCTTCTTGCCCTTGATCAGCAGGTCGAGCTGCCGCGAGATCGCGCGCGTCTCTTCGACGCTGAGCGACATGCGGCGCACACCGCGACGCACGACGTCGTCCAGCAACCGATCCCTGAGGTCTGCCTTGTCGCCGAGCATCAGCAACGCACAGGCACGTTCGTTGGCAACGACGATCCGGTTGTCGCGGTCGAGCATCAGCAGCCCGTGCGTCATGTTGTTGAGCGCGGCATCGAACTGGCCAGCAATCGTGGCGATCTCGCGGGCGGCCAGCACGTTTTCGTAGAGAAACGCGCGCACGTTGTTGGCCATCATCCAGGTCGAGAAGATGAAGGGCAGGATCAGAACCGCGAGGATCATCATGAAGGGATCCTGCAGCGTGATCAGCCCGATCACGATCGGCAGGCAGGCGGACGAGGACAGAAGCAGCACCGCGCGTTCGGAACCGTAGTTTCGCCCGACGAGCGAGATCATCGAGGCGAGCGTGACCGAGATGCAGGCGAGCTCCGAGAAGGAATCCTGGCTGACTGCAATCGCGTAGCCGCAGGCAATGCCGCAGGTGAGCGTCACGCCGACACCGCCGAGAATGTAGCGGTTCTCCCATTTCCGAACCGTCGCCCGGTCGGCGTTGGAGAAATCCTGCTGATCGAAGCGCGCCATGTCGAGGTTGCGCAAGACCCAGAGCACGACGATGGCTGCAGTGCAGACGAGATAGAGCGGATCGGAGGTCTTGAGATAGACGAGCGCGAAAGTCACGACATGCGACAGCATGCCGATCAACAGAGTCCTGCGATGTTCGTAGAGCGAGCTCACAGACGACAGATAGACATCCGTCGGTAGAGCGCCCCGTTCATTGCGCGTCATGAACCCATAGCTCCGGTTTTCCGGATTTTTAGAGACGATGGTTTAACGAAAGATTTCGTGAAGACACCGGCTCGGCGCCTTGTATTGCAACATTTTAACAGCGCCCAGCGAGAGTTTTTCCAGAACTCAACCTAGTATTGCGAAAACCAACAAATGATAGATGAGTCCACAACCATGCATAGACAAAACCGCGTTATACTTTCTGACATTGTATTTAAGGCAATTCTGCTTGGCAAACATCATATCCACCGATTCACTCCGGATGTGGTTACCCAAAGCTGAAGAAAAGATATCGATTCCTGCTGGCTGACCGCGGGCCAGGCACCGGATCACGTCACCACCGGATCATGCACCTTCCCAGTTGACTTTCGGCCATATCTGGCGGCAAGGCTTTGATTAGCGAGATACGGAGCCTGATGATGTCGAAACCTGTCGTTGCCATCCCCTGCGATTTCCGCGAATTCGACGGCAATGTCTGGCATGTCGTTGCCAATCAATATGTGCGCGCCGCCGTTGAAGGCGCCGGCGTCATGCCCTTCCTCATTCCGGCGCTCGAGACCGGCAACGATATCGACGGGATCCTCGATCGTGTCGACGGCGTCCTGGCAAGCGGCGCCCGCTCCAACGTTCATCCCTCGCTCTATGGCCGCGAGGCAAAGGACACCGACGGCCCCTTCGATCCCGGCCGCGATGCCACGAGCCTGCCCTTGATCCGTCGCGCGCTCGAGCGCGGCGTACCGCTGTTTGCCATCTGCCGCGGCATCCAGGAGCTCAACGTCGCGCTTGGCGGCACGCTTGCAACGGAAATCCAGGAGCAGCCCGGCGTCTGGGACCACCGCAAGCCCGACGTCTCCGAACTGGATGTCGCCTACGGCATCCGCCAGGACGTGGTCGTCAAGGAAGGCAGCTGTCTTGCGCCCGTGCTGGGTGCCGGCCGCGTGCGCGTCAATTCCCTGCATCGCCAGGCCATCGGCGCCACGGCGCCGCGCCTGGCCGTCGAAGCCGTTGCCGATGACGGCACGATCGAGGCGGTCTCGGTGATTGGCGCCAAGGCCTTCGCCGTCGGGGTACAATGGCATCCGGAATACTGGGTGCGCACGGACGCGCCGTCGGCGAGCCTGTTCAGGGCTTTCGGCGATGCGGTACGCGCCTATGCCGCAAGACGCATGGCGGCCTGACGGCACGCGAAAGCACGCTCAACGGCCTAACGGGTACGTCGCTCGAAAGGCGTTTCCGGCACCGGCGTCAATGGCTTTCCGGTCGAAAACCAGGCCTTGAGGTTGTCGACCACCAGATCCGCCATGGCGTTGCGGGTGACGACCGAAGCCGATGCCACATGCGGCAACAGCGAAACATTCGGCAGCGCCAGCAGCGCATCCGGCACATGCGGTTCGTTGTCGAAAACGTCTAGCCCCGCCCCGGCGATCACACCTTTCTCTAGAGCTTCGATCAGCGCTGCCTCGTCCACGGTCGAGCCGCGCCCGACATTGATCAGAACGCCATTCTTTCCGAGGGCCGAAAGCACTTCGGCATTCACCGTCTTTCGCGTCGCCTCGGTGCCGGGAACGATGACGACAAGCGTATCGACGACCTGAGAAAGGCCTACGAGTGTCGGGTGATAGGCGTAGCCAAGGCCCTCGCGCTGCGTGCGCGTATGGTAGGCGACCGTCACACCGAAGGCTTCGAGCCGCTTGGCAATCGCAAGTCCGATGCGCCCGAGGCCGTAGAGCCCGACCGTGCGGCCGCGCAGCGACAAGGGCGACAGCGGGAATGCACCTTCCCGCACCCAGCGCCCCTGACGCAGCCATTCTTCCGCCTGCGGCAGAAGGCGCAGCGTGTTGATCAGCAGGCCGACAGCGGTGTCGGCGACCTCTTCGCTGAGCACATCTGGCGTGTTGGTAACGGCAATGCCCTTGGCGGCAGCGTGTTTTACGTCGACCCCGTCATAACCGACGCCGAAATTGGCGACGATTTCGAGCCCGGGCAGCGCATCCATCAGGCCGGCAGGAACGCGCCCGGAAACGGCGATGCCCTTGATATCGGCCAGATCGGCCGTGACGAGACCGGCATCCGGACGCTCCAGCCGCACGACGTCAAACATCTCGGGCAGCCGCTGCAGCACCCGCTCGTTGATTTTTCCGGGCACGAGGATGCGGGGAAGGCTCGCGGACATGGGCACTCCTGGTCTTTGGGATTTCTTCAGGCGGGGACGCGCAACGGGCCGGTCGACTGGCGGATACGCATTTCCGGCTTGATCAGGTGGATGCCATCCGGCTCGTGGCTGCCGGACAACTTGTCGAGAAGGGCGCGGGCCGCGCTGCGGCCGACATCGGCCTGGCCGTTCCACACGGTGGTCAGCGCAGGCGTCGCAATCGACGCCTCCTCAAGATCGTCATAGCCGGTGACCGAGATATCGACGCCGGGAACAAGCCCCGCACGCGCGATGCCGTTCATCATGCCGATTGCGACCAGATCGTTCCAGCAAACGACCGCGGTCGGCTTCTGCGGTAGCGACAGGAGATGCACGGCCGCTTCGAAGCCGCCCTGCTTGGAGCGGGGCCCGGGAATGCGCAGCTCCGGATCAACCTCGATATTGGCCTTGCGCAGCGCATTGACGTAGCCCTGATAGCGGTCGCGACCGGTCGAGGTCTGGTCGGTGCCGCCGACCATGGCGATACAGCGGTGCCCAAGGCCGATCAGGTGGTTGGTCGCCAGCGAAATGCCATAGGCGTCGTCACCGCGGAAGATCGGAACATCCAGCCCCTCGATCGAGCGGGCGATCAGGATCGCCGGCATGCCATTGTCCTCGGCAAGCTGGATATCCTCCGGCGGGGTGCCGATGGCCGGCGACATGATGACGCCGTCGCCGCCAAGCTGCAGCAGCGTCTCGATGAAATCGCGCTGCTTGTCGACGGAGTCGTAATGGTTGGAAAGGATGAAGGTCTGCTTGTCGCGGTCAAGCTCCGCTTCGATCGCCTTCAGGATTTCCCCGTAGAACGGGTTCATGATGTCATGCACCACTACGCCGATAATGCCGGAACGCGAGGTCCTGAGGCTGGCGGCGCGGCGGTTGTAGATATAGCCGAGCGCGCGGGCCTGCTCCTTGATCTTGTCGCGTGTGAGGGTCGCCACCAGGGGACTGTCACGCAATGCCAGAGATACCGTTGCTGTCGAAAGACCGAGTGTTTCCGCGATCGTCGAAAGCTTGACCTTTTGCGCCACGATGCCCCCTGCTTAAGCCTAGTTGCCTACCCTCAAATTTAAATCCTATTTAAACTGTTTAAATCGCCGCCGCAATACGCCGTGAAACGAGGCTCAGTCGGCGGCCCGCGCGGCCTGCAGATTGCTGTCGACGGCCCGCAAAAGCTTCATCAACGTGCGCACCTGCTTGTCTGTCAGCCCCCGTGTCGCGAGGTTTTCGGAATGCTGGCCGGCCTCGGCAATCGTCTGCAGCCGGTTGCGCCCGGGCTCGGTGAGGTAGACCTTGGTCAGCCGTGCATCGTCGTCGTCAGCCCGGCGCTCGAGAAAGCCCTGTGCCTCCATGCGGCCGATGGTGCGTGTCATCGTCGGCGCCTTGACTCCGAGCTTGGCCGCAAGCCCGCCTGCCGTCAGCCCGTCCGTTTCGGCAAGCGCCAGCATGACGCCGTCCTGGCCGGCGTAAAGGCCGCTTTCGAGCAGGTTGCGCGACAGGACGGTCCGCATGGAACGTGCCGCCTGGACAAGGATCGAGGCGAGATCATGCGGTTCGGCGAGAAGCTCGTCCTTCTTCTTGCCGTTCTTGCCCTTCTTTTCGGCCTTGTTCTTCTTGCCCATTGGACCTCCTGCCGAATCCCGTCTCAGACATTTATAGCAATACAGCTTGCGATTACGAACTGTATGACTCAAATAACATTTCTACGACAATTGACGTGAAGGATCGAAGAGAAATGTCGATGCCCAGGGCCCGATGGCAGGACAATTCGCCCGCTCTTCCGCAACGGGCTCGCCGCGACTGGATCGCCGTGCTGCCGCTCGGCGCCCATGAGCAGCATGGCCCGCACCTGCCCTTCGACACGGACACGCTGATTGCCGACGGGATCGTCGAACGCTCGATCGCCGCCCTGCCCGAGACCCTGCCCGCGACCTTCCTGCCGACAGAACCGGTCGGCTATTCGATCGAGCATATGGATGTCGCCGGCACGCGATCGCTCGGTTACGACGAGGCCGTGCGCCGCTGGCTCGGCATTGCCGAAAACCTGCACGCTCTCGGCATCCGCAAGTTCCTGATGCTGAACGCCCATGGCGGCAATTCGCCCCTGATGACCATCGTTGCGACCGAGGCGCGCGTGCGTTTCGGCATGCTGGCGGTGGCGACCAGCTGGACCCGCTTCGGCCAGCCGGACGGCTGGATCACACCCGATGACAAGGCCATCGACATTCACGGCGGCGATATCGAGACTTCGGTGATGCTGGCGCTGCACCCGGAAAAAGTGACGATGGAAAAGGCCGGGGCCTTCCCCTCGCGCCAGAGCGATTATGCCAGGCGCTTCAGGCATCTGCGCGCCTATGGCCCGCATGCCTTCGGCTGGAAAATGTCCGATCTCAACCGCGAGGGTGTGGCCGGCAACGCATCCGCGGCAACCGCCGCGCGCGGCGAGCAATTGCTCGCTCATGCGGTCAAGGGCGTGATCGAGCTTTTGACCGATGTCGCCGATTTCGACATCGCCGAATTCGCCTGAGCGACATGGCCGAATTCGCCTGTGCGACCAGGCAGCACGCGACGGCAAACACTTTGTTTGTGCTTTTGCGCTATCAGCATCAACAGCAGCAACCGACGACAGGCGGCGCAAAGCCGGACCCCCATGGCGAAGATCATCGCGCTCGGCGCCTATTTCTATCAGGCCCTGATCGCCTTCGGCCTGCTGATCATCGTCGCCCATTGGCTGGCCCCGGTCGATTATGCCGCCTATTCGCTGTTCATCTCGCTCAGCCAGTTCGGCGCCATCGCCGCCTTCGAATGGGTGCGCTATTCCTGCATGCGGTTTTACCCCGGCCAGACGGCCGATAGCGAAGCGGCGGAACGGCGAACGATCGTCGCGGAAGCAGCCGCCTGCGCACTTTTCTGCCTTGTCGCTGCGGCCATCTCGCTCGCCTTCGGCGTCACACCGTTGGTCGCGCTGGTCGGCGGTCTGGTCGCCATTGCCCAAGGCGGCAGCGACCTGCACCTGACCATGCTGCGCTTCCGCCAGGATTTTCGCGCCTTCTCCGTGCTGCAGGGATCTCGCGCCACAATCCTGGCGGCGGGAACATTGCTCGGCGCCCTGGTGTCGCCAACCTTCCTGTCCACGGTCACGGGCCTGCTTGCCGGCTACGCGCTCTACGCGCTGCTCGCCGCACTGCTGTCGCGCAGGTCTGGCTCACGACCGACCACCCCGCTCGATATGGGCCGCGTGAAAAAGCACCTCGTCTATGGCAGCGTTTCGGCGGGCGCCGCCACTGCCTCGATGTTTGCGCCCCTTGCGCTGAAGGCGATCCTCACCGCGGTCCTGGGCGCAAGCGGTGCGGCCGGTGCGCTGCTCGCACTTGATCTTTTGCAGCGGCCCTTTGTGCTGATCGTCTCCGCCCTGCAGGCGATCCAGTACCCCGAGATCGTCGCCGCGCACGATAAGGGTGGAGAGACACCGGCGCTTCGCCGCCAGCTCGGGCAATACTATGCGCTGTTGACGAGTTTCGCGCTGATGATGGCTGCCGGCATCTTTGCGGTGCTCACGCCGGCGACGTGGCTGGTGATCACCCCGGACCTGCAAGCCGGCTTCCTCGCGACGGCCCCGTTCGTCATCCTGCTTTCGCTCGTTCGCGTCCTGACCCAGATCATGCTGCCGACACCGCTGCACCTGAAACAGCGCCTGACCGCGATCTTCACGCTCGCCGCCCTCGACTGCGCGCTTCTCAACCTGGGCGCCCTTGCCGGCGGCTACCTGCTGGCGCCGACCGACGCCACCATGATGGCGGGCAGCGCACTCGGCGCATTCATCGCAGCGTTGATCGGCCTGCGGCTGATGGCGACCTTGCCCTTCGATTTCACCTGGCCGCCGGTCCTGCTCGGCGCCGCGGGCCTCGGCGTCACGGTTGTCGCCTTCGTCCTGTCGTACCAGTCCGCCTACCTTGCCACCGCAGCCGGGATCATCGTTGGCGGAGCCTGCTGCCTGCTGGCGCTCGATCGGCTACGGATTGGCATGCGCACTGCAAACGCCGCTTGAACTCGGGCGTGAAACGACCCGGGCGCGATAAGGAAAATTGAACCTCTTTCGGTTTAGATCAGAGCAAAGCAAAAGGCGACGAACACCATGAAGATCATTGTCGGAATAGCCACGGCGGGTCGCCGCGAGGTGCTATCCGAAACGCTTCTGCACCTGACCCGGCAGGATCGCAAACCGGATGCGATCCTCGTCTGCCCCGCTTCGCCTGACGATGTCGATCTCGACCTTGTCCGCACGCTCGTTCCCGACGTCACCCTGGTCACCGGCAGAAAAGGTTCCTGTGCGCAGCGCAACGCCATTCTCGACCGGATAGGAACCGCCGACGTTGTCGCGTTTTTCGATGACGACTTCCTGCCCCGGCATGATTTTCTGGCTAAAGTCGAGGACCTTTTCGAGAAACAGCCCGACATTGCCGTGGCGACAGGCCTGGTCTTGGCCGACGGCATTCATGGCCCGGGCATCCCGGTCAAGGCAGGGTTGGACATCCTCGCGCACGATCAGACGGCAGCGCGCCAGGCGACACTCGAACCTGTCTACAACGCCTATGGCTGCAACATGGTGTTCCGAGTGTCGGCTATAGAAGCCGACGCGACACGCTTCGACGAAAGGCTGCCGCTTTACGGCTGGCAGGAGGATGTCGATTTCTGCCGCCGTCTCGCGCGCCACGGCCGCATCGTTCGAAGCGGCGAATTGCGTGGCGTGCACCTCGGCAACAAACGCGGCCGCACCTCGGGCCTGCGCTTCGGCTACTCTCAGGTCGCCAACCCCCTCTACCTCTTCCGCAAGGGGAGTGTCGGCCTGAGGTGGACCCTCCATCTCATGGGCAGCAATGTCGCAGCCAACACGATCGGCAGCCTGAAGCCTCAATCCCTTGTCGACCGGCGGGGTCGGCTCAAGGGAAATCTCATTGCCTTCGCCGATCTCCTGCGCGGCAAGCTAGACCCCTTGCGCGTGCTTGAACTCTGATTGCACGTTCTATCTCCGGCCAGGAAAGCGGGTCAGTCTCGTCCTGCGGCCAGCAGATTGAGCAGAACGACCGCACTTCCGTTCCATGAAAACCGCTCGGCATTGTCATGCCCGGCGCGCGCAAACCGCTCCCGAAGGCCGCCGTCGGCGGATATCGTCCGCATCGCCTCGACCAGCGTTTCCGGCTTTATCGGATCGAAGTAGAGCGCCGCCTCGCCGCAGGCTTCCCGGACCGGCGGGATGTCGGCGGCAAGCACCGGGCACCCTTGCGTCATCGCCTCGAGCGGCGGAATGCCGAAGCCTTCATAGAGGCTCGGAAACAGGAAGGCGATTGCCTGACGCTGCAACCCGGCGATCTCGGCGTCCGTCAGTCGCCCCGGGAAGATCAGGTTGCCGCGCGACGTCGGGGCGGCATCGCGAAAAACGCTCGGATCGGTGCCGCCGACCACGACCAGCTTGCCGCCCGCCGCGCCAAGAGCCTCGAAGGCACGCACCGCAAACTCGACGTTCTTGTTGGGCTTCAGGGTGCCTACCAGAAGGAAGAATGGGGTATCGGAAAGTCCCAGCTTCGCAACGATTTCCCGGTCCGGCTCAAGGTCGGAAAAGTGATCAGTGGCGTTGTAGATCACGTCGATGCCGTCAGCGGGAACGCGAAAGACATCCGCCAGCTCGCCGCGTGAAAAATAGGAAACCGTGCCGATCTTCGCGCGGCGTGTCAGGACGTAGCCGAGCGCCCCATGGAAGAGCCGATAGCCGCGCCCGAACGAAGCCGGGTGGCGAAAGAGCGTGACGTCGTGGATCACCACCACCTGGTCGGAATGCAGCACCGGCCCGCTGCCGCCAAGCCCAACCAGCGTGTCGCGCCGCGCCCGCCAATAGAGCGGCCCCTGCTCCCAGAGGTGGCCGGGGCCTGAGCCGAAGCGCTCGATCGAAATCGCCGACAGCGGCAGATCATCCGGCGCCGACGCCGGCGCCAGCAACCGCCAGCGCGCATCCTTCAATGTCGCCGGCACGTCGCCAGCCGCGATACGGGCATCGAGCGCGCGGGTGATCTCACGGGCAAAGCGCTGCACGCCGGTGAGCGGCTGCATCAGGAACCGGCCGTTGATGGAAATCGTCTTCACGCACGCGCCCTTTCGATAGGACGCGGACTCTCCCTGATTTTGATGAAAGGAGCGTTATCGCTGCCCGGTTCGCCCGCCTTGGTGGCATCAAATGGGCGGCCAAAATGGGCTTGGCCATTTGCGCATCGCCGCCGCATCTCCTATATGAAACGCGACATGGATGCCCGCTCCCCGCATCCCGAGATCCCAGAGGTTCCCATGACCGAAACATCCCCGCAGAAGCCGATTCCCGTCACCGTGCTCACCGGATATCTCGGCGCCGGCAAGACGACGCTGTTGAACCGCATCCTCAGCGAGAACCACGGACGCAAATACGCCGTCATCGTCAACGAATTCGGCGAAATCGGCATCGACAACGACCTGATCGTGGAATCCGACGAGGAAATCTACGAGATGAACAACGGCTGCGTCTGCTGCACCGTGCGCGGCGACCTGATCCGCGTGGTGGAAGGCCTGATGCGCCGCCCCGGCCGCTTCGATGCGATCATCGTCGAGACCACCGGCCTTGCCGACCCGGTCCCGGTCGCCCAGACCTTCTTCATGGACGACGACGTGCGCGCCAAGACCGAGCTTGATGCCGTCGTCGCCCTGGTCGATGCCAAGCACCTGCCGCTCCGGTTGAAGGATAGCCGCGAGGCAGAAGACCAGATCGCCTTTGCCGACGTCGTGCTTTTGAACAAGACCGATCTCGTCAGCCCCGAGGAACTCGAGCGGATCGAGGCGACCGTGCGCGTCATCAATCCGTCTGCCCGCATCTACAGGACGCAGCGCTCCGACATCGACCTCACCAAGGTTCTCGACCAGGGCGCATTCAACCTCGAGAGGGCGCTGGAAAACGACCCGCACTTCCTCGACCAGGACGATCACGAACACGATCACACCTGCGGTCCGGATTGCGGCCATGATCACCACCATCACCACGATCATGACCATCATCATCACGACCATGATCATCATGATCACGATCATCACCACCATGATCACGCTCCGTCGCCGATCCATGATGTGACCGTGCAGTCGATCTCGCTGCGCGGCGGCGAGATGAACCCCGACCGGTTCTTCCCCTGGATCCAGAAGATCACCCAGACGGATGGCCCGAACATCCTGCGGCTGAAGGGCATCATCGCCTTTGCCGGCGACGCCGAGCGCTATGTCGTTCAGGGCGTGCACATGATCATCGAGGGCGATCATCAGCGTGCGTGGAAGGACGGCGAAAAGCGCGAAAGCCGGCTGGTCTTCATCGGCCGCGACCTCGACCGCGAAAAGCTGGAGCGCACATTCAAGGCCTGCGAAGCTTCCGCCTGATTTCCAAGGCCGCGATGCGGCTCCAGGATCAAACAATGAGAGCGTGATGTCGGCATTCTTCGGCACCACGCTCTAACCGCATGCCGAACCAGGGGACCATGACAATCTGATGCCGACAGTCGCTCCGCTCGATCTTGAAGGCCACGTCGTTGGCGTGGCCTTTCTCAAGGGAATACCTTTCTTTGCCGAAGCCACCGGCGCAATCCACCGTCTCGACCTTGGCCACAAGACGACGGAAGTCCATGAGGGCCTGCTGTCGCTGGTTGTCGACGAGGCGAACGAGACGCTCCTGACCGGCGGCGAGGACGGCAAGGTGATGCGCACGGCCGCCGACGGCACGACGACGCTGGTTGCCGAAGCACCGCGCAAGTGGATCGCTCAAGTCGCCGCCGGGCCTCAAGGCGCGGTCGGCTATGCCTATGGCAAGACCACCCATGTGCGGCTCGCCGACGGTACCACCAAGGAATTTGCCGAGGACCGCACGGTCGAGGGTCTCGCCTTCGCCCCGAAAGGCCTGCGCGTTGCCGCCGCCCGCTACAACGGCGTGTCGATGCACTGGGTCGGCACCTCCGGCCAGCCGATCGACCTCGACTGGAAGGGCGCCCATACCGGCGTCACCTTCTCTCCCGACGGCCGGTTCCTCGTCACCACCATGCAGGAAAATGCCCTGCATGGCTGGAAGCTCGACGCCAAGCCCGGCGCCGAGGCGCGGCACATGCGCATGACCGGATACCCCGCCAAGGTGAAGTCGCTCTCCTGGTCCGCCAAGGGCAAGTGGCTCGCCTCCTCGGGCGCGCCGGCCGCCATCGTCTGGCCCTTCCAGGGCAAGGACGGGCCGATGGGCAAGGCGCCGCTTGAACTCGGCACCCGCGCCGACATCATGGTGACGGCCGTTGCCTGTCATCCGGCCGAAGACATCGTCGCCATCGGCTATCAGGACGGCATGATTCTCGCGGCCCGTTTTGCCGACAGCAAGGAAGTGCTGCTGCGCCGCCCCGGCAAGGGTGCGGTCACGGCCATGGCCTGGAGCAAGGACGGGCGCCAGCTCGTGTTCGGGTCGGCCGAGGGCGACTGCGGCGTCGTCGATATCGCCGGGTAACGCCTGGACCGCGCCTGTCTTGAATGGTGAGACAGCTGTTTGCCCCTCACCCTAACCTCTCCCCGCCAGCGGGGCGAGGGGACGTAGCATACGCTCCATCAAAGAATGCCGAAATATCTGGCCGGGCGAAACCTCGCCACAAGTCCCTTCTCCCCGCTTGCGGGGAGAAGGTGGCGGCAGCCGGATGAGGGGCTGCATCGTCGATCGCAAACCCCGAATAAAACGATCAAATCTTCACCAGCGCCGCTGTCACGTACATGAAGGCAACGCCGGCAGCGAGGCCGCTCATGACCGGCGGCGTCAGGAAGACCTCGGTCCGCTTTCCGCTCTGGCGCATCAGATAGGCGCCAACCTCGACGATCACCTGCAAGATCGCGCCCGCCCCGATCGCCAATGCCAGCGCCGACCATTGCGCCGACGTCGCCAGGCTGCCGAGCCACATGCCCAGCACCGCCGGCCCGCCGGCGAGCAATGTCAGGCCGACGAAAGCCCACAGTGACGGCCGCTGCTTCAGGATCGGCGCTGCGATGCCGATGCCTTCAGTCACGTTATGCAGGGCGAAGCCGGCCACCAGAAAGGTGCCTAGTCCCGCCGATCCGGCGGCAAAGGCGGCCCCGATCGCCAGCCCCTCGCCAAGATTGTGCAATCCGATTCCGAGCGCAATGTAAGTGGCAAGCGCGAGCCCCGTCGGCACCCCGCCGCGTCGGCCGATCGCCATCAACACGAGGAAGCTGCCGACGCCCGCAAGTACCACCATGACTGGCCCCTGGAAAATGGCTGCAGCCTCCGACGCCAGCTCCAGGGCTTCGGCGCTTGCGTCGACCAGCAGGAAGGCGAGCAGGCCGATCGTCAAGGACAACAGAAACGCCATTCCCGATGCGCCGACGCCGCGCAGCACGGGATAGAACATCAGGCCGACGGCAACAGGCACTATGCCGACGATGATGCCGACGAGTGCTTGCAGCCGCAATTGACCCGCCGTCGCCTGCGGCGTCGGCACCGCGACGGCGATGTCGTGCGTGAAGGTGGCGCCGGTATTGGTCAACACTTTCAGCGCATGCGCCTCGCCGAGCATCCATGGGAAGGGTAAGTTCAGCCAGGCTGTCTTGCCGCGGGGGATCGGACCCGGCGGATCCTGGGTGAACTGCCAGTAGGCGTCGTCCACCTGGACCTGCGCCACCGTCATCGGTTCCGATCCCCCGGCACGAACCAGCAGGCGCAGGCCGCTGTCATCGAGCACGGTGCGCTCGAAGGTGAGGTTTTCGACCGGCGGCGCCCCGTTGCGAAAGCCCGACAGCGGATCGGTCGACAGGATCCAGGCAACGGCAATACCAAAGGCGATGAGCGGCAGCGCCAACCACACCAGGTTGGTTTTTGCCGCGCGGATCGCGGCTCTCGGCAAGGTCTCGTTCATGCCAGCGCCTCCACGACATCGAACATGCCAACCCACCCCAACTCGGTAAACTCGGTCTGGTGCGGATGGAACATGTAGAGGCCGGGTTCGTGCTCGGCGAAGGTGAACTCCAGAATGCCGCGCTGCGCCTGGCATTGGGTGATGAGATCGACGGTTTTCAGCGTCGGCGTCAGCGTCGTCCCCTGGTCGTAGTAGTCGAAGAAGTTGGCGTGCAGGTGGAACGAGTTGATCGGATCGAACTCGATGACATTGACGAGATAGATGCGCACCGGCTTGCCCTTCACGATCCGGATCGGCCGCTTCATGAAGGCGTGGGCGACGGTGTTGACCGCATAGAATTCGTTCTCGGCATCGAAGTTGGTGTCGAAGGCGTTCATCACCATCACCAGTTCCTGCCAGCCGGCGTTCTCCGCCGTGCCAAGTAGTCGCGATCGGGCGACGTCCACGTGGTCCGGGTGGCGCTCGGGGTCCGGATCGATGACGAAGGCACCGTACATGCCCTTGTGGAGGTGCCGGCGCAACGGCATCGCGTGGCAATGGTAGAGATGGCAGCCGAAGGGCTTGGCATCGAATTCGTAGACGAACTCGTCGCCGGGATCGACCATGCCCGCGCCCGGCACACCGTCCATTCGCGCCGCGTGAATGCCGTGAAAATGGATCGAATGCGGATGCGACGCGTAGTTGCGAAAGACGATGCGCAGGCGCTCGCCCTCCTTGGCCCGAAGCGCCGGCCCGGGCACACGGCCATTATAGGTCCAGGCTGGAAAGGTGATGCCGGGCGCGATCTCGATATCGCGGTCCTGCGCGGTTATCTCGAAGGTCCTGAGCGTGCGCCCGTCCGGCAGCACCGAGACGGTGCCGGTGTCCCAGTCGGTCAGCATGTCTGTCGGATCGAAACCGTTGACGCTGCTGTCGACGTCGCCGATCGTCATCATGGCGCCGTGTCCCATTGCCGGCATGGGTGCCGCCATAGCCCCCGACGTCTGCGCCGCCATCTGGTGGCCGCCGCCATAGGTCGCCTGCTGCGCCAAGGCAGCGCCGGCGCAGATCGCCGTGCCACCGGCCGCCGCCAGCCCGCCCATCAGAAGGCTGCGCCGCCCGAGCAGGTCCTGTTTCACCGGATTGTCCATGAATGTCATCCCTCGCCCGATACAGCGCCACGTGTCCGCTCCGATTTGCAGAGGCGATGCCACAAAGCCCGAATTGACCGGCCCACCCAATTGCGAACCGTTCGCAACTACATTGATAATGCAAATGCAACTCATTCGCAATTAATGAAGGTGCGGGCGGGGACGATTAGCGGACTGGCGCCCGCAAGGTATCGTGGAAGGATGAGATGCGAGGACCGTTAAATCCCCGAAGCGTACGGCTTCGGGGATGTTGGCTGAACGACGAATGCCAGGCAGGCGGAAACGACAATGGTCGGGTCGCAACCACAGCAACCGCCACTCACCATTCGAGTTCCAATTGCGGCCGGCCGTTCGACGTCTTCTCGATCGTGCGCCCGGTCTCGTCGACCGTCGCGGTTACCCGCTGGCGAAAGGCAGAGAAGCTCTCGAAAGTGACGACGTCGACAGGTTCGTCGAACTTCATCGTCAAACGGTAGCGCCCGGGCTGTGCCGTCAGCGCCTGCACCGAGAGGATCTCGCCTTCAAAGGGTTGGCCGAGATAAAGGCCTTTCACCCGCGAACCGAGCATCCACGGATTGAACGGCGGTCGGTTGCCGACGGCGGCGTGAAGAGTATTCCAATCGCGATAACCGTGTTGGGCAGCGATCAGTTCAAGGGAACGCGAGTGGCTGATTTCCTCGCCTTCGCTGGATAGCCGTGATCGCAGGCGTTTGGCCTGGTCCTTGAGGGCATCGAGCGATGGCAACGTGTTTGATCCGCGCATCATGACAGGGTCTCCTGCTGCGGCATGCATTTTCAAGAGATGGGAGCCCGCATTGCCACCGGTTCGCATGCCGTTTCGGCTGACCGTGTCTGAAAGGAAGGCTTCACCAAAGCATGACGCTCGCGGACGGCAGGGGCCCTCACCCTGCCCCCTCCATAGGGGAAGCGCCCCAGGCTGTCAAATGCCGCCCCGCCTCATGTTGCACGGGAACTCAAGGTATGGGACGACTTGCCGGAAATGCAATGCAACGCCGGGAGGATCTCATGAGTGAAATCACCATTCTCGCATTTGCCTTTGTCGCTTTCATCGGTATCGCCACGCCCGGCCCGACGGTCCTGCTCGCCTTGACCAACGGTTCGCGCTACGGCATCAAGCGCGCGCTTGCGGGCATGGTCGGCGCCGTGCTCTCGGATTTCGTGTTGATTGGCGCAGTGGCGCTGGGTCTCGGCGCCCTGCTGGCAGCCTCCGAATTCTGGTTTACCGTCGTCAAATGGCTCGGCGCCGCCTATCTGGCTTTCCTCGGTGTGATGCTGTTACGGTCGAAGGGGACGATTGACGTTGCCGGCAAACACGACGGTGCGGACGTCACCACCACCGCCATCTTTCTGAAGAGCTTCCTGGTCGCCGTCACCAACCCGAAGGGCTATCTGTTCTTCTCGGCCTTCCTGCCGCAGTTCGTCGATCTCGGTTTGCCGCAAGCACCGCAATATGCCGCGCTCGCCGTGGTCTTCGCCGCAGTCGATTTCGCCGTCATGCTCGGCTACGCCCTCATCGGCTCTCAGGCGGCTCGTTTTCTGAAGCACTCTGGAGCCGTCTGGCTCGAACGGATCTGCGGTGGAGCCTTGCTCGCCCTTGCCGGCTCGCTTGCAGTCTATCGCCGCGCCGCCAACTGACATGCTGTTCCGCAAGGCCATCCTCAACCAGATTGCCGAAGGCGCGGTGACCCTGGCCTTCAGGCGCTGGACGAAGCCGACTGTCAAGGCCGGCGGCCGTCTACGCACGGCGTCCGGCGTGCTGTCGATCGACGCGGTCGACGTCACCGGCACCGAAGACATCAGCGTTGAGGACGCGCACCGGGCCGGGTTTACGACACGCGAGGCACTGCTTGCAGAGCTTGACGCCCGCCCCGACGGCACCCTCTACCGCATTGCCTTCCACCGAGCGGGCGATGATCCACGCCTGTCCTTGCGCGATGATGCGACGCTTACAAAAGTCGACCGGGCGGCGATCGCCGACAGGCTCGCCCGCTTCGACGAAACGGCCGACCAGTCATGGACCGAGCCGACGCTCCGCCTGATCGCTTCGCGTGATGGCATCACCGCCGCCGAGATCTCCAAACAGGTCGGCATGGATAAACTCAAACTCAAGGTGCGCATCCGCAAGCTGAAGGAACTGGGGCTGACGGAGAGCCTGACGGTCGGCTACCGGCTGTCACCCCGCGGCCGGTTCTTCCTTGATGAGGCTTGAGCGATGCCGAGCAAGACCATGGAGACGATATGATCGGATACACGATGGTCGGAACGACCGATCTCAAGCGAGCCGAAAGGTTCTACGATCCGCTGATGGCGCTGATCGGTCAGGAGCGCTGCTGGTGCGACGCGCAGGTGGCATCCTGGGGACGCAGAGATGATGACCGCGCCCCGCGCTTCTTCACCGGTTATCCCTTCGACGGCAACGCAGCCGGCGTCGGCAATGGTGCGATGACTGCGTTCCTCGCACCAAGCGCCGAGATCATCGACCGGCTGTTTGCAACGGCGATGGAACAGGGCGGAAGTGTCGAGGGCGAGCCGGGCTTTCGCCCGCAATATGGCGACGGCTTCTACGCCGCCTATGTGCGCGACCCCGATGGAAACAAGCTTGCCTTTGTCTGCTACGACGCAGGCGCACCTGCCGCACGGACGCAATCGAAGCGACAGCCTTAACGGCGCGTCGTCCAAGCGAACCAGATCGCGACCGCGGCCAGCAACAACGCCAACCCACGCCGCACCATACGCTCGCGCGATGGTGAGTTGAGCACCGGCTCGAGCGTACTCGCCAGCAACACGATCGTCATATGCACTACGGTGGCGACCCCGACATAGATCGTCGAGAGCGTAAGGTTCTGCGCCAGCAGCGGTCGATCTGGGACGATGAAGCTCGGCAACACCGTGACGAAGAAAAGCGCAGCCTTGGGATTGAGGAGATTGGTGAACAGGCCGCGGCGGAAATAGAAGGCCGGCGTCTTGCCGGTCGGCTCTGCCGCAGCCGTTCCGTCACGCCAAGCGTCGTAGGCGAGATAAAGCAGAAAGCCGACGCCCGCCCATCGCAACACACCATAGAGCGCATCCGAGCGGGCGACGAACTCGGCGACGCCGAAGGAGGCAGCCGCTCCGACAATAGCAAGGCCCAGCGCGATGCCGGCAACGGTCGCCATGCCGGGCTTGCGCCCTTCAGACGCGGAGACCACCGCGAGATAGACCATGTTCGGCCCCGGCGTCAGCTCGATGATGAAGCAGGTCAGCGTGAAGGGAATGAGAGCCGCAGCCCCGAGCGACAGCAAGTCCATGCGAGAGCGTTCACTCCGATGCGCCAAGATCCAAGCCTGCGAGAGGAGAGGAGGTACGGCGCCGTGTCAAGCGGCAGCATGGGTCTGTAGCGCCGACACCGGCTGGCGATACACTGCTCCCCCATCCCTCGCATGAGACAGATGAGGGAGCAGCGAAAAATCCGCCTCCGCAGGGTTGGAGGCGGAAAGGCGTCAGGCGGCGCGCTTGACCCGCGGCAGCGCCAGCTTGCGGCCGCTGGCGACGATCAGGCCAGCAGCACCCTCTAGCCAGCCATCGCGGAGATCGAGCGCCAGGAAGCGGCTGCGCTCGAAGGGGCCGGGCATGACCAGATGTTGTGCCCCGGCTGCGAAAAAGCCGAAACGCTCGTAATAGGCGGCGTCACCGACGAGCAGGATCGCGCCGTGGCCGCGGCTCTTTGCCTCTTCGATCGCCGCCCGCATCAGCATGCCGCCGATGCCCTTGCCCTCATGGGCCGGATCGACCGCCAGCGGGCCGAGCAAAAGCGCCGGAATGCTGTGGCCTTCACGGTTGACGCCTGCCTCGACATTCCACAACCGAACGGTCGCGATGACGTGGCCATCGAGATCGCGGGCGACGAAGGCGAGGCCTTCGGCCGGCACGCGGCCGTTGCGCAGCTTTTCCGACGACTTGCGGCGCCGTTCCGGGCCCATTGCCCGGTCGAGCAGGTTTTCGCGGGCAACGACGTCACCCGGGTTTTCGCTATCGATCACGAATGTGGACGGCGCGAAAAACGCGCGCAGGGCATCAACAACAGCGGCCATCCGGGCCTCCCGTCATCAAAACCGCTTCAGGCGGCATCTGGAAGAAATTGTGAAATGGCGCTCCCGCCCGAAGACGGGAGCAGCCGGATCAGATCACGTAGGACTTCAACGGCTCGAAACCGTTGAAGGCGACGGCCGAGTAGGTCGTCGTGTAGGCGCCGGTGCCTTCGATCAGAACCTCGTCGCCGATCGAGAGCGTGATCGGCAGCGGATACATGTTCTTCTCGTAGAGCACGTCGGCCGAATCGCAGGTCGGGCCGGCCAGCACGCAAGGCTCCATCTCGTCGCCGTCACGCGCCGTGCGGATCGGGTAGCGGATCGCCTCGTCCATGGTTTCGGCGAGACCGCCGAACTTGCCGATGTCGAGGAACACCCAACGGTGCGCGTCGTTGTCCGACTTCTTCGACACGAGAACGACTTCGGCCTTGATCACGCCGGCATTTCCGACCATGCCGCGGCCCGGCTCGATGATCGTTTCCGGGATGTGGTTGCCGAAATGCTTCTTCAGCGCGCCGAAGATCGCCTGGCCATAGGCTTCAGCGGTCGGCACGTCCTTGAGGTACTTCGTCGGGAAGCCACCGCCCATGTTGACCATCTTGAGCTCGATGCCCTGCTTGGCCAGCTGCACGAAGACGCGCTTGGCATCCGAGAGTGCTGCATCCCAGGCGTCGAGCTTCGTCATCTGCGAACCGACATGGAACGAGACGCCGTAGGATACGAGCCCATGCTGATGGGCGTAGACGAGCACGTCGACGGCCATCTGCGGAACGCAGCCGAACTTGCGCGAAAGCGGCCATTCGGCGCCTTCGCCATCGGTGAGCACGCGGCAGAACACGCGGGCGCCGGGGGCTGCGCGGGCAACCTTCTCGACTTCCTCATGGCTGTCGACAGCAAAGAGCGACACACCGAGAGCGTGGGCGCGGGCAATGTCGCGCTCCTTCTTGATGGTGTTGCCGTAGGAAATGCGGCTCGCGGTCGCACCGGCGTCGAGCGCCATTTCGATTTCGGCGACGGACGCGCAATCGAAGGAGGAGCCCATGCCGGCGAGCAGGCGCAGGATTTCCGGCGCCGGGTTTGCCTTGACCGCATAGTAGATCGAGCTGTCCGGCATCGCGTGGCGGAAAGCCTTGAAATTGTTGCGCACGACGTCGAGATCGACAACGAGGCACGGGCCTTCGGGTCGTCGGGTGTTGATGAAGTCGATGATGCGAGCCGTGGTCATGGCCTTATTCCCCTGATCCAAAATGCTCCGCTTGCGCGGAGGACAAAGGGCATACGCGCGAATGCTCTGGAACCAGCCGGTGGAGACCCCGGAACCAAGCATGCGCTCGATGCGCGAACGGTGAACCGAAGCCCGCCTAGGCTTCAATTCGGCTTTGTCTGCCATGGATTGGAGGGGATAACCCAACCGCACTTCCGGCAATGAAGGTGTGCCTCTTCAGTAACCCCGGCTGTTGGAGAGCCGGCAGACACCAGAAAGGCCCGCACCGTCGTTGCTTCAAGATGTCCTCGCATTTCCCGGTTGGCCGGAATAGCGACTGGAGGGGTTAGTTCCAGGTACCTTACCGATACCCTCACCTAATCGAGGGTCGGCGGACACCCACAGGCACGTGCGACTTTGGGCAAGGGCGTAGGTAAGAAAAAACCTTGTCGTAATCAAGAGTTTTTTCATCACCGCTGTTGAATTTTTTTCGAGACCGGTAACACTCACAGTGTTCACGTTTACTGAACAATCAAAGCTGACGTCATGACCGTTGCAAGCGATTGAAAGAACTGGATTTATTTCGACGCCTCGCCTATCCGATCACCGAAATCCGGACAGCGGACGAAATCGGCCACAAAGACAGCTGCCGAACAAAGAAACGTGAAAGAAGCCATCGCGGCGAATCGAATCCCGCGACCAGGAAGACGAGGGAAGACCTGCCATGGACACGCTCACCCGCATCCGCGCCTTCATCGATGTCGTGGACGCCGAAGGATTTTCGGCCGCGGCCAGGCGCGTCGGCCGGTCGAAGGCGCTGCTCTCAAAATACGTGCGTGAACTCGAGGACGAACTCGGCGCGCTTCTGCTCAATCGCACCACACGGCAATTCTCGCTGACGGAAGCCGGCCATACCTACTATCGCACGGCGTCGGAAATCCTGAAGGAGATCGACAATCTCGCCGATCTCGTGCGCGCCAACAATTCCGACCTTAAGGGCCGGCTCAGGATCACCGCGCCACGCACCTTCGTCGACGCCGAGATCGGCCAGTCGCTCATCGATTTCGGCAAGCAGCATCCGGAGCTGTCGCTGGAAATCATTTCAGACGACCGATTCGTCGACCTCGTCGAAGAAGGCTTCGATGTTGCCATCCGCATCACCCGGCTCGAAGATTCGACGCTGATCGCCCGCAAGCTCGACGATTTCCAGGTGCTGATCTGTGCCGCCCCGGATTTCCTCGAGAAGATTGGGCCGATCGCCCATCCGACCGACCTTTCCAAAGTCCCCTGCATTCTCGACACCAATGGCAGGTCCTATTCGAACTGGCGTTTCGTCGAGCCGGATGGCTCCTCCTTCACCGTGCCCGTCAGCGGCCCGATCGAGGTCAACAGTCCGCTTGCCTCCGTACGCGCCGCCGTCTCCGGCATCGGCGTGGCGCTGGTTCCCGACTTCATCGCCCGCCCCAAGGTCGCCACTGGCGAGCTTGTCACGCTCTTTGACGATTTCCTGCCGCGCGACCGCGGCATCTACGCGATCTATCCGCATCGCCGCTACCTGCCGGCCAAGGTGCGCACGCTGGTCGACTACCTCCACACCTGGTTCCGCAAGCCGCGTTGAGGCGGCAAGGTCCCAAATCCGTCCCATTTCCAGTACATTGCGGGACCGAATCGGAGGCGCCAACATGCCTCCGACCAGAAGGCCCGACCAGAAGGATTGCCGTTTCATGAGAATTAAGCGCCTCGTCATGGCCGGCCTTGCCACCCTGCTTGCGCCGACCCTGGTCTCAGCTCACCCGCACATCTTCGCCGAGGCGCGGCTCGAAGTGGCCTCCGACGACAAGGGTGAAGTGAGCGAGCTCAGGAACGTCTGGCGTTTCGACGAGCTGTTTTCCGCCAGTGTCGTGCTGGATTTCGACAAGAACTCGAACGCGACGCTCGACCCGGACGAGCTGGCGGAAGTCGGCCAGACAGTGCTGGAATCGCTGGCAGAGTACAACTATTACACAACAGCGCTCGAAAACGGCAAATCCATCAAGGTCAGCAAGCCCGAGCACATCACCGTCGATTACAAGGACGGCCAGTTGCTGATGATCTTCGCGGTCAAGCCGGCCGAGCCGATGCCGCTTAAGGGCAAGCTCTCCTTCGGCGTCTACGACCCGACCATGTATACGGCCATGGACTTCCCGACCGACGACGACCTGACCGTGGTCGGCGACAAGATCTCAGCCTGCGAGCACAAGGTGGTCCGCCCTGATCCTGACGAAGTCCTTGCTGAAAACAAGGATACGTTGACCGATGCCTTCTGGAGCGATCCGACCGGCACCGACATGTCGAAGCTCTTTGCAACCAGGATCGAGATCACATGCTGAACACCCGCAGGATCGGCGGCCTGATTGTCGCCACGCTCGTGCTAACCGCCCTCACGACCGGCCTTGCAGCGGCGCAGTCGCCGCTCGGCATCGGCACGGCCGAACCATCCTTCCAGACCACCGGCTTCCTCGGCGGTTTCTTCGCCTGGGTAAACGCCGAGCAGCAAGGGTTCTATCGCACACTCACCGGCGCGCTGAAGGGCATGCGCGACAACCCCTGGCAGCTCTGGTCGCTGATCGGCCTTTCCTTCGCCTATGGCGTCTTCCATGCCGCCGGCCCCGGCCACGGCAAGGCGGTCATCTCCTCCTACATGATCGCCAACGAGACCGAGCTGAAACGCGGCGTACTGCTCTCCTTCATGTCGTCGATCCTGCAGGGTGTCGTCGCCATCCTGCTCGTCGGCGCCGTCTATCTGGTTCTGCGCGGATCCTCGATCAGCATGACCGACGCCACGCGCTCCCTGGAAATCGCCAGCTATGCGCTGATCGCCGCCTTCGGCGGCTGGCTCCTGTTTCGCAAGCTGCGCTCGATGATGCGCCCGTCGGCTCTGATGGCAACGGCGGGCGGCGGCCATGTTCATCTCGAGCACGGTCATCACCATGATCATCACGATCATGCTCACCATCGCCACGATCATGGGCATGATCACGGCCACAGCCATGGCGTCGGCGAGGTCTGCTCAAGCTGCGGCCATGCGCATGCGCCTGATCCGTCGATGCTGAGGGGCGATCGCTTCGCCGTGAGCGAGGCCTGGTCGGCGATCGTCGCCGTCGGCCTTAGGCCGTGCTCAGGCGCACTGATCGTCCTGTCCTTCGCGCTTCTCAACGGCCTTTATCTCGGCGGCATCCTGTCGGTCTTCGCCATGTCGATCGGCACGGCGATCACCGTGTCGATCCTGGCGACGCTGGCTGTCACGGCAAAGGGTTTTGCCGTGCGCTACGCATCAAGCGCCGCATCGGCCGCCCGCATCTCGAACGGCATCGAGATATCAGGCGCCCTGCTCGTGATTATCTTGGGATTGGTCCTGCTGGGCGCCGCGCTGCAGAGCTGACACTCTTACGGCGTCCCGCGTTGGATTAAAGCATTTCCAGGAAAAGTGCGGCGCGGTTTTCCGTAAGGAAATGCGCAAAAACAAAGACATAGAGCGTTTCTGTGTTTCCGTCTAAATCGGAAACGCTCTAGAGGCCGCGCTTGCGCTGATGGCGCGCGCGCAGCCAGAAAATCAGGAAGAAGCCGAGAACGAAGACGACGCCGAAGGCGCCGGCGAGCCACACCGAGATATCGCCGAGCCTCAGCATGATCGACGGCAGCACGAAAAAGCCGATGCCGACGACGGCCAGAATGACTGCCGCGGCGATCGCCGGCGACTTTTCCTTGGGGGCCTGGTTTTCTCTGGTCTTCTCGGGCGCGTTCACGCTCACTCCTTTGGCGCGAGGTTCGCGCGAATATCTTCCAGTCGCCGCTTCTGACGACCATCGGCATCGAAATTATCAGGCGACAGCCAGTTTTCGAATGCGGCATTGAGCAGCGGCCATTCGCTGTCGATCATCGAGTACCAGGCCGTATCGCGGTTGCCGCCCTTGGATATCATATGTTGGCGGAAAATGCCTTCGAAACTGAAGCCGAGGCGCAGTGCGGTCGTCCGGCTTGGCTGGTTCTCGCTGTTGCATTTCCACTCGTAGCGGCGATAGCCGAGATCCTCGAAGATGTGCTTGGCCATGAGGTAATGCACCTCGGTCGACAGTGGCGAGCGGGCCATCGCCGCGCCATGCGCAACGGACCCGACCTCGACGACGCCGTTTGCCGGATCGGCGCGCATGTAGTTCGCCATGCCGACGACCTTGCCGTTCGCCTTGTCACGAAACACTTCCGTGACCCAACCGCCCTTTTCCTGGGCGGTGGTCAGCCAGGCGTCGAAATCGTCGATGCCGCCGAAATCGGCCTGCGCGAAATACTTGAGCAGCGGATTGATGCCCATACCGCCGAGCCCGTCCCACAGGTCCTGCCTGTGCGTCGCACGGTCATAGGGCTCAAGCCTGACGTATCGACCTTCGATCGCTACCGCTTTCGGCGCCGGACATCCCTTCCAGTTGCTCAGATCACGCATCGGCCACCTCTCCTGCTGCAGCAATTCAAAGCGCTATAGCGACCTTTGCGGGTCCGGTAAGACGCGCGTCGCTATCGTCTTCGGCATAGGGCAGAGAAGCGGCCGACACAAATTCAAACTGGTGATCAATCCATGAGCGAAATGATCAGGCCGGTACCTTGGCCGATGACACCGTCGCCTCGATATGGTCGACGAGCGCATCGGGAAGGCCGAGGCGACCGGCGAGCAGATCGAGATAGCCCCGCTCGGCGCGGCTCTCCGGCTCGATCGTCAGGCGCGAGGCGGTATAGACCTCAACGCGCTCTTCTTCGGTCTTCGCAGCGCTGACGATGGCGTCGATATCAACAGGATTGGCAAGCTCGCCCTCGAGGAACGCCGATGCATCCGCCGACAGGCCGGACACCGACAGCTTGTCCATGATGTGGCGGCGCTCGACCTCGTCGATATGGCCGTCCGCGCGCGAGGCGGCGATCATGGCGCGCACGAGAACAAGCGCGAAATCGTGGCTGATTTTTTCCGGCTCTGCGGCAAATCCGGAATCGGTCGGCGGCGGCAAGAGTTCAGGCTGCCTCTGGGCGGCCGGATCGGTGACCGGAGCATTGCCGGACTGGTAGTTCTTGTAGGCCTGGTAGCCGAGGCCGGCGATGGCGGCGAGCCCGCCGAGAACGGCCGCATTGCCGGTCAGCTGCCGGCCAGACTTGGTTCCGAGCAGGACGGCGGCGATGGCACCGGTTGCCAGCGGGTTGTCCTTGGCGAGTTGCGTTACCTGGCCGGCGCGGTCACGCACCGATCCACCGGCTCCCGGCACCTGCGATCCCAGAAACTGGTCCAGCAATTTCTTCGCGTCGAACATGGGGTCTCGCTCCTTGTCGGTTCCAGGCGGTTGAAACACGTGCGAAACAGGGCGCCGCCTGCACCCGTCCCGTCAAATCGATTGAGACATAGGAACGTTGCAGTGAAAATACAAATTCGCGTTGCACACGAAAAAGGCCGAGCGCTTGGCTCGGCCTTAAAACTCTTCAGGTGATAGAACGGGTCTCAGCCCTTGAGCGCAAAGGCTTCGGCAGCAAGCTTGGTGATGCCGGCCCAATCGCCCTTGGCGACCAGATCCTTCGGCGCCACCCACGAACCGCCGACGCAGATGACATTCGGCAGCGACAGGTAGTCGCGCGCGTTCGACAGCGAAATGCCGCCGGTCGGGCAGAAGAAGGTGCCGGCAAGCGGCGACGACAGCGACTTGAGATAGGCGGCACCGCCGGCCTGTTCGGCCGGGAAGAACTTCATGACCTCATAGCCCTCTTCGCGCAGGCCCATGACTTCGCTGGCGGTCGCAGCGCCCGGCAACAGCGGGGCGTCGTGGTCCTTGGCAACGTCGATCAGCTCCTGCGTCGTGCCGGGGCTGACGATGAACTGCGAACCCGCTTCGATCGCCGCTTCGAACTGGGCAGCATTGAGGATGGTACCGGCGCCGGCCACCGCACCCTCGACCTCGTTGGCAACGGCGCTGATCGCCTCAAGGGCTGCCGGCGTGCGCAAGGTGATCTCGATCGCTCTCAGCCCACCTGCGACAAGTGCGCGCGCCAGCGGCACGGCGGTCGCCACGTCGTCGATCACCAGAACCGGCACGACCGGCTGAAGTTTGAGGATGGAAAGAAGCTTGTCGGTTTTCACACTCATGCAGATCGTCCTTTTAAAACGATTGAATATGCGTCCCCGCATACTCCGCCTGCCGCCGCTTGTCGAGACCGAAGGAAGAGCGCGGCCACCGATCGTATATGAGTAAATAATAAAATAACTTCGACAACAAAGAGATACTTGAGCCTTTCCCGTAAAACGATAGTTTGATGACCATCGACCCTCTCGAAATGCGGGATACCCATGGCGAAGGAGATAGAGCGCAAGTTCCTGGTGGCCTCCGACGGATGGCAGGAGCAAGCGGACAAGGGCACGCAGCTCAGGCAAGCCTATGTCGTGACCATGGACGACCGCTCCGTGCGTGTTCGGATCCACGGCAACAAATGGGCACGGCTGACGATCAAGATCGGCAAGTCGGCGCTGGTGCGTAACGAATACGAGTATGACGTGTCGATGGACGACGCGCAGGAGATGCTGACACAGGCGGTCGGCGTCGTCATCGAGAAGCGGCGCTTCCGCGTGCCGCACAAGGGCTTCACCTGGGAGGTCGACGTCTATGAAGGCGCGCTGAAAGGGCTGGTCGTTGCCGAGGTCGAGATGAAGCGGGAAACGGATCTGCCGGCACTTCCCGAATGGCTCGGCCGTGAGATCACCGGGGACCGCCGCTATTCCAACCAGTCGCTTGCCACTGACGGACTCGTGGAAGAACAGACATGAGCTACGCCTTCCGACCGACACGGGCCTTCACCGACGACTTCAAGCGGGTGGGTGCCGAACAATTCGAGCAGGCGATCGAACTCCTTCGGCTTCGCCCTGATGGTGTGCACGAGGCGATCCACGGCGCCCGCAAATGTTTCAAACGCATACGCGCGCTCTACCGGCTCGTTGCCGCCGACGCACCGCTGTTTCAAAGGCAGGAGAATGCCCGCATCCGCGACATGGCGCGCAATCTCTCCACCGTCCGGGACGCAGCAGCACTCGTCGAGAATGCCCGCTATCTGCATGAAAGTGCCCGCAGCGACGACGAAGAGAAGGCTCTCGACCACGTCTGTTCGCGACTGCTTGAGCGGCGCGACCGGATTGCGGCCAGCGAAACCGATCTCGACGACAGGATCGCGGCCACCATCGTCAATTGCGAGCAGGCGATGGCAGCGCTCGCCCATGTCACCTTCGACGACCGTCGCGGTAAGACGGCGGACCGGCTGGCGAAGGGCTGGCGCCGCACGCTGAAGCGCGCAGCCCGCGCTCGCGAAGCGTGTGGGGCCAGCACCGAGGCGGCCGCCTTCCACGAGTTACGCAAGCGGGCGCAGGATTACCGCATGCACCTGGCCCTGATGCGTGACGCGTGGCCCTCGGCGATGGAGGCAAAACGCCTGGATGCAAAGGCGCTGGTCGATGTCCTCGGCCACCTCAACGACCTCGACGTCATGACCTCCGTCGTCAACGAGAATCCGTGTCTCGCCGGCAACAGCCAGGATCAGGCCTATCTGATCTCCGCCGTCATCGCGCGGCAGGAGACCCTGCGCTTGGAAGCGCTCGACCGCGCAAGAAACGTCTTCCTCGACGCGCCTGATGACGAGAGCCGGACCCTCCGGCTGCTCTGGCTTGAGGCCAGCCGCTAGTCCCGAGCCGCGACAGATGGCCCTGCGCGGGAGGTCCGGATTGCACTTGCCGCGCGAAAGCTGTATTTGCACGGCCCATGACCGACATTTCAACGACCCCGCGCCCGGAGACGCATGGCCAGTTCATGGTCGCAGCGCTCTATCATTTCGTCGCGTTCCCGCGTTTCGCCGAATTCCGCGAGCCGCTGCAAGCCGTCTGCGACGAGAACGGCGTCAAGGGAACCCTGCTTCTCGCCCATGAAGGCATCAACGGCACGATCGCCGGCACCGATGCCGGCATCACGGCGGTGTTGTCCTATCTGCGCTCCCAGCCCGAATTCACGGGCCTGGAACACAAGGAAAGCCGTGCCTCGGCGATGCCGTTCCTGCGCATGAAGGTGCGGCTGAAGAAGGAAATCGTCACCATGGGCGTCGATAACATCGACCCCAACAAGATCGTCGGCACCTATGTCGACGCGAAGGACTGGAATGCACTGATCTCCGATCCGGAAACGATCGTCATCGACACACGCAACGATTACGAGACAGCGATCGGCATCTTCAAAGGTGCCGTCGACCCGCAGACTAAGACTTTCCGCGAGTTCCCCGACTGGGTGCGCAACAACACCGGCCTGCACAACAAGCCGAAGATCGCCATGTATTGCACCGGCGGCATCCGCTGCGAGAAGGCCACGGCCTTCATGAAGGAACAGGGCTTCGACGAAGTCTTCCATCTCAAGGGCGGCATCCTGAAGTATCTCGAAGAGGTGCCGCAGGAAGAAAGCCTCTGGGAAGGCGCCTGCTTCGTCTTCGACGACCGCGTGTCGGTCACGCACGGGCTTGAAGAGGGCGAGCACACGCTCTGCCACGCCTGCCGGCAGCCGCTGACCCCTGCCGACCTCGCCTCGCCGCATCACGAGGACGGTGTATCCTGCATTCATTGTCATGAAGTGCGCACCGACGAGGACCGCGAGCGGTATCGCCAACGGCAGCGCCAGATCACGCTTGCGAAAAAACGCGGCGAAAAACACCTCGGAAGCTGATCTTTTCGCAGAAAATGCCCCTCATCCGCCTACCGGCACCTTCTCCCCGCAGGCGGGGCGAAGGGATTTGTGCCGCACCGCCCCAACTCCAAAGAGCCCCCGTTCACATCCAGCTCACCACGTCCGGCAAGCCCGCGGGCCAGTCCACGTTCCCTCGCCCCGCTTGCGGGGAGAGGGTTAGCGTGAGGGGCAAATCTCGGCGCCGCTTCTCTAGCCCGGCAGCGCCTCGCACTCCTCAAGCACCATCGCCGCGCGATCCCATTCGGGCCGGCTGCGAATAAAGATTGCTTCCGTCGGTGTGAATTCAGAGGGATCGTCGAGCGTGCCGGCATAGATTGACCAGCGGCAATCATCAGGCGGGCCGGAGCCGAAGAGCTGGCTGCCGCAGGTCTCGCAGAAGTAACGGATCGTCAGATTGCCGTTTTCGGCACGCTTCTCGTAAGCACGACACGTGCCCGATATCGCCACGTCCGAGCGATCGAAGATCATGTAGCAGCAGTGACCGGTACCGGTGACCCGCTGGCAATCGCGGCAGTGGCAAAACCCGGAATAGGACGGCGCACGCCTGGTCTCATACCGGATGGCACCGCAGAGACATCCACCTTTCATGCCTGCCTCCTCCCGAGATTGCAGCAAACATAGCGCGCAGCGACCCGCATTCAAAAGAAAACCGCGCGCCGGGATGCGGCGCGCGGTTCGATATTCGGTTTTACGCGCCAGAAATTACCAGCTCGGGATCAGCGCGCCCTTGAAGGTGTCGTTGATGAAGGTCCGGACGGATTCGTCGTGGTAGGCTTCAACCAGCGTCTTCACCCAAGGCGCGTCCTTGTCGGCAGTGCGCACGGCAATGACGTTGGCATAGGGCGACTTTTCGCCTTCGATGGCGATGGCGTCTTCCTTCGGGTGAAGGTCGGCCTCGAGCGCGTAGTTGGTGTTGATCACGGCCGCGTCGACGTCGGCGAGCGAGCGCGGCAGCTGGGCTGCGTCCAGTTCGGCAAACGTGATGTTCTTCGGGTTTTCCGTGATGTCGGACGGGGTCACCTTCAGGCCGACTTCCGGCTTGACCTTGATCAGGCCCTTGGAAGCGAGCACGAGCAGCGCGCGGCCACCGTTGGTCGGGTCGTTCGGGATACCGATCGTCGCGCCGTCCTTCAGCTCGTCGAGGCTCTTCACCTTGCTCGAATAGACACCCATCGGCGTGGTGATAGTGGTGCCGACGCTGACGATGTCGAAGCCGCGATCAGCGATCTGGTTGTCGAGGTAAGGCTGGTGCTGGAACGAGTTGGCGTTGAGGTCGCCGTCGGCAAGCGCCTGGTTCGGGACGACGTAGTCGGAGAATTCGAGGATCTCGATGTCGAGGCCCTTGGGTGCCGCGACTTCCTTCACCTTTTCCATGATCTGGGCATGTTCGCCCGGAGTGACGCCGACCTTGATGGTTTCGGCGAACGCCGCACCGGCGGAAAGCGCTGCGATTGCCGCAGCAATGATGAGCTTCTTCATGGGTATCTCCTTGGTTGTGACTTGAATGTCCTGGGAAATCAGTTCTTGCGGCTGCGCCTGTCGAAACGGCGCGCCAGTCCGTCGCCAGCGCTCTGCACCAGCTGCACCAGCACGATCAGCACGATGACGACGACGAGCATCACGTCGGGCATGAAACGCTGGTAGCCATAGCGGATGCCGAGGTCGCCGAGCCCACCGCCCCCGACAGCACCAACCATGGCGGAGTAGCCGATGAGGCTGACGGCAGTCATGGTCAGAGCCATCGTCAGCGCCGGCCGCGCTTCGGCGAGCAGCACCTTGAAGACGATCTGCATCGGCGTCGCGCCCATGGCGCGGGCCGCCTCGATCAGCCCCTTGTCGATCTCCCGGATCGCCGCCTCGACGAGGCGCGCAACGAAGGGAATGGTGGCGATCGTCAGCGGCACGATCGCCGCCTTGGTGCCGATCGACGTGCCGGTGAGGAGCCGCGTGAAAGGAATGATGGCAACGACCAGGATGATGAACGGCGTCGAGCGCGCGGCATTGACGATCAGCCCGACGATGCGGTTGGTCATCGGCGCCGGGAAAAGCTCGCCCTTGCCGCTGGTTGCGAGGAAGATGCCGATCGGCCCGCCGATCAACGAGCCGATCAGGCCGGCGGCCGCCACCATGTAGAGCGTGTCGAGCGTGGCGCCCCAGATCTTCAGCAGGATATCAGGCGACATAGCCGAGCACCTCCGTAACCAGACCGTTTTCGGTGAAGAAGCGTTCGGCGCGGCCTGCGGTTTCCGCATCGGCACCATAGGCGACGACCAGCGAGCCGTAGGGCCGGCCGCCGATCTCGTCGATCGTGCCGGCAATGATGTTGACCTCGGCGCCAACCGACTTGATCAGCTGCGAAATCAGCGGTCGTTCTGCCGCCGCCCCGAAGAAGGTCAGGCGCACGACGGCGCGGTCACCGGCAGCCGCCTGCGGCTTCAGCGCCCGCGATACGGCGTCGGGCAGCTTCGAGCCCGGCAGGCCTGAAAGCATCGCCCGCGTCGTCTCGTGCTTCGGATGGGTGAAGACATCGAAGGTGTGGCCGCGTTCGACGATGCGGCCGTGATCGATCACGGCAACGTCGGAGGTGACGGCCTTCACCACTTCCATCTCGTGGGTGATGAGCAGCACCGTCAAGCCGAGATCGGCATTGATGCGCTTCAGGAGTTCGAGGATCGACTGCGTCGTCTCGGGATCGAGCGCCGATGTCGCTTCGTCCGAAAGCAGGAGCTTCGGCTCGGTCGCGAGCGCCCGGGCGATGCCGATCCGCTGCTTCTGGCCGCCGGACAGCTCGGCCGGGTAGCGTCCATGCTTGTCCGCCAGCCCGACGAGATCAAGCAGCGGCCGCACGCGCTTCTCGATGGCGGGCTTGGCCATGCCGGCGATTTCGAGCGGCAGTGCCACATTGCCGAACACGGTGCGCGACGAGAGAAGGTTGAAATGCTGGAAGATCATGCCGACCGAACGGCGCAATTCGCGCAGGCCAGCTTCGTCGAGCGCGCCGACATCGACGCCATCGACCAGAACCTTGCCACCCGTCGGCTTTTCCAGGCCGTTGACCAGCCGGATCAGCGTCGACTTGCCGGCGCCGGAGCGGCCGATGATGCCAGTGATCGAGCCGCGGCCGACCGAAAGCGAGACGTTGTCGAGTGCGGTAAAGCCGTCGCTCTTGCCGGAGGCTGGGAAATGCTTCGATACGCCGTCGAAGATGACGGCCGCATCGCCCGGCGCCGGGACTGTATAGGCGGAAACGCTCATCGTTCGGATACCCCCGAAAGAGGCGTTATCGTTATGGACGGGTACATAGGTGCTCTCGGATGCTCGAAACTTGAAGATCCCGGGCTCATGGCGCGGGATGGAAGGCGCGTCTTGTCAGGCCGACATTCGACAACGCATTCGCAACAGGGAGCACTTCTCTAGCATTAGCCAACCGGTGAGTTCAATGTCGTTGCCGCAGGAAGGACATGCGACATAATCCACGGCGCTTATGGACAATTGAGATTGGTGTTTACAGGTATGTTTTTCCGCCTTGCACGGCGTTTGCGGAAAAAACCGCTCTTTCGTGGACGGATCTCCCCGTGGACGGGCGGGCATCGGCCCGACAAGCGGGCCGATGCAGGCGACGTGTCGTGGGCGGTCAGACGCCGATGGCGTGGGCAACCGGCTCCAGATGCGGCCAGACTTCGAGCGAGCCGCGATAGATCATGTTGAGCGCCACATAAAGGATGATGGCGAGACCGACATAGGCGATCCAGTGATAGCGGTTGAGCAACCGGGCGATGAAACTGGCGGCGATGCCCATCAGCGCGATCGACAGGATGAGACCGAAGACGAGGATCGTCGGATGCTCGCGCGCAGCACCGGCAACTGCCAGCACGTTGTCGAGCGACATCGACACGTCGGCAATGACGATCTGGATGGCGGCCTGAAGGAAGGTCTTTCGCGGCGCCGAATTGGCGCCCTCGCCTTCGAAATCCTCCGCTCCACCGGCGCGGATCTCACGCCACATCTTCCAGCAGACCCAGAGGAGCAGGAGCCCGCCGGCCAAGAGCAGTCCGATGATGTCGAGAAGCTGCACGGTAACGCTGGCAAGCGCGATACGCAGCACCGTGGCAGCCAGAATACCGACCAGGATCGCCTTGCGGCGCTGCTCGGCCGGCAGGCCGGCGGCCGCAAGGCCGATGACCACAGCGTTGTCGCCGGCCAGAACCAGGTCGATGACGATGACCTGCAGAAGCGCCAGCAGCCCGGCAGAAGTAAAGATTTCCATGAACGATGGTCCCCCAGGCGTGCCCCGCACGCCTATTCGCTATCGCTAACGCATAGAACAACGGCAGTTGGCGGATCAAGGGGCTGAGGCGGATAGCTTCGGACTACGCACCGGAATGATGGCCTCACGCAGTCGTTGATGGTTTCACGCCGTGAAGGGAATACCACGCCACCACGGTTTACTGGCCGCCGTTCTCTGCTACGAAACACGGCAAGACAGACAAGAAGGACAGGAATTCGGATGCGCATCGTTTTGACCGGAAGTTCGGGACGCGTCGGCCGGGCAATTTACAATGCGCTGGCGCCTCACCATGACGTGGTCGGCATCGATCGTGCCCCTTTCGCGACCACTGACATTACCGGCGACTTTGTCGATGGCGTCCTGCTCGAGCGCGCCATGCAAGGCGCCGATGCCGTCATTCACACGGCAGCACTGCATGCGCCGCACGTCGATACGATCCCCGACGCGGAGTTCGAGCGGGTCAATGTGATGGGCACCCATCTGGTCATTGCCGCAGCGCAAGCCGCCGGCGTCGGCCGCATCGTCTTCACCAGCACGACGGCGCTTTACGGCCATGCGGTCAAGGCGAATGCCTGCGCCTGGATCACCGAGGAAACGGCGCCGCAACCGCACACGATCTACCACCATACCAAGCTTGCTGCCGAAGCATTGCTTGAAAATGCCGCCGACCGGGGGCTGCACGTCCGCGTCCTGCGCATGTCCAGGTGTTTTCCGGAACAGGCCGACCGCATGGCCGCCTATCGGCTGCACCGCGGCATCGACGTCCGCGATGTGGCCGACGCCCATGCAGCCGCGCTCGACAATGACGGCCCCGCCTTCCAGCGCTTCATCATTTCGGGCGAGCCGGCCTTCCTACCGACGGATTGCCGGCATCTGGCGGGCGATGCGGATGCCGTTCTGCGCGAGCGGGCAAGCAAGTTTTCCCAGGCCTTTGCCGAACGCGGCTGGCCGCTGCCCACCGCGATCGACCGGATCTACGACCCGAGTGCCGCCATCGGCGCGCTCGAATGGAAGCCGCGTTTCGGCTTCAAGGAAGTGCTCGCCCAGCTCGATCGCGGTAGCCTCGAAGTGCTGCCGGTGCGCAAGGCGGTTTCGCGACGCCTCGATTAATAGGTCGCCTTGCGCGCTTCGTAGGGCGCGCAAGGCCCTGATCCCTAGATGTGATTGCCGCCGGGAAATTCCTCGGCCAGTGTCTTGTACCAGTGACCGCTCTTCTTGATCGTGCGCACCTGCGTTTCGTAGTCCACATGCACGATGCCGAAGCGCATCCTGTAGCCTTCGGCCCACTCGAAATTGTCCATCAGGCTCCAGGCGAAGTAACCGCGCATAGGATAACCCTTGGCGATCAGGTCTGCCGTCACCGACAGGTGCTCGGCGATGTAGTCGAGCCGCGGCTGGTCATCGACCGCACCGTCTTCCACGCCCATGTTGTAGCAGGCGCCATTCTCGGTGATGTAGCAATCGGGTAGGTCGTAGCGGGCGTTGAGCGTCTCGACGAGCTGGCCGAGCGCCGGCGCATAGACCTCCCAGCCGATATCGGTCTTCACGTCGCTGACCGGCTTGGCATTGACCGTCGCAGGGTACTCGACGCCTGGCGTCGGATCGTCGCTGACCCGCATCGGCGTGTAGTAGTTGAGGCCCCACCAGTCGAGCGGGCGCGAGATCGTTTCCATGTCTCCGTCCTCGATCTCGGGCATGCGGTCGCCGAGCGCACTCATGAAGCTCTCGGGATACGCACCTTTGAAGATAGGCCCGAAGAACACGCCGTTGTGGAAATCGAAGGCGCGCTCGGCAGCTGCCTTGTCGGCATCGCTATCGCTGCCGGGATAGACCGAATGGGCATTGATGACGATGCCGGCCGGCAGGTTCGGCCGCTCCGAGCGGATGGCATCGACACCCAGGCCATGGGCCAGATTGGTGAAATGCAGCGCGTGCAGGGCGGCATCCATGTTGCGCTCGCCCGGCGCGTGAATGCCATAGAGATGGCTGAGCCAGACCGAGCACCAGGGCTCGTTGAAGGTCGCAACCGCATCTAGCCGGTCGCCGAGACGGGCAATGACGGTCTTGGCGTAGCGCTGGAAGGCATAGGCCGTGCTGCGCGCCGTCCAGCCGCCGTCGCCCATCAGCGCCAGCGGCAGGTCCCAGTGATAGAGCGTCGCAAAGGCCTTGATATTGCGCGCTTTCAGGCCGTCGACGAGCCGGTCGTAAAAGTCGAGGCCCTTCTCGTTGATTGGACCCGTGCCCTCGGGAATGATGCGCGGCCAGGCGATCGAAAACCGGTAGGCCTCGACGCCGAGGCTCTTGATCAGATCGAGATCCTCATCGAGCCTGTTGTAATGATCGCAGGCGATGTCGCCGTTGTGCCGGCCGAAGACCCGGCCCGGCATGTTGGAAAAAGCGTCCCAGATCGATGGTTTGCGCCCGTCCATCTTGGTGGCGCCCTCGATCTGGAAGGAGGCCGTCGCCACCCCGAACACGAAATCGCCCGGGAAACGCCGGGCAAGGGTCTTTGCTTCGATCATCAGCCTGTCTCGTCCTTTGCAGCGGCCCGCCTCCGGCGGGCGGCCGCTCACTTGGTGTATTTTCGTTTTTCTTGCGGGTCGGCCTAAAGCGACACCGGCAAATGTCAACTCGCGAGAAAGGGCGGGGCATCCCCCGCACTTGCCCTGTCGGCAAGCTTTCCGGTTACACCTTTACCCACGCCCCGTTTCGTTTTGACGACTGGACGCAGGCGTCGACGAAGGCCATGCCCTTCATGCCATCGTCGATGGTCGGATAGGTGACGGCGGGGTCGATGGCCTCGCCTTTGCGCTTGGCGAAGATCGCCCGCGCCGCCTCGCTGTAGATGTTGGCAAAACCCTCAAGATAGCCTTCGGGATGT
>NZ_JBXAIA010000009.1:0-317343 GCF_058795755.1 Ensifer sp. GW823-FHT05D09 | reverse complement strand
ATTCCCCCCGAGGAAAGTGCCCCGACGAGATCGCCAGCTGATAGTCCTGCTTCTTCCGGCGTTCCTGCACCGACCTCGGCCGCGGCCCCGGTATCGCCTGCGCCGGCGTCCTGCCCCTCGGCGCCGGCTTCAAGTTCTTGCCCCGAGGCCAGACCACTTTTTGCACCTTCCCCATCGCTCACGCTCCCAGAATTCCCATCGGTATCGACGATCGCCGCATCAGCCGGTGCAGCCTGGTGTTCCTGCCCTGCTGCTGCAGTGGCATGACCACCACCGAGAACCAGTGCCGTTTCAGTTTCCGGTGCCACTGCTGCCGGCGAAATTGCCGGGCTGCTAATCTGCGGCTGTGGGTTTGCTGGCTTTTGCGCATTGCCTTTCCTTCTCTTTGACATGTTCACTCACTCCTCTTCGGCTGCCGCCGGGACCATCCCGAGGGCCTGCAAATACGTGTCGAGGATCGCCTCCTCCTCCATCCGCTGGTCCGGATCCTGCCGGCGGATGGCGATCACCTTCTTCAAAATCTTGACGTCGAAACCCACGGATTTGGCCTCGCCGTAGACGTCCTTGCGGTCGTCGTTCAGGGCCTTGGCCTCTTCATCCAGGCGCTCGATGCGCTGGACGAAGGCGCGCAGATGGTCACGGGCAATCCCGTGCGCGTCGGATCCGCTATTGCTGGGATAGGTCATGGCTGCGCCTCGGCGCGGTCCAGCCGCTCGATCTCGGCGATGATGAGAGCGGCGGCACGCACCAGGTCGCGCCGGCGGTCCTTCGGCTTCCACCATTCAAGGGACCACGGCCACGTGCCCGGCGCGAACGTGCGCTTCAGAGCATCTTTCCGGGTCTTATCTTTGTAGGTTGCGAACTGGGCGTAGCAGACGCCAGCGCGGGCAAGTTCGAAGTTCTTGTGCGCGTCGTCATGCTCGGCGCTGAAGCCCTCGACCTGGCGCTGGCGGTCGCCTTCCCTCAGTACGTCACGAAGTGCCGGCGACAGATCTTCGGGGGCGAACCACCCATTATCGATCGCGTTGTCGCGCCAATCTGCACCATCGTCACCGTCACCCCACGCTTCATAAGACATCGCCCTATTCCTCCTGTATCAAGTCGTTGAAATCGTTGCCGACATGGCTATCGATCGCGGTCCAGGGCTTGCCCGACCGCTCCATCGCTTCGCACACCTGCAGGAACTGCTTTTCCGTCGTGTGGTGTTTGAACTGGTCGCGCAGCAGCACGATTGACGAGACGCAAGGGAGCCAGACCGGCGCCGTCAGCATGTTGGCGAGGCTGCCGGCCGCCCAGGCGCGGGCCTCGGGCGCGCCGATCGCCACGCTGGCCGTCGTCTCGATGCCTTCGCCCATGATCAGCGGATAGGGCTTTTGCGCCGTCTCCGGCGGCTCGCCTTCCGGGCCGTGGGAGATCCGGACGACGGCGCCGGCCGATGGCCCACGCATGAGCTTGGCATTCTCATCGTCGGCCTTGGAGACCGGCAGCTTGCGCGGTCCCAACGGATCGAGGAATGTCATGTGCACGGCCGCGATCTGGCCGGTTGCCAGCCGCATGGCCGAAAGCACGGCCGGATATTCCGGCCCCTTCTGAACCTTGACGCTCCGGCCATTCTCATGGCGAAACTCGGCCCGTTTCCAGTATTCTTGCGCCGGCGAAAACCGGAACGTCTGCCGGTCGCGGTTGGGGATCTTGTCGAGCGGCATGTTGCGCGCCTGGAAATAGCGAAGCGCATAGGCCTCGGCCGCGCTGCCGGCGCCGTCCTGAAAGCCGCGCTGCCACAGTTTTTCGGCGTCACGCATGCGCTTGAGCAGCTGATCGGCCGCCCGGTCCTCAGCGTCCTTCTGTGCTTGGCACGCCTCGACCTGCATCCGCCGGCGCTGATCGGGCGACATGTTGCGCATGCCGAGGAACTCGCGCGCCCAGTCCAGCGCCTGGCGGAAATCGCAACCATGGAGATATTCGATCAGGCGGATGACATCGCCCTTCTCTCCGGTCCGCCAGTCCTTCCAGGCGCCGATATCGCGATCGAGCGCCACCTTGAATTCGGCCGTCTGCTTGTAGTCGGCAGTCACGGGATTGTGGGCGATCCAAAGCCGCCCCTGCCGGCGACCGTCCGGCAGCAGCTGCGCGCACAGGCTGGCGATCCTGCTTTTCAGCCCTTCCTTGACCAGCGCGGTGTCGTTGTCGCGGGTCATGCAACACCACCTTGCAGACTCACGCTGCGGCGGATTAGCGTCTGATGAGGAACACGCTTGGGATGTGGACGATGGACTTTCGTAAACAGTGGGACCGTTGGGGGTGGCTGATCCCTGGTGGCGTGATTTTGGTGGGAGCCAGCCGCTTGTTCTTCGGGCGTGAGCCCTTCTGTGTGGCCGACGAGCACTGTCTGCGCGAGTGGGTCTCGGCATTGGGCGGATGGGCGGCCGTTGCCGCTGCCGTCCCCACCGTCCTCTACCTCTCCAAGCAGGTTCAAGACGCGAACCGTCATCACAAGGAGGGGCTTTTCCTGCAGACCCAATCCAAGTACGAGCACGCTCAGTCGATGGTTCACTTCATGTCCGCGGTGCAAAGAGACATCGGCCGGATCGAGACTGCGGCCATCGCTAAAGACCAGAAAGGCTTCGAACGAGCTGTGAGGGGCTTTGCGAAGAAGTTTCGCAAAGCGTATTCCTACAGCACCTTTGAAGCCTTTGAAGAAGAGTTCGTGTTTAGATCGGTCAGCCGCATTGGCGAGATTAGGGAAATTGCTGACGACGTTGAGATGTTTAGCCTTGGCGCCGACTTGAGTGCATTTGAGCTCTCTGGGTTCAAAGAAGTTTTGGCGCAGGTGCAGAAGTATAACGGCGCCATATTGCAAGCAGCGCAGGACTACACTTCTCGCATCGACAGGCTGATTGCAGCGTAATGTTGCCCCCAGAATGTGCCGCTCTCCCACAGAAAGACCCCGCTGCGTCGCGATCTCGGTAGGCGGCGGGGCGAGGAACTGGCGGAACTGATCGAGGCGGGTTTCGTCGAGCGGCCGGAAATCGGTGGCAGAAAACCACCACTCTCCCCCCTGCTCGGCAAACTCTCCGACGCGCAGGCTGACGAACTCAGCGAAACGCAGGGCGACCCTTGCCTCGCCTTCAAAATTCTCGCCAACGCTGACGGCGCGGATCGTGTAAACCCTGCCCTTGACCGGCAAAACCGAGCAGACCGCTGCGAGGCACGCGGCGATATCGGCGATGCAAACGACCCTTCGGCCGATCTGGTAGTGCTCCCAGTTCATCCCTCAAAAGCCCCCTCGACAGCGGAAAGAATGGTTTCGATCTCGCCGTCGCCGCGCTCGTCTTCGAGCTCTTTGAGGGCGTAGCAAACGTTTGCCTTGCTCATGCTGGCTGCCCGGGCGAGATCTGCCTGGGCGACGTGCAGAAACTGGTTAGCGATGTAGAGGGCGATGCGGCGCAGCCGGGCAGCGCGCAGCCACAGCGGATCCGCCGTCGCGCGCCTGGCCGGCTCGGCCGAGAGGATGAAGCTGGGCTTGACCCCGGCGGCCAGCGCGACAAAGGAGATCGCCATGCGATACTGCGCTGCCGATCGGCTTTCCCACGGACGCTTGCCGTCGGTCGCCTTGTCCGGACCTTCCAAGCGGCGCTGGCGCTTCAGCTCGGAAATGGCGAGATCGATGCGCTTCGCCGTGCGGCCGGTCAGCGGCTTTGATCCGCGCCGCACGCGGTAAAGATATCGCGGGCACATGCGCGCCGCCTGCAGCACTTCCAGCTCTTCGAGCCCGGCTGCGGCGATCGCGTTATCTATGGCAACAATGGTATCGAGCATGATCAGCCTGGCTAAGAGGCCGTACGCGGAACAAATCGGCAGGAAATGGGGAGACATGGCTACGCGCGGATAAGCGCGGCGCCCGAGATGGTGGGAATGGTGGGGAATGCGTTGTGCTCGACACCGTCGAGGAGGCGGCCGGCCTCTCTGAGGTTGACGTGCATCATGTAAGGACCGTTGGCATCGGACGTCGGGCGATGATTGCCCCACTGCTTGAAGTGAAACGGCACGCTCACCGCCTTGGCCTGATCGCGCAGGCTCCGGAACCATTCAGGCTTGGGTTCTCTGGCTCTGTGCCCGCCCTGATCAGTCTCCCCGCCGGCTATAATCCAGCCGGGCATGAACCAGGGCTGGATGAAAACGGGGCCCAGCAGCGGCTCGAAGGAACCGAAGGTGAAAATCGGTTCCAGCTCGATCTCGGCGACCTTCAGCGCCGGCAGATTGATATCCGCCCGCTTCTGATCCTCAACCGAGGTGCCGAGCGCTGCGTTAGCCGGCAAGCCGCCTGCCGCCTCTGCCATTTTCACGATGTTCTGCGGTCGTTTTGTCAGCAACAGATAGACGAGGTTCGGCGTCCGCCGCATGACCTCGAACGCATCCGCCCGCCATTCCGCCGGCACCTGGTTGTCGAAGATATCGGCCAGGCTTGCGCAGAACACGAACGGCCGATCGCCGTCGACCTCGGCGCGGCGCTGCCAGCGCAACGGCTCATTCCAATTGTGCTTGCTGGTCCGGACGCGCTCGCCATGCGGTCCCCATTTGACCTTGCCGTAGCGCTTGTCCATCAGCGCTTCGGCATAACAGCCGTCACAGGCGGGGCTGACCTTGGTGCAACCCATCCATGGGTTCCAGGTATGCCGCGTCCAGGAGATAGCGGAGTTTTCAGCCATCAGTGCTGGCCCTCCCCTTGCTCGACGATCTGCACGCCGCGCTCCTCGGCAATGATGTCGAGCGCGCTCGATAGCCGACGGCGGATCCGCAACGTCGGTTCGCGGCCGGTATTCTTGGCCTTTGAAAAGGTGGTCTCATTCACATCCGCTACGCTGCACAAATGCTTCTGTGTGACACCCAGGCGCAGACGACGCGCCTGAATTTCCTCGAAGGAATACACAGTCATTTTTCACATTCCAGTTGTCTTTTCACATGCTCATGTGATTTGGTGTGCAAAGTCAAGTGAGGTATTGCGTTTTGAACATGATCGCGAGTGCTGCGATATCAGTCTCTATGACGACATTGCGCGACCAGCAGATCGCTTGGCTGGACCACATATCGAAGAGCAGCGGCTTGACGATCACCGAGATCGCCAGGGCCGCAAAACTGCACCCGTCGTCCCTCACTCGCTTCAAGAACCAGAACGACAACGGCCACACGCTGACGTCGAAAACGGTCAAGAAGATTGAGGACGCTACCCGCGTTCCGGCCTACGAAAGCCGGCAAACCCCTGTCATTCAAGGGTTCAGCGAGGAAGAGGCGCAGCGCTTCATTGCCATGGACAACCCGAGCAACCCGGTCGAGACGGCGCTCAAGGCGGCAACCAAAGAAGCTAACAATATTCAACTTTGGACATTGAAAACCAACAGCTTGGCAGCGATCGGTTACCCGCCCGGTATGGTTGTAGCCGTCGACCACCTGCAGACCGCGCGCAACGGCGATGCTGTCTGCGCCCAGAAGTATGATTTCCGCCGAGGCACGGCCGAAACGCTCTTCCGCGTCTTTCGCCACCCCTATCTCATGACCGCCGCCGATACCGGCGAGCCGGCCCTGCCAGAGATCGTAGACAACGAGAATGTCGTTATTGTCGGCGTTATCGTCGGCGGCTTCCGTCTACGCCACTAAATCCCGTTTGCGACATCGCTGCTGAATTTAGGCACGTGCCCGCAATGGGCGCATCGCTGAATTTGGGCACGTGCCAATTCCCGCCACAACCCTGAACTGGGGCACGTGCCTTTCTTTGGCACAACCTTGAATTCAGGCACGTGCCTTTTTCATGCCGCGATCACGGTTTTCACACCTTGATTAACAATCGTGCGCATTCTGTTTTTTGCCGTTTTCATATTTGCATTTGCTTTTCACATGAAATTCACTCAATCTCCAATTCGCATCTGATTTGCGGATGTGAATTCACATGGAGACGCGAACCATGGTTCCAGCAACGAGTGACCTGCCGACGATGGCGCAGCGCGAAGTCGCTGCCCTCATCGGCTGGATGCCGGACACATTCTCCCGGCACAAGAAGAGGCTGATTGCCACCGAAGGCTTTCCGGCGCAGCTGCCCTCCGGGCTATATTGGCGGGCATCCGTCATGCGCTGGCTCGAAACTTACGGTGACAAGAAGGCAGCCGCGATCGCGTCAGCACAGGGTAAAAGTATCGCGTCTATCCGTGTGCATGCCGATCGCCAGGCGCTCACCGAAAAGTATGTCGGGAGCAACGCCGCATGAGCATTGCAAAGCCACAAGCACACCCGATCGAGGCCGCCGGCGACGTCGTCGATGCGGTCCTGGTCGAACTTGCCTCAAGCTACGAGAAGCATGGCAGCTTCGCGAGCGCCCACGAAGGTTACGCCGTCATCCTGGAAGAGCTCGACGAGCTTTGGGATGCGGTGAAGGCCAATGACGTTGCCCACGCATGCCGCGAGGCGCTGCAGGTCGCCGCATCAGCCATCAAGTTCGTTGTCGCCTGCGAGCACCTGCACGAAAAGACCATCGCCTGCCGCGAATGCGGCTGCACTGACGACCGGGCCTGCATGACAGACGTCGGCCCTTGCCACTGGGTCGAACCCGATCTGTGCTCAGCCTGCAATGTGGAAGGGGGTACGGCATGAGCACCCCCCTCACCGAGAACCGGGCTGTTCTGGATCCCCGCAAGACGCTGACGGAAGCCGAGCAGAACGCGCTCGGCGCCCTCAACTTCTTCAAGCACCAGGTGCCGTCCAACGGTGGCTGGCGCATCGGCAACAAGCGCGTGCATATCCGCACCATCGCGGGCCTGCAGCGCCACGAGCTGGTGAAGGTCGGCAGCAGGATCCAACTCACCCAGGCGGGCCTGGTCGCCGCCGAGCGCTTGAAGGGGAGCCGTCAATGAATATGGACGCCCTCGCCGAGCAAATCCGCAAGGATGCACATCGCGCAAAGGCGCTGGAGGAAGCGCTCTCCTGGCTGAACAATGCCAATGAGGACATCGTGGCCGCCGGCGTTCGCGTCGAGACACGCCCAAAGACGGCGGAACGAGCCCTCGGCGCCGACGAAGCACACTACGAGATCGATAAATTCTTTCGGGATCTCTACCCGCACGCGGTCGCTAGCGTCCGGGAACTGTGTAAGGCCGAGCTGCAGAGCATTCGCCTGCGCTATGCGCCGTTGATGACTGTCGAGGTGGCACCATGATCATCGCCCCCGAGGATCCGCACGCCCTCTTGCGCCAGCTCGAGCTGCAGGCCGGGGACCAGGACGAGCTGATGTTGCGCCTGGTCGAAACCCTTCGCGCCACGCTCGACGCCCGGGAAGAGATCGAGCGGCTGATCCGCCTGCAGTCGATCGGCAGTGCCGCGCGCACAGCCGTCATCGTCGAGGCCGCCGCGCTTGTCGTCGAGCACGAGGCCGAGATCGTTGCACTGGCCCGCTATCGCCGCCCGAAACTGAGGCTCGTGCAATGACGGACGTCCACCTGGTCGCGGCAATGCCGCTCGCCGTCATCGTCGGCCACCTGATCGGCTTCGGCCTGGTCTTCCTGGCCTACCGCCACGACAAGCTCACCCGCGCGCGCCGGCGCGGCTGACATCACCAGTTCCCTGCCCTGCCGCGCCCCCATCAACACGCGGTTGGGTTTCGAGCCCGGCGGCCTTTGTTTCGCGTAGCCGCCGGGCTTTTTTTGTTCAGCGTATGGAGCACGCAATGAGTAACGATCCCAAGATCAGACATATCGCCTGGCGCGAGGGCCGCCCCCGCTTCGAGCCGTCGCCGACGCTGCGCAAGCTCGGCTACAAGGGCGAGGACCTGAAAACCGATGGCCGCTGGATGACGGCCGGCGAAGCGCTCGACTGGTCGAACCAGCTCGTCAGACAGATCGAGGCCGCCAAGCGCAAGGTCCGCCGCCAGAAGAGCGCGCCGGAACAGTCGACGCCGTCGCCGGCGGCGCCCGTCTCGCTGATCACCTATCCCGTCTATCAGCTTTTCAAGGACTGGCTAAATCCGAAAATCAATGCGGATCTCGCCGACCTCGCTCCGCGCACCATCATCGACTATGGCGAAAAGACCAGGATCTTCGAGAACCACGCCTATGACGTCTACCTCTCCGAGGCCGAAGCGCTCACCAAGCCGATCTGTAAGGGCATCTACAACAGCTTGCGGCAGAAGGCCGGCAACGCCTCGGCCGTCGGGGCCATGCGCATACTCGGCATCGCCCTGCAGTGGGCGATGGATCTCGGCCGGTTTCCCGACATGCACGTCAACCCGGCGCACAAGCTCAAGATGAAGTCGCCGCCGCCCCGGGTCCGCTTCGCCACCAGGCAGGAAATGAAGGTCCTGGTCGAGACGGCCGACGAGATGGGTTCGTTCGACATGGGCGACATGTTCATCCTCGCCGTCTGGTCCGGACAGCGCCAGAGCGACCGTATCGAGTTCCAGCTCGCCGGCCGGGAGCACGGGCGCATCACACTTCGCCAGGGAAAGACGAAAGTCATTGTCTCGATGCCAGAGGCCCCGGAACTCAAGAAACGCTTCCAGGCGGCCGAGAGGCGGCGCAAAACGGCGGAAATCATCTCGCCCTATGTCGTGCTCAACGAGGAGAGCTGGCAGAAGTTCACCAGCGATCGCTACCGCCGCCGTTTCCAGGACATTCGCCGCGCCGCCGGCAAGAAGCTTGCGAGCCTCAAGACGCTCCGCGACCAGGACCTGCGTGACACCGCCGTCACTTGGCTTGCCATGGCCGATTGCACCATCCCGCAGATCTGCGCGATCACCGGCCACAGCTTCAAGACGGCCAACGACATCCTGAAACATTACCTCGCGCTCAATGCCGAGTTGGCCGACAGCGCGATCGCGAAGCTCATCACCTGGTACGACAAGGAGGAAATGAAGTGACCAAGTTGACAACCGCTATGAGAGCCCGCCTGCGCCGCATCGCCAACGAATGTGAGAAAAGCACTGAGAACTTTTGCAATCTCTCTGCTGCTGGCTATCCGAACTATGTCACACAGGGGAAGCTGCGCGACCTAGGCGCCGTAGAGTTGGTGGAAAGTGGCCCCGGCCGGCCTTACAGCATAAAGGGGCTTCGCCTTACGGACGTCGGCCGCGCCGCCATACAAGCCCCAACGGTAAAGGCCGAATGATGGTCGCCTATTCCTTCAAGAGCTTCTTCGTCCCCCAGATCGTCGCGGGCACCAAGCGGCAGACAGTCCGCTCCGACCGGAAACGCCACGCCGAGGCCGGCGAGCCTATCCAGCTCTATGCCGACCAGCGGACCAGGCATTGCCGCAAGATTATCCCTGATCCGGTTTGCCTCGCCTGCGAACCGATCGCGATCGAGCGGGCAACGCCAGGCGTGATCAGTCGCATCGAGATCGCCGGCGTCAACCTGCACCGCGACGAGATCGAGGAATTTGCCAGCGCTGACGGCTTTGCGCCGGAGCACATTGCATTGCTCGCTCCGCACCTCGACAGCCACCAGGCCGCGATTAACATGGCTATGTTTTGGGATCTGGCACACGGCCACCAGCGCCTATTTGAAGGCGCTCTTATCCGCTGGGCGCCGCCCCATGGATGACGAGGAGCTGCGCGCTGCATTCGCCGCCCACAAGGCGGGACATACGATGTTTACTCGCCGCATGGCGATCAACATCGCGGACTTCTTTGACGTCTCCGTGCGGTGCGTCGTCGACCGGCTCGAAGCGTTGGAACTGGTCAAGCCAGGCGCCTGGAAATGGTTTCAGCGAAACGGCGGCTTCACAAAGGAACACTACGAGATCGTGCGCGCCGATCGCGGATATCCGCCGTCCGACATTTCAGACAATACCTAGTCTGAATGTCTGAAATGTCGGATGGGTTTCCGACATTTCAGAGTGCAAGCAATTGAAAAGTGGTGCCCCCAGCAAGACTCGAACTCGCGACCCCCTGATTACAAATCAGGTGCTCTACCAACTGAGCTATAAGGGCACTTTCAGCGGTGGGAGTTATCACAATCTCACAGCGTGTAAAGCAAAATTGCGAATTCTCCCAATTTTTCAGATGCGTTCGGCGCCACGTCGTGCCAGAAACGAAGCCTAGGCTCGGCCACCGCGGCGATGCCCAACCTGTTGAACGGACTGAAAATTCATGGCCCGCACGTTCACTTCACTCGCGTTCCTTGCCTCACCAGCTGAAGAGGCGCAAAAGGCGGCGGCAGATCTGAAGGCGATTTACGGCGACCATGATGCCGATAAAGCCGACGTCATCGTCGCGCTCGGCGGCGATGGCTTCATGTTGCAGACGCTGCACCAGACGATGAACTCGGGCAAGCTCGTCTACGGCATGAACCGGGGCTCGGTCGGCTTTCTGATGAACCGCTACAGCACTGAAAATCTGACAGCGCGTATCTGCAACGCGGTGGAAAATGCCTTTCGTCCGCTGGAGATGCAGACCACCGACGGTCAAGGCGCAACGTTCAAGGCGCTCGCCATCAACGAAGTCTATCTGTTCCGGCAATCCTACCAGGCAGCCAAGCTGCGTGTGGTCATCGACGGCAAGACCCGGCTTGAAGAATTGACCTGTGATGGCTTGCTGCTGGCCACACCCGCCGGCTCCACCGCCTACAATCTCTCGGCGCATGGACCGATCCTGCCGTTGGAAGCCCCTCTTCTGGCACTCACACCCGTCAGCCCATTCCGTCCGCGTCGGTGGCGCGGCGCCCTCCTGCCAAACCACGTAACTGTCGAGATCGAGATTCTCGAGGCTGACAAGCGGCCGGTCAACGCCGTTGCCGACCACCAGGAAGTCAAGTCGGTGGCGAAGGTACGCATCGCCGAATCGGAGAACATGACCGCCCGCATCCTCTCGGATCCAGATCACTCCTGGTCGGATCGCATCCTGGCCGAGCAGTTTTCCAATTGAGCAGCCGGTCTCAACGCGCGATATGGTATGATTTCGCCGGGCGCCCGGCGAAGGATCAATTTTAGAACATCCACCGCGTCGCGGTACGAACAGGAAATCAAAAGCGATGCACAAGCCCCTCCTCCTTGCGCTTCTTATCGCAACGACCGGCGCGAGCGCCCATGCCGAGGATGCGAATGTGGTTTCGCCGCAAGTGACCTTCGTCACCAGTACCGGCTATTGGGAAGAAAGCGGCGATCCGCTTTCGGCACTGGACCCGAACGGTGAGCAGGCGCAAACACCCACAGAGCCGCGGAGTGCCGACGGCGCACGGCGCGGCTATTACAAGCTGATCGCCCTTCGGCAACAGGACGGCACGGCGCAGATCCACCTGCAGCAGATCGCGGCGACACCTGCCGGACCGGAAGTCGTCTCTTCCGCAGAACTCGAGGAGTTTTCGTCGCTGAAGGCCTATGTCACCGATATCAGGCCGGAAACCTCGACGGGCGTTACCGCACAGCCCGGCATGTTCGCGACCGTCTATTTGAAGACCGATCCCGCTGCCCGCGAACCGGAAACCTGGACCGTGCTGATCGACGACCTCGGCGACATCAAGGTCGAGCGGGCATCGAACTGAGCCGTGTCTCACGACAAAGTATCCCCGGTCTGTGACAACACCACGCGCTGAGAAAGGCCAGCAAACACGGCCTACGTCTGCGAGAAATTCCGATGCGTTAGACGCCAAAGACAAAGGCCGGATGCAAACACCCGGCCTTTATCGTCTCGAATTCGTTTCGTCACGCAGAGCAAAGCCCCGCCTGCACTCGACGCTAGTTCAAATCGTCCACCGCGGCATCCGCGCCGCCGCTGACGCGGTGGGCAAGGGCAGCCTCCATGAACTCGTTCAGCTCACCGTCGAGCACATCGCCAGGCGCCGTGCTTTCGACGCCGGTGCGCAGGTCCTTTACCAGCTGGTAGGGCTGCAGCACGTAGGAGCGGATCTGGTGGCCCCAGCCGATATCGGTTTTTGAAGCCGCTTCGGCGTTGGCCGCATCTTCGCGCTTCTTCAGTTCCGATTCGTAAAGGCGGGCACGCAGCATGTCCCAGGCCTTGGCCCGGTTCTTGTGCTGCGAGCGCTCCTGCTGGCACTGCACGACGATGCCGGACGGCATGTGCGTAATACGCACGGCCGAGTCGGTCGTGTTGACGTGCTGGCCGCCGGCACCCGACGAGCGATAGGTGTCGATGCGGCAATCGCTCTCGTTGATGTCGATCTGGATCGAGTCGTCGACAACCGGGTAAACCCAGATCGACGAGAACGACGTGTGGCGACGGGCGTTGCTGTCGTAAGGCGAAATACGAACCAGGCGGTGAACGCCCGATTCCGTTTTCAGCCAGCCATAGGCATTGTGCCCCTTGACCAACAGCGTTGCTGACTTGATGCCAGCCTCTTCGCCGTCCTGAATTTCCATCAGCTCGACCTTGTATCCCTGGCGCTCGGACCAGCGGGTGTACATGCGCAACAGCATGTTGGCCCAGTCCTGGCTTTCAGTGCCGCCGGCACCGGAGTGCACTTCGAGATAGGTGTCGTTCTGATCGGCTTCGCCCGACAGCATCGCCTCGACCTGCTTCTTGGCCGCTTCGTTGCGCAGTTCGCGCAGCGCCTGTTCTGCGTCGGCAACGATGGCAGCGTCGCCCTCTTCCTCGCCGAGTTCGATCAGTTCGATGTTGTCGCGCAGTTGCTGCTCGAAGCGGCGCAAGCCGTTGACGCCATCGTCAAGCTGCTGGCGCTCGCGCATCAGCTTCTGCGCTTCGGCAGCATCATTCCACAGCGACGGATCTTCCGCCTTGTTGTTCAACCAGTCCAGTCGTCTTACCGCCTGATCCCAGTCAAAGATGCCTCCTCAGCAGGCTTATGGCCTGCTTGATTTCGTCGACAATGTTCTCGATTTCGCTGCGCATGATCCTGCTTCTTGTGAACCCGATTTAACGTGAGCGTCAAATAGCGATGCCCGCCGCTGATGTAAAGGCGGCGGGCATTGCGAGACGAAGTATAGGGCCTAGAACAGGCCGTTGGAACCGGAGGTGACGGCCTGGTTGGCCTGCGGAGAATTCTTGAGGATCTCCTCCGGCGGCACGTACTGGTCGAGGCCACCGATGACCGAGAAAGTGTCAGCCGGACCGGTTCCGGGCTTGAAGGCTTCGATGATGGTGTCCGGCTCGCCCTCATAGGCGGCCATGCCGGTCTTGCGGTTGACGGCGATCATGTTCATGCCTTCCGGCACCACGAACTTGCCGGGACGCGAGCCCTTCACGGCTTCCTGCATGAAGTTGTTGAAGATCGGCACCGCAAGGCTGCCGCCGGTGGCACCCCTGCCGAGCGGGGCCGGGTTGTCGAAACCGAGGTAAAGGCCTGCAACGAGGTCAGGGGTGTAGCCGACGAACCAGGCGTCCTTTTCGTCGTTTGTGGTACCGGTCTTGCCGGCTACCGGGCGATCGAGCTTGATCTTTCCGGCGGCGGTGCCGCGCAGGACCACACCCTCCATCATCGAGGTGATCTGGTAGGAGGTCATCGGGTCGAGAACCTGCTCGCGGTTGTCGGTCAGCACAGGCTCCTCCTGCTCTGCCCAATCCCCTGCATTGCAATTGTCGCAGGTCCGGTCTTCGTGACGGAAGATCGTCTTGCCGTAGCGGTCCTGGATCCGGTCGATCAGCGACGGCTTGATCTGCTTGCCACCATTGGCAAGAACCGAATAGGCCGAAACCATGCGCAGGACGGTGGTCTCGCCCGAGCCGAGCGACATCGCCAGCAAGGGCGGCATCTTGTCGTAGATGCCGAAGCGCTCGGCATATTCGGCGACGATGTTCATGCCCATGTCGTTGGCGAGGCGAACGGTCATCAGGTTACGAGACTTCTCGATGCCGAGACGCAGCGTCGACGGGCCGGCAGAGCCACCGCCATAGTTTTCCGGGCGCCAGACCTGGCCACCGGCGACGATTTCGATCGGAGCGTCGAGAATGACCGACGCGGGCGTGTAGCCGTTGTCAAGCGCTGCCGCATAGACGAACGGCTTGAACGAGGACCCCGGCTGGCGCATCGCCTGGGTCGCGCGGTTGAATTCCGACTGACCGTAGGAGAAGCCACCGACCATCGCCAGCACGCGGCCGGTCTGGGGATCCATGGCGACGAGGCCGCCCTGAACCTTTGGCGGCTGACGCAGGCGATATTCGCCCTTTTCCGCCAGAGGCTCGACATAGACGACGTCTCCCGGGCCCAGCACGCCTTCCGGCGACTTGGCGGATTTGCGTTCGCCACCAGCGGAGCGATAGGCCCACTGCATGTTCTTGGCGGAGATATGACCGGTCACGCGTTCGGCGATGATCTTGCCGGACGCTTCCTTGTCCGGCTGGATGCCGATTTCGACACCCTGGCCATCGGCCGAGAGCACGACCGCCAATTTCCATTCCGGCACGTCGGCCAGGGCAACGACCTTGCCGAGCGGCTCGCCCCAGTCGCCGCCGATCTCGATCGACTTGACCGGGCCGTGGAAACCGCGACGCTCGTCATAGCTGAGCAGCCCGTCCTGCAGCGCCTTGCGCGCAGCGATCTGCATGCGTGGATCGAGCGAGGTGCGAACCGAAAGGCCACCCTCATAAAGGGCGTTGTCGCCGTATTTCTGGATGATCTGCCGGCGTACTTCCTCGGCGAAGAAATCGGATGCGAAGAGATGCGCACCACCGCGGCGCGGATTGACGCCGAGCGGCTGCTTCTTTGCATCTTCGCCGTCGGTCTTGCTGACGTAGCCGTTCTCGACCATGCGGTCGATGACCCAATTGCGCCGTTCGATCGCAGCATCCGCCTTGCGGAAAGGATGATAGTTTGCAGGGCCCTTCGGCAGCGCGGCGAGGTATGCCGTCTCGGCGATCGTCAGTTCCGTCACCGATTTGTCGAAATAAGTGAGCGCCGCGCCGGCGATGCCGTAGGAATTGAGGCCGAAGAAGATCTCGTTGAGATAGAGCTCGAGAATGCGGTCCTTGCTATAGGCCTGCTCGATGCGGAAGGAGAGGATCGCTTCCTTGACCTTGCGGTCGATCGTCTGGTCCGACGAGAGCAGGAAGTTCTTGGCGACCTGCTGGGTGATCGTCGACGCGCCGACAGGGCGGCGGCCTGATCCGAAATTCTGGAGGTTGACGGCGATGGCGCGGGCCAGGCCGGTGATATCGACGCCGGGATGCTGATAGAAATTCTTGTCTTCAGCGGAAATGAACGCCGCCTTGACGCGGTCCGGGATCGCCTGGATCGGCAGATAGAGGCGCCGCTCGCGGGCGTACTCCGCCATCAGCGCGCCGTTACCGGCATGAAAGCGCGTCGTCACTGGTGGCGAATACTTCGCCAGCACCTCATAGTCAGGCAAGTCCTTGGTGACAACGCCCAAATAAAGCGCCGCGGCCGCAGCCACGCCGAGCAGCAAAAACGCACCAATCCCGAAGAAATATCCAATCAGTCTGATCATCAGTCAGATACCGGTACCTTATTATCGTCCAATTGCCAGGCCGCGGAACCGATAAGGACGCTTCCCGTCCCATCGGTCCGCATTCCGTCGGCCTGGCCAAACGCTTCCATCAGAAATCATCTGGCATCGCAGCTACGCGCGCCCACCCAGCTCCTCATATGGCGAGGGGCACCGGGCATCAACACTGTTTCCCAACAAATCCGGGCGCAATTCGGGATAGGTCCCGGATTGTGCGTAAAATAGGGCTTGTTACCGATTATCGAGTGCGCATCCTGTTGAAAAGCATATCGCTGTTACCGGGGCGACACAAATCACTTCCTATGCCACGCCGTCAAACAGCTTGTCGCGGCTAAACCTTAGCCGCCGTTTGCAACGGCCTGATCACGATAGCGCTTGATGGCAACAGCAAGAAGACCGGATACTTTCTTTCGCCATTCCGGATCAAGCAGCAGCTTCTCGTCGTCCTTGTTCGACATGAAACCGAGCTCGAGCAGGATTGAGGGAACATCTGGCGCCTGCAGCACTCGGAAGCCCGCATGACGGTGCGGATTGTTGATGAGATTGATCTGTCCTTCGAAGGACGACACCACGGTGCGCGCCATATTGACCGAAAAAGCCTGGGTTTCGCGGCGTGTCAGATCGATAAGGATATCGGCGACTTCCGCCGGCTCGCTCTGGAGCGGTACGCCAGCGATCTCGTCCGAGAGGTTTTCGCGTTGCGCCAGGTCGGCCGCCAGATGGTCGGAGGCCTTGTCGGAAATCGTATAGACGGTGGCGCCGCGAATATCCTTCTGCTTGAGCGTATCGGCGTGGATCGAAATAAACAGATTGGCGCCTTTGTTGCGGGCGATCTGCACCCGCTGCGGCAATGACAGGAAGACATCCTTGTCGCGCGTCAGAAAGGCTTCGATGCCGCTTTCACGGCTGAGGGTGGCAACCAGCTCCTGCGCAAAGGCAAGCGTGACATGTTTTTCCTCGGTCTTGGTGGCTCCGCCGATCGCTCCAGTGTCGATGCCGCCATGACCGGCATCGATTGCAATCACGAAGGCGCTACCCTTTTCCGCGGGCGCAATTGTCGGCCTGTCTGTTTTTGCCGCGACAACGGAACCCGTCCATTGCTGATCACCCAGGAGCGCATCGAAGCGGGGCTGGTCGACCTTCTCGGCATCAATGACCAGGCGATAGCTCTTGCCGCCCTCCTCCTCGATGACCTCGGCGTTGGTGACCGCGACCGGCCCCTTTGCCGATAGCACGAGGCGAGAACTGCCAGCCCCCATGCCGCCATAGCGGATGGCCTCGAACAATCCCCTCGGCTCAAGGCTCTCGGCTTTCAGACCAAAGGCGGTTTCCGGCAGATCGACGACGACCCGTATCGGGTTCGCCACGTAATGGATCGAAAAGTCGGGCTTCCGATCGAACTCGACGACGACGCGCGTGCGTGCGTCGTCGCCGGCAACCCGTGCGCCGAATGCCAGCAATGGCGCGGGCTCGGCCGCATTCGCCACCGGTCCAGGCACCATCAATGCCCCTGCAACGAACGCTGAGGCCACAACACGCGCGCCACCGCGCAGCAGTGCTGACAACAGTGAAGCGTCCCTATGAACAGCCGAAGGCTTCACCCCGGTTTCTCCGTCAATACACGAAATCCGAGCGGTCAACGCGCCAGGCATCCGCCCGCGCACACCGCGACATCCCTTGATCAATGAACCCTTATGGTTAACCAAAGCTTGACAGCGCTCCTTAAGCAACGCGGACAAAGCATACGATTCGCTGTTCCCCGACCTACTCTACCGGGGCAAGCGAATCGATCATTATTGTGGCGGCACAGGCTTTTCCCTTGCCAATGTGACATAGAAAACATAAAAGCATCACAAGGAGAAAGTGTTGACGGGATAGAATCGTCGGCCGGGCAGCCGGAGCATTCCAGAGCTTGGCGCCAGGGAGTGATCGAGCCGGAATTGCCGGTTGAAACCGTATCATCTTTCCGCGGCCGCAAGGTGTTCATCCGCCGTCGCTGCATTTCCTCCCCGTACACTGGATCGCAAATTTCCGGCGGTGGCCGGAGTTCTTAGCGGTGATTTTTTCACCGGCAAGCCCGCAAGCGGGCGCATTCATCGGGTCTTTATGAGACCTTTGACATTGGCATTCTTGTTTGGTCATTGATGTTGACTCAGCGGTATCGGTCAGAAGTAGAGAGGCCCCGGAACGTAACCGTTCCGGCTGCCATCTGGCTGCTGCACCATCACCTGCACCAGACAGGACCTTTCACATCCGACGCACCAACTGACGCGAGTGGCAGTCTTCCCATGGAAGAACGTCTGCCGCCCGTTCCGCTGTCGCGTCGAGGAGCACAACTTAGATGGCAGAGAAAATGCTTATCGATGCGTCTCACTCTGAAGAGACGCGCGTCGTTGTCGTTCGCGGGAACCGCATAGAAGAATTCGACTTCGAATCGGAACACAAGAAACAGATACGCGGCAACATCTACCTCGCAAAGGTAACGCGAGTGGAGCCTTCGCTCCAGGCGGCCTTCGTCGACTACGGCGGCAACCGCCACGGGTTCCTGGCGTTTGCCGAAATCCATCCCGACTACTATCAGATCCCGTTGGCTGACCGGCAGGCGCTGTTGAAGGCGGAAGCCGAAGAAGCGCGCCGCGACGACGACATCGAACACGTCGAAACGGCAACGCCGACACAGCCCGCGCTCAGCGTTCCGGTTGATCTGGAAATTGCCGCCGAAACGGAAGTTGTCACGGAAGTGACCGAGACTGCAGCCGAAGCAGTCGTCGAGGCGGAAGCGCCGGCCGAAAAGCCCAAGGCAAAGCCGAAGCGCCCGCGCCGGACCAAGGCGAAGATCGCCGAAGAGGCCGCTGCAGCCGCTGCAGCAACCGAAGAGGCGGACGCCGGCGAAGAAGGCAATGGTGGCGAGATGGCCGCCATGGTCGACACCGATTCGATCTCGGAAGACGTCGACAGCCGCCGACGCCGCGATGACGACGACGATGATGACGACAGCCACGATGGCGAGAAGGAAATCATCGAGTCCGTCGGCGCCGAAGATGCAATGGAAGAGGTTCCGGATCGTCACGTGCGCAAGCCGCGCAAGCAGTACCGCATCCAGGAAGTCATCAAGCGCCGCCAGATCCTGCTCGTCCAGGTCGCCAAGGAAGAACGTGGCAACAAGGGCGCAGCGTTGACGACCTACCTGTCGCTCGCTGGCCGTTACTCGGTGTTGATGCCGAACACGGCTCGTGGCGGCGGCATCTCCCGCAAGATCACCAACCTGCAGGACCGCAAGCGCCTGAAGGAAATCGCACGTGGCCTCGAAGTGCCGCAGGGCATGGGCGTCATTCTGCGCACCGCCGGTGCCAACCGCACCAAGGTCGAGATCAAGCGCGACTTCGAATATCTGATGCGCCTGTGGGAGAACGTCCGCACGCTGACGCTCAACTCCACGGCACCCTGCCTCGTTTACGAGGAAGGCAGCCTGATCAAGCGCTCGATCCGCGACCTTTACAACAAGGACATCAGCGAGATCGTCGTTTCGGGCGAGGAAGGCTACAAGGAAGCCAAGGGCTTCATGAAGATGCTGATGCCGAGCCACGCCAAGGTGGTTCAGCCTTACCGCGACGTTCATCCGATCTTCTCGCGTTCCGGTATCGAAGCGCAGCTTGACCGCATGCTGCAGCCGCAGGTGACGCTGAAGTCGGGCGGCTACATCATCATCAACCAGACGGAAGCTCTGGTTTCGATCGACGTCAACTCCGGTCGTTCGACCCGCGAGCATTCGATCGAGGACACGGCACTTCAGACGAACCTCGAAGCCGCCGAAGAAGTTGCGCGCCAGCTGCGCCTTCGCGACCTTGCAGGCCTCGTCGTCATCGACTTCATCGACATGGAAGAAAAGCGGAATAACCGCTCGGTCGAGAAGCGTCTGAAGGATTGCCTGAAGAACGATCGCGCCCGCATCCAGGTCGGCCGCATCTCGCACTTCGGCCTGCTCGAAATGTCGCGCCAGCGCATCCGCGCCTCGGTACTCGAATCGACGATGCAGACCTGCCCGCATTGCAACGGCACGGGCCACGTCCGCTCGCAGTCTTCGGTCGCGCTGCATGTCCTTCGCGGCATCGAAGAGCACCTGCTCAAGAACACCACGCACAACATCACCGTTCGCACGATCCCCGATATCGCGCTCTATCTGCTCAACCAGAAGCGCAGCACGATCATGGATTACGAACAGCGCTTCGGCGTCTCGATCATCATCGAGGCTGACGCCCATGTCGGCGCGCAGCACTTTGCGATCGACCGCGGCGAACCGGTCGAAAACCCGGTCAAGATCGAACAGATCCTGCACTTCGAGCCGGAGCCCGAAGAAGACGACGACATCGTGATCGAAGAGGATCTCGACGAGGAAGAAGCAGAAGAAGTGGTCGTCGAGCAGCGCCAGGAACAGCCGAAGGCTGCTGCCCAGGCTGACGACCAGAACGGCCGCAAGCGCAAGCGTCGCCGCCGTCGTCGTGGCAAGGGCAGCCAACAGGCCGACGGTGCTACCGCACAGGACGCCGATGCCGCAGACGAAGGCGATGACGCCACGGAGACCGATGGCGACGAGGACGAAAACGATGCGGATGCGCTGACAGCCGACGGCGAACAGAAGCGCAAGCGCCGTCGTCGCGGCAAGCGCGGTGGCCGCCGTAACCGTCCGGAACTGGGCGAAGGTGAAGTCGAAGAGCAGGCTGCTGCATCCGCTGACGACGAGGCCGACGAGCAAGGCGACGTCGAAGCCCCGGCAACAGCCGAGGTTGAAGCGGTCGCTGTGATTGCCGAAGCCGAGATCGTAGCGGAAGAGGTAGAACCGGTCGTCGAGAAGGCCGCCAAGCCGAAGCGCACACGCAAGAAGGCCGTCAAGGCCGACGAGCCTGTGGCCAGCGCTGACGAGGCTGCACAGAGCGCGGTCGAGGCACAGCCAGAAGTCGCGGTAGAGCCGGTACCGGAAGCAATCGTAGAGGCGGCCGCCGACCTCGAAGAAGGCAAGCCTGCCCGTGCCAACCGCGACCTGTCGACGATTGCATCGGAACCGGTGTTGACCTCGACGGTCACGAACAAGAACGAAAGCACCGAAGAGGACCAGTCCAAGCCCAAGAAGGGCGGATGGTGGCAGCGCCGCGGCTTCTTCTAAGCCACGACTGACCTTCGGAAGAACAGAAAAGCCCGGACCTTGCTTGGTCCGGGCTTTTTTCGTTTGGGGCTGGTGACAAAAGCATGCGTGCGCCGCGACCATGGCGAGAGTGCGCTGCGGCCCAACAGGTGCGCGCTCCGAACCTGATGCTCCAGTTCTCGCGTATGTCGTCGTCGCAAAATCTCCGCGCGCGTTCGCGAAAGCTTCAGGTGGCTGTTTGCCTCAGAATTTGAATCAAGGCGCTGTCAAAGTGAATCCGCCAGCGGCCGCAGGCGCCTGAAATGACTGAAACTCAGGAAATCCAGCGGGCAATGCGGTCGACGGCTTCGACCATGTCTCCTGTCGATCCGGCATAGGAGAACCGCATCGTCCGATGCCCCTCAAGTGGATCGAAATCGAAGCCCGGTGTCGCAGCCACGTTGATTTCAGCTAGCATCCGGCGGGCGAACGCCATGCTGTCATTGGTAAAGCGCCTGACATCCGCATAGGCGTAAAACGCACCATCCATGGGCGAAGCGATGGTGAAGCCAATCTCCGGCAGGCGCTTCAGCAGCATTTCGCGATTGGCGGCATAGGCCGCCTTGTAACCGTCGAGTTCGACCTGCGCACCAAGTGCCGCCTCGGCAGCGATCTGTGATAGTTCCGGAGGCGAGATGTAGAGGCTCTGGGCAATGCGCTCGAAGCCGCGGACCTGCTTTTCCGGCAGTACCATCCAGCCGATCCGCCAGCCGGTCATGCAATAATATTTGGAAAAGGAATTGATCACGACGACGTCGTCGGTGACCTCGAGAGCGCTTGCCTCCTCGCCGGCAAAAGTCAGTCCGTGATAGATCTCGTCCGAGATGAAGGCGATGTTCTCAGTGCGGCAATACTCGGCGAGCGCCTTGAGACCCGCCCTGCCCGTCACCGTGCCCGTCGGATTGGCCGGGCTTGCCAGAAGAACGCCCTTCAACGGTCGCCCGATCTTGGCAGCAGCCCGCGCCAGGTTTTCAGGCGTCAGCGTGAAGCCGCTTTCGGCATTGGCTTCCACCTCGACGACCGTCAGGCCGAGGGCTGCAAGAATGTTGCGATAAGCGGGATAGCCGGGCCGCGCGATCGCCACGCAGTCGCCGGGATCGAAGAGCGCGAGGAAAGCCAAGTTGAAACCGGCCGACGAGCCGGTGGTCACCGCGATGCGTTGCGGATCGAGCGCGATGCCATGGCGCTTCTGATAGTGCGCGGCGATGGCAGTTCTCAGCGACAGCGTGCCGAGCGCATCGGTATAGCCGAGACGGCCATGTTCGAGCGCCTTGCGTGCCGCATCGAGAGCAGCCTTCGGCGCCGGGTGCGCCGGTTGGCCAACGGCCATTGAAATTACCGGGTGACCGGCGTCGCGGCGGCGCGTGGCCTCCGCAAGCACGTCCATGGCATGAAAGGGTTCGACGGCGCTGCGGTTCGACAATTCCACCAAGGCAATATCCTCAAGAAGCGGCGCGTATCAACCTACGCTGATACTCCATTCGGCCCCTTTGCCCGATCGCCAAAGGCTTCACAAGTCCGCGAGCGCCGTATTTCCGCCGATTTTGCCGTTTCGTTTCACCGGGGGCCACCCTATGCTGCCCGCGTGTTGCGGTGTTGGAGAATCCTGTTGTCTTTTACACGCGCGCATTGACGCCGTATCGCGACATGGACGACAGACAGGGCAGGCAGAGACAACGAGGTAAAAATGAATTTCAGCACGAAAATGATTGCCGCCGGGGCGCTCGCCGCGCTCATGGCAGGGGTCAGCTTGCCGCAAAACGCGCTCGCGCTCGACCAGAAGCAGAAGGACGAGTTTGGCGCCTTCATCAAGGAATACCTGCTTGCCAACCCCGAGATCATGCTCGAGGTTCAGGAGGCGCTCGCGAACAAGCAGCGCGCAAAGCAGCAGGAAGCCGCCGAAGGCGCGATCTCCGAGAACAAGAAGGCGATCTTCAATTCCAAGTACGACATGGTCCTTGGCAATCCTGATGGAGACGTCACGGTCGTCGAGTTCTACGACTACAATTGCGGCTACTGCAAACGTGCACTGACCGACATGGAAGATATCCTCACCAAGGACAAGAATGTCCGCTTCGTGCTGAAGGAATTGCCGATCCTCGGTCCGGATTCGCTTGCTGCCCATAAGGTCAGCGCCGCCTTCCGGCTCGTCGCGCCGGAGAAATTTGGCGAGTTCCACCGGGCCTTGCTCGGTGGTGAGGACCGTGCAACCGAGGAAACGGCGATTGCCGTTGCCGGCAAGCTCGGCGTCACCAAAAAGCAGCTGCGGGCCAAGATGGAAAAGGAGCCGCATGACGCGGCGGTGCGCGAGGCCTATAGCCTTGCCAACGATCTCGGCATCACCGGCACGCCGTCCTATGTCATCGGCAACGAGGCGGTCTTCGGTGCCGTCGGCGCCGAAGAAATCAGCACCAAAGTGGCCAACATGCGCAGCTGCGGCAAGACCGCCTGCTGAGCGCCTGCACTCAACGACCTGTCCCAACTGTGGACAAATCCCGCGAGGACCCAAAGGGCTTTTCCTCGCGGGACCATCAGTCTATAGGTAACCCTCTATCACTGGACCGGAATCCCGCATGCCCACCAAAATTTTCGTGCTGAACGGCCCCAACCTGAATGCGCTCGGCAAGCGCGAACCGGGGATCTATGGCGGCCAGACACTCGCCGACATCGAGGCACTCTGCACCACGGAAGGCAAGGCATTGGGACTGGAAGTCGATTTTCGACAATCCAACCATGAAGGCACGCTGGTCGACTGGCTGCACGAGGCCGGCGAAAAGGCCGCTGGTGTCGCAATCAATCCGGCGGCCTACGGTCATACGTCGATCGCGCTGCACGATGCCATCCGCGCCATTGGCATCCCGGTGGTCGAACTGCATCTTTCCAACATCCACGCGCGTGAAGAATTCCGCCACAAGTCGATGATCGCACCTGCGGTCAAAGGCGTTATCTGCGGTTTCGGCGCGCAGAGTTACATTCTGGCGCTGCATGCGCTAAAGAACCTGACAGAAACGTCGAAATAAAAAGAACACGAGGCTCATATCCCATGGCTGACAAGAAACCCGGTATCGACCAGGCGCTGATCCGCGATCTCGCCAATATCCTGAACGACACGGATCTCACCGAGATCGAAGTGGAGCAGGAAGATCTTCGCATCCGCGTATCGCGCGCCGGCACCCCGGTCGCCGTCTCGATGCCGGCCTATCAGGCTCAGCCGGCGGTCCACGCTGCGCAGCCGGCCGCTGTCGCCGCACCGGCGGAAACCAGCCGCACCTCCAAGAATGCCGTAACGGCTCCCATGGTCGGCACGGCCTATCTGGCACCCGCTCCAGGCGCCCGCCCGTTCATCGAGGTTGGCACCGTGGTCAAGGAAGGCCAGACGGTCCTGATCATCGAAGCGATGAAGACCATGAACCAGATCCCTGCCCCGCGTTCGGGCAAGGTGACCGAAATCTTCGTCCAGGACGCAGCCCCCGTCGAATATGGCGAGCCGCTGATCGTAATCGAATAAGGCGGCGCTGCGATGATCTCGAAAATTCTCATTGCCAATCGCGGCGAAATCGCCCTTCGCGTGCTGCGCGCCTGTAAGGAGCTCGGCATAGCGACGGTGGCCGTCCACTCCACGGCCGACAGCGACGCCATGCACGTGCGCCTCGCCGACGAAAGCGTCTGCATCGGTCCTCCGCCGTCGCGCGATAGCTATCTGAACATTCACCAGATCGTCGCCGCCTGCGAAATCACCGGCGCTGACGCCGTGCACCCGGGCTACGGCTTCCTGTCGGAAAACGCCAAGTTCGCCGAAATCCTCGAAGCGCACGACATCACCTTCATTGGGCCGACCGCGGAACATATCCGCATCATGGGCGACAAGATCACCGCCAAGAAGACGGCGCAGGAGCTTGGCATCCCCGTGGTTCCTGGCTCCGACGGCGAAGTGCGCCCGGAAAATGCGCTCGAAGTGGCGCGCAAGATCGGCTTCCCGGTCCTGATCAAGGCAACCGCCGGCGGCGGCGGCCGCGGCATGAAGGTCGCAAAGACCGAAGCCGAACTCGAAGAAGCCGTTTCGACCGCTCGTTCCGAGGCGCTTGCCGCCTTCGGCAATGACGCTGTTTACATGGAAAAGTATCTCGGCAAGCCGCGCCACATCGAAATCCAGATCGTCGGCGACGGCGAAGGCAATGCGATCCATCTCGGCGAGCGCGACTGCTCGTTGCAGCGGCGCCACCAGAAGGTCTGGGAAGAGGCGAACTCCCCGGCCCTCAACGTCGAACAGCGCATGAAGATCGGCGAAGTCTGCGCCGATGCCATGCGCAAGCTGAAGTACCGCGGCGCAGGCACGATCGAGTTCCTCTACGAGAACGGCGAGTTCTATTTCATCGAAATGAACACCCGCCTGCAGGTGGAACACCCGATCACCGAGGCGATCACCGGCATCGACCTGGTGCACGAGCAGATCCGCGTCGCATCGGGTGGCGGACTTTCGGTCAAGCAGGAAGACATCGTGTTTTCCGGTCACGCGATCGAGTGCCGCATCAACGCTGAGGATCCGCGCACCTTCGTCCCCTCTCCGGGCACGATCACGCATTTCCACGCACCGGGCGGCCTCGGCGTTCGCGTCGATTCGGGCGCCTATCAGGGCTACCGGATCCCGCCCTACTACGACAGCCTGATCGGCAAGCTCATTGTCCATGGCCGCACGCGCGTCGAATGCATGATGCGCCTTCGTCGTGTGCTGGATGAGTTTGTCATCGACGGCATCAAAACGACGCTGCCGCTGTTCCAGGACCTGATCAACAATCAGGACATCGCGAACGGCGATTACGACATCCATTGGCTGGAGCATCATCTGGCCACGACGTCCGAATAGGACCGTGCATTGAAAGGGACGCGCAGCAAGCAACCCGACGTAACACCGGACATGCTGCTGCGCGCCTATTCCATAGGCCTGTTTCCGATGGCCGATTCGGCAGACGACCCGGAACTCTTCTGGGTCGAGCCGGAAATCCGCGGCGTCATCCCGCTCGATGGCTTTCACGTCTCGCGCAGCCTCGCAAAGACAATCCGCAAGAGCCACTTCGACATCCGCTTCAACACCGCCTTCGAGGCCGTCATGGAAGGCTGTGCCGCGCCGGCACCCGATCGGCCGACGACCTGGATCAACAACAAGATCCGCGCCCTTTACGCCACGCTTCACGCCATGGGCTACGCACACAGCGTCGAAGCCTGGGAGGATGGGGTGCTCGTCGGCGGGCTCTACGGCGTTACGCTCGGTTCGGCGTTCTTCGGCGAAAGCATGTTCTCCCGACGCACCAACGCCTCCAAGATCTGCCTTGTGCAACTGGTGGAACGCCTGCGCGCAAAAGGCTTTGAGCTGCTCGACACACAGTTCACCACGGAGCATCTGAAATCGTTCGGCGCAATCGACGTGCCGAAGGCCGAGTATGAAATCATGCTCGCCGATGCGATGAACTCGCCCGATCTAACGTTTTGAGCTCATCATCTACCTGAGCCTCTAGTGCGAACGCCGCTTTTCGCCCCGTCTCAACCCTTCTCAATCGCGTTGCATTGATATGTCGCGCGGAGGGACGTCCGCTCACAGAATGAGTCGTGCAAACGCTCTATCGCTTTGTTTTGACGGATTTCTTTGCGGATGCCATCTCGCTGAACTTGCAAGATGCTGCGCATGGTTGGTCTCGGTACCACCCGATGCCAACGTAAGCGACGTGATGCCGGCAGGAGTGCTTACCCGCCCCCTTTTAGCACGCTCACTCAAGCGCACCGGATAATGGCGTCGGCACAGAAAAATTGAGAGATAACGCGGCCGCGTTAAAGGACGCTCGGCAGGCAAGATTATTTCTTGGACGCCGTATCCGGTGGCGGCAGGTCCGACGTCGCCTTGCAGGACTGCAGCCAGACGTCGTAGACGGGGTGCTCGACGGCATTGAGACCGGGGCTGTCGGCAAACATCCAGCCGGTAAAGATCCGCCTGATCTTGCGGTCGAGGGTGATTTCGTCGACCTCAACGAAAGTCGTGATCTTCTGCGCTTCGGTGTCGTCCCTGTTGTAGCAGACGCGTGGCGTTACCTGCAGGGCGCCGAACTGGACGGTCTCACCGATATAGACGTCGAAGGTGGTGATACGGCCGGTGATCTTGTCGATGCCGGAAAACACGGCGACGGGATTGTTAATCCGCGCGGCCTCGGCTGTATCGGTCGAGGCTACCATCGGCAGCGCGGCAAGCGCAGCGACACAGAGCCGGCTCGACATCTGGCCGATTGTTTTCCGCAGATAAGAACCCGCCATTCCCGCCTGTCTCCCGCGCGCCTTGCATTCACCGTTGATGGATATCAGGCGCTAAACATGAAATGTGGCCGCCCCGTGGTCACGGGACCATTTGGTGAAGCGGCGCACGCTTGTCCGACGACAAGCGTCTCAGGAACCCGGCGTCCAGGCGTCATAGTCGCCCGTCACGCGCGGACGAGCGCCGGTGCCGGCGATTGAGCCCGGGGGGCGGTAGGCGTTGGCAGTGCCGGTCGGATTCGGGCGATGCGGCTTCTGCCACTCGCGGGCGACGTACTTCTCGTCAGCCGGCGAAACGTCGGTGCGGTGATGCATCCAGCCGTGCCAGCCAGCCGGAATAGCCGAGGCTTCAGCATAGCCGTTGTAGATCACCCAGCGGCGCGTGCGGCCTTCGGAGTCCTTGCCGCCCTGGTAATACACGTTGCCGAGCTCGTCTTCGCCGACACGCTGGCCGTTACGCCAGGTATGAAAGCGCGTTCCGATCGTCTGTTGGTTCCACCAGGTGAAAATCTGCAGCAGGAGCTTCATGGATGCGGTCCTCAACCGACCGTTGGGAAGGCGGCCGGATACCAAAACTATGTCCCCGCTTATGCCCCGCCACTCCAGCCTTGTCCAGTGTTTCCGAGGTAAAGACGGTCATTTCAACGGCATGTGAAAGCCGAAATGGCTGCGCACAAAACCGAGACGCTCATAGAATCGGTGCGCCGCCGCGCGCGTCGCGTTCGAGGCGAGTTGCACCTTTGCGGCCCCCGCCTCACGCGCCCGCTCGATCGCATGGCGCATCATGCGTTCGCCGATGCCGCGGCCGCGCATATCTACACGGGTCTGCACGGCCTCGATCAGCAGTCTTGGCTTCCCTCGCCCCGAAAGCGATGTCAGCAGTGTTGTCTGAAACGTGCCGACGACATCATCACCGAGACAGGCGACGTAGAGAGTTTGAAGCGAGGAAGTGTCAATGCGCGCGAAAGCGGCAAGATAGTCAGCGAAAGCTTCGGGCTCGGTCGTATCTCCATGCCCGCCAACCTCGTCGGCAGCAAAGAGCGCGATGATATCAGGAAGATCGGCCAGTTCGGCCCTGCGGATATCGAAGTCTACTGTCGCGTCCATGTGGTCTCCCGCGGCCTGGAAATCAGCGCCAAGCGTCAATCATCACAAGGATACGGTCTCGTGACAGCCAACGCCGTACGCAATCTTTTCCACAACCCATGACAAACCGCCGCTCACAAGCACCTGCATCGGGAGCAAGCAAGCGTCAGGAGAGCGGTTTCTCGAGAATGAGCGCCGGAAGCCCCGACTGCTCGTCGCCGCAATTGCTGACTTGACCGACTTCGCTGAAGCCGTGAGCCCGATAGAATGCAAGGGCATGAAGGTTCTGCGGCTCGACTTCGACCCGCATGCGTTCTGCATCCGGGAAGCAGGTTTCGAGTTCGGCGAAAATATCGCGTCCGATACCCTGACCCTGGAGTTTCGGCAGAACGTAAAGCTGATGGAGCATCACGGTCTTCTTCAACGTATCGGACATGGATGCATACCCCATGCCGCCGATATTGCGGCCGTCGTCGGCCACGAGGAATTCCGCGTTTTTGCGCTCCAGCCGGGCCTTCAGCGCCGGCAGCGAATGCCAACGCCCTGTCAGTTCGTTGACCTTCTCGACACCATAGAATGTGTCATAGGTCGCGTGCCACGTCTCGACGAGCAGCGCGCGAACCTTCTCCAGATCGCGCTCGCTCGCCGTTCGGACGAAGAACACCGCTTACTCCTCGATGCCGAGCTTGGCCTTGACCAGAGCCTGAACGGCCTGCGGATTGGCCTTACCGCCGGTCGACTTCATCACCTGGCCGACGAACCAGCCGGCCAGCGACGGTTTTGCCTGCACCTTGGCGACCTGATCCGGGTTGGCGGCGATGATCTCGTCGACCGCTTTCTCGATGGCGCCGGTGTCCGTCACCTGCTTCATGCCGCGTGCTTCGACGATCTCGGCTGGATTTCCACCTTCGTTCCAGACGATCTCGAAGAGATCCTTGGCAATCTTGCCGGAGATCGTCTCGGCCTTGATGAGATCGATGATGCCGCCCAGCTGGGCCGGGGAAACCGGAGTCTCTTCAATGGCTTTGCCGGCTTTGTTCAAGGCGCCGAGCAGGTCGTTGATGACCCAGTTTGCGGCGATCTTGCCATCACGGCCTTCTGCGACCGCCTCGAAATAGTCGGCAATCGACTTTTCCGACACCAGCACCGAAGCATCGTAGACCGACAGGCCCATTGCGCTGACAAAGCGTTCCTTCTTGTCGTCGGGCAATTCCGGCAGATCGGCCTTCAGCGCGTCGACGAAAGCCTGATCGAATTCGAGCGGCAGCAGGTCTGGATCCGGGAAGTAGCGATAGTCATGCGCATCCTCCTTCGAGCGCATCGAGCGCGTCTCACCCTTGTTCGGGTCGAACAAACGGGTTTCCTGGTCGATGGAGCCGCCGTCTTCCAGAATGCCGATCTGGCGGCGCGCTTCGTATTCGATCGCCTGGCCGATGAAGCGGATGGAGTTGACGTTCTTGATTTCGCAACGGGTGCCGAAGCCCTCGCCCGGGCGGCGGACCGAGACGTTGACGTCGGCGCGCATCGAGCCTTCATCCATGTTGCCGTCGCAGGTGCCAAGGTAGCGCACGATCGAGCGCAGCTTGGTCATGTAGGCCTTGGCCTCGTCAGACGAGCGCATATCGGGCTTGGAGACGATTTCCATCAGCGCCACGCCGGAACGGTTGAGGTCGACATAGGACATCGACGGGTGCTGGTCGTGCATCGACTTGCCGGCATCCTGCTCGAGGTGCAGGCGCTCGATGCCGATCTCGACGTCTTCGAACTGGCCCTGGCGATCCGGCCCGACGGAAATGATGATCTGTCCCTCGCCGACGATCGGATCCTTGAACTGCGAGATCTGATAGCCCTGCGGCAGGTCGGGGTAGAAGTAGTTCTTGCGGTCGAAGATCGAGCGGTTGTTGATCACGGCCTTGAGGCCGAGGCCGGTGCGCACCGCCTGCTTGACGCATTCTTCGTTGATGACGGGCAGCATGCCGGGCATGGCCGCATCGACCAGCGACACGTTGGCGTTCGCCGGCTTGCCGAATTCGGTCGAAGCACCCGAAAAGAGCTTCGAATTGGAAAGCACCTGGGCATGGACCTCCATGCCGATGATGACTTCCCAGTCACCGGTGGCGCCGGGGATGAAGCGTTTGGAATCGGGGGTGCGGACGTCGACAATGCTCATATCATGCTCTTCTTTGAAGCCTGAATTCTTGGTTTCTCGGTAGAGCAATTGGCTCACCGGTGCAAGGCTTGTGCGCCATACCGACATGCGGCGCGCGATGGCGGCCATTTCGGGAGGGTGCAACCTTGACGTTCACAAGTCCGTCTTCTAGAAAATCCCAGCGTTGGAACGGAGGATCGCGCGCCCTCAATCTCAAGCCTGCCCCTGCCCTGACCGGCCCCTGCCAGTGCTTGCCCTGGGTCTGCCCTGTTTCCGCTGGCCGGCCGCGGCTCTCACGCCCTTTCAGCATTGCCGTTCGGAGAGCCTCACACGGGCTCCCCTGTCTGTCCTCATCCATTTCCGATCAAATCAATTCTCGCAAATGTTGCGCGGAAAAGCGCAACGATACAACAAAAGGTGCGTTCGTGGCGCGTTGCAGATCAGTCGTTTTCAGCCTTGTTTTCTCCCTGGCCCTGTCCGGGCCGCGCGCGGCTGCATGGGCCGACGGACAGGTTCACAAGGCGCCGAATGAAAGCTGGGTCGAAGTAGCAGGTATTCCTGAGCTCGATCCCGCCCGCACCGTCGAGATCAGGAACGGCACAGCCTATCTGCTGATGGATACCCAGACGCGACACAGGAGCAACGGGTTCTCCATGTCTCAGCGCATGGTCTACAGGGTTACGGACCGCAGCGGCCTGGAAAACGCCGCGCGGCTCAGTTTCGATTTCGATCCCACGCGCGAGCGCCTCATCGTCAACCGAGTGACGATCATTCGAAACAATGTCCACATCGACAAGCTTGGCGAAGCAAAATTCGAGGTTTTCCGACAGGAAACGGACGCCGAGCGGGGTGTTTTCGACGGCCGGCTGACGGCGCACGCCGAACTGAGCGATGTACGCGTGGGCGATATCGTGGATTACTCCACGACGCGTGAAACCACGCCGACCGTTGCCAAGGACCTGTTCTTTTCGCGGTTCTATACCGAATGGAGCGATCCGATCGGTTACGTTCGCGAAAAGATAATCTGGCCGGCGAACGAGCCGCTCTACATGCGCGCCGTCGAGACCGACATGAAACCTGGCGTGACGACGGCTGGCGGCGAGACTACCTATCTGTGGGAAGCGACCAACCTTTCGCCGACCAGGTCCCAGACCAATCTGCCGGCCGACGTTCCCAATTTCGGTTTCGTGGAAGTTTCCTCGGAGCGTGACTGGCAATCGATTGCCGATGCCCTCCTTCCTTCCTATCAGCCCTCCCAGGACCTTCCGGCCGAGTTCGAGGCAAAGCTCATTGAGATCGAGCGTCGCCATTCCGCGGCTGAGGATCGGCTCATCGCCACGTTGCGGCTGATCCAGGACGAGATCCGCTACGTCAGCCTGTCGATCGGATCAGGATCCTACCTTCCGCGCCGCCCGGAGACAGTGCTCGCCAGCGGCTTCGGCGACTGCAAGGACAAGGCGCTGCTCCTGGTTTCCGCGCTCCGCCGGCTGAGCATCGACGCGGAAGTCGCGCTCACGGATATCGACGAGGGATATGCGCTCAACCTTAATCTCCCCGCCCTCCAGGCCTTCGACCATGCGATCGTCAAGGCCAAAATAGGCGAACGCGTCTGGTGGCTTGACCCAACCGACTACCTGCAGGGCGGACGCGCGGCAAACATCGTTCCACCGACCTATGGATTTGCTTTGCCGCTGCTTTCTTCGGGAACCGTGCTCGAGCCTCTTCCGAAGATGCAATTGGCTGAACCGACCAAATCGATGGAAGAGCGTTTTGCGTTTCCAGCGCAGGACGGTGAGCCCTTGGTGCTGACCGTGGAAACAATCTATCGCGACGCCGATGCCGATACGATCCGCCGTAAACTCGCATACACGTCGAAGACGAAACTGACCGATGACTATGTCCAGTACTACAATCAGCGGTATCCGGGCATCGAGAGCACGGCGTTGCTCGAAGCGGTCGATGACCGCGATCAGAACGTTCTCAAGACAAGGGAAGCTTACAAGCTTCCCTTCGAAGCTCTGCATGCGAACGACCTCGCCAAGAAGTTTCCGCTGCGTTCCGACCTCGGCATTGGCGGCATGCCGACCCCGACCTCTGTCGGGCGCACGGGGCCCATTTTCCTCGGATTGCCGACCTACAACACCCACAAGGTCATCGTGACGAACCTCAAGGCGCGCTTCGATCCGCCTGTGGATCCGGATGTCTTCAACCCACACTTCCTGCTGAAACTGAACGTTTCGAGCGTTCCCGGCGAGATGCAACTCCAATGGCACTTTCGCACCGTGGCCGAGCGCGTTGCGGTCAAAGCGGTCACCCCCTATCTGCGCGCAATCGAAGACAGCATCGACAAGTCGGAATGGCAGTATGATTTCACCTATGCCGATGCGGCAGAAGCTGGGGGGAATGGGCAATAGCCGCAGCCTCGGCGCAGCCGCTTGCCCGTTCCGGAGACGGGCAGCGACTGGGCCCGAGCGTCCGGCACCAACAAACCTTGGACGATCCAGCCGCGACATTTTCGCCGACCGCCTCGAACCCGCGTCTCTACGCATGCGAAAATTGATGGATCGGACCGGCCTGCAATCTTGACGATCATGGTTCGGTCCTCTAGACGTTTCGCGTTCTATGGAGTTTTGATGTTCTCATCGTCTGAGTCCCGGTAAGGGCCCCTGCCCGCTTTCTCCTAAAGATTGCGCGCACGGGCCGGAAACGTAGCCCCGCTTTTCCCAAGATTTGCGGAACGTTTTTGTGCGTTCTTACGAACGCTATTCCGGAACATTCAGACATGGATATCTCACGCGCTGAGCAGCGCATTCTCCATCATTTGGCCCAGGGCGGCCGCATTGAAATCACCCGCGACGACAAGACAATCATCGAGATCAGATGCTTCACGCGCGACGGATGGGTCTATCCGGGTTTCGACCTCGAACTCTTCCGCAAGCTGAAGCGCAAGAAGGCGATCTCGTCGTCAGCAGGCAGACCCTATCGCATCACCGAGCGAGGCTTGCGCCTCGTCCGGTCGGAACTCAACAATCGGTAGCCGGACAGACCGGCGAAGATAACCGGCCGGCGCTGCGCGTCATTGTTGGCGCGCGGCGTCGAAGCGAGCGGCGGTCGCACCGGACGCGGACGTGCCATCGGCGAAGGCGCGGATACGATCGCGCCCCTCCGCCTTGGCGATATAGAGGGCCCTGTCGGCCTGCGACAGCAGACCCTCAAGTTCAGGGCCGGTCGGCAGCCGTTCGGCAATGCCGATGCTGGCTGTCACAGACAGCGTCTCGCCATTCTCAAGGTCGACTTTGAGTGCGCGGATGGCGGCCAAGATCCGCTCGGCGACGCGGTTGGCATTCGCTGGCGTCTGCCGGACAAGAAGGATCGCGAACTCTTCCCCGCCGAGCCTGCCAAAGAGGTCGTCGGAGCGCAGCGCCATGCGGACTGTCAGCGCCACGGCCTGCAACACGCGATCGCCTGCCGCATGACCATGAGTATCGTTGATCACCTTGAAGCGATCGATATCCAGCATCATGGCGAAGATCGGTGTTTTCCGATTTTCGGCCTCGATCAACGCCGACGCACGCACCATGAAGGCGGCACGGGCAAGGCATTGCGTCAGGAAATCATAGTCGACCGCGTGGGACAGCCGGGCGATCAAGGTTCGGCGCGCGGCATCGATGCTTGCCACCGTCAGCGGCCCAAGCGCCAGAAGCGTGATACCAAGACGGGACGAGAGGAGTGTGGCCTCGGCGAGACGGTCGACCCCAAGATGCAACACGCCCGACGCTACGGCAACCTGCGCCAGCATGCAGGCGATTGCCATCAGCACTGTGACGGCAAAGAGACGGTAGGTCAAAGCGCACCAAAGCAACGACGGCACCGGAAATGCGATCGCTCCCGGACCGCCGATCAGCAGCGCCGCGGCACAGGACGCCGCCAGAGAAACGACTGGCCAAGGTTTGACGCCCGTCGCAGACACAACCCGATCTCTGTCGGCGAATGGCGGCATGGCCAAAAACACCGGCAGGATGACGACGTAGTTGACCAGCTCGGTCGTCAACCAGGCGACAAGGGCGCGTGAAATCGGCTCGCCGAAGTAGTGCGCGACCGCGAGTGCGCCGACAATCGACGCGCTGGCGCCGGCGATTGCCGAGATCGAAAACATGTAGAGCACGGCAAGGGGGCGACGCAGGTGACGATGTTCGGTGGAAAGGCGCATGAAGAGGATGTAGCCGACACCGACACCGACCAGATTGGCAGCATTGAGGGCGACGGCGGCGCCAAGGCTCGAGCCCGTCAGCAGGTCGGCCATGAGGTACGCCAGCGCTGCGCATATCCACGCGGTTGGTGGGCTCAACGAGGGATGACGCACCAGCAACCCGAGCAGGATGGCATTGGCCGGCCATACGGAAGCGAGCATGCCGAAAGGCCGGCTGAAAATACCGAGCAGGCAGGCGGCAAAGACCACCAGGCCGAGGCCGACGATCCATAGCGGACGAACGGATGATCGATAAAACGCCGATTGCTCTACGGTATTCTCGAAGATCTGCAACGAACGGTCCCTGCGTCGCCACGTAGTTTCAATACCCCTAATATTTCATGGGTCGAATGAATGCGAGGTGAATATTCGGTCGGGGGCCAAATCTCGCAGAAAACATCATGTCTTCTCGGCTCAGCGGCCGTAGAGGTCGGGATCGGTGGCCGCCAGCGGCTTGCTCAAGCCAATGAATTCGACATCCCGGTCCAGCTTCGGCGCATAGGCGGTCGATAGCCAGCTGACGCCATAGCCGTGCTTGCGGAAGAAGCTGATGGCTGCAGTGTTCTGGGCATGTGTCCTGGTTTGCGCGGCTTCGAAGCCGTCGCTTGCGATGCGACGTTCGAGATCTGCGAGCAGATGACCACCATGCCCCCGCCGCTGGGCTTCGGGCTCGATCCAAAGGTCGGAAATGCTCTCGTCGAAGTTTTCCCGGGCTGCCCAGCCACGCGGCCTGCCCTCAACCTCGACCAGTGAAACGGCAAGCCAGTGAATGGAAAGAAAGTCGGCGAAGGCGTTCTCCGCCAGGCGCCGCATCCGGCCCACATCCGCAAGACCTGTGATCGCGCCCTCCCAGGCGCGCAGGCCGATGGCGATCAGAGCGCCGACCTCATCCTGGCGGGCATGACGGATCAAAGGCACGATGCGGCTCCTGCGCGCCACCACGGCGCATTGCGCAGTAGATCACGGCGCTTGCGACCGCGCCAGTCGCCGCGATTGCGGCGCAGCACACGCGGTGCTGCGCCTTCAACGCATTACCACCACTTGGTCGGCGTGAAGCGGCCGGCTGCCTGTTCGATGACATGCGCCGTCTTGAACAGGGTCTCTTCCTCGAACGGCTTGCCGATCAGTTGCAGGCCGAGCGGCAGGCCCTTGTGATCAACGCCGCCGGGAACGGCGATACCCGGCAGACCAGCCATGTTGACCGTCACCGTGAAGATGTCGTTGAGGTACATCTTGACCGGATCGGATGCGAGATCCTCGTCGGCAATGCCGAACGCGGACGACGGAGTGGCCGGCGTCAGGATAGCGTCGACACCCGCATGGAAAGCCAGTTCGAAGTCACGCTTGATCAGCGTGCGAACCTTCTGGGCGCGCAGGTAGTAGGCGTCGTAGTAGCCGGCGGACAGCACGTAGGTGCCGATCATGATGCGGCGCTTGACCTCCTGGCCGAAGCCGGCGGCCCGCGTCTTTTCGTACATGTCGACGATATCCTTGCCGTCGACGCGCAGGCCGTAGCGAACGCCGTCGTAGCGGGCAAGGTTCGAAGACGCCTCAGCCGGAGCGACGATATAGTAGGCCGGCAAGGCATATTTGGTGTGCGGCAGGGTGATGTCGACGATCTCGGCACCGGCGTCCTTCAGCCAGGCGATACCCTGCTGCCACAGAGCTTCGATCTCTTCCGGCATGCCATCGACGCGGTACTCGCGCGGAATGCCGATCTTCATGCCCTTGATCGACTGACCGATCGACGCTTCGTAATTCGGCACCGGCAGATCGACGGAGGTCGTGTCCTTGGCGTCGACGCTTGCCATCGACTTCAGCAGGATCGCGGCATCGCGCACGTCACGGGCGATCGGGCCGGCCTGGTCGAGCGACGACGCGAAAGCGACGACGCCCCAACGCGAGCAACGGCCATAGGTCGGCTTGATGCCGACCGTGCCGGTAAACGCCGCCGGTTGGCGGATGGAGCCGCCGGTGTCGGTTGCCGTCGCACCGGCGCACAGATGCGCAGCCACAGCCGCGGCCGAGCCACCCGACGAGCCACCCGGGACCAGATCGAGATTGGAGCCCTTGGCGCGCCAGGGGTTCTTCACGGCACCGTAGTAGGAGGTCTCGTTGGAGGAGCCCATGGCGAACTCATCCATGTTGAGCTTGCCGAGCATGACCGCGCCATCGTTCCAGAGGTTCTGGGTGACGGTCGATTCGTAGCGCGGCGCGAAACCATCGAGAATATGGCTGCAGGCCTGCGTGTGCACGCCTTCGGTGCCGAAGAGATCCTTGATACCGAGGGGAATGCCTTCGAGCGCGCCAGCCTTGCCGGCGGCGATGCGCGCATCCGAAGCCTTGGCCATTTCACGCGCCTTGTCGGGCGTGACGGCGATATAGGCGTTGATCGCTTCGTTGGCGCTATCGATCGCCGCGATATAGGCGTCGGTCAGTTCAACGGCGGTGATTTCCTTGCCGGCAAGCTTGGTGCGGGCTTCGGCGATCGTCAGGCTGGTGAGTTCGGTCATGGTGAAATCGGGCTTTCGCAAATCGGGTACGTCGGGGCGGCAGGCGGTCGGATTATTCGACGACCTTCGGGACGAGGAAGAAGTTGCGATCGGTATTGGGAGCATTGGCGACGATGTCGTCGGCCTTGCCGCCATCGGACACGACGTCCAGGCGCTTCTTCATCTCCATCGGCGTCACCGACGTCATGGGCTCGACGCCATCTACATTCACTTCCGAGAGTTGCTCGACGAAACCAAGGATGCCGTTGATTTCGCCCACCATCCGCGTGGCTTCATCTTCACTGACGGCGATGCGGGCGAGGCGCGCGACGCGCTTCACGGTGGCAAGGTCTACGGACATGGTCGTCTCCGGTCTCTGGAACTTTCCCCCGCTATAATGGTGCGCGGCGAGGCGCGCAACGGGGGAATCGCCCGATCGCGCGCCTGCGGCAGTGCCGACGGGCTTTGCAGTCAGACGGTCACGATGCCGCCAACGACTGGTGTCGCGACTTTGGTCGAGGCGCTGTCCATGCCCACGACGAAGTTTTCCGGCGTCTGGTCGATGATCGGGAAAGATCCGTAGTGGCAGGGAATGGCGGTCGAGAACTTGAAATAGCGCTGGCAGGCGAGCGCTGCGACCGCACCGCCCATGGTGAACCGGTCACCGATCGGAACAAGCCCGATCTGGGGCTGGTGCAGTTCCTCGATCAGCGCCATGTCCGAGAAGATGTCGGTGTCACCCATGTGATAGAGCGTCGGCTCGTCCTCGAAATGAAGGACGAGGCCATTCGCACTGCCGAGCGAATGCGAAACGCCGTCTTCGGTAATCTGCGCCGAGGAATGCAGCGCATTGACGAACGTGGCGGAAAAGCCTGGGAGATGGATGGTACCACCGGTGTTCCCGGGCTCCATCGCCGAAATACCCTGGCGACCGAGCCACATGCAGAGATCGAAGTTGGCAACGACCACCGCTCCCGTTTCCTTGGCAATCGCGACGGTGTCACCGACATGGTCGCCATGACCGTGCGTCAGGAGAATATGGGTGAGCCCCGCCGTTACCTCCTTGCGTTCACGGTCAAGGAACGCCGGATTGCCGGTGAAGAAGGGATCGATCAGGATCTTCGACGTTGCCGTTTCGATGTGAAAGGCGGAATGGCCGAGCCATTTGATCTTCATGACATTCTCCCAGATGATTTGCGTGTTGATCCAGCTATATGGAACGAAACGAACCCCTGCAAAGATCGAATCGGCAAACCAAATGACAATTCTGACCATCGAAGAGCTTGCGAGCCAGCTGCAGCCCAATCAGGCCATCGCCGGCCTCGATCTCGGTACCAAGACGATCGGCATCTCGGTGTCGGACCTTGGCCGCCGGATCGCGACGCCGCGCGAGGTGATCAAGAGGGTCAAGTTCGGCATCGATGCGGTGACGCTTCTCTCGGTTGCGGAGAAAGAAAGGGTCGCAGCCTTCGTCATTGGCCTGCCCGTCAACATGGACGGCAGCGAAGGACCGCGGTGTCAGGCGACCCGCGCCTTCGTTCGCAACATGGTGGAGAAAACGCCCCTACCCTTCGTCTATTGGGACGAGAGGCTGTCGACGGTTGCGGCCGAGCGGGTGCTGATCGAGATGGACGTGTCACGCAAGAAGCGGGCCGAGCGCATAGACTCGGCGGCCGCATCCTTCATTCTTCAGGGGGCACTCGACAGGCTGGCGTCCCTTGCCAGGGACGGCGCCTCGGGCGACTGAGCGGCACCGAAGCGGCGGCGGTACCAAGCGACAAGCTCGCGGCGCTTGCGGTAGGCGATGATGCCGAAAACGATGAAGCTGTCGACAATGATGGCACGCGCAACGAGCGGCGGAATGCTTTCCGGCGGAATGCCAAGCACGTTGCCGTAGACCTGGAAGACCAGGTCATGGGTCTGGCGCGTCAGCATGAAGAAACCGAAGCTCATGTCGTAGTAGGAAAGGCCGTACCAGCCGGCCAAAAGCATGACGGGGCATGCCCACAGGATCAGAAACCACTTCATGCGGCCCCCCTTTCCGATAGGCGCCGATACAACAGTGGATAGAGTGCGCGATCTGCCAATACCAAGATAAGCAGAACCACCGCAGGGACCACGATATCGAGCGCCAGTCCGGCGAAAAACATCATCATGATGATCAAAAGACCAGTTCTCACCGAACCGCTCCATTCCGGATTTCATTGCGTTACCCAACCACTGTCCACGCTCGCCGTCGATCGCGCAATGTAAACCATTTGTTAAGGTTAATTTTCACAGGCCCAGCCCGACTGCGGTCGGAATGGCTTCTCAAGACTTGAAACTCACGGCGTGATTTCGTCTTAAATCGATTCCGGTCTCAGACATTATGCAGTAACGGTGGGCCCTCTTCCCGCGCAGGCCCGTCCATGATCATCGTCTTTGAAAGTATCCTTCCCATCTTCCTTCTGGTGCTGCTCGGCGCATGGCTGAAACGCACGACGCTGGTCGATCAGAATCTGTGGCTCGGCCTCGAGCAGTTCGGCTACTACATCCTCTTCCCCGCCCTGTTGTTTTCGACGCTGGCGCAGGCCGATTTTTCCGGCATGAAGGCGGACGCCACGGCGATTGCCACGATCGGCAGCGTCAGCCTGATGTCGGTCTTCGTGCTTTTACTCTGGCCGCTGTTTCGCAACAGAGAGGTTTCGGGCGCCTCCTTCACCTCGGTCTTCCAGACGGCAACCCGCTGGAACGGCTTCATGGCATTGGCAATCGCCCAAAAGCTGTATGGGCCGATCGGGCTGACACTGACGGCGCTGGTGATGACGCTCGTGATCATCCCGATCAATCTCTACAACGTCGGCGTGCTGGTTTGGTTCGGCGGCGGCAACCGGGATTTCCGGCGTTTCTTTGCCAAGATCGTCACCAATCCGTTAATCGTCGCATCGGTATTCGGGATCCTGTTCAACCTGGTCGGCATCAAGGTCTATGGGCCGGTGATGACGACCATCGACATGCTGGCGAGCGCCTCGCTCAGCCTCGGGCTGGTGATGGTCGGCGCCGGATTGCGCGTATCCGACGCCCTGAAGCCGAGCGGGTCGGCGTTGCTCGCCGTCGTCCTGAAGCTGATTGTCATGCCGGTCTTCATGGTTGGCGCCAGCTTCCTGCTCGGCATCCGCGGCGACGCGCTCTGCGTCATCGCACTCGGCGCGGCGGTGCCCACGGCAATGAACGGTTATCTGCTCGCAAAGCAGATGGGCGGCGACGCCGAGCTGTATGCGGCGGTGGCGACGGTCCAGACCGTCGTCTCCTTCTTCACGATACCGCTGGTTCTGTCCGTGACGGCTTACGTCGCGGCCGGGTAAAGCAGGTCGAGGATGTAGGCCGAATCGAAGCGCGAATCGAGCATCCCGTAGGTCGACCGCCAACCGGCAGCGAGGCGCGATTCGAGGAAGGCATCGGCGATGCGACCGGCGCCCAACCGATAGAGTTCGGCGGCAGCGGCAGCCAGAGCCAGTTGCTCGACCAGCATCCGGGCGGCCCCTTCGTCACGCTCGCAGAGTGACATCGCCGCACGCAGCACGTCGATGGTCTTGCGGCCGGCAGGCCCGAGGTCACGGCTGAGAACGGCAAACAGCTGTTCGAACAGGTCCTTGCGCTTGAGCAGCACGCGCAGGACGTCCAGCGCCATGACGTTGCCGGAACCTTCCCAGATCGCATTGACCGGCGCCTCGCGATAGTGCCGCGCCAACGCCCGCTCCTCGACATAGCCGTTGCCTCCGAGGCATTCCATTGCCTCGTAGATCAGAGCCGGGGCGATCTTGCAGCACCAGTATTTCGCAACCGGCGTCATGATGCGGGCATAGGCTGCCTCTTCGGCGCTGGCATGGGCCTTGTCGAAGGCATCCGCCAGACGGAACGACAGGGCACTGGCAGCAGCGACGTCGAGCGCCATGTCGGCGAGAACACGGGTCATCATCGGCTGGCTGACGAGCGGCTTGCCGAACACCTTGCGGCCACGCGTGTGATGGACCGCTTCCGCGAGCGAAGCCCGCATGATGCCGGCAGACGCGAGAGCGCAATCGAGACGCGTCAGCGTCACCATGTCGAGAATGGTGCGGATGCCGGCATCGGGCGCGCCGAGCACGAAACCGAACGTGTCGGAAAACTCGACTTCGGCGGATGCGTTGGAGCGGTTGCCGAGCTTGTCTTTCAGCCGCTGGAAGCGCAGGCCGTTGGCGGCACCGTCTTCCAGAAGTCGCGGGACGAGGAAGCAGCCGAGGCCGTCGCGGGTCTGTGCCAGCATCACGAACGCGTCGCTCATCGGCGCCGACATGAACCACTTGTGCCCATTGAGGCGGTAGATGCCCTCGCCCACGCGCTCGGCGGTCGAGGTGTTGGCGCGCACGTCGGTGCCGCCCTGCTTTTCCGTCATGCCCATGCCGACGGTGACGGCGGATTTCTGCATCCACGGCTTGTTGGACGAATCGTATTTGCGCGACAGGATTTTGGGCGCCCACTCCTTCTGGACTGCGGGCGATGCGGTGATCGCGGCAAGCGAAGCGCTCGTCATCGTCAGCGGGCAGAGATGGCCGCATTCCAACTGCGCCGTCAGGTAGAAGCGGATCGCCCTGGTCTTGTGCGACTGGTTGCGCTCGTCGGGCAGGTTTTCCCAAGCTGATGCGTGCAGGCCCGATGTCATGGATCGACGCATCAGGGCATGCCAGGCCGGATGGAACTCGACGACGTCGAGGCGCTCGCCGCGGGGCCCGTGCGTCTTCAACTTCGGCGCGCCTTCATTGGCCATGCGCGCCAGTTCCTGAGCCTCGGGCGAAGTCACGTAGCGCCCGAGCGTATCGAACTCGTCGCGGAGCGCTTTCGTCATGCCCGAGGTGATGTCCACGACCAGCGGATCGGAACGATAGGCATTGATGCCGGACCAGGGCTTGGGCTGGTTCAGCTCGGCGAGTTTCTGTTCGGTCCGGTTCATCTGATTCATGGGCCGGTTCTAGCGCAAGTTTGCCGACCACGAAACGGGGCCGGGGAAAGATAGGATGCCGCACCCAAGTTTTCTGCGGACGGGCCTGCGCACCGCTTGCCGTGCCGGGGGTCACGTCTTATAGAGCGAGCCACATTCCAGAGCGCAAGGGCGGCCCATGACCACTTTCCCGCATCGCCACCTGCTCGGCATCAAAGGTCTTACGGAGCAGGACATCACCCACCTGCTCGATCGTGCCGATGAAGCCGTCAAGATCTCCCGTCAGCGAGAGAAGAAGACGTCAACCCTTCGCGGGCTGACGCAGATCAATCTCTTCTTCGAAGCGTCGACGAGAACGCAATCCTCCTTCGAACTCGCCGGCAAGCGGCTAGGCGCCGACGTCATGAACATGTCGGTCGGCAACTCCTCTGTAAAGAAGGGCGAAACGCTCATCGATACTGCGATGACGCTGAATGCCATGCACCCCGACGTTCTGGTCGTGCGCCACTCGTCAGCCGGTGCGGCAGCCCTTCTGGCGCAGAAGGTGTCCTGCTCGGTGGTCAATGCCGGCGACGGCCAGCACGAGCACCCGACGCAGGCGCTGCTTGATGCCCTGACGATCCGTCGCATCAAGGGCAAGCTGTCGCGCATTATCGTGGCGATCTGCGGCGACGTCTTGCACTCGCGCGTCGCCCGCTCCAACATCCTTCTTCTCAACCAGATGGGCGCGCGGGTACGCGTCGTCGCGCCGGCAACGCTGCTGCCGTCGGGCATCGCCGACATGGGCGTCGAGGTCTACCACTCGATGGCAGAGGGGCTGAAAGACGCCGATGTGGTGATGATGCTGCGCCTGCAGCGTGAGCGCATGGCCGGCTCGTTCGTGCCTTCGGTGCGCGAATACTTCCACTATTACGGCCTCGATGCCGAAAAGCTGAAAGCCGCCAAGGACGACGCGCTGGTCATGCATCCGGGCCCGATGAACCGGGGCGTCGAGATCGCGTCGGAAATCGCCGATGGGCCGCAGAGCGTCATCGAGCAGCAGGTCGAAATGGGTGTTGCCGTGCGCATGGCGGTGATGGAAACACTTCTTCTTTCGCAGAACCAGGGGCCGCGCGTATGACCAGACCGCTCGTTCTTAGAAACCTCCGCATCGTCGATCCGTCCCGCAGTCTTGACGAAACCGGCACGATCATCGTCGGCGACGACGGCCGCATCCTCGCTGCCGGCAAGGATGCCCACAACCAGGGCACGCCTGATGGCGCCTTCGTCAAGGACTGCGATGGACTGACGGCCGTTCCCGGCCTCGTCGACGCGCGCGTCTTCGTCGGCGAGCCAGGCGCCGAACACCGCGAAACGATAGAATCGGCCTCGCGCGCCGCGGCCGTCGGCGGCGTCACCTCGTTCATTTCGATGCCGGACACCGATCCCGTCATCGACGACATCGCGCTGGTCGAGTTCATGCAGAAGACGGCGCGCGACAAGGCGCTCGTCAATGTCTATCCGGCGGCTGCGATGACCAAGGGTCTTGCCGGCGAAGAGATGACCGAGTTCGGACTGCTGCGCGAAGCGGGTGCAGTCTGCTTTACGAACGGCCGCCGGGCGATCCACGACACGTTGATGCTGCGCCGTGCGATGACCTATGCCCGCGAATTCGGCGCTGTCATCGCGCTTGAAACGCGCGACAAGTATCTCGGCAACGGCGTGATGAACGAGGGGCTGCTTGCAAGCTGGCTGGGTCTTGCCGGTGTGCCGCGCGAGGCGGAGATCATCCCGCTCGAGCGCGACCTGCGGATCGCCAGCCTGACCAAGGCGGCCTACCACGCCGCCAAGATCTCGGTTCCCGAATCGGCCGACGCCGTTCTCACCGCCCGCAACCGCGGCGCCAACGTCACCTGCGGCATCTCGATCAACCATCTGACGCTCAACGAGAACGACATCGGCGAGTACCGGACGTTCTTCAAGCTCTCGCCGCCCCTGCGCCGCGAGGACGATCGCGTCGCAATGGTGGACGCCCTTGCCAACGGCACCATCGACATTATCGTTTCCTCGCACGATCCGCAGGATGTCGACACCAAGCGCCTGCCGTTCTCGGATGCCGAAAACGGCGCGATCGGCCTTGAGACCATGCTGGCTGCAGCATTGCGCCTGCACCACAGCGGTCAGGTGCCGCTGATGCGGCTCATCGATGCGATGTCGACGCGCCCGGCGGCGATCTTCGGGCTGGATGCCGGCACGCTGAAGCGGGGCGCCAAGGCCGACATCACCGTCATCGATCTCGAAGAGCCGTGGGTCCTCTACAAGGAAGCGATCGTTTCGCGGTCGAAGAACACGCCATTCGAAAATGCGCGCTTTACCGGACGGGTTGTGCAAACCTATGTTGCCGGCAAGCTTGTGCATTCGGCATAGGCGACAGCGGTCGCTCGGGAGGTTTCGGTGGATCTTTTTTCCTGGCAGCTCGGGCTGCCCTCAACAGCCTTGAGCCTTGCCTTCGGCTATCTGCTCGGCTCGATCCCCTTCGGGCTGATCCTGACGCGCATGGCCGGCCTCGGTGACGTTCGCAAGATCGGCTCGGGCAATATCGGCGCCACCAACGTTCTGCGCACCGGCAACAAGAAACTCGCCGCGGCAACGCTTCTGCTTGATGCCCTGAAGGGCACGGCGGCGGCCGCGATCGCCTCGCTCTGGGGCGTCGAAGCCGGCATCGCCGCTGGTCTTGCCGCCTTCCTCGGCCACCTTTACCCGGTCTGGCTGGGTTTCAAGGGCGGCAAGGGTGTAGCCACCTATATCGGCGTGCTGCTTGGCCTCGTGCCCTGGATGGTTCTCGTCTTCGCAGCGATCTGGCTGGCCATGGCGAAAATCAGCCGTTACTCCTCGCTCTCGGCACTGGTTGCAACAGCAGTCATTCCGGTTGTACTCTATCTGACAGGACACGAGAAAGTCGCTCTGCTGTTTGCGGTAATGACCCTGATCACCTGGATCAAACATCGCGCCAACATCAAGCGGCTGCTTGCAGGCACCGAGAGCCGGATCGGAGACAAGGGATAATGTTGGAGGTCAGTGCACGACGAACCGGAGTTGCACTGACCGAACGACAGAAGATCTCCTGGCTGCGTCTCATCCGCAGCGACAATGTCGGCCCTGTCACTTTCCGCGACCTCATCAACCATTTCGGCACTGCCGAGAGGGCACTCGACGCCCTGCCCGAACTCTCCAGGCGCGGCGCCGGCGCCCGCACGTTCCGTGTCGCAACGACAGCCGAAGCAGAGCGCGAACTCGAAATCGCCCACCGCCTCGGCGCAACCTTCATCGGCATCGGCGAACCGAACTACCCTTTTGCCCTCCGCCAGATCGATGGCGCCCCTCCTCTTCTCGCCGTCAAAGGCAACCTCAACGCCGCTTTCCGCCCGTCCCTCGGCGTCGTCGGCTCGCGCAACGCCTCGGCCAGCGGCGCCAAGTTTGCAGCGATGATTGCACGCGATGGCGGACGCGCCGGTTACGTGATCACGTCTGGACTTGCGCGCGGCATCGACACCGCCGCTCACGGGGCGAGCCTTGAGAGCGGGACGATTGCGGTGCTTGCCGGAGGTATCGACCGGCCGTATCCGCCGGAGAACGTCGGGCTGCTCAACGACATCATGGCGGGCCAGGGTCTGGCTGTCAGCGAGATGCCCTTTGGCTGGGAGCCACGCGCGCGAGATTTTCCAAGGCGCAACCGTCTGATCGCCGGCATCAGCCTCGGCGTGGCGATCGTCGAGGCAGCCAATCGCTCGGGATCCCTGATCACGGCTCGCTATGCCGCCGACTTCGGCCGTCTGGTGTTCGCCGTGCCCGGATCGCCACTCGATCCGCGTTGCCACGGCACCAACGACCTTCTCAAGCAGGGTGCGATCGTCACGACCACATCGGATGATGTTCTCGACGGCCTTGCGCCTCTCAGCCAGCACACCTTGCCTTTTCCCACGGGAGCCGGAGAGCCTGCGCAGGAGATGCCTTCAATACAGTCGGCGCGGCTCGCTGACGGCGACCGCGCAACGATCACTGATGCTCTCGGCCCGACACCAGTTGAAATCGACGACGTCATCCGCCACACCGGACTGCCCGCGGCCGAAGTCTACCTGGCGCTGATCGAGCTTGATCTTGCCGGGCGTCTCAACCGTCATGCGTCGGGGCTCGTGTCGCTCAACGTCGAACAATAAAACTTCATGAGCGCGCACGATCATGTCGGCAACCGATGCCACGAAAGCACATTCGCAGATACGAAGAAAACACGAGCAACTCAACCAAAGAGAGACAAAATTATATATTCTCTCTGTGGATGCATATCGCCGCGCAGCCGCTATTTTGAATGAAACCTCTTGACCGCGCTCGAATCCCTGTCCATTTCGGGGCATCGATATTCGGCGACGCTCGGTGCAAACAGCGCTGACGCAGGACCAAACCCGGTTGTCTCAGAAAAATGACTATGAATGTTGTAGTGGTGGAATCGCCTTCGAAGGCAAAGACGATCAACAAGTACCTCGGCCCCGGCTACAAGGTTCTTGCATCGTTCGGCCATGTGCGGGACCTGCCTGCCAAGGATGGCTCGGTCCGTCCTGACGAAGATTTTGAGATGTCCTGGGAGGTTGACGCCGCGTCAGCCAAGCGCATGAAGGATATTGCCGATGCCGTGAAGGAATCGGACGGCCTCATTCTTGCGACCGACCCGGATCGCGAAGGGGAAGCAATTTCCTGGCACGTGCTCGATCTGCTGCGCAAGAAGAAGGTGCTGGGCGACAAGCCGGTCAAACGCGTGGCGTTCAACGCCATTACCAAGAAGGCCGTGCTCGACGCCATCGCCCATCCACGCGAACTCGACATCCCGTTGGTCGACGCCTATCTGGCACGACGCGCTCTCGACTATCTCGTCGGCTTCAACCTGTCGCCGGTGCTGTGGCGCAAGCTGCCCGGTGCCCGCTCTGCCGGCCGCGTCCAGTCGGTCACGCTGCGGCTGGTTTGCGATCGCGAATCGGAAATCGAACGATTCATCTCCGAAGAATACTGGAACCTGTCGGCGCTTCTGAAGACGCCGCGTGGCGATGAGTTCGAGGCACGCCTCGTTTCGGCAGATGGCAAGCGTCTGGCGCCGCGCGCGGTCGGCAACGGCGAAGAAGCCAACCGACTGAAGACCCTGCTCGACGGTGCGACCTATGTCGTCGACAGCATCGAGGCAAAGCCGGTCAAGCGAAACCCCTCGCCGCCGTTCACCACATCGACCCTGCAGCAGGCCGCCTCGTCGAAGCTCGGCTTCTCGGCATCGCGCACCATGCAGGTGGCGCAGAAGCTCTATGAAGGCGTTGATATCGGCGGCGAAACCGTCGGTCTCATTACCTATATGCGTACCGACGGCGTTCAGATGGCGCCGGAATCGATCGAGGCCGCCCGCGAGGCGATCGGCAGCCAGTTCGGCAACCGCTACCTGCCGGAAAAGCCGCGCATCTATTCCACCAAGGCGAAAAACGCCCAGGAAGCCCACGAAGCCATTCGTCCGACCGACTTCAACCGGACGCCGGATCAGGTCCGCCGCTTCCTCGACGGCGACATGCTGAAGCTCTACGACCTCGTCTGGAAGCGCGGCATCGCCAGCCAGATGGCGTCTGCCGAGATCGAACGCACGACCGCCGAGATCACCGCTGATAACGCCGGCAACAAGGCCGGCCTGCGTGCAACCGGCTCGGTCATTCGCTTCGACGGCTTCATTGCCGCCTATACCGACGCCAAGGAAGACGGCGAACAGACCGACGACGGCGACGAAGACGGCCGCCTGCCGGAGATCAACGCCCGCGAAAGCCTGGCCAAGCAGAAGATCAACGCTTCGCAGCATTTCACCGAGCCGCCGCCGCGCTACTCGGAAGCAACGCTGATCAAGAAGATGGAAGAGCTCGGCATCGGCCGTCCTTCCACCTATGCCGCAACGGTAACCACGCTTCTCGATCGTGACTACATCACCAACGACAAGCGCAAGCTCGTGCCGCAAGCCAAGGGTCGGCTCGTCACCGCGTTTCTGGAAAGCTTCTTCACACGCTATGTCGGCTACGACTTCACCGCGTCGCTCGAAGAAAAGCTCGACCAGGTCTCGGCCGGCGAAGTCAACTGGAAGGACGTTCTTCGCGACTTCTGGAAGGACTTCTTCGCCCAGATCGAGGAAACGAAGGAACTGCGCGTTACCAACGTGCTCGACGCGCTGAACGAGGAACTGGCACCGCTTGTTTTCCCGAAGCGCGAAGACGGCAGCGACCCGCGCATCTGCCAGGTCTGCGGCACCGGCAAGCTGTCGCTGAAGCTCGGCAAGTATGGCGCCTTCGTCGGCTGCTCGAACTATCCGGAATGCAACTTCACCCGCCAGCTTTCCTCCGACGGCAACAGCGACGCCGAGGCTTCGGTCTCGAACGAGCCGCAGGCGCTGGGCAAGGATCCGCACACCGGCGAGGAAATCACGCTTCGCAGCGGCCGGTTCGGCCCCTATGTCCAGCGCGGCGACGGCAAGGAAGCCAAGCGCTCGAGCCTGCCCAAGGGCTGGACGCCGTCCACGATCGACCACGAGAAGGCCGTCGCCCTGCTTTCGCTTCCGCGCGATATCGGCCCGCACCCGGAAACCGGCAAGATGATCTCGTCGGGCCTTGGCCGCTACGGACCCTTCGTGCTGCATGACGGCACCTACGCAAACGTCGAATCGATCGAAGACGTGTTCTCGATCGGTCTCAACCGTGCCGTCTCCGTCATTGCCGACAAGCAGTCCAAGGCCGGCGCCGGTCGTGGCCGTGCTGCTGCAGTCGCTCTGAAGGAACTGGGCGAGCACGCCGAAGGCGGTGCGATCACCGTTCGCGATGGCCGCTACGGCCCCTATGTCAACTGGGGCAAGGTCAATGCGACCCTGCCTCAGGGCAAGGACCCGCAGTCGGTGACGGTGGAAGAGGCGCTGGCGCTCATTGCCGAGCGTGCCGCCAAGAGCGGCACCGGCAAGGGCAAGACGACGAAGGCAAAAGCCAAGACAACGGCGACGAAGTCTTCGAAGGCTGCGGCTGACGGTGCGGCCAAGAAGACGACCAAGGCCAAGGCGCCCGCCAAAGCAAAACCAAAGACGGCCGCGAAGGCCAAGAAGGACTGATCTTGACCAGAATACCGCGCGACCCGACCCAAAGATCCGGAAAAGGCTCCGGCAGGAAAGAGGGCCGCGCGGCAAAGGCCGCGCCGGCACCGGAGAAAACCTCCATCATCCACGGCGCGGTTCCTCCGCGCGACGTGCTGATGCGCTTCATCGCCGAAAACCCGGACCGCGCCTCCAAGCGGGAAATCGCCAAGGCCTTCGGCCTCAAGGGCGACACGCGCGTCGAACTCAAGGCCTTGCTGCGTTCGCTCGAAGCAGACGGACTGGTCGAAAAGAAGCGCAAATCGCTCGTTCGCCCCGGCGCCCTTCCCCCGGTGACCGTGCTCGATATCACCATGCGCGACGTCGATGGCGAACTGATCGGCCGCCCGGCCGAATGGCTTGATGATGACGGTGTCGCACCGGCGGTGTTGATCAAGCAGTCGTCAGTCGGCAGAGACAAGGGCAAGACGCCGGTCGGCGGGCTCGGCGACCGTGTGCTTGCCAAGATCTTCCCGGCCAAGGACCGCGGCGGCCCTGCCTACACGGCTCGCATCATCAAGGTGCTCGACAAGCGCAAGGACGCCGTTCTCGGCGTCTTCCGTGCGACACCCGGCGGTGGCGGGCGGCTGATGCCGATCGAGAAACGCGGCGAAGAAATCCTTGTTGATCCGGACTTTGTCGGCGACGCGAAGGATGGAGATCTCATCGAGGTCCAGCTTACGCGCCTTGGCCGCTACGGCCTGCCGCGCGCCCAGGTTCAAAATGTCGTCGGTTCGGTCGCCTCGGAAAAGGCGATCTCGATGATCGCCATCTATGCCCACGGCATACCGCATGTTTTTCCCGAGCGTGTCCTGCAGGAAGCGGCAGACGCCGGCCCAGCCACCATGGCCCACCGTGAAGACTGGCGTACGCTGCCGCTGATCACCATCGATCCGGCCGATGCGAAGGACCATGACGATGCTGTCTACGCGGAGCCGGACCCGTCGGAGGACAATCCGGGTGGCGTGATCGTCACTGTCGCGATTGCCGACGTCTCGTGGTATGTCCGGCCGAAATCCGCGCTCGATCTCGAAGCGCTGAAGCGCGGCAACTCAGTGTATTTCCCCGATCGCGTCGTGCCCATGCTGCCCGAGCGGATCTCCAACGACCTCTGCTCGCTCAAGGAAGGCGTCGATCGGCCGGCGCTCGCCGTGCGCATGCGCTTTTCCAAGGAAGGCCGCAAGGCGGGCCACACCTTCCATCGCATCATGATGAGAAGTGCTGCCAAGCTCTCCTACCAGCAAGCACAGGCCGCCATCGACGGCAATCCCGACGACAAGACCGGGCCGATCCTCGACACGATCCTGAAGCCGCTGTGGGAGGGATACCGCATCCTCACCCGTGGCCGCGACCGCCGCCAGCCGCTCGAGCTGAACATGCCCGAGCGCAAGATCATCCTGAAGCCGGACGGCACCGTCGATCGCGTTTTCGTGCCCGATCGCCTCGACGCGCACAAGCTGATCGAAGAAATGATGATCCAGGCGAACGTCGCTGCCGCAGAGACGCTCGAGCAGAAGCGTCAAGTGCTGATCTACCGGGTGCACGACCAGCCGTCGCTGGCCAAGCAGGAGAGCCTGCGCGAGTTCCTCGCTACGCTCGACATCGCGCTGGTCAAGGGCGGCAACATGCGCTCCAACCACTTCAACGGCATCCTGTCGAAGGCCGAAGGCAAGCCATTCGAAACCATGGTCAACGAGATGGTGCTGCGCTCCCAGAGCCAGGCAATCTACAGCCCCGAGAATATCGGCCATTTCGGCCTCAACCTCTTGAAGTATGCGCACTTCACCTCGCCGATCCGGCGCTACGCCGATCTGATCGTCCACCGGGCGCTGGTCGCCTCGCTCGGGCTTGGCGAAGGCGGGCTGACGCCGCAGGAAGAAGCCGTTCTCGACGATATCGCCGCAGAAATCTCCACCTTCGAGCGCCGGGCCATGGCCGCCGAGCGCGACACCGTCGACCGGTTGATCGCCCATCACCTGAACGGCCGCATCGGCGAGGAATTCGAAGGCCGCGTTGCCGGCGTCACCAAAGCGGGACTTTTTGTCACCCTGCCGGCCTATGGCGCCAACGGCTTCGTGCCTATATCCACGCTCGGTCGAGACTACTTCATCTATGATGAGGCACATCAGGCCCTTTCCGGTGAAAAGACCGGCCTCGGCTTCCGTCTCGGCGATCAGGTGCAGGTCAAACTGGTCGAAGCCGTGCCGCTTGCCGGCGCGCTTCGCTTCGAGATGATCAGCGAAGGGCGTAAGATGCCGACCGCCACGCGCTCCTTCCACAAGTCGGGGCGTCGTGATCGCTCGGGCCCGCGCAAGATGCCGGGAACCCGACCGCCGCGCGGCAAGCGCTAGGCTAAACGCCAAGCGGCTTCGACAAGGAGAGAATGCAGATGACGGCAACGGACAAGGAAACGCTTCATCTCGGGGGCAATGCCACTGAGGAACGTCCCGTCGGCCGGTCGATGCGGCGCGGATTTCTCGGCACCTGCCCGGCCTGCGGCAGTGGCAAGCTCTTCCGCAGCTACGTCAAATCAGTCGATGCCTGCGCCGCCTGCGGCGAGCGCATGGATCACCAGCGCGCCGACGACTTTCCGCCCTATATCGTCGTCACCATCGTCGGCCATCTGGTGCTTGCCGGCTATATGATGACCGACATGATCCTGCCCTTGACGACGTGGCAGCACCTTGCGATCTGGACACCGATTACGCTGATCAGTTCGCTGGCACTGCTGCAGCCGATCAAGGGCGCCGTCATCGGCCTGCAATGGGCGCTGAGGATGCATGGCTTCGGTGGACAGGAGGATGCGCCCGAGGACGTACTGCCTGCACGAGATCCCTCCGCATGACGTCAGGGCGCGAAAGCGTCGTCCTTGCTCACGCCAGCCCTGAGCGGCGCGTAAGGCCGCGTGACGCAGCATCGATCATGCTGCTTGACCGCACCGGCGGCGGCGTGCGCGTGCTGATGGGCCGGCGCAGCAGTGCGCATGTCTTCATGCCCGACCTCTACGTCTTTCCCGGCGGGCGCAGGGACCCGACGGATCACCGTCTTGCCTTTTCCACGGACCTCAATCCCGCCGTTCTGCAGGCGCTGAAATGCGTCGAGGGCCAGCCGGTCAGCGACGCACGCGCCAGAGCGCTCGCGCTGGCGGCGCTGCGAGAACTCTACGAGGAGGCGGGCGTCCCCCTGGGCCAGCCCCTTGCCGAGACGGAAGCGCCGCTGCCCTTTCTTCCAGATCTCGCAAACTTGCGCTATATGGCTCGGGCTATTACTCCTCCGGGACACTCGAGGCGGTTCGATACGCGCTTCTTCGCGATTTTCGCGGACGAAGCCAAGGTCGATACATCGCGGGTTCTGGAAAGCCGGGAGCTCCAGGATTTGCAGTGGATCGATGTCAACGACCTCCCCTCGCTCCGGATACCGGAGATAACCGCCATCATCCTTTCGGATTTGCGTAGCGGCCTTGAAGCGGACCCATCGCTCCCCTATGGGCGCTCCGTGCCTTTCTATTTCACGCGCCGTGGGCGGTTCATCCGCACGCTTCTCTAAGGACCACAGTCGCATGTCACAGCCGACGCCCGGGTGCCCAGCACCGGTTGACGAAATTCACTGGCCGTCGCTGATCGCGGCAGTCTCCGCCATCAGCGCCGTCGGTATTGCAATCGGCCTTGGCCTGCCGCTGCTTTCGAGCATCATGGAGAAGCGCGGCATCTCATCGACGCTGATTGGTCTCAATTCGGCGATGGCCGGCGTGGCATCCATGGTCGCAGCGTCCTTCACGACCAAGTTCGCCCATCGTCACGGTGTTGCGCCGACGATGCTCTGGGCCGTCCTGCTTGCCGCAATCAGCGCGTTCGGCTTCTACTACATTACCAACTTCTGGCTCTGGTTTCCGCTGCGCGTCGTCTTCCATGGCGCCATCACAGTCCTCTTCATCCTCTCCGAGTTCTGGATCAACGCTACCGCGCCGCCAGCGAAACGGGGCTTCGTGCTCGGCATCTACGGCACGGTTCTATCCCTCGGCTTCCTGAGCGGGCCGCTGCTCTTCTCGATCCTCGGCAGTGAGGGCGTCTTGCCTTTCGTGGTCGGTGCGGGCGTCATTCTGCTCGCCGCCGTGCCGATCTTCATCGCACGGGACGAGAGCCCGGTGATCGACGAAAAGCCAGACCGTCACTTCATGCGCTATATTTTCCTGGTGCCGACGGCCACGGCCGCCGTCTTCATCTTCGGCGCAGTCGAATCGGGTGGGTTGTCGCTCTTTACGGTCTACGGGACACGATCGGGGTTCACCGAATCACAGGCGGCGTTGCTGCTGACCGTGATGGGCGTCGGCAATTTCATCTTCCAGATTCCGCTCGGCATGTTGTCAGATCAGATCAAGGACAAGCGCACATTGCTGTCCGCCATGACCGTCATCGGTCTCATCGGCGCCCTTTGTCTGCCGATGCTGGTGGAAAGCTGGTTCCTGATGGCAGTCGTGCTATTGTTCTGGGGCGGCTGCGTCTCCGGCCTCTATACGGTCGGCCTCAGCCATCTCGGCTCGCGCCTGCAAGGCTCCGACCTTGCCGCCGCCAACGCAGCGTTCGTCTTCTCCTATGCGGTCGGTACCGTTGCCGGGCCGCAGGTCATCGGCGCGTCGATGGATGTGGCTGGCAACAACGGATTTGCCTGGGCGATTGCCGGGTTTTTCGGTCTTTACGTCGCGCTTTCGGTTGTAAGGATCGTTTTGAATCCAAAACGGCCTTGACTTTTCAGCCGCGATTTGTAGTTTCGCGCCAACCTTGCCCGTGGCCCGCAACCGGTTTTCCACGGCGTTCAATTTCATAAAGGCAGGACGACCATGGCAAAAGCCACCACCATCAAGATCAAGTTGCTGTCGACAGCCGACACGGGTTTCTTCTACGTCACGACCAAGAACAGCCGTACGATGACGGACAAGATGACCAAGACCAAGTATGATCCGGTCGCGCGTAAGCACGTCGAATTCAAGGAAACCAAGATCAAGTAAGATCTGACGTTTCGTGGGATCAAGGGGCGCCAACCGCAAGGTTTGGCGCCCCTTTCCGTTGGTGCACCCGGAAGCAGCCGCCGGCCTCCCCCTTCGTCTCTCCCGAATGACAAGAATACAGCGGCACGAATCGAAAAGCGCCGCCCCTTGCGGAACGGCGCTTTGAATGGGGGTCGGCTGGCTTCTAACCGCGGCACGAGGATTCCGCAGGTGTCAAAAGCCAACCGACCGACCCCACGACCCAGGAGATGCGGCGGACCTGAGCATCATGGGGTAACCGAAACTGCCGGAAGCGATGCCCCCTCGTTTATCAGCATCACCTGAAAATAGAAAAAAATCAACGAATTCTTAATGCGCGGAGCGGTGTTGCTCGGCGCATGGTTAATTCCGTACCGTCCTGATACAGGTAGATGCACGGCCGCCGCCGCCACCAACCGCCTTGGTAGCATCGGCGCGGCGAAGAATACAACTTTAAAGGCATGTCGCAAGAGGGATCCGGAATTTCATCACGCCGGCAGCGGATGACGTCGCCGGTGGGTTCCGGCCTTCAGGCTGCAGCTGCCACCACGCGGTTGCGGCCTTCGTTCTTCGCCTGATAGAGGGCCGTATCAGCGCGCTTCAACAGAGCTTCCGTCGTGTCGCCTTCCAGCTTGAGACCGGCAATGCCCATGGAAGCGGTGATGACCAGTGCGCCGTCCGCATGCGGTATCGAGAACGGTTGGCTCTCGATGATATGCCGTAGCCGTTCGGCAACTGTCGCTGCCATCTCAGGCGACGTGTCGGGCATCACGACAACGAACTCTTCGCCGCCGAAGCGGCAGGCGAGATCTGCGCCGCGCACCGTCGCGCGGATGCGGCCGGCAAACTCACGCAGCACCTCGTCACCGACATCATGACCGTAGGTGTCGTTGACCTGCTTGAACCGGTCGATGTCGGTCATGCAGATCGACAGCGGGCGTCCGCGCGCTGCAGCACGATCGAGCAGCAGCTTCAGATGATTGTCGAGGTAACGGCGATTGTGCAGACCGGTGAGGCCATCGGTGACCGCCAGTTCGATCGTCTGCTGCACACTCTTTCTCAGCATGTCGTTGCAATGCTTGCGCCTGATCTGCGTCAGCGAGCGGGCAACGAGTTCATTGGGATCGACCGGTCGGATGATGTAGTCGGTAATGCCCAGATCGAGCGCCCGCACGATCATTTCGTCATTGCCCTGCTCGGTGATCAGCAGGATCGGGATGAAGCGCGTGCGCTCCAGAGACCGCAGCTGCGAGCACAACCGCAGGGGGTCGTAGTCGTCGAAGTTGGCATTGACGATGACGAGGTCGAAATTGTTCTCGGCGGCTTCGAACAAAGCCGCCTGCGGATCGGAGATAACGGAGACCTCCGCAATCGGCGTTAGCGCACGCTGCAGCCGCTCCTGAGAGGACCCGCGGCCATCGACCAGGAGGATATTGCCCGGCTCGTCCGGGCGATCCTGGCGCGCCAGTTCCTGCAGGCCGATGGTCTGCGCCGTCTGGGCCCGCAGCCGCAGTTCATCGCTGACGTTCTTCAGGCGGACGAGGCTCTTGACCCGCGACATCAACTGCAGATCGTTGACCGGCTTCGTCAGAAAATCGTCGGCACCGGCCTTCAATCCGCGAACCCGGTCGGAAGGCTGGTCGAGCGCCGTCACCATGACGACGGGAATATGGGCGGTACGCGGATTGGCCTTCAGACGCTCGCAGACTTCGAAACCGTCGATGCCGGGCATCATGATGTCGAGCAGCACCAGATCGACCGGCGTCGTCTCGCAGAGCGACAGCGCCGTATGACCATCGCCGGCAGTCAGCACATCGAAATACTCCGCAAGCAGACGTGCTTCGAGAAGCTTAACGTTGGCAGGCACGTCATCGACAACAAGAATGCGCGCAGTCATATCAATTTTCCCGCCGTTCAGGCATCGCCAAGGTAGGTCTTGATCGTCTCAATGAACTTTGGCACAGAAATCGGTTTTGAAACATAGGCTTCGCAGCCGCCCTGGCGGATACGCTCCTCGTCGCCCTTCATGGCGAAGGCGGTCACCGCGATGACCGGGATGACGTGCAGCTCGTCGTCTTCCTTCAGCCATTTCGTGACTTCGAGCCCGGAGACCTCCGGCAACTGGATGTCCATCAGAATCAGATCGGGACGGTACTTTCTCGCCAGCTCGAGCGCCTCCATCCCGTTGCGCGTCTGGATCGTCGCGTAGCCGGAAGCCTCAATCAGGTCTCGGAAGAGCTTCATGTTCAGCTCGTTATCCTCAACAATCATTACCTGTTTGGGCATGTCGATCCCTTGCTGCCAGTCGTCTTCTTGCAAGTCTTATCAAGACATCTAAGTTGCAGAGCCAACGACTCGACCCATTTCCTCGAGTTCAACGATAAACCTATTTGGTTGAAAAATAGGTAATTCCGGGCGTAAAAACAGTAGGAGGCCAAGACATTGAAGAGCGCCGACGAAATCGCCATCGACATTCTTTCCTGGCTTGCCGGCGAGCCGGACCTCTTGTCCCGTTTTCTGGCGCTGACGGGATCGGATCCGTCCTCCCTGCGCAACGCAATCGGCGAGCCGGGCTTCATGGGCGGGCTCGTCGCCTTTCTCATGGACCATGAGCCGACACTGATCGCGTTCTGCGAGGCAACGGGCACAGAACCCCAGGATGTCGTGCGTGCACATGAGAAGCTCTCCGGCGCCGCCGACCTGCAGGACAGCTGACCGTGAGCAACACCGCCTTCGACGATGAAATCCGCCTCACTGACCGCCCGCTCGTCGTCAGCGACATCGACGAGGTGGTGCTCGAATTCCTGAGCCCCTTTCGGGCTTTCCTCGAAAGCCGCGACCATATCCTCGTGCCGCGCTCTTTCCGGCTGACCGGCAACGTCGTCCATCGCACAACGGAGCAGGCAGCGAGTGCGGACGACGTCAAAGACATGCTCGACACCTTCTACGCCACGCAGGATCGCTGGCAGACACCGGCTACCGGCGCTGTCGAAACCCTTCGCGACCTGTCGACTGAGGCGGACATAGTGTTTCTGACGGCAATGCCGCCACGTTATGCGGCCGCGCGCCGTGCCCTGCTCGATCGCCTTGAACTGCCTTACCCTCTGCTCGCCTCCGAGGACCCAAAGGGGCCGATCGTCGAGCGTCTGCATGCCGGACGGGCACTTCCCATTGTTTTCATCGACGACATCGCCCGCAACCTGCAATCGGTGCAGGAGCACGCGCCGTCGTGCCTGCTGATCAATCTGATGGCGAATGCCGAGTTTCGCGCGCTCGCGCCGACGCCAGATACGTGCGTTCATATTGCTGCCGATTGGGCTGATGCTGCCAGTGCAATTCGCGCGCATTTCCAAAGGTAGCGAGAGCCGGCCCGACAACAAGGCACCCGCACGAAGGCACTCGAAACCCGACCCGCGGCTTGGCGTCGGCAACCTGACATGCAAGGCAATTTCCAACGCGGCCTCCCTTGAGACTCGCTAGCCTAGAGCGTAAAGTCGCAATGTTCAACATTTGTTCCAGATATGCTCGACAGTGGTTCTCAAACTCCAGGCTTCTGCCGTGACTGCCTTCGGGAACAGAGCGCAACGGCGCGACGCTGCCTTGCCTGCGGCAGTCCCCGCATCCTGCGTCATGCCGAGCTTTACGACCTGACACTCGCTCATATCGATTGCGATGCGTTTTATGCCTCCGTCGAGAAGCGGGACAATCCGGAGCTTGCCGACAAGCCGGTGATTATCGGCGGTGGCAAACGTGGCGTCGTCTCGACCGCCTGCTACATCGCCCGCATCCATGGCGTGCGCTCGGCCATGCCGATGTTCAAGGCGCTCGAGGCCTGTCCGCAGGCGGTGGTCATCAAGCCCGACATGGAAAAATACGTTCGCGTCGGCCGCGAGGTCCGCATGCTGATGCAGGAACTGACACCGCTGGTGCAGCCCCTCTCCATCGACGAGGCCTTTCTGGAGCTGAGCGGCACCCAAAGGCTGCACCACGACCCCCCGGCCCGAACGCTCGCGCGCTTCGCCCGCCGCATCGAACAGGAGATCGGCATTACTGTCTCTGTCGGGCTCTCCTACTGCAAGTTCCTCGCCAAGGTTGCATCCGATCTGCAGAAGCCTCGCGGCTTCTCCGTGATCGGCCAGGCCGAAGCGCTCGAATTCCTGAGAGAACGGCCCGTGACCTTGATCTGGGGCGTCGGCAAGGCGTTTGCGACCACACTGGAACGCGACGGTATCCGAACGATCGGCCAGCTCCAGGCCATGGAGGAAGCCGACCTCATGCGCCGCTACGGCACCATGGGCCAGAGGCTTTACCGCCTGTCGCGCGGCCTCGACGAGAGAACCGTTGAGATCGATGGCGAGGCGAAAAGCGTGTCGTCCGAAACGACCTTCAACGACGATCTCGCCCGTCAGGATGATCTCGTCACGCATCTGCGCCGGTTGAGTGAGCAGGTCGCGCATCGGTTGCGCAAATCCGAACTGGCCGGCCAGACGGTCGTGTTGAAACTGAAGACCGCGGACTTCAAGACCAGGACCCGCAACCGCCGTCTCGACAGCCCGACCCGGCTTGCAGACCGCATCTTCCGCACGGGGCTGCAACTGCTGGAGAAGGAGATCGACGGCACGAAGTACCGGCTGATCGGCATTGGCGTCAGCGATCTGTCGAGCCCCGATCTCGCCGATCCGCCCGATCTGGTCGATCCCGCAGCGACCCGCCGCGCTGCCGCCGAAGATGCCATCAACAGGCTACGCGACAAGTTCGGCAAGGCAAGCGTCGAAACCGGCTACACGTTCGGCAGCCGCAAGCGCGATCACTAGTGCGTCATCGGCGGTGGCTTGCCGTTTCCTTGGCCCGATCCGGACGAATTCTTTAAAGATTGCAGTCTAAGCTCGTCGGCCAGTTTACGTGTTGGGATGAGTGTATGGTATCGCGTTTCGCTCTCACGGCCAGCGTCGTCGTCGTCTTGTTTTCGCCTGCCGCCGGTTTCGCCGGCAGCAGCGCGCCGCTGCAGATCATCGTCTCGAAGAACCAACAATCGCTCGTCGTCTATGATGGCGACGCGGTGATCGCGACATCGGCGGTCTCCACGGGCAAGGCTGGCCATTCGACACCGACGGGCATCTTCTCGATCCTGGAAAAACGGCGTCAGCACAAATCCAACATCTATTCAAACGCACCGATGCCCTTCATGCAGCGGCTGACCTGGTCCGGCATTGCATTGCACGGCTCCAATCACGTACCTGCCTATCCCGCCTCCCACGGCTGTGTGCGCCTGCCGAGCAAGTTTGCCGCCAGCCTCTTCAAGATGACGTCGCGCGGCATGCATGTCCTCATAACAGACCATCAGGTCAGCCCCACCGAAGTGTCGAGCGCCATGCTCTTCCAGCGTCAGCCGGCGCCGGGCGACAATCCCGCTCCGCTGTCGGACGTGCCGCTTCGCCCGGCAATCAGCCAGGCCGAGAACGGACCGGTCGAAGTGGCCATGACGGAGACATCGAGCATTCCGTCAACCGTCGCTGAGGAAAGCCGCGAGCCGATCCGGATGCTGATCACCCGCCGTGGCGAGCGTGATATCCGGCGCGACGTCCAGTCGGCACTGAACCAACTCGGCTATGTCGCCGGAGCAGCGGACGGCCACATCGGCCCGGACACGACCGCCGCCATCAATGCGTTTCAAACCGCCGAGGGGTTGGCCGTCGATGGGAAGCTGACGCCGGAACTGACGGATGCCATCTTCAAGAAGGTTGGACGCGACACTCCCGCCAATGGCGTGATCCTTGTGCGGCAGGGCTTCAAGCCGATCTTCGAAGGCGACGTCATAATCGACGGGCCGGAGCAGGCGCTGGGCACGCATTTCCTGCAATTTCATGAGGTTGACGGCGAAAAGGGCGAAGGCAAATGGTACGGCGTTTCGCTCGAAAACCACCTGCCATCAGGGACGAAAAAACGGCTCGGAATCAGCACCGACGCCGACCCATCCGCCTTCAACGCCACCCAGCGCACGCTTGGTCGCCTGACTGTCTCCGACGAGGTGCGCAAGCGCATCGGCAGCCTGCTTGCCGACGGGTCGTCGCTCTCGATTTCCGACATGGAAAGCGGACTTGAAACCGGCGACGGAACCGATTTCATCACCATCACACGGGCTTCACCACGCGGCTGAGCCGATAGACGTCCACCAGGAGCGGGCCGTCACGTCTGACCGTCGTGCCTTTCCCTGGTCAACGCAACGTCAAGCAACCCACCACAGAGCGGATCAGACGAGCTCGACGTCAACCACCCCCGGGGCGGAGCGAAGCGCTGCCGCAATCTCGGGCGAAATCCTGAATTTTTCGCTGAGTTCGACCTCGATCTCGCGCTGGCCGTTGTCCTTGATGACGATGAAGGAAACGAGCCCCTCGCCTCTCGCGTTCAAGTGGGCGGCGATCGACTTCAGCGGTCCGGAATCGCGCACGTAAACGCGCAGCGCCTTCTGCATCTGCAGCGATTCTTCCTCAAGGGAGCGCAGCGTCTGGATGCGAAGACCGATACCTTCCGGCCGCTCCTCCGCCTGCACGGTCATGACAAGCGATTTCCCGGGCTCGAGCAGGTCGCGATACTGGTGCAACATCTCCGAAAACAGAACGGCCTCGAACTGACCGGACGAATCCGAGAAGGCGATGATACCCATCTTGTTGCCCGTCCGGGTCTTGCGCTCCTGTTTGGACGTCACGGTGCCGGCGAGACGGCCGGCCGTTGCGCCCTTCTTCACGGCGCCGGCGAAATCACCAAACGTCTGGACTCGCATCTTGGCGAGCAGCGGATTGTAGGTGTCGAGCGGATGGGCGGAGAGATAGAAGCCCAGCACCTGGAATTCCCGGTGCAATTTTTCCGAGGCGAGCCACGGCGTGTAGGCAGGAAGCGAGATCCGTTCCGGTCCGGTTGCAGCTCCTGCCCCGAAGATATCGCCCTGTCCGCTGGTCTTGTTTTCCTGCGCACGCTGGGCAAAGCCGAGAATTCGATCGAGGCCGCCGACGAGTTCGGCGCGGTCGTAGCCGAAGCAGTCGAAGGCACCGGCAGCAATCAGGCTTTCGAACACACGCCGGTTGAGCAGCTTCGGGTCGATCCTCAGGCAGAAATCTTCAAGGCTCGCGAATTCGCGGTCACCGCGAACGGCAACGATGTGCTCGACCGCCGATTCGCCGACGCCCTTGATGGCCGCCAATGAATAATAGATCCGCTTCTCGCCCGTCTGAAAATGCCGGAAGGAGGACTGGACCGACGGCGCAATCACCTGGATGCCAAGGCGTCCGGCATCCTGACGGAAGTCGTTGACCTTTTCGGTGTTGGCCATATCGAGCGTCATCGACGCTGCCAGGAACTCGACCGGGTAGTGCGCCTTCATATAGGCGGTCTGGTAGGAGACGATGGCGTAGGCGGCGGCGTGCGACTTGTTGAAGCCGTAATTTGCGAACTTGGCGAGGAGATCGAAGATCAGATCGGCCTGCGGTTTCGACACCTCGTTCTTGACCGCACCGTCGACGAAACGGGCACGCTGCTTATCCATCTCCTCCTTGATCTTCTTACCCATGGCGCGACGCAGAAGGTCGGCTTCGCCGAGCGAATAGCCCGACAGGACCTGGGCGATCTGCATCACCTGCTCCTGGTAGACGATAACGCCCTGCGTTTCCTTGAGCAGATAATCGATCTTCGGATGGATCGATTCGATCTCTTCTTCGCCGTGCTTGCGGGCGTTGTAGACCGGAATGTTCTCCATCGGGCCCGGGCGATAGAGCGCCACCAGCGCGATGATGTCCTCGATGCAGTCGGGCCGCATGCCGATCAGCGCCTTGCGCATGCCGGCACTTTCCACCTGGAACACGCCGACCGTTTCGCCGCGCGACAGCATCTCGTAGGTCTTCTCGTCATCGAGCGGAATGCTGGCGAGGTCGACCTCAATGCCGCGCAATTTGACGAAGTCGACGGCGACTTTCAGCACCGTCAACGTCTTCAGGCCGAGGAAGTCGAATTTTACGAGGCCGGCCTGCTCGACCCATTTCATGTTGAACTGGGTCACCGGCATGTCGGAGCGCGGATCGCGGTACATCGGCACCAGCTTCGACAGTGGCCGATCGCCGATGACGATGCCGGCGGCGTGGGTCGAAGCGTGGCGATAAAGGCCCTCGATCTTCTGCGCGATATCGAGCAGACGCGCGACGACAGGCTCCTTCTCGGCTTCTTCCTGCAGGCGCGGCTCTTCCTCGATCGCCTTTGACAATGGCGTCGGGTTGGCCGGGTTGTTGGGCACGAGCTTACAGATCTTGTCGACCTGGCCATAGGGCATCTCGAGCACGCGACCGACGTCGCGAAGCGCTGCGCGCGCCTGCAGAGAACCGAAGGTGATGATCTGGGCGACCTGCTCGCGGCCATACTTCGCCTGGACGTAGCGGATGACCTCTTCGCGCCGGTCCTGGCAGAAGTCGATGTCGAAGTCGGGCATCGATACGCGTTCAGGGTTGAGGAAGCGCTCGAACAGCAGCGAGAACCGCATGGGATCGACGTCGGTGATGGTCAGCGCATAGGCGACCAGCGAGCCCGCGCCCGAACCACGGCCCGGGCCGACGGGAATGTCGTGCTGTTTTGCCCATTTGATGAAGTCGGCAACGATCAGGAAGTAGCCCGGGAACTTCATGCGCTCGATGACGCTAAGTTCAAATGCCAGCCGCTCGCGATACTCTTCCTCAGTATAGCCGGGCGCCATGCCGAGCTTGTGCAAGCGGTCGTCGAGGCCCTCCTCCGCCTGCCGGCGCAGTTCGCCCGATTCGGCGCGCTCGGCCTCCTCCGGGTCGTCGGACGCACCGGTGAAGCGCGGCAGGATCGGCCCGCGCGTCTTCAGCATGAACGAGCATCGGCGCGCGATCTCGATGGTGTTTTCGAGCGCCTCGGGCAGGTCGGCGAAAAGTGCCGCCATTTCCTTCCGGCTCTTGAGATAGTGATCCGGCGTCAGCCGGAAACGGCTGTCGTCCGAAACCATGGCGTTGTGGGCAACCGCCATCAGCGCGTCGTGCGCATCATAATCGGACGGCGAGGGAAAGAACGCCTCGTTGGTCGCAACCAAAGGCACATCGAACTTGTAAGCAAGGTCGATCATCCGGCTCTCATGCCGGCGATCAAAATTGCCGTGCCGTTGCAACTCGATATAGAGCCGATCGCCGAAGAGCTCCTGCAATGCTTCCAGACGCGCCTCAGCCAAAGCCGTCGAACCGGATTTCACTGCCATATCGATCGGGCCGCCGCTTGCGCCCGAAAGCGCGATCAGCCCATCCGTGCCGGCCTCCACCAGCCACGAACGCGTTATTCTCGTGACCTGGCTGCCTTCGCCTCCGAGATAGGCGCGGCTGACCAGATCGACCAATCGCGTGTAGCCGTCGTCGGTGGCAGCGATCAGCACGATGGCCGGCAGCTTGGCCAGTTGCTGCGCGTGGCCGCGGCGGTCGCCGTCGGCCTCGTCTTCCATGTCGATCGACAGCTGACAACCGGTGAGCGGCTGCAGACCGTCTTCGGCCGCCTTTTGGGAAAATTCAAGCGCTGCGAAAAGATTGTTAGTGTCGGCGATCCCGATTGCCGGCTGGGCGTCAGCCACGGCCTTGCCGATCACCTTCTTGATGGGCAGCGCCCCTTCGAGCAGGGAGAAAGCCGAGTGGACACGAAGATGCACGAACTGTGGATCCGCAGCCGTCTGTTCGTTCCGTTCCGCGCCGCCTTGATCCGCCATCTTTACACCCTGATTCCTGTCAGGCGTCAGGATATCCCGTTTCTCATCCGCCATGTCCAGTTTTTGCAACATGGGCCGGCGTTCTTTTCAACGGTGCAGTGCCGGCATGGTATCGCGCGACCCCGCGTCAGGGTCACGCCGCTTCGAAAACATATCCTCGGATCAAAGCCCGAGAGCGATGAAGGCAATGCTTGCGACGAACAGGCCCATCGATGTGAAGGCGGCGAGGTCACGAACAAAATCAGTCATAACATGGCTCCTTTTCCGTTATGTTTTTACTTTGTTCCATTTTTGTTCTCACGTCAATCACTGTTGAGCGGAGCGCCCGCTTTCCACCGCGCATGGTTAATCGCGCCGGCAATCGTCGTCCGCTGTGATTAACCGAAAGCTTGAGCACTTCGCCCATCGCGCCTATGACTAGAGCAACCACACGGAGCAACAGCGACATGATTGCACGCCTGACCCTGCCCCTCTTCCTCCTGCTTCCTTCCCTCACTTTCGCCGCAGAGGCGATCGACCCCGGGCGCATCGTGTCGGCTGCGACCGGCGACTGGGACAAGGACGGTACGAGCGATCTGGCGCTGCTGGTCAAACCTGGCGAGGAGACCGACGAGGACAATGCGATTTACATCTATCTCGCTGGCGAAGATGGCCCGCTGACGCTCAAGTCAGCCATCCCAAACAAGATCTGGGGGCAGTACGGCATGGTCGGCCAGGCGCCGACGGTCAGTGCGCTCCCGAACGGCTCGCTGGTGATTACCACGCACAACGACGCGATCGGCCGCGACCGCTGGGAACAGAAGCTGACGATTGCCTACCGCAATTTCGATTTCGTCGTTGCCGGTTACACCTACGCCTCCTACGACACCCTTGATCCCAGCAACACGTCGCAGTGTGACCTGAATGTGCTGACCGGCAAGGGCAAATCCAACGACAGGCCCGTCAGCGCCAAGGGCGAATTGGTGCTCCTCAAGGACTGGAACGACGACCGCGGACAGCACGCCTGCGGCATCCGGTAATCGCGCCGTTTGTTCTCTTTTTGTTCTTTACATCACGGATGTCTCGCGGCATGCTGCGTGTGAACAAACAGGGTGTTCTCATGGCCAGTATCGACGAGCTCAAGGACTTCATCGTGGAAGCCAAATCGAAGGCGTATGTCGGCGGCGGTACCGCACAGCCGCCTTCGCGCACGGGCGCACGCGATATCGGCTATCAGCGCGACCGGTGGAGGTATCTCGACAGTTATTTCGGTGGAACGGATTTTGCCGGCCAGGAAACGGTTTGGTTCGGGGACGATACCCGCTGGGTCATGAACTATTTCGGTCACGTCGTCCGGCCCGATCTGATCGATGCGGAGCGCGCCGGCATCGTCATCAAGACAGCGCTCGAAACCATGTATCGCGAAAAGCGGCATTTCCTCGGTGGAATGCAATATCGCCACGCCTACGGCACCTACATCGACACCAGCCGTGGCGACACGCAGCACTTTTCCGGACGTGAGGTTATCTTTGTCGACGGCGACGAAGCCTATGAACTCGACTATCGCGGCGGCCTCATCGTGCCGTAGGCAGTGAGCTGGCGCTTGGCAAAGAGTGCCGTGCACGCTGAAGAACGGAATAGGGACGGACCGACACTTTGATTCTGGGGCATCTTATCCGCCTTCCATGAAGCCACGTGAAAGCGGGATGCTGGAGTTCGGCCGTCGCATCAAACGCTGACGCTGTCTGCTTCACGCCTTGGAAAATGCGCAAAGCGCGGCTTCGTTAGGAGATCCGTCGAGGCAGAACGATGGCGCGTTTGCACGGGCCCGTCTGGGCCGCAAACGCGCTCAGCATCACTTCAGTTCGACGACCTTGCCATCTTCGATGGTCACCCGCCGATCCATCAGCGATGCCAGCTCGTGATTGTGCGTGGCGATCAGAGCCGCCAGACCCGACTGACGCGCCAAGGCCTCGAGTGCCTCGAAAACATAGCCTGCGGTTTCCGGATCGAGATTGCCGGTCGGCTCGTCGGCCAGCAACACCAGCGGTGCGTTGGCGACGGCACGGGCAATCGCCACGCGCTGCTGTTCGCCGCCCGACAGCTCCGACGGGCGATGATCGGCGCGATGACCGATACGCATGTAATCGAGCAGCGCCCTTGCCCGTTCGGCCGCCTCCGCCTTGCCGAGCCCGGCGATCAGTTGCGGCATCATGATGTTTTCGAGAGCGGTAAACTCCGGAAGCAGATGATGGAACTGGTAGACGAAGCCGATCTCATTGCGGCGGATGGCCGTCCGCCGGTCATCGTTGAGACCATCGCAGGTCACGCCATTGACGACGACCTTTCCGCCATCCGGGCGCTCCAAGAGGCCAGCGACGTGCAGCAGCGTCGACTTGCCGGTGCCCGACGGCGCCACGAGTGCGACGGTTTCGCCGCTTTTCAGCGTGAAGTCCGCCCCCTTGAGGATCGACAGGAAGGTGTCCCCCTGCCCGTAAGTACGCTCGATGCCCGAAAGCTGCAGTGCCACGCGCGCATTCATTCAGTTGTTGTCCTTGTCATTCATACCGCAGGGCCTGCACGGGATCGAGACGCGAGGCGCGCCATGCCGGAAAGATGGTGGCAAGGAACGACAGGCTGAGCGCCATGACAATGACGAGAATAGTCTCATCAGCATTCATGTCCGCCGGAAGTTGGCTCAGGAAATAGAGTTCCGGGCTAAACAGCGTCGTCCCTGAAATCCAGGAGAAGAACTGGCGGATGGACTCGATGTTGAGGCAGACGACGACGCCAAGCAACACGCCGGCAACGGTTCCCGCAGCACCGATCGCAGCCCCGGTCATGAAGAAGATGCGCATGACCGACCCGGACGTCGCCCCCATGGTGCGAAGGATGGCGATGTCGCTTCCCTTGTCCTTCACCAGCATGATCAGGCCGGAGATGATGTTCAATGCCGCGACCAGAACGATCAGCGTCAGGATCATGAACATCACGTTGCGCTCGACCTCGAGCGCTGAAAAGAACGTCTTGTTGCGGTCGCGCCAGTCGGTGATGAAGATCTGCCGCCCGGCGGCATCTTCGACCGGCTTGCGCAGCTCATCGACCATATCCGGGTGCTCGACGAAGATTTCGATTTGCTGTGCCAGCCCCTCGGCGTTGAAGAAGAGCTGCGATTCCTCCAACGGCATGAAGATGATCGACGAATCGTATTCCGACATGCCGATCTCGAAGATCGCCGAAACCGTGTAGGCCTTGACCCGCGGGTTCATGCCCATGGGCGTCACGTCGCCGTTCGGCGATGTCAAAGTGATGGTGCCGCCCACCTGGATGCCGAGCTGATCGGCCATGCGCGAGCCGATCGCAACGCCGGTGCCTGCCGCGAAGCCGACGAGGTCGCCGGACTTGATCTGCTCGGAGACCGACTTCATCTTGCCGAGGTCATCGGCGCGGATGCCGCGCACGAGAGCGCCAGTCGAACTGTCGCTGACGCCCTGCGCCAGGACCTGCCCCTCGATGAGCGGGATCGCCATGGTCACGCCCTTCACGCCGGAGAAGCGCGTGGCAAGATCGGCATAATTGTTGAGCGGACCATCAATCGGCTGGACGATCATGTGACCGTTGATGCCGAGGATGCGCGAGATGAGTTCGGTGCGGAAGCCGTTCATCACTGCCATGACGATGATCAGCGTCGCAACGCCGAGCATGATGCCAATGAACGAGAAGCCGGCGATCACCGAAATGAAGGCTTCCTTGCGCCGCGAGCGCAGATAGCGCCAGGCGACCATGCGCTCAAAGGCGGAAAAGGGGCGGCTGGCGGACTTTGCGGACTGGCCAGCAGCCTGCACCTGATCTTCCGTCACGGCGGTCATCCTGCCTCCCCTTGCCTCACTTACTTCGTCGCGATCAGCTTGTTGAGGGCCGCCTCGACAGTCATGGTCTCGCGCTCACCGGTCTTGCGATCCTTGAGCTCGACTTCGCCGTTAGCGATCGAACGTGGCCCAACGATGATCTGGACCGGCACGCCGATCAGATCGGCCGACGCGAACTTGGCGCCGGCGCGGTCATCCGTATCGTCGAGCAGCGCGTCGAATCCGGCAGCGCCGAGCTTCGAGTAGAGCGTCTCGCAGGCTGCGTCGCAAGCGGCATCGCCCGCTTTCATGTTGATGATCACGCCATCGAACGGCGAGATCGACTTCGGCCAGATGATACCGTTGTCGTCATGCGACGCCTCGATGATCGCCGGGACCAGCCGTGTCGGGCCGATGCCGTAGGAGCCCATGTGGACCGTGTGCTCCTTGCCATCAGGTCCGAGAACCTTGGCGCCCATCGCCTCGGAATACTTTGTGCCGAAGTAAAAGATATGGCCGACTTCGATGCCGCGTGCCGACACGCGGTCGCCTTCGGCGACTTCGTTGAACGCAGCCTCGTCATGCATTTCCGAGGTGGCGGCGTAACGCGACGTCCACTTGTCGAAGATCTTCTTCAGGCCGGCGACATCGTCGAAATTGGTGTCTTCACCGGGAATGTCGAAGCCGAGGAAGTCCTTGTGGCAGAACACTTCGGACTCACCGGTTTCGGCGAGAATGATGAATTCGTGGCTGAGATTGCCGCCGATCGGACCGGTATCGGCCCGCATCGGAATGGCGCGCAATCCCATGCGCGAGAAAGTGCGCAGGTAGGCCGCAAACATCTTGTTATAGGCGTGCTCGGCGCCTTCGCGGTCGAGATCGAAGGAATAGGCGTCCTTCATCAGGAATTCGCGCGAGCGCATGGTGCCGAAACGCGGGCGGATCTCGTCGCGGAATTTCAGCTGAATATGGTACAGATTGAGCGGCAGGCTACGATAGGACTTCACGTAGGAACGGAAGACGTCGGTGATCATTTCCTCGTTGGTCGGCCCATAGAGCATCGGCCGGTCCTGGCGATCCTTGATGCGCAGCATCTCCTTGCCGTAGGCATCATAGCGGCCGCTTTCCTGCCAAAGCTCGGCGGACTGCAGCGTCGGCATCAGCAGCTCATTCGCGCCGGTGCGGTTCTGTTCCTCGCGGACGATCGCATTGACTTTGTCGAGAACCCGCTTTCCGAGTGGCAGCCAGGTATAAATACCCGAGGACTGCTGCCGGATCATGCCCGTCCGGAGCATAAGACGGTGGGAAACGATTTCCGCTTCCTTCGGATTTTCCTTCAAGATGGGCATGAAAAAGCGGGACAGGCGCATGACGGGTTCCAAAACTTGATGAACGTCGCACTATCGACGGATTCGGGCGAAATGACGTTGAGCTCAGGCACGCCGGTCTCACCAAAACAGGCAAAGGCGACCATTGCTTCTTGGGGTCGGCTCTCAAATTTCCGTCACCGACAAATCGGCTGGAACCTATCCGAGCCCTGCGTTCATAACCGCTTCGCGCTCGGATGAAAACCCTGCTTGCGGTGGGAATAGCACAGAGCGGGCAGAGAGATCTGAAGGAGAAACCGCAGGCCAAAAGCTGCGTCAAAAGAGCACGCTAGTAACAGGATTGCGACGATGCTTGTCAACGGAGAAATTTTATCCAACTGTAGCAAAAATGCAAAAAAACAGGGTGACATCGCCCAATGTTTGGGCTAATTTCGGCTCACAAAACAGGCATGAAGTCTAAATTCTTGCCGACTTTCGCGGTCAAGTCTTGGGAGGATAAGATCTTAGGCGCGCTTCGTCGCTGCCGCCGGAAACGGATTAGAGATCACGCGATACTTGAAAAACAAGGCTTTCAGCCTTGTTTTTTTTTGCCTTTCACCAGGCGAGACCACAGCGAAGCAGCTACACCTTCTTGAACTGTGTCAATTTCAGGGCGGTCAATCGTAGGATTGCCCGGGTTTCAGCCGACGGGCCGCCCGAGCGGCTTCCTTGGACCTGCACGGTCGAAAAATCCGGACAATTAACTGGGGATTATTGGCGAGCGGTCAGCATCGACCGAAAAACGCAGACGTTACGCGACCGCGCACGTCTGGGCGATTGCCTCAGTAGAACTTCGGATAGAAGCGCGGGATGCTGTCGATGCCGTAGCCGAGCCGCACCGATACGATGTACCAGGCGAGCTGGATGACCGCCGCGATCGCCGTCGTCAACAGGATAACGCGCTTGGCACGGAACCGCGCCGGTGCGCTTTCGACGGTGCCGGGAACGACCTCGTTTTCCTCCGCCTGGGTGCGCACGCCAAGCGGCAGCACGGCAAACAGCGTCAGCCACCAGATAATGAAGTAGATGGCAAAGGTGGAGAAAAGCGGCATTTCCGGCTCCTGGTGAGGACCTCGCCCGAAGCGCACACTGGCCTTCTGTGGAACAATCCTCTCGACATTCTGCCTGCTTATAACGCCATGGGCGCGATCACACAAACCGGTATCGCGCGATCAACTGTCACACCTGTTCAAGTTCGATCAAGGTGCCTTGAAAATCCTTGGGGTGCAGAAAGAGCACCGGCTTGCCATGGGCGCCGATCTTCGGCTCGCCGTCACCGAGGACGCGTGCGCCAGACCCTTTCAATGCGTCACGAGCGGCAATGATGTCCTCGACCTCGTAACAGATGTGATGCATGCCGCCGGACGGGTTTTTGGCCAGGAACGCTGCAATCGGCGAAGTGTCGCCAAGCGGTTCCAACAGCTCGACCTTGGTGTTGGGCAGCGTCACGAAAACGACGGTAACCCCGTGCTCCGGCAAGGCCTGTGGCTCAGTCACCGTCGCGCCAAGCGTGGTGCGGTAGCTTTGCGTGGCGGATGCCAGATCCGGCACGGCGATTGCCACATGATTGACCCGTCCGAGCATCGCGATCCTCCAACCTTCCGACGACGAGAGAGCCCCGGACGTTTACAACGCCCGGGGCTCAGAGAAAATCAGACTTTGGTGACGAACACTGTCACCACGGGCTTCTTGCCCCAGATCTGGTTGGTCGTGCTGCGCACGGCGCGGCGCACAGCCTCCTGGAGCATGGCCAGATCCTTGCGCTTGGCACGCGGAATGCTTTCGACAGCACCGAGCACCGCGTCATAGAGCGTGTCTTCCATGTCTTCGCCCTCATCGTCGAACTCGGGCAGGCCGATGGCAACAAGGTCCGGATCGCCGAGGAAGTCGTAGCGATTGTCGAGCACAACGTTGACGGAGACATGTCCGGCGAAGGAGAGCTTGCGCCGTTCGCCGATGCCCATCTCCTCGAAGTCGCCGATCAGCGAGCCATCCTTGTAGATCCGGCCATGCGGCACGGTATCGATGACCTCGGCCGGACCGGGTGCCAGCCGCAACATCTCGCCGTTGCGAAGACGCGGGACGCTGGCGATACCCGATTGCCGCCCAAGCTCACCGTGTGCCGTCAGATGTGCGGCTTCGCCGTGCACCGGCACGAGGATCTGCGGACGGACCCACTGGTACATCTGCTGCAATTCACTGCGGCGCGGGTGACCCGACACATGCACCAGCGCTTCGCTGTCGGTAATGATGTGAATGCCCTGCTCAATCAGGCCGTTCTTGATGTCGTTGATCGCCTTCTCGTTACCGGGAATGGTGCGCGACGAAAACACGACGGTATCGCCGGCCGAGAAGGCAACGTTGCGCATCTCATCGCGGGCGATCTTGGCAAGTGCTGCGCGCGGTTCGCCCTGGCTGCCCGTCAGGATAACGACGACCTTGTCGCGCGGCACATAGCCGAACTCGTCTTCGGCGAGGAACGGCTTGATGCCTTCCATCAGGCCGAGATCACGGGCGACGGCGACGACGCGCTTCATCGAACTACCGAGAAGAAGCACATCACGGCCGGCCTCTTCCGCAGCTTCGGCGATCGAGCGGATACGTCCCACATTCGAGGAGAAAGTGGTAATTGCCACGCGCCCTTCGGCCTTGGAGATGATCTCGGTCAGGCTGGCGGAAACCTCCTGCTCGGACGGCGAGACGCCGTCGCGAAGCGCATTGGTTGAATCACAGACGAGCGCGAGCACGCCTTCGTCGCCGATCTTGCGGAAGCGTTGCTCGTCGGTGAGCGGCCCGAGCGACGGCTGAAGGTCGATCTTCCAGTCGCCGGTATGAACGACCGCGCCAAGCGGCGTGCGAATGATGAGCGACATCGGCTCAGGGATCGAGTGGTTGACGCCGACCGCCTCGATTTCGAACGGGCCGACATTGATGCGGTCGCCCTGCTTGAAGATCGTAATCGGGATCTCGCCGCGGCTCTTTTCGAAGTCGCGCTTGGCTTCCAGCATGCCCGCCGTAAAAGGCGAGGCATAGACCGGCACATTCAACCCCGGCCAGAGATCGTTGAGACCACCATAGTGATCCTCATGGGCATGGGTAATGATGATGCCCTTGAGATTGCGGCGCTCTTCCGCCAGGAAGCTGATATCGGCCAGCACCAGATCCACGCCCGGAAGCTCAGGCCCCGGGAAAGTGACGCCGCAATCGACCATTATCCACTGCCGGTTACCGGGTTTTCCGTAGCCGTAGAGGCCAAGGTTCATCCCGATTTCGCCGACGCCGCCGAGCGGCAAGAACACCAGTTCTTCTTCTTGCGCCATGTTTTGATGCGCCCTTGTTTTGATTATCCGAAAAATACGTCGCCGGCGGCAATCGTCTGCATCGTGCTAGAGCCCGTATCGAGCATCAACCGGCCGTCCTGATCAATACCGGCAAAGCGGCCGGAAAGCGACCTATCCGGCAGGTTCACCGTAATGGTCTCGCCGATGCCGCGCGCTGCCGCCCGCCATTGGTCTATGATGTGTGCCACACCCCGGCCCTGGTCCCAAACGGAAAGCGTTTCGGCCATAGTCAGGAACAGGTGGGCAAACAGTTCGTCCGGAGATACCGACGCGCCTTCGTTGCGAAGCGACGTCACCGGGTAGAGCGCCTCGTCCGGCGTGACAGCAATGTTGATGCCGCAGCCGATAACCAGCGCGCGACGGCCGTCTGCCAGGCTTTCGCCTTCAAGCAGGATGCCGCAGGTCTTCTTGCCGTCGATGAGAATATCGTTCGGCCACTTGATCTCGACCGGCGCACCGGCAAGCGGCATCACCTGACGGATGGCCCTGTGAACGGCCACGGCCACGGCCAGCGGCAGCGAGTGCAGCAGTTCGATCGGCGCCGGGTCAATCAGGAGGAGCGAGGCATAGAGATTGCCGGGCTCTGAAAACCAGGCCCGGCCACGTCGGCCGCGTCCACCTGTCTGGCGGGCGGCGGTGATCCAGAGGTTTCCTCTGTCTCCCTCGCGCGCCCTCGTCAGGCATTCGCTGTTTGTAGAGCCGACTTCATTGAGCGCGACGTGCCGGAAATCGTCGAGCGAACCCCGGCCGCCGCCTTCAAGGCCGATCAAAAGAAGGTCCGAGCCGCGACTTCAGCGGCTTCGCCGAGCGGACCGCCGATCAGGACGTATCCAAGCACGAACAGGCCCGAGAGACCGAAGACCAGGCGAAGCTCGCCCGCCGTGCGGGCAAACTCGCCCTTGGCATCGTCGAACCACATCACCTTGATGACGCGCAGGTAGTAATAGGCGCCGACCACCGATGCGAGCACGCCAATGATCGCGAGCGCGTAGAGGTGCGCTTCGATCGCTGCCATGAACACGAAGTACTTCCCGAAGAAGCCTGCCATCGGCGGAATGCCGGCGAGCGAGAACATCAGGACCGTCAGGACAGTGGCCATGAAGGGGTTGGTCTGCGATAGGCCCGCGAGATCGTCGACGCTTTCGACATTCTCGCCGTCCTTGCGGCGCATGGCGAGAATGCAGGCAAACGTGCCGAGCGTCATGACCATGTAGATGAGCATGTAAAGCAGGACGCCACGGACACCTGCCATCGAGCCGGCAGCAAGACCGACGAGCGCGTAGCCCATGTGGCCGATCGAGGAATAGGCCATCAGGCGCTTGATGTTCTTCTGGCCAATCGCCGCGAAGGCGCCGAGCAGCATGGAGGCGATCGAGATGAAGACGACGATCTGCTGCCACTGAACGACGACAGGCTCGAACGCGTTGATGACGATGCGAACGAAGATGGCCATGGCGGCAACCTTCGGAGCAGCGGCAAAGAACGCGGTCACCGGCGTCGGCGCGCCTTCATAGACGTCGGGCGTCCACATATGGAACGGCACGGCGGAGATCTTGAAAGCGAGGCCGGCCAGAATGAAGACCAGACCGAAGATGAGGCCGAGCGACGGCGTGCCGGTCGAAGTCAAGGCAGCCGCAATCTCGTCAAAGCCGGTATGACCGGTGAAGCCGTAGACCAGCGACATGCCGTAAAGCAGCATGCCCGAGGACAGCGCACCGAGGACGAAATACTTCAGGCCGGCTTCCGTCGAGCGGATGCTGTCGCGGTTGATGGCCGCGACGACATAGAGCGCCAGCGACTGCAGTTCCAGCGACAGGTACAGCGACATCAGGTCGTTGGCCGAGATCATCAGGAGCATGCCGAGGGTGGCGAGCACCAGAAGCACCGGGAACTCGAAGCGGTCGATCTGCGACGAACGGGCATGGCCGACCGTCATCACCATGGCGGTGATCGAGCCGATCAGCGCCAGCACCTTCATGAACTTGGCGAAGGGATCGGACAGGAAGGCGCCGCCGTAAGCTTCGCCCTCGCCCGTCTTCAGGACGAGCCAGAGGCCGGCGATGATGAGAAGGGCAACCGCAAGGCCGGTGACGGTCGAGGTCGACTTTTCACCGGCGAAGACGCCGATCATCAAGAGCGCCATCGCGCCGACCGCGAGGATCAACTCGGGTATCGAGAGCTGCAGGCTAGCGAGGAGGGTTTCAGCAGTCATGTCCAATCACGTCCTGTGGTCATTGCACCGAAAGCGCAACGTTTTGCGCTGCCTGCAGGGCTGCGGAGTAGTTGTTGACGAGCAGATCCACGGAGGCTGCGGTCGCATCGAAGATTGGTGCCGGATAGACACCGAAGAAGATCGTCAGGATCACCAGCGGATAAAGGATCGCCTTTTCACGTCCCGAGAGATCGAGCAGCGCCTTCAGGCTCTCCTTTTCCAGCGCGCCGAACACGACACGGCGGTAAAGCCAGAGCGCATAGGCTGCCGACAGGATCACGCCACTCGTTGCAAAGAACGCGACCCAGGTGTTGGCGCGGAAAGCGCCGACGAGGGTCAGAACTTCGCCGACGAAGCCTGAGGTGCCGGGAAGACCGACGTTCGCCATGGTGAAGACCATGAAGGCGACGGCATACTTCGGCATGTTGTTGACGAGACCGCCATAGGCCGAGATCTCGCGGGTGTGCAGGCGGTCATAGACAACGCCGACGCAAAGGAAGAGCGCACCCGACACGATACCGTGCGACAGCATCTGGAAGATCGCACCCTGGACGCCCTGTGTGTTGGCGGCGAAGATACCCATCGTCACGTAGCCCATGTGGGCAACCGACGAATAGGCGATCAGCTTCTTGATGTCGGTCTGCATCAGCGCCACCAGAGAGGTGTAGACGATGGCGATGACCGACAGCGTGAAGACGAACGGCGCAAAGTAGTCGGATGCCAGCGGGAACATCGGCAGCGAGAAGCGCAGGAAGCCGTAGCCACCGAGCTTCAGAAGGATGCCGGCCAGGATGACCGAACCCGCCGTCGGCGCCTGAACGTGTGCGTCGGGAAGCCAGGTGTGTACCGGCCACATCGGCATCTTCACCGCGAAGGAGGCGAAGAAGGCGAGCCATAACCAAGTCTGCATTTCACGCGGGAAGTTATAGGCAAGCAGTTCGGTGATGTCGGTCGTGCCGGCCTGCCAGTACATCGCCATGATGGCGAGCAGCATCAGCACCGAGCCGAGCAGCGTGTAGAGGAAGAACTTGTAGCTGGCGTAGACGCGGTCCTTGCCGCCCCACACACCGATGATGATGAACATCGGAATGAGGCCGGCTTCGAAGAACACATAGAACAGCACGATGTCGAGCGACACGAACACGCCGATCATGAACGTTTCCAGGATCAGGAACGCGATCATGTATTCCTTGAGCCGCTTCTCAACGGAGAACCAGCTTGCGAGCACGCAGAACGGCATCAGGAACGCGGAGAGCACGACGAAGAGCACCGAGATGCCGTCGACACCGAGATGATAGGAAATCCCGGTCCCGAGCCAGTCGTGCTTCTCGGTCATCTGGAAGCCCGGATTCGAGCTGTCGAACTGGTACCAGATATAGACCGAGACGGCGAAGGTGAAGAGCGTCGTCAGCAGCGAGACATTCAGGATGTTGCGGCGGCCGTAGGCGCTGTCTTCTCTTGTCAGCAAGAGAAGCAGGACGCCGACGAGCGGCATGAAGGTGACCGCGGAAAGTACGGGCCAATCGGTCATCAGAAGGAACTCCCGAGCATCATCCATGTAACAAGCGCTGCGATGCCGATGAGCATGGCGAACGCGTAGTGATAGAGGTAACCGGTCTGCAGCCGGACGACACGATCGGTGACATCAAGCACGCGTGCCGCAATCCCGTTCGGGCCGAGGCCGTCGATGACCCGGCCGTCGCCTTCCTTCCACAGGAAGACGCCGAGGCGCTTGGCCGAGCGTACGAACAGGAAGTCGTACAGTTCGTCGAAGTACCACTTGTTGAGCAGGAACTGGTAGAGGCCGCGATGCTGCTCTGCCAGGTACTTCGGCACATCAGGACGGCGGATATACATGTACCAGGCGGTGATCAGACCAAGCGCCATGGCGCAGAACGGGCTCCACTTAACCCACAGCGGAACGTGGTGGTATTCCTCGAGGATCTCGTTCTCGGCCGAGGTGAACAAGGCACCCTGCCAGAACTCGGCATAATGGTGACCGAAGAAATAGTCGTGGAACAGGAAGCCTGCCACCAGGGCACCGATGGCCAGGATGTAGAGCGGCACCAGCATGACCTGCGGCGATTCATGGACGTGGTGCATGACATCCGAGGAAGCGCGCGGCTTGCCATGGAAGGTCATGAAGGTCAGGCGCCAGGAATAGAAGCTGGTGAAGAGAGCCGCAATGACCAACATCGAGAAGGCAAAGCCGGAAACCGCGCTATGGGCTGCGAACGCCGATTCGATGATCGCGTCCTTGGAGAAGAAGCCGGCCGTACCGATGACCGTGCCGGGAATGCCGACGCCGGTGAGCGCGATCGTGCCGATGAACATCATCCAGTAGGTGACCGGAATGTGCTTCCGAAGGCCGCCCATGTAGCGCATGTCCTGTTCGCCATCGACGGCGTGGATGACCGAGCCTGCGCCCAAGAACAGCAGCGCCTTGAAGAAGGCGTGCGTGAACAGGTGGAAGATGGCCGCGCCATAGGCGCCGACGCCGAGTGCCACGAACATGTAGCCGAGCTGCGAGCAGGTCGAATAGGCGATGACGCGCTTGATGTCGTTCTGAACGAGACCGACGGTCGCGGCAAAGAAGGCCGTGATCGCGCCGATCAGCGTAACGACGGTGAGCGCATCCGGCGACAGTTCGAACAGCGGCGACATGCGGGCGACGAGGAAGACGCCGGCGGTGACCATGGTTGCGGCGTGAATGAGGGCCGAAACCGGGGTTGGGCCTTCCATCGCGTCCGGCAGCCAGGTGTGCAACAGGAACTGCGCCGACTTGCCCATCGCGCCCATGAAGAGCAGCAGGCAGGCAGCGGTGATCGCATCGGCCTTGTCGAGGTGCATGCCGAACAGCGTGATGACCGCCTCCCCTGCTGCGGCACCTTCGGCCGGCAGGTAGGTCTGGGCAGCAGCAAAGATCGTCTCGAAGTTGACCGAGCCGAAGAGCACGAAGACGAGGAAGATGCCGAGCGCGAAGCCGAAGTCGCCGACGCGGTTGACGATGAAGGCCTTCATCGCGGCAGCGTTCGCCGACGGCTTCTTATACCAGAAGCCGATCAGCAGGTAGGACGCGAGACCCACACCTTCCCAGCCGAAGAACATCTGCACGAGGTTGTCAGACGTGATCAGCATCAACATCGCGAAGGTGAACAGCGACAGATAGGCGAAGAAGCGCGGACGATGCGGATCGTGGTGCATGTAGCCGATCGAGTAGACATGCACGAGCGTCGACACGGTGTTGACGACCACGAACATCACCGATGTCAGCGTGTCGACACGGAACGCCCATTCGACGTCGAAGCTGCCGGACTGGATCCAGCGCAGCACCGACACCTTGATCAGTTCCTGCTCGCCGAGCGCAACGTGGAAGAAGACGAACCACGACAACGCGGCGGTCACGATCATCAAACCGCTGGTGACAAATTCGGAAGCCTTGGCGCCGATCGAGTTACCGAAAAGGCCGGCGATCAGAAAGCCGATCAAAGGCAGGAAGACGATAGCCTTGATGATGGTATCCATAGCCCAATCAGCCCTTCATCATGTTGACGTCTTCAACAGCGATCGAGCCGCGGTTGCGATAGAAGACGACGAGAATTGCAAGCCCGATGGCGGCTTCCGCGGCCGCGACGGTCAGAATGAACAGGGCAAACACCTGGCCAGTGATGTCGTTCAGGAACGACGAGAAGGCGACCATGTTGATGTTGACCGCAAGCAGGATCAGTTCGACCGACATCAGGATGACGATGACGTTCTTCCGGTTCAGGAAGATGCCGAAGACACCAAGCGTGAACAGGATGGCGCTGACGGTGAGATAGTGGGAAATTCCGATTTCCATTTTTTAGTTCCTCGACCTCGCGTCCGAATTAAATGCCCTGCCCGGGCTTGACCGTGACCACCTCGACGGCGGTCTCGGGCGTGCGGGCAACCTGCTGCGGAATGCTCTGGCGCTTGATGTTCGTGCGATGGCGCAGCGTGAGCACGATGGCGCCGATCATGGCGACCAGCAGCACAAGGCCCGCGATCTGGAAGAAGTAGACATAGTGGGTATAGAGCACGTCGCCGAGCGCGGCCGTGTTCGTCCGATCGGCAATCGCCGGGATCGGCATCGAAATGCCCTTGGCAATCTCCGGTGAGAAGGTCGCTCCGCCAACAACGATGATCAGCTCGGCAGCAAGGATCAGGCCGATCAGCGCACCAACCGGGGCATATTCAAGCACGCCGGCGCGCAACTCCGCGAAGTCGATGTCGAGCATCATGACGACGAAGAGGAACAGTACCGCTACCGCGCCGACATAGACCACGAGCAGGATCATCGCCAGGAACTCGGCGCCGGCCAGCAGGAACAGGCCCGCCGAATTGAAGAAGGTCAGGATCAGGAACAGCACCGAATAAACGGGGTTCCTGGCCGCAATGACCATAAATGCCGATGCCACCGCGATGAAGGCAAAGAGATAGAAAAAAAGAACCTGCAGACCCATGATCGGTGCCTTTTTCGTCTTGCACGGCGTGAGGCTCTTGCAGCCCCACTCCACTGGCAAAGCCGGACGCGTGTCCGGCCTTTGCCCCAAACTGTTTCACATGTGCCGCCGTTCAGGGGCGGCACCACGCAGCGGCCTCAGCGATAAGGCGAGTCCATTGCGATGTTGCGTGCGATTTCCCGTTCCCAACGGTCGCCGTTGGCGAGGAGCTTGTCCTTGTCGTAGTACAGCTCTTCGCGCGTCTCGGTGGCGAATTCGAAGTTCGGACCTTCGACGATGGCATCGACCGGACAGGCTTCCTGGCAGAAACCGCAATAGATGCACTTCACCATGTCGATGTCGTAGCGCACCGTGCGGCGGGTGCCGTCGTTGCGGCGCGGGCCGGCCTCGATGGTGATGGCCTGGGCAGGACAGATCGCCTCACAGAGCTTGCAGGCGATGCAACGCTCTTCGCCGTTCGGATAACGGCGCAGCGCATGTTCGCCACGGAAGCGCGGGCTGACCGGCCCCTTTTCGAAGGGGTAGTTCAACGTCGCCTTCGGCTTGAAGAAGTAGCGCATCGACAGAAAGAACGCGCCAACGAATTCCTTGAGGAACAGCGAGCTGACGGCGTGCGAAAGACCGGCCATCATTTACCTCCAGACTTGCTGGCCTCAGAGCGGCCAGCGGTATGCAACCAAGCGAAAGCCAGCATCATGCGGCTCCCGTCAGCTTGAGAACGAATGCAGTGATCACGACCATTGCGAGCGAGATCGGCAGGAAGACCTTCCAGCCGAGACGCATCAGCTGGTCGTAGCGGTAACGCGGAACGAAAGCCTTCACCATCGCGAACATGAAGAACACGAAGGATGCCTTGAGAACGAACCAGATGATGCCCGGGACCCAGTTCAGGAACCAGACGTCGACCGGAGGCAGCCAGCCGCCAAGGAAGAGAATGGTCGTCAGCGCGCACATCAGGCAGATGGCCGCGTACTCGCCGAGCATGAACATCATGTAGGGCGTGGAGCCGTACTCGACCATGAAGCCGGCGACGAGTTCGGATTCCGCTTCCGGCAGATCGAAGGGCGGACGGTTCGTTTCGGCAAGTGCCGAGATGAAGAACACCACGAACATCGGGAACAGCGCCAGCCAGTGCCAGTCGAGGAACGATGCGGGCAGACCGAGGTTCGTGCCGATGCCGTTGCTCTGCGCATTGACGATATCCGTCAGGTTCAGCGAGCCGACGCAGAGCAGAACGGTGACGATGACGAAACCGATCGAGACTTCGTAAGAGACCATCTGTGCGGCGGAACGGAGCGCGCCGAGGAAGGGATATTTCGAGTTCGACGCCCAGCCGCCCATGATGATGCCATAAACTTCAAGAGAAGATATGGCGAACACGAAGAGGATGCCGACGTTGATGTTCGCGATCACCCAGCCGGCGTTGAGCGGGATCACCGCCCAAGCGGCCAGCGCCAGCGTCACGGAGACGAGCGGTGCGAGCAGGAAGATTGCCTTGTTGGCGCCAGCCGGAATCACCGGCTCCTTGAAGACGAACTTCAAAAGGTCGGCGAAGGACTGGAAAAGACCCCAGGGGCCCACCACATTCGGTCCACGGCGAAGCTGGACAGCAGCCCAGATCTTGCGGTCGGCGAGTAGAATGTAGGCGATGAAAAGCAGCAGCGCGACCAGCAGCAGCAGCGACTGGGCGACCATGATGATCGCAGGCCAGACATAGGTCGAAATGAAAGCGTCCATGATACTCTATTCCCTCGCGCTCATTCCGCCGCAGCTTTGAAGTTGTTGCGTGCCAATGCCGAGCATTCGGCCATGACGGCGGATGCGCGCGCTATCGGGTTCGTCAAATAGAAGTCTTTGACCGGAGACGCAAACACGGATTTGCCCATCTCACCGGCTTTTTGAGCAAGTGCGGCAATTTCGTCGCCACTGCCGACAACGATTGCGTCGACATCGGCGAAATGCGGGTGCGCCGCATAGAGCTTCGAGCGCAATTCGCCAAGCGAATCAAAGGGCAGCTTCTTGCCGAGAACGTCGGAAAGCGCACGGATGATCGCCCAGTCTTCGCGGGCGTCGCCCGGTGCGAATCCGGCGCGGTTGCCGATCTGGACGCGGCCTTCGGTGTTGACCCAGGTCCCGGACTTTTCGGTGTAGGTGGCGGCCGGCAGGATGACGTCGGCAGCGTGCGCGCCGTTGTCGCCGTGCGAGCCGATGTAGACCGTGAAGCCCTTGCGGCCAGCCAGATCGATCTCATCGGCGCCGAGCAGGAAGAGAACGTCGGAGGCGGACACCATTTCGGCGGCCGTCTTGCCGTTCTTGCCCGGAACGAAGCCGAGGTCGAGACCACCGACGCGCGACGCTGCGGTGTGCAGAACGGCAAAGCCGTTCCAGTCCGCCGTCACTGCACCGACGGCGCCTGCGAGCTTCGCCGCAGCAGCGAGTACGGCAGCACCGCCCTCCCCTGCGACGGCGCCCTGGCCGATGATGATCATCGGACGCTGCGCCGCCTTCAAGGTGGCTGCGAACTTGCCCTTGCCGGACACGAGTTCGGCCAAAGTGTCGGTGCCTGCACCGAGGTATTCATATTCGTAGCGCAGTTCACCCGGCTCGCCGATGACGGCGATCGGGAAGTTGCCCATCCGGTAACGCTTGCGGATGCGGGCGTTGAGAACGGATGCTTCGAAGCGCGGGTTCGAGCCGATGATCAGCAGCGCGTCTGCGCTTTCGATGCCCTGAATCGTCGGGTTGAAGATGTAGCTGGCGCGGCCGAGCGACGGATCGAGTGCTGCGCCATCCTGGCGGCAGTCGATGTTCTCTGAACCCAGCGAAGCCAGCAGTTCCTTCAGCGCATACATTTCTTCGACGGACGCGAGATCGCCGGCAATGGCGCCGATCTTGTCGCCGGACGTCGCGGCAACGGCGACCTTGATCGCTTCGAACGCCTCACTCCAGCTGGCCGCCTGCAGGCGGCCATCCTTCTTGACGTAAGGACGGTCGAGACGCTGGGTCTTCAGGCCGTCCCAGATGAAGCGGCTCTTGTCGGAGATCCACTCTTCGTTGATGTCCTCGTTGACGCGCGGCATGATGCGCATCACTTCGCGGCCACGGGTATCGACGCGGATGGCCGAACCGAGCGCATCCATCACGTCGATGGATTCGGTCTTGTTCAGCTCCCACGGACGCGCCGTAAAGGCGAAGGGCTTCGAGGTCAGCGCGCCAACCGGGCAGAGGTCAACGACGTTGCCTTGCAGCTCGGAGGTCATCGCCTGTTCGAGATAGGTGGTGATTTCGGCGTCTTCGCCACGACCGATCAGGCCGAGTTCGGCAATGCCAGCAACTTCCGTGGTGAAACGGACGCAACGCGTGCAATGGATGCAGCGGTTCATCACCGTCTTGACCAGCGGGCCGATATACTTGTCTTCGACGGCGCGCTTGTTTTCCTGGTAGCGCGAACTGTCGATGCCGAAGGCCATCGCCTGGTCCTGCAGGTCGCATTCGCCACCCTGGTCACAGATCGGGCAATCGAGCGGATGGTTGATCAGCAGGAATTCCATGACGCCTTCGCGCGCCTTCTTGACCATCGGCGTGGTCGTGAAGACTTCCGGCGTCTCGCCGTTCGGACCGGGACGCAGGTCGCGCACGCCCATGGCGCAGGAAGCGGCGGGCTTGGGCGGCCCTCCCTTCACTTCGATCAGACACATGCGGCAGTTACCGGCGACCGACAGCCGCTCATGGAAACAGAAGCGCGGAACCTCGGCGCCGGCCTCTTCGCACGCCTGAAGCAGCGTGAAATGATCCGGGACCTCGATCTCTTTTCCGTCGACTTTCAGCTTTGCCATCTTCGTACTCAATCCTGTCTTCCATCCGTCCACCTTCGAGGCGACGGACAATTCCAACACAGCCATGCTGCTTGCCGGTGGTGACCTCTTGAGGTCACCGCCTCTTATTCTTTCGCGCCTTTCAGCGCCTTAGCCTGCTTTACCCAGTCGTCGCGCAGAATGCGCCCGCCAAAGCCCAGTTCGTCATCGAAGCGAGCGACATCGGCTTCGCTCCACGCGGCGATATCGGCGAACCGCCGAATGCCCTTGCCGTTCAGCACCTGCTCGAGCTTCGGGCCGACGCCGGAAATCCGCTTGAGATCGTCGGAGGTACGAGCCCTCGGCTTCGAAGCAGCCTGAGCCTTTGCAGGCTCCACCGACTTCTTCTCTGTCTTCGGCTTGGGGGCCGGGCTCTTCTTCGCCACAGTCGGCTTCACGGTCTCTTGCGCTCTTGCTTCCGCCTGGGCCGGAGCAGGCTTGATCGGAGCGACTTCAGCCGGAACGCCTGCCTGCATCTGGCCGGCCAAAGCCGAACCCTTCTGCAACGCTTCGACCGCGCCCTGCATCGCACCGAGCATGACGCCAGCGATGTGGCTCGACAGACCGAAACCCAGTGCGGTTGCAGCCGCAACAGCACCTGCCGGATGCGCCATCAACGGATGCAGCGGCACCTGCGGCATGGTCTTCATCCATTCGGCCATGCCGAACGGATCGGCCGGATCGCCGCCAAGCGGACGTGCGGATGAAATGCCGCTCTCGGCCTCTCCCCTCACCTGTCCATCCTTGCGTGCGCCGACCATGACCGTTACTCCGCCGCTTCCAGGACCGCGCCATGCGACGACGCATTGCGCGTGTATTCGTCGATGCGCGCTTCCATTTCCGGACGGAAATGCTTGATCAGGCCCTGGATCGGCCAGGCGGCTGCGTCGCCGAGCGCGCAGATCGTGTGGCCTTCCACCTGCTTGGTGACATCGAACAGCATGTCGATTTCGCGCTTCTGGGCGCGACCCTGAACCATGCGTTCCATCACGCGCATCATCCAGCCCGTTCCTTCGCGGCACGGCGTGCACTGGCCGCAGCTCTCGTGCTTGTAGAAGGCCGAGAGACGCCAGATCGCCTTGATGATGTCGGTGGACTTGTCCATGACGATGACGGCGGCGGTGCCAAGACTGGAGCCGACCTCACGCAGCCCGTCGAAATCCATGATCGCGTCCTTCATCTGCGCGCCGGGCACGCAAGGGACGGACGATCCACCGGGGATGACGGCAAGCAGGTTGTCCCAGCCGCCGCGAATGCCGCCGCAGTGCTTCTCGATGAGCTCATGGAACGGGATCGACATGGCGTCTTCGACCGTGCACGGACGATTGACGTGCCCGGAAACCGAATAGAGCTTTGTGCCATGGTTGTTCGGACGACCAAAGCTCGTGTACCAGCCGGCGCCGCGGCGCAGGATAGTCGGCGTAACCGCGATCGACTCGACGTTGTTGACGGTCGTCGGGCAGCCGTAGAGACCCATGTTGGCAGGGAACGGCGGCTTCAGGCGCGGCTGGCCCTTCTTGCCTTCAAGGCTTTCGAGCAGGGCCGTCTCTTCGCCGCAGATGTAGGCGCCGGCACCATGGTGCACGTAGATGTCGATGTCGTAGCCGAGCTTGTTGTTCTTGCCGAGCAGGCCGTAAGCGTAGCACTCGTCGATGGCTGCCTGCAGCGCCTCGCGCTCGCGGACGAACTCGCCGCGCACGTAGATATAGGCCACATGCGCACCCATTGCGAAGGAGGCAATGACACAGCCTTCGATCAGCGTGTGCGGGTCGTGACGCATGATGTCACGGTCCTTGCAGGTGCCTGGTTCGGATTCGTCGGCGTTGACGACCAGATAGTGCGGACGGCCGTCGCTTTCCTTCGGCATGAAGGACCACTTGAGGCCTGTCGGGAAGCCGGCGCCGCCACGGCCGCGAAGGCCGGATGCCTTCACTTCGTTGACGATCCAGTCGCGGCCCTTTTCGAGCAGCTGCTTGGTGCCGTCCCAATGGCCACGGCTCATCGCGCCCTTGAGAGACTTGTCCTTGAGGCCGTAGATGTTGGTAAAGATGCGATCTTCATCTCTGAGCATGGTTCACCTCTTTACCGCGGCTTCTTGCCGAAAACTTTGATGTATTCGGCTTCGCCACCCTTGGCGAGCGCCTTGGCCTGCTTGACCCAATCGTCACGTTCGATCCGGCCCTTGAAATTCAGATAGCTGTCGACCCATTCGCGTTCGACCTTCTTCCACGACGCGACCTGCGCGAAGGTGAAGATGCCGAGTTCGTGCAGCGTGCCTTCGATCTTCGGGCCAACGCCCGAGATCAGCTTGAGGTCGTCGACGGAACCGGGCCGCGAAATGCCTGCCGGGCGGTTCTTGTCTTCAAGCGACGGCTTGCCGGAAATCTCGGCTGCCTTGGCGGGCTTCGACTTGTCGACTGTGTCGCCTTCGACCTTGGCATTTTCGGCCGCGGCCGCCTTTGCCGTTGCCGGCGTCTTCACGGCGGCGCTGGTTTCGATGGCATCGGTCTTGACGCGTGCGGCATTCGACGGCGGCACGCTGACGGCAGGCGCTTCGCCGGCCTTCTTGGCTGCAGCCGGAGCCTTCTTCACCGGTGCATCCGGAGTCGCCAGTGTCGTCGGGCCACCTTCCGGTGCCGAGAAGATGCGGTCGACCTGCGGGCCGGTCGCAACCTCGGCGCCCTTGCCTGCATCAAAGCGGTCGATGATCTGCTCGAGTTGCTCGGGCGTCAGGTCTTCATAGGTATCCTTGAAGATCATGACCATCGGCGCATTCACGCAGGCGCCCTGACATTCAACTTCTTCCCACGACAGCGTCCCGCTCTCGTTGAGGGTGAAGGGATCATGGGCGATCTTGCTCTTGCAGACGCGGATCAGGTCTTCAGCGCCACGCAGCATGCACGGCGTCGTGCCGCAGACCTGGATGTGAGCGCGCGTGCCGACCGGCTTCAGCTGGAACTGGGTATAGAAGGTCGCAACTTCGAGCGCGCGGATATAGGCCATGCCGAGCATGTCGGCGATCGATTCGATCGCGGCCTTCGTTACCCAGCCGTCCTGCTCCTGCGCCCGCATCAACAGCGGAATGACCGCGGACTGCTCGCGGCCTTTCGGATACTTCTGGATTGTCATTTGTGCCCAAGCGGCATTTTCGCGATTGAACGCGAAAGCCGCCGGCTGGACATTGTCTTCGGCTAGTCGACGAACAGACATTCTTCACGACACCTTATCAGTTAATCGATCCACACCGCGACTTCGTCACCGAAACGAACTCGCAGGCATAGGCCGACTGGTCTTTTTGTAAAAATACGATGTAGCGCGTGCCATTGGCCACGGCTGCCTTGATCTCGTAGCCGTTGGCCACGAGCTCGGCCATCGAGCCCCCACGCATTCCGGCAGACGCTTCGCTGTTGGCGGACTCCTGCGCGGATGCCGCCGTTGCCAGCACAAGAAATCCAGCCGTTGCCAGGGGCGCGAAACGCATCAGCGATCCACCTCACCGAACACGATATCGAGGGAGCCCAGCACCGCCGAAACGTCGGCAAGCTGGTGTCCGCGACAGAGGAAGTCCATCGCCTGCAGATGCGCGTAGCCTGGGGCACGGATCTTGCAGCGATAGGGCTTGTTGCTACCGTCGGAGACGAGGTAGACGCCGAATTCGCCCTTCGGCGCTTCGACGGCTGCGTAAACATCACCTGCCGGCACATGGTAGCCTTCGGTGTAGAGCTTGAAGTGGTGGATCAGCGCTTCCATCGAGCGCTTCATCTCGCCGCGCTTCGGCGGAACGATCTTGCCGTCCATCGACGAGACCGGCCCAACCTTGGCGTCCCCGAGCAGGCGGTTCACGCATTGGCGCATGATCTTGGCCGACTCGCGCATTTCGATCATGCGGATGAGGTAACGATCGAAGCAGTCGCCATTCTTGCCGATCGGAATGTCGAATTCCATGTCGGAATAGCATTCGTAGGGCTGCGAACGGCGCAGGTCCCAGGCAGCGCCGGAACCACGAACCATCACGCCCGAAAAACCCCAGGCCCAGGCGTCGTCCAGCTTGACGACGCCGATGTCGACGTTGCGCTGCTTGAAGATGCGGTTGCCGGTCAGAAGCTCATCGATATCGTCGACGGTCTTCAGGAACGGATCGATCCACTTGCCAATGTCTTCGACCAACTCGTGCGGCAGATCCTGATGCACGCCACCGGGGCGGAAATAGGCCGAGTGCATGCGCGCACCGCAGGCACGCTCGTAGAACACCATCAGCTTTTCACGCTCCTCGAAGCCCCAGAGCGGCGGTGTCAGCGCGCCGACGTCCATGGCCTGCGTGGTCACGTTCAGAAGATGCGACAGGATACGGCCAATTTCCGAGTAGAGAACGCGGATCAGCTGGCCGCGGATCGGCACTTCTGTTCCGGTCAGCTTTTCGACGGCAAGCGCAAAAGCGTGCTCCTGGTTCATCGGCGCGACGTAGTCGAGCCGATCGAAATAGGGAACAGCCTGCAGATAGGTCTTGGTTTCGATCAGCTTCTCGGTGCCGCGATGCAGCAGGCCGATATGCGGGTCGACGCGCTCGACGATTTCGCCATCAAGCTCGAGCACCAGACGCAGAACGCCGTGCGCCGCCGGATGCTGCGGACCAAAGTTGATGTTGAAATTGCGGACGTTATGTTCGGTCATACCGATTGCTCCAGGCCGGACGGCGCCCTCTAGGGGTCGCCGCGGGCCGACTTAGTCTCACCGTGCTTTCGCCTTCTCGTCGCCGGGCAGGACGTATTCGGTCCCTTCCCACGGGGAGAGGAAGTCGAAGTTCCGGAATTCCTGCTTCAGTTCGACGGGCTCATAGACGACGCGCTTGGCTTCGTCATCATAGCGAACCTCGACAAACCCGGTAACCGGGAAGTCCTTGCGCAGCGGATGCCCCTCAAAACCGTAATCCGTCAGAATGCGACGCAGGTCCGGATGGCCGGTAAACAGGATGCCATACATGTCGTAGGCTTCGCGCTCGAACCAGTCGGCGCCCGGAAAGACGCTGGTGGCCGACGGCACGGGTTCGCCTTCGCCGGTCGCAACCTTGATGCGCACGCGCAGATTCTGGCGCGGGGACAGCAGGTGATAGACGACGTCGAAACGATCCGGCCGCTGCGGCCAGTCGACGCCACAAACATCGACGAAGTTGATGAAGGCGCACTGCACGTCATCACGCAGGAACGTCAACAGCTCGATCAGGTTTGCAGCCGTCGTCGTCAGCGTCAGTTCGCCGTAATTGATCGCGGCGTCCGAAATCAGCTGACCGCGCGTCTCGCGCAGATAGGAGGCAAGCTCGTTCAGGGCTTCACTCATGTTCAGAACCCCCTACCCTTAGCGTTCGATCGTGCCGGTCCGGCGGATCTTCTTCTGCAGCAGAAGCACGCCGTAAAGCAGCGCTTCTGCCGTGGGAGGACAGCCTGGCACATAGATATCAACGGGCACGACACGGTCGCAGCCACGCACGACGGAATAGGAATAGTGATAATAGCCGCCGCCATTGGCGCACGAACCCATCGAGATCACGTAACGCGGCTCCGGCATCTGGTCGTAGACCTTGCGGAGTGCGGGCGCCATCTTGTTGGTCAGCGTGCCGGCGACGATCATCACGTCGGACTGGCGCGGTGAGGCGCGCGGCGCAAAGCCGAAGCGCTCAGCGTCGTAACGCGGCATCGACATCTGCATCATCTCGACGGCGCAGCAGGCAAGACCGAAGGTCATCCACATCAGCGAACCGGTGCGCGCCCAGGTGATGAGCTCGTCGGTCGAGGTAACCAGAAAACCCTTGTCGGCGAGCTCGTTGTTGATCTCGCCGAAGAATGCATCATTGCTGCCGATCGGCTTGCCGGTCGAGGGATCGATGATCCCCTTCGGCTTGGGCGCAACGAGCGTGGTGCCGGATGCTAGTTCCATTCCAGCGCTCCCTTCTTCCATTCATAGATAAAGCCGATCGTCAGCACACCGAGGAAGACCATCATGGACCAGAATCCAAACCAGCCGAGCTGATGGAACGAAACGGCCCACGGGAAGAGGAAGGCGACTTCCAGGTCAAAGATGATGAAGAGGATCGACACAAGGTAGAATCGAATGTCGAACTTCATGCGAGCGTCGTCGAACGCATTGAAACCGCATTCGTAGGCCGACAGCTTTTCCGAATCAGGCGCCTTGAACGCCACGGCGAAAGGGGCAATCAAAAGTGCCACACCGATCACAAGTGCGATTCCAATGAAAATCGCGATCGGAACATAGGAACCGAGAAGTTCAGTCATTGTTATCCGTCCCTGCCTGCGGGAGGGCGCATGGGAGAGCGCCAAACAACAAATCTCGCAGGCCGAAAAATATGTTGCAACGCCAGAGTGGTTAGCGCAGCCCGCGCTTGCGCGCAAGCCTTCGAGGGGCATTTAAACCGGTTCGCGACACAGGATTGGACGACGTGCCGCGGCAAAGCGCTGATTTGCAGGGATGGGCAGACTTTACGGTAAAATCGTAGTTTGGAGGACAGATTGCCGCACTGCAAAAGAGTCTATTCGCAATCATATTATATCGGAGGGATCAAGGGGTAAATGGCGCGAGTGACGGGGCTCGAACCCGCGACCTCCGGCGTGACAGGCCGGCACTCTAACCGACTGAGCTACACCCGCGCATATGACCCAAGGGGTCAGTATTACCACCATCGGCATTTTCTGAAAATGCCTCAAGTCAAACCATGTCAAGAATGGCGCGAGTGACGGGGCTCGAACCCGCGACCTCCGGCGTGACAGGCCGGCACTCTAACCGACTGAGCTACACCCGCATCATCTTGAAGTGGCTGGGGCGTTTCCGCCCCGGCACCGAAGCGGGCTTGCCCGTTCGATGAGCGGCTAACTAAGCGGTTCGCATTTGGGTGTCAAGCGTGTTTGGAGACAAATCCGTGACAGAGCCAAATTTGATCCACAGGCAAGATCAAAGCCGGCTCTTCCCTCCCCTATCATAGGAGGCTCGCTTCCCTTTGCACGGCCGGACGTCCCGCCATGAGGAGAGCCGGTGCGCGGATGTTCATCAAAGTCTCGATGATAAGAACCTATAGGACAGGCTCGATCGGGTTTTCTGGCAAGGAGAGATCCGCGGAGCGATGCTCGTGCATCGGTCAAGGATCTCGACACCGCCAGAAAGCTTGAGAAGCCTGCCGAAGGTAATGCTGGCTGGCTCTGGCGTCGATGCGATGCTTGCTCGATGCAGCACCGCGCCGAGGCAGAGACCGGCGATGAGCCGTGAGCCATCCTATAGGTTCCTATCATCGAGACTTGGTATTGGTCCCTGCTCGACGGATTCGAGCGAAAGTCGCCGTGAGACCAATCGTCGTTTTCCACAGTCGCCGTTCACCGTTTTTTTCCACAACGCGAGAACCCGACAACTCCTGCACTTCTGTCGCGTCGTGCAAAAAAAATCGAAAAAACGACGGAAATGCTCTTGCGGTTTTTTTCGGTTACGCCTAGATCACGGCCACCGACGCGGCGGACACATCCGGTCCGGACGCTGAAGGGCGATTAGCTCAGTTGGTAGAGCGCCTCGTTTACACCGAGGATGTCGGCGGTTCGAGTCCGTCATCGCCCACCATTTTCTCTTCTCATGTAATTGTTGATGATAATTCAGGCCATGTGTCTGCCTCTCGCAGTGCTTTATGCCGCAATGCGCGATGAACGCCCAGCGTCTCGCGGACTCAACGCATCAAAACATCGTGCTGTTGGCGCTTCCGGCAAACTCAAGCGGCGAAAACCACTTTGGCGTTCAGTCGTGTCGCGGAGCCGATTCTCTTGAAAGCGCCCTTGCTCTGGCGGCGCGCGGCGAAAGAACTCCTCAAATCCGATTCGCCATCCCATCTCAAACGCGGCCGATTCGCAAAAGAATCGGCTAGACGCCGCGATACTGCTCTTCGCTGACATGTTCGAGCCAATCGACCGCCTTGCCTTCGAGTGCTTCCTGAATGGCGAGGTGAGCCATGGCGGTATCCGGCGCGGCACCGTGCCAGTGCTTTTCACCCGGCGGAAACCAAACCACGTCCCCAGTCTTTATCTCGCGCACCGGCCCGCCCCAGACCTGTGCCAGCCCGCGGCCCGAGGTGACCACCAGGGTCTGGCCCAGCGGATGCGTATGCCACGCAGTGCGTGCCCCAGGCTCGAACGTCACGTTCACGGCGCGCACGCGAGCCGGCTCCGCCGCCTCGATCACGGGGTCCTGCCTGACCGCTCCGGTAAAATACTCGGCCGGAGGCCGCGTTGAGGGCCGTGAACCGCTGGGTATGATATCCATCTGCCGTTCCTCCAGTTCTTCGTGGCGACCATTCGGCAACAGCATGCCGATTTAAGCAAGCGTCAAAGCCTGTGGATGGTCACTTCCGGGCACGCCGCCCGGGCGATGTCGCAAAGATGCTCGTGATGCGTCAGATAGATCACCTGCCCGAGGCGGGCCATATCCGCCATCAACGCGAAGGCGCGACCGGCACGACCGTCGTCAAACGTCTCCATGATGTCGTCAGCAATGAAGGGCAAGGTTTCGCGCGCTGCGGCCACTTCATGGTAGCCCGCGATCCTGAGTGACAGATAGAGCTGGAAGCGCGTGCCCTTGGAGAGATCGCGTGCCAGCTTGGATCCGCCGGCAGCGGCGTTGGCAATCAGGAACTCCTGGCCCTTGTCGGCCTGTGCCGACAGACCCGTATATTCTCCGCCACTGATACGGCTGAAGGTTTCCGAGGCGCGCCGCATCATGGCGCTGCGGTGGCGCTCGCGAAAGAGCCGGAGCGCCTGTTCGGCAGCGATCAGACCCGCCCTCAGTTTGAGATAGCCGAGCGCCTTTGACTCGATCTCCAAAAGCAGCGTGCGGCGACGCTGCTCGAGGGCTGCAACGGTGTCATCGCCGGCGATATTTGCAAGCGCGGCTTCCTTCGTTCGCATGTCGGCATGCAACTCGCTGACATCGCGGTCGCTTTCCTCAAGAAGCGCCTCGATGCGAACCAACTCCAGCCTTACCGCCTCGTCATCAAGCGTGGCCAGTAACGCCAACGCATCGTCGATGCTGACAACGCCAAGGCGCGACACCAGGTCGGCCTCCGCTTCGGTGATGCGCTGGCACAGCCTCTCCTGTTCGCGGGAAGCGTCGAGCCGCAAGCCTGCTTCATCCAAAGTCTCGCAGTCGAAAAAATCGAGCACGAGGCGCTTGCGGGCAACGTGGAGCTCCTGCTCCGCAGCTACCTTGCGTTTCTCCTCTTCAAGCCGGACACATTCCGCCAACAGCGCCGCGCGCCGAGCCTCGTGTTTTTCAGCCTCGGCGATGCGCGCCTTCATGGCGGCGAAGGTCGCAAGCGTATCGTCGACGGCCGAAGCGCCGGCAAGGTCTGCGATCGCCGTCTCAAAGGCCACTTGGTCCTTGCGCATGCCGGTGACGCGGTGATCGAGATCCACCTTGCGCTGCACCAGCTTGTCGAGATCCTGCAAGACGGCGAGCATGGGCGCAATCTGATCCGGCAGCGGCCGCTCAGGCCGACCAGCAAGCCAGGTGCCCGACAGCAGATCATCCCATTGCGCCTGCCAGGACGACAAGGCGTCTTCGGCCTGCGTCAAGGTCGACAGCCGCTGCTCCAGACCGTCGGCGGCACGTCGAGCGGCCTCGCGCGCCGCCTTGCCGGCAACGAAGGCCGCCTGTGCCTGCGCGATGGCATTTTCGGCAAAGGCCATGAGATCATCAAGCCGCGGCGGGAGACGTTCGGTCAGTCCGATCTCGGCGAGTGATTCCTTGAGTGTTTCACGCGCGTCCTTCGCGTCGGCCTGGGCGCGATCGAACTCCAGCCGGGTCGAGCGCTGCTGCGTGCGAACATCGAGCGCCGCAAGCCGAGCCGCAATCCAAGCCTCCAGCTGCGTCAGTTGCGTGACGCTAGGTAATCCACAGCCTGCCGCAGCCATCTGCACGGCTTCCAGCAACACGGACGATTCCCCGGCGACGGAAACCTGATGTTCCCGAAGCGAATCGAGCCGCGCCCGGCGCTCGGCGATCGACAAGGCGAGCGAGTGCATATCTGCGACCTTTGCCGCCTCGGCAAGCCGCAATGCCGTTGCATCGTCGTCGCGCCGCAAGGCGTCTTCAAAGATCACGGCGGTCGTTGCATCCAGCCGAGCCTTGTGCTTTTCCCAGGCATGCTGCCGATGCTGGCGAAGCTCGGTGGAAGCCCTGTCGTCAATGGCCCCACCCGAAGCCGTCAGGGCGTCGAGGCGGGCCGCCTCGCCAGCCAGTTGCTCGGTCTCGCTGCCGATGCGATCTGCAAGGCGCAGACGCCTTTCGTCCAGCGCCGCAAGTTCTCGTCGCCAGATCTCGATCGTGCCAGCGGCCGGCACAGGCAGACCGAGCAGATCATCGGCGCTGCCGGAAAACGGATTCAAAGCCTCGAGCTTATCGGCAAGCTCGGCATCCAGGCGCTCGAGCGACTGTCTTGCGGCATGCAGCCGCAGACCGCAATCGTCCTGCCGCAGGCGCCGAAGACGCTCGACAAGCATGGTCGGATCAGCACCCGGGCCGCCTTCGGCCTGTAGCCGCACAAGCTCGGCGGCTGCCTCCCGCTCCGCACGCCTTGCCGCATCCGCCTCCTGTCGGGCAGATGCCGCACGCTCCTGCAGCGCCGAATGTTGCCGGGAGAGTTCCTGCAGCCGGGTGTTTGTGGCCGCCGGCAGCAGCAGCGACGCCGGATCCCGGTCGCCGGGATCTCCGAGCCGGACAAGGCAGGCGGCAATTTCGGTTTTCGTTCGCGACAGTTCGTCGATCCGTGCCGGCATGTCGCGCGCCGCGGTCACATACCGTGCATCAAGCGCGGTCTCCTGCAGCACGTTCAAACGTTCCGCCAGGACGAGGGCCGCCTCGTCTCGCGGCAGATCTTCCAGTTCGTCCTGCCTGCGCCGGGCTTCGTCGTCAAGCTGGCGCAGCCTGGTCGCGATTTCGATGTCGCGTCGGCGCAACGCCGGCAGATCCGCTGCCCACTCGGCCGGCGCTCGCGGCAAGGCCGGCGCCTTTGCCAGATCGGCTCGCAGACCATCAAGTCGCCTGAAGAGCGGCAAGGCATCCATCTGAGCCTTCAGCCGGTCACGTTCCATGCGCAGCTCGACACGGTGCGCCATGGCCGCGTCGTGACGCTCACGGGCCGCCAGAAGCGTCCTGCGCAACGCCGCGTATTCGCGGGCATTGACATCAAGCCGACTGCGCTCGACCTTCAGCGCGTCGAGTTCGGCCTTCAGTTCGGAAAGCTGATGCTTGCGTGCCTGAGGTCGGTAAAAGGCATCCGCCTCACCGCGCAGGGTAGACAGGATCGCGGCGCTATCGGGCAGGCCGGAACTGGCGGAAAAAAGCAGCGAACCGAGTTCACCCTCACTCTTCAGGATCGATTCCCCGCCCTCCTCGATGCTGTCATCGTCGAGCGAGAACATCATGCGATAGGTCGCACGGTCGATCGAGCCGAGCGAGGCGGAAAACAGATTGTCCGGCAGCGGCTGATCGTCGGCGCACACCAGCGTGTTGGTCTTGCGCTTCACTCGGAAGGCCTGGTGCGTGCGACCAGCCGCCTCGACAACCCCGCCGACCCGCATGGTTGGATAGGGGTGCAGAAAGCCGTAAGAGCTGTAATGCTCGATGCCGAAAAGCAGATCGAGGAAGCCTGAAAACAACGTCGACTTGCCGGCCTCGTTCGGTCCGTAGACGATATGCAGGTCCGGCGTGCCCGATGCCGCCGGACCGAAATCAAGACGGCGCCCGGTAAATTTGCCGTAGCGCACCAGGTCGAGTTCGCGCAACCGCATCAGCGAGCCCCCCCGCCGGCGCTGCCGTGAAGATGCGCAAGCACCTCCGCTGCACCGGAGACACCGGCATCGAATGCCAGTCTTTCGACAGCCGCTTCATCCGGCGCCAAGAGCTGGCGCAACTCCGGCGGCAGTTGCTGCAGCAACTCCTCGACGGCGGCGCGCACGTCCTGACGGTAGCCATGGGCTGGCAGGACGTCGCTTGAGACAAGCGCCGCCAATTCATCGACCGGGTCGGCCATCACCGTCCCGGTTCCGGCATCCGGGTTGCGGCAAACGAGCTCGATCTTCTCGACCCAGCAGCCGCCGATACCCGCAGCCACATTGTCGATCTCTGCCTGGAGCAGATCGCCATCGCGGCGCAGGCGCCAGGCAAGCGGTGTCACACCGGTCAAGGTCAGCCGAAGGATCACGTGATCGGCAGCGTTGGCATTGCGAGCCCGCAGGAAGGCGTTTCGGACCGCATCGAGCATATCGCTCCACTCGGAAATGCCTGTCAGCTCAAGGCTCATCCTCTCGAAAGTCGCAAGGCCGATCGCCCGTTCCTCGATCGTCAACCGCCCCTCGTCGCTGACTGTCACCAGCATTACGCCCTTGGCCCCGGCTTCATTGATGTCGCGCCCCTGCGGCATGCCCGGCATGACGACAAAGGGTTCGCTGGCATGCACCTGATATTGATGAACGTGGCCGAGCGCCCAATAGTCGAAGCCGTGTGCCTGGAGCTCCGCTACGCTGCAGGGCGCGTAAAGATCGTGGCCGGCTGCACCCGCAAGGCTCGTATGCAGCATGCCGATATTGATCGTGTCGACAGCGGGCATGTGAAAGGACGGCAGCAGGCTTTCCGGCGCGTGCGGGCTCGCAAAGCTCATGCCGTGGATATAGATATCGCGACCGCTCTCCAGCGTCTTTGCCAGAACAGGCTTGCTGCGGCCCTTGAAGACATGCGTAGACGGCGGCAAGGTCAGTTCATTCGTCACCTGCGATTGGGCATCATGGTTGCCACGGATGATGAAGACACGGATGCCGGCTTCGTCCAGGCGGCGCAGTTCGCCCGCGAGGAACAGCGCGGTGTTCATGGACGTCTGGCTGCCGTCGTAAAGGTCGCCGGCGATCAACAGGGCATCGACCTCTTCCGCAAGGCAGAGATCGACAATCCGCACGAGCGCCTGCCGGGTGGCGCCGCGCACGATTTCGGCAAGATCGGCATTTCGAAGCGCGAGGCTGCGTAGCGGCGAATCGAGATGGAGGTCGGCGGTGTGAACGAAACGGAAGGGCATGGGCGACCATGGCCCGCGACAGCAGCACCCGTCAATGCACCGGCGACCGTCATCCACGCGAACGCGCCCATCCCACACGGTTATTTCAGGCCACCCAAGTAAAGACAGCCCTAATACATGTGGACTGCAGTTTCGGCATGAAACGATCGCTCGAAAGAGCGCGTTCTCCTATGTGCAAATATCAGATTATACTCACTTTAATCGATTAGCGCTTTTGTAATAACTTGTTGGATAGGTTTCGCGCGGCTGCATTTTGCGTGCGGTCAAGCACAGGAATGACTCCCTGCTTCGGCATCCGCTCCGTCATGACGATCAAGAGCCGGAACGACTTATTCATGCACCAACTTTTACGGACGCCGTTCCTCCGGAGTTATTCATGTCGCGCCTAAAGATATCACACACTCTTATTGCCCTTTTCCTGATGGTTGGCCTCATCGTCACCGTCTTGGCTGTCGCCTCGCTCGGCGGCATCAAGATGATGAACGAGCGCAACAACGAGATCGCCACCACCTGGTTGCCGCGCGTCTCGCTTTCGCGTGCGCTCGAAACCCAGCTTTCGGACACACGCATGTCGTTTGCCCGGCACCTGATCTCCCTGACGCCTTTCGAGAAGAAGGCGGCCGAAAAGGTCATCGGTGAAGCCGTGGCCGGGTTCGGCAAGCTTTCAGATGAATACGCCGCGCTCATGGTGACCGACGCCGACAAGGCGGCGCTCGAAAAGGTAAAGAGCACCTACGAGGCCTATCTCTCTGTCTCCGCGGGCATGGTCAAACTCTCCAACAATCTCGAAAACATGAAGGCGCAAAGCGTGTTCAAGGTCGAGATGCGCGAGACGGAACAACTGGTCGATCAGGCGATCAAGGACATGCGCGCGCTTAACCTTGCCGGCGCAGACGCTGCCGTTGCTGCAAGCTCCGCCACGCACGACCAGATCCGCACGATCGAAATGGGTGTCATCGCGGTTGCGGCCTTCATCGTGCTCGGCGCCATCCTCTACGCAATCCGCGGCATCGCTCGTCCGATCCAGATCATCACCCGCTCGATGGCGGGTCTTGCAAACGGCGACACCTCCACCGCCATTCCCTACGGCGCGCGCAAGGACGAGATCGGCGAGATGGCACGCGCCGTCGAGGTCTTCCGCGAGGCCGCCATCTCCAATCTGCAGCTCGAGGAAGATGCCAAGGTGCAGCGTTCGCAGGCTGAGGCCGAGCGTCGACGCGTAACGGAGGAGGCGGAAGCCGCCGCGCAAATCCGCCTGCAGGAAGCAACGGCGGGTCTTGCGACCGGTCTTCGCCGCCTGGCGGCGGGCGATCTCGCCTTCCAACTCAACGAACCTTTTGCGCCGGATTTCGAACAGCTGCGTCACGACCTCAATCAGGCCGTTGCCCAGCTGGCCGATACGCTGGCTGCCGTCTCCTCCAGCTCCAGCAGCATCGACAGCGGCGCGCGCGAAGTCAGCCAGAGCGCCGACGACCTGTCGCGCCGTACCGAACAGCAGGCCGCTTCGCTGGAAGAAACAGCCGCTGCCCTCGACCAGATCACGGCCAATGTCGGCAGCTCGTCCAAGCGAACCAACGAAGCGCGCGCCATCGCCAGCCAGGCTAACGAAAGCGCCCACAAGTCCGGCGCCATCGTCTCCGGTGCGGTCGATGCCATGGGTCGTATCGAGCATTCGTCGAGCCAGATCTCCAACATCATCGGCGTCATCGACGAGATCGCATTCCAGACCAACCTGCTGGCGCTGAATGCCGGCGTTGAAGCGGCCCGCGCCGGCGATGCCGGCAAGGGCTTTGCCGTCGTTGCCCAGGAAGTGCGCGAACTGGCACAGCGCTCTGCCAATGCCGCCAAGGAGATCAAGGACCTGATCCGCAACTCGGCCGTCGAGGTGCAGAGCGGCGTCAAGCTGGTGCGCGAGACCGGCGAAGCGCTGCGCACGATCGAAGGTTTCATCGTGACGATCAATCAGCACATGGATGCGATCGGTGTTTCGGCGCAGGAACAGTCTGCCGGACTTTCCGAGGTCAACACCGCAGTCAACCAGATGGACCAGGTGACCCAGCAGAACGCGGCCATGGTCGAAGAGGCGAATGCCGCAAGCGCGACGCTGGCACAGGAGGCAGGTCGTCTGCGCGAGCTTATCGCCCGCTTCACGCTCGCCGAGACTTCCGGCTACGGCTACGCGCCTTCGGCCGGTTCATCGCGCTGGGCGGCATAGTCCGAACAGGCGAAATTCTTGAGCATGCAAGTGAAACGGTCTCCGGAAACGGGAGCCGTTTCTTCGTTGAGGAGGTCGTTACCGTGAAATGGCAGAGGTTTTAGTCGACAAATGTAGCAATTGTAACTATCAATAATGTTGCTGCCATTTGACATGGCACCTCACAATTTTCCAACGATGATCATGAAGAAGACATTCGAAGTTTCCGACAGGCTGTTTGAGCTTTATCACCGCGTCCACCGGCTGGTGAACGAGTCGATGACAGAGGAAGGCGTTTCGCTGGCGCGCAGCAAATTCCTGTTTTTCCTGAGCAAGCTCGGCCCCTGTCGTTCGACGGATATCGCCTGCGCACTGAACTTCGCGCCGCGCACCGTCACCGAAGCGATCGATGGCCTTGAGCGTGACCGGCTCGTGATGCGCAAGCCGGATCCCGAGGACCGCCGCGCCAAGATCGTCTCGATCACCGACACGGGGCGCGTCATACTGGAAGCGGCTGAACATCCGCGCAAACAGCTGATCGAGGAAATCTTCTCGGCACTCGACGACAAGGAGCTCGATCAGCTCTTCGATATCGTCGGCAAGCTCGTCGACAAGACGGACGAGATCCGCAAGCGCAAGGACGAGGCGGAAGCCGCACAGATTGCGGTCGCCCGCTAAACACTTCTTTCCGCCAATGCTGATAGCCAAAACAGAAAGAGGCCGGGACGTCATGTCCCGGCCTCTTCCGTTTTTCTCCTGGCCCGACGCTTACATCGCGTCGATGGCACCGATGGAGAAGAACAGCGTTTCGCCGGAGGAATCGTCGACACCGTCATTGTCGGTGACGACATAGCCGTTACCGGCGGCATCGACGGTAAAACCTTCGACCTTGTCGACGACGTAGCCATTAAGAGCCTTCAGATCGGGAATGAGGTCACGAACCTCTTCCTTCTTGACGACCGGAAGCTCGCCGCCGAGCGCTGCCGGCTTCAACTCGGCAAGCGCGACACGGTAGAGCTTCTTGAGCTTGGCCGCCTGACCGATCAGGTTGTCGCGTTCGATGATATAGGCGTAGTCGCCGTGCACCGAGATTTCCGAGAGGCCGACCCAGCCGCCATCTGCTTTTTCGAGCGGATAGCGGACTGCACCCCATTCCTCGCTTGACGGCTTGTAGGAGACGAGCTTGACGAAGCCCTTCTGGTCGTCCTTCCATTCGCGCTGGACGGCCATCCAGAGCACCTGATCGTCGCCTTCGCCGACGACCGTCACACCCTCGAAGCCGAAGCGCGTCTCGCCTGCACGCAGAGCTTCGGGAAGAGCGATCTCCTTCTTGATTTCGCCCTTCTTGTTCACCTTCAGCAGTGCATGGCTATAGAGTTTGTCGGAGTTGCCTTCGGAAGCAAGCCAGAAGCCCCCTTCCCCATCATTGGCGACGCCTTCGATGTCGAGCTTCTGTGCCGGCGCGCCGTCGCGGGTGATGCGGAGCGTCTCGGTGATCAGCGCCGGCTTCTGGGTCGCGTCGATGGTGAAGATGGTCGGCTGCGACGCATAGACGGAATCATTGACGGCACGCAGGAAACCCGGCTTGTCGGCAACGGCGGCCAGACCCGAAAGCGCGCCAAACCCGACAGGTAGACCATCCTTGTCGGCCGAGCGGATCTGCGGATAGGCAGCCTCGCCTTCGCCACGCTCGTAGATCATCACATGCGAGCGAGCGCCGCCGTCCTCGCCAAGGTCGACCTCGTTGGCGGTGGCAAGCAGATTGCGCGACGGGATCGCAACGGCGCCTTCCGGCGAGATACCCGACGGCAACAACTGCAGCAGTTCCGGCTCGGCGCCGGTGTCCTTGTAGACGCCGACGACGGATGCGCGTTCAGCAAGCACGAAGAACAGATTGTCGTCGCCGAACTTCGCGGCCTCGAGGCCCTCCGGCTCGACGCCCTTGGCCGACGAGCGCTTCTCCGGGTAATGGCCGATCGACGCAATCGCGTGTTCGAAGCTGGCGCCGGACTCGAACAGCACCTTGCCGGTCGTATCGAAAATCGTGAAGCCGCGCGAACCGCCCTCGTAGTCGCCCTCGTTGGCAACGACGATGCGGGTGTCGTCGAGCCACTTGACGGCATCGGGCTCGCGCTTGCGGCCGGGCTGCTCGTCCTTGAAGGCGATCGCGCCGTCGCGCTTGGTATCGATGTCCTTGAGGTCGACGCTGCCTGCAGAGAAATGCGTCTTCACCGTCGCCGATTTGGCATCGATGATGACGATGTGGTTGTTCTCCTGCAGTGTCAGCGCGATCTCGTCCTTGCCGTTGAAGGAAACGAATTCCGGCTCCGGATCGTCGCCGGCAACGTCGGCAAGGCCCGTCAGGGTCACGTGCTTGATCGTAGCGCAATCGGCAACGCCGTCCTTCAGCGACAGGATCACCAGGTCGCCGGCAGGCATCTGCGGGATCTTGCCGTCATTGACCTCCTCATCACGCTCATTCTCGATGGCGATCGCGGCAAGCGTGCGGTCCTTGTTGACCGCGACGGAGTCCGGCTGACCGCCGAGATCGCAGGTCGCTTCGATCTTCTTGGAGGCGACGTCGACGGTGGCGAGGAAGCCGGAGGGCTTGATGAAGCTTTCGCGCGTGTTGACGGCCACGAGTGCCTTGGCACCAGCGACGGTCACCGATGTCGGCTCGCCATCGAACGAAACGATGCCGGCCGCCTTCGGCGCCTTGGCGTCTGTGATGTCGATGAGGCCGATGCGCTTGCCGGGGCTATCGGAATAAATCAGCGTGTTGCCGTCTTCGGTGGCCGTGATGATTTCCGCAGAAGTCGTTTCCTTGCGGGCGTCACCTTCCAGATTGTCGGCAACGGCGAAGGACGCGATACGATTGAACACCGGTTCGGCAGCAGCCGGAAAAGCAACAGACGCAAGAAGCATGGCGGCGAGCGCCGTTCTGCATGATGAAATGGTCATGAAATCCCCCATGTCGAATATCCAAAACAAGGGGGTTCTGCGGGATGGCGATGACAGGCGCATGACAATCCCGCAGCTTTGTTGTGCAGCGTCGCTTTACGCGCTTGCGCGCTCGCGTTTCATCTCGTGGCGCATGATGAAGAGCGAGGCGCCGAGGATCAATGCGGCTCCCAGCCAGAGATAGCCGCTCGGCGCATAACCGAAGACGAGCCAGCCGGCGAGAACGTTAAGCGGCAACTTGAGATCATCGAAGGGCTGAACATAGGCGGCATCGGCAACCGTATACGCCAGCGTCAACAGATACTGTGCCACGACGGTCAGGAGCCCCGCCAGCACCAGCAGCGCGAGCATGGTACCGCTCGGCACGACAAAGCCTGCCGACAGCGCCAGCACGCCGTTGATCGGCGTCAGAAGCACCAGCAGCCACACTGTGATCGTCTCGGGACGCTCGATGCCGGTCAGGCTCTTGGTGATCAACGACGACGCACCCCAGAGCAGTGCCGAAAGAACCGGCAGCAAGGCTGCCCAGGTGAAACTCTCCGACCAGGGCTGCAGGATGATCGCAGCGCCGGCAAAACCAACTGCCGCAGCGCCCCAACGGGACGCGCCGACGCGTTCGCCAAGGAAGAGCCGTGCACCGAGAATGATGAAGAACGGTGACGTCATCACCAGCGCGATCGCCTGCCAGATCGGGACGGAGGCCAGGCCCGAAACCCAGGCCCCTACCCCCAGGGCTGCAAGGCCGACACGAACGACGTGACGCCAGGGATAATCGGTGCGCATCGCCGATAGACCGACCCGCAACAGGAAAGGCAGGGAGAAGACGAGCGCGAACGCATATTGCCAGAAGGCGGTGGAGGTGGCGGAAAAGCCGAGTTGCATCGTCATCCATTGCGTGACGACATTCAGCAGAGCAAAGGCAACGCCGGCCAGTATCATCCAGGCGGCCCCGGCCATGGCACGGGAGGTGAAAAATGCTTGAGTAGTCTCGCTCATGTCCTTCATCCGCAAACAGGGACCAACAAAAACCAGGACGCATGAGCGCAGGGTGCGAAGACGGGCAGCCCTGCCCTTCGCATCCACGATCATTCTCTTTCATCCGGACTGTGACCGTCGGCTCCGGAATTGCACCGGATCTGCTATCCTTCCAGCCCACAAAGGCTGGAAGCGCTCGCGGGCTTGAGCCGAAGCCCTTACCGCCGGTGGGGACTTTCACCCCGCCCTGAGAACAGGCTGAGCCGTAGACCAAAGCCTGAGCTGCTGCAAGGCCAACTGGAAATGCAGAAGGGTCCGGCGTGAGCCGAACCCTTCAAGACTTGGACTGCCGGCCTCGTATCCGGCCGTCAAGCAAACTTATCAGCCGTTAACGGCATCCTTCAGGCCCTTGCCGGCCGTGAACTTCGGAACGTTACGTGCCGGGATGTCAACTTCAGCGCCCGTGGACGGGTTGCGGCCCTTGGAGGCTTCGCGACGCGAAACGGAGAAGTTGCCGAAACCGACGAGGCGAATGTCGCCACCGTTCTTCAGTTCAGCCTGGATGGTCTCGAAAACTGCATCAACTGCGGAAGATGCGTCGGTCTTGGAAAGTCCGGCCTTCTCAGCAACGGCAGACACGAGCTCATTTTTGTTCATGTTTCCACCCCTTTCAAAATGGTTCGAAACGACTGTGTTTTTAAGCCGCGGCGGCTTGCGCATCGCCCGCGTCTTGCCATTCCCAATTGCGCCTAATCCCTTGGAATGCAAGGCTTGCGGCATGCTTTTACAACAAAAAAGACCGGCCAGGGGCCGGTCTTCCTTGTTTTTCTGCCAAATGAGCCTGAGACGAGCAAAATTGCGCCCGCCAGCCCTGTCGATCAGTGGGCGATGGAAGCGCCCGCTTCGTCCTGCGAATCAACCGCGGCGACGGTTGCCGGCTCATTTGCCGGGTCCCATTCGATCGGCTCCGGGACGCGGATGAGAGCGTGTTCGAGCACTTCGCCCATCCGCGAGACCGGGATGATCTCCAGCACGTTCTTCACGTTGTCCGGAATCTCGGCCAGATCCTTGGCATTCTCCTCAGGGATCAGCACCTTCTTGATGCCGCCGCGGACGGCAGCCAGCAGCTTTTCCTTCAGACCGCCGATCGGCAGCACGCGGCCGCGAAGGGTGATTTCACCCGTCATCGCCACATCCTTGGAGATCGGAATACCGGTCATCACGGAGACGATCGCCGTTGCCATGGCAACACCGGCCGACGGGCCATCCTTGGGCGTCGCGCCTTCCGGCAAGTGCACGTGGATGTCGCGCTTGTCGAACAGCGGCGGCTCGATGCCAAAGTCGATCGCGCGCGAACGGACGTAAGACGCCGCCGCAGAAATCGATTCCTTCATCACGTCACGCAGGTTGCCTGTAACGGTCATGCGGCCCTTGCCGGGCATCATGACGCCTTCGATCGTCAGCAGTTCGCCGCCGACCTCTGTCCAGGCAAGTCCTGTGACCACGCCAACCTGATCGTCGCGCTCGGCTTCACCGTGCCGGTACCGCGGCACGCCCAGGTAATCCGGGATGTTTTCAGCGGTGACGGCTACGGACTTGGCCTTGCCCTTGATGATCTCGGTCACAGCCTTGCGGGCGAGCTTCATCAGTTCGCGCTCGAAGTTACGAACGCCCGCTTCACGCGTGTAGGTCTGGATGATCGCCATCAGCGCACCGTCGGTGACCGAAAACTCCTTCGGCTGCAGCGCATGATCGCGGATCGCCTTCGGCAGCAGGTGCCGCTTGGCGATCTCCAGCTTTTCCTCTTCGGTGTAGCCGGCAATGCGGATCACTTCCATGCGGTCCATGAGCGGCGCCGGAATGTTCAGCGTGTTCGCCGTGGTGATGAACATCACGTTGGACAGATCGTATTCGACTTCCAGGTAGTGATCCATGAAGGTCGAGTTCTGTTCCGGATCCAGCACCTCCAAGAGGGCCGACGACGGGTCGCCGCGGAAGTCCTGGCCCATCTTGTCGATCTCGTCGAACAGGAAGAGCGGGTTGGACTTCTTTGCCTTCTTCATCGACTGGACGACCTTGCCGGGCATCGAACCGATGTAGGTGCGGCGGTGACCGCGGATTTCCGCTTCGTCACGAACGCCACCCAGCGCCATGCGCACGTACTCACGGCCGGTCGCCTTGGCGATCGACTTGGCAAGCGAGGTCTTGCCGACGCCCGGAGGGCCAACGAGGCACAGGATCGGGCCCTTGATCTTCGTCGAACGCGCCTGAACGGCCAGGTACTCGACGATGCGTTCCTTGACCTTGTCGAGGCCGAAGTGATCGACGTTGAGCACTTCCTCGGCATGGTTCAGGTCGGTCTTGATCTTGGACTTTTTGCCCCACGGCATGCCCAGCAGCCAATCCAGATAGTTGCGCACGACGGTTGCTTCCGCCGACATCGGGCTCATCTGGCGCAGCTTCTTCAGCTCCGCATCAGCCTTTTCGCGCGCTTCTTTCGAGAGCTTGGTCTTGGCGATGCGCTCTTCGATTTCGGCCATCTCGTCGCGGCCGTCTTCGCCGTCGCCGAGTTCCTTCTGGATCGCCTTCATCTGTTCGTTGAGGTAGTACTCGCGCTGGGTCTTCTCCATCTGGCGCTTGACGCGCGAGCGGATACGCTTTTCCACCTGCAGGACGGAGATCTCACCTTCCATGAAGCCCAGCGCCTTTTCGAGGCGCATCTTCACGCTGGTGGTTTCCAGCATTTCCTGTTTTTCGACGATCTTGATCGACAGATGCGAAGCGACCGTGTCGGCAAGCTTCGAATAATCTTCGATCTGGCTCGCGACGCCGACGACCTCAGGAGAGATCTTCTTGTTGAGCTTCACGTAGCTTTCGAATTCGGAGACGACCGAGCGGCTGAGCGCCTCGATCTCAACCGGGTCTTCCTCCGGCTCGTCGAGCGCCTGTGCTGTCGCTTCATAGAATTCTTCACGCGGCGTGTAGTTGTCGATCTTGGCGCGCGTACGCCCTTCGACCAGCACCTTGACGGTGCCGTCGGGCAGCTTCAGCAGCTGCAGAACATTGGCAATCGTGCCTACCTGGTAGATCGCGGAGGGTTCCGGATCGTCGTCCGTCGCGTTGATCTGGGTGGCAAGCATGATCTGCTTGTCGGTCCCCATGACTTCTTCCAGCGCACGGATGGACTTCTCACGGCCGACGAAAAGCGGCACGATCATGTGCGGGAAGACTACAATGTCGCGAAGCGGCAAGACCGGATAGGTCGCGCTTTCTGTCGCCGGAGACGTTTTGCTCGTCATGTCATTTCCTTTCCGTCCCGATTTCGGGCCCGTTCCCGGGAGCCACAGCGGCACTCCCGGTTGTCATGTTTTCCACATGAAAGTGGAGTGCTAGAGAGTCCTTTTCAAGGCTCGACGCGACATCCACCATCATTGGCCGGGTCCTTCTGACTACGCTTTATTGCTGTTGCGTACCTTGCGACGGAAAACGAGGCTTCAAGGGTGCGCAACGGCCGAGGCCCGTTACTGAATCGTCACATCATTGCGTTGTTAAGACACTTTAGCAACAACCGAATTGTTAAATCTCGCGCCGCAGAAGCCATCTCAACAACTAAGTGTGGGGTCATGAAAAAGCCCGCACGAGGCGGGCTTTTTCAAATCTGATCTGTGCCTCGCGCTTAGGCCGAGACGTTGGTCTTCTCTTCCGAGCGCTCGGAATAGATGTAGAGCGGCCGTGCTGCACCCTTCACCACCTCGTCGGAAATCACGACTTCGCGGACGCCTTCGAGCGTCGGCAGCTCGAACATCGTGTCGAGCAGGATCTTTTCCATGATCGAGCGCAGGCCACGTGCGCCGGTCTTGCGCACGATGGCGCGACGGGCGATCTCGCGCAGCGCGTCCTCGTGGAAGGTCAGCTCGACGTCTTCCATCTCGAACAGCCGCTGGTACTGCTTGATAAGAGCGTTCTTCGGCTCGGACAGGATCTGGATCAGCGCGTCTTCGTCCAGGTCTTCGAGCGTCGCCAGAACCGGCAGACGGCCGATGAATTCCGGGATGAGGCCGAACTTGACCAGGTCTTCCGGCTCCAGTTCGCGCAGAACCTCGCCGACGCGGCGATCTTCGGGTGAACGGACCGTTGCGCCGAAACCGATCGATGTCTTCTCGCCGCGGGCGGAAATGATCTTGTCGAGGCCGGCGAATGCACCGCCGCAGATGAACAGGATGTTGGTCGTATCCACCTGCAGGAATTCCTGCTGCGGATGCTTGCGGCCACCCTGCGGCGGCACGGAGGCGACGGTGCCCTCCATGATCTTCAGCAGCGCCTGCTGCACGCCCTCGCCCGAAACGTCACGGGTGATCGACGGGTTATCGGACTTGCGCGAGATCTTGTCGACTTCGTCGATGTAGACGATGCCGCGCTGGGCGCGCTCGACGTTGTAGTCGGCAGCCTGAAGCAGCTTCAGGATGATGTTTTCGACGTCTTCACCGACATAGCCGGCTTCCGTCAACGTCGTTGCGTCAGCCATTGTGAAGGGCACGTCAATGATGCGCGCAAGCGTCTGCGCGAGATAGGTCTTGCCGCAACCGGTCGGGCCGACGAGCATGATGTTCGACTTCGCCAACTCCACATCGCTGCCCTTGGCCGCGTGGGCCAGGCGCTTGTAGTGATTGTGCACGGCGACCGACAGGATGCGCTTCGCCTGCTGCTGGCCGATAACGTACTCGTCGAGGACCTTGATGATTTCCTGGGGGGTAGGAACACCATCGCGGGACTTGACCATCGAGGTCTTGTTCTCTTCGCGAATGATGTCCATGCAGAGCTCGACGCATTCATCGCAGATGAAAACCGTCGGTCCGGCAATCAGCTTGCGGACTTCGTGCTGGCTCTTGCCGCAAAACGAACAATAAAGCGTATTCTTCGAGTCACCGCCGTTGCTACCGCTGACCTTGCTCATTTCCATTTCCTTCCAGCACGCCGGATACCCTCGAAAAGATACCACGGACCACTCAATTCGCCCCGCGCAAAGATCTGCGCTGCATTAAGAGGGCTTCCGGGAGTACCCACCGTATCAGGGCATTTTGCCCAAGATTCGGCCGCAACGACTCTCCCACCTAACTCTGAACCCTATGCCTTCACAGCTCAACATAGCATTAAGGGTTCATCTTAGCGGCTTTACCCCCTCGATAAAGCCCTTTCACTATTACAATTGTGTCACAATTGCATCTATCGTGACACAAAAGCGCGTCATCACGCCTGCTCTGCAGCCTCGATCGCTTCGCGCGATGTGATGACCTTGTCGATCAGACCCCAGTCGAGCGCCTCGTCGGAACTCATGAAATGGTCGCGATCGAGCGTCTGTTCAACCTCTTCGTAGGTCCGGCCGCAATGCTTGACGTAAACCTCGTTGAGGCGACGCTTCATTTTGAGGATGTCCTTGGCGTGGCGCTCGATGTCGGAGGCCTGGCCTTGGAAACCGCCGGACGGCTGGTGGACCATGATGCGCGAATTCGGGGTGGCGAAACGCATGTCCTTATGGCCAGCAGCCAGCAGAAGCGAGCCCATCGAGGCGGCCTGGCCGATGCACAGCGTCGAAACGGCCGGTTTGATGAACTGCATGGTGTCGTAGATCGCCATGCCGGCGGTCACGACGCCGCCCGGAGAATTGATGTAAAGCGCGATTTCCTTCTTCGGGTTTTCCGCTTCAAGGAAAAGAAGCTGGGCGCAGACGAGCGTCGCCATCTGATCTTCGACCGGGCCGGTCAGGAAGATGATGCGCTCTTTCAGAAGGCGCGAAAAGATATCGTAGGAACGTTCGCCGCGGTTGGTCTGCTCCACAACCATCGGCACCAGCGCCATGGCGGTATCAACTGGATTTCTCATATCGAACCTTCATCAATCGGGCCCGCAAAACCTTTGCGAGCCGGGAATCACAGGATTGGCCTTCTGCTCCTACATAGAGTGTCAACACCCTTCACTTCAAGTCGCGAACGTCCGATAACCTTAATCGGCGGCGCCCTTCCAGCCTAAGAACAGAACTCCTCCACACGTGATTGCTGATAGAACATTTTTTCGCCAACGCCTTCGCCGGCGCCTTGGCTTTTGCGCTTTGCGCACAGCATTCGCCGCCGCTCGGTAAACGAACGGTAAACCCGTGCACGCTGGCAGCGACGTCAGAGCTGAGATTCGATCGGCAGGATGCGAATGAGCCCAGCGATGAAGCGCCGCAACAGACTGGCATCCGGCTCGCCCCGTAACAATCGCTCTGTCCCGTTCGACCGGTCGTGCCAGACAAGCCGCGTGCCTTCGATGCCGAGCCGGTAACTGACGGAAGGCGCCGTCTCCTCCTCAAACATCTTCACGAGTTCACCCGCAAGCGCGGCATCCGTAAAAACCACGCCCATCTCGGTATTCAGCGATGCCGACCGCGGATCGAAGTTCATCGAACCGACGAAGCCGTTGAGACCATCGACAACAAAAGCCTTGCTGTGAAGGCTGGCATTGCGCCGGCCGAACAGGGACATGCGATGGCTTTCGACGGCATCGCCCTGCTCTTTCAGTTCGAAGAGCTCGATGCCGGCGCGAACGAGGCTTCGACGATATTTCACATAGCCGCCGTGAACGGCGGCCACGTCGGTGGCGGCCAGCGAGTTGGTGAGCACCGCCACCCGCGCGCCATTCTTCACCAGAGCCGTCAGTTCGCGTGTCCCGGCGGTGCCGGGAATAAAGTAGGGCGAGATGATACGCAGATCCCTCTTTGCCGCCTGGATCAGGGGGAAGAGTTCGCGCAGCAGCCAGTTCTGCCGCTTCTGCATCAGGGCCTTCTCGGGTGGATCGGCCTCGAGACGGACATCGTCGATCCAATGCAGCGCCTTCGATCCGCTAAAGGACGCCTCGCCCCCCATCACATCGGCCACGCGCTCCAGATAGAAACGAGCGGCGGGTGTTCGCGCATGCGCGTCGAGCCCGTCCCTAAGGGCCGGCAGGTATTGTTTGCGCGGGGTGCGCAACTTGCCGATCGGCAACACGGATGTACTGTTCCAATAGCGATCGAACATTGCCGATGCCTGCTCGACCACCGGCCCGATCATCCAGACATCGAGGTCACGAAAGTTCGAAAGCTCTGCCGCATCGAAATAGGCGTCACCAATATTGCGGCCGCCGGCGATCGCCACACGCGCATCGGCAACCCACAGCTTGTTGTGCATCCGGCGCGTGGCGCTGAAGGCGCGGATGGCCATCTCGAAACCGCGGCGGATGCGGTCGGTGCGGGCACGGCTGGGATTGAAGAGTCTCACTTCAATGTTCGCATGGGCATCGAGCGCGATGCACATCCGGTCGTGGATGCCGGCATTGATATCGTCGAGCAGCAAGCGGACGTGGACGCCCCGATCCGCTGCCGCCAGGATTTCCCGTGTGAGCAGGAGACCGGTCAGGTCGTCCTTCCAATAGTAGTACTGCAAATCGAGGCTTCGTCCGGCCCTTCGCGCTGCATGCGCCCTGACGACGAAAGCTTCGATGTTGTCTGAGACGAGCGATATGCCGTTCGTTCCGGCGTGGGTACCAAGCAATGGAAAGATGGCTCGGTCCAGTTCGGTCTCGGCCTCGGCGACGGGAAGCGCTGAAGACGGGTCTCCGTGCGGACGCCGACCGAAGCGGCCGTAGACATAGAGGATCGCTGCGCCGAACGCGCCGCCGATGGCGACAACGGCAACAATGACAAAGGACAACATCACCTGCCCGCCAGAAAGTGTCTCAGACCGATCCGGCCCGGCTCACTTCAATCCGTTCGTTGTTATGGTCTTCCCGCTTGCCGACCTTCAGATCGATGGATGCCTTGACCGGCAAATGATCGGAAGCGACGCGGGCCAGTGGAGAATCATGCACGGCGACCGACGTCACCAGGCTATGGGGATTACCGAGAACGCGATCGAGCGGCAACAGCGGAAAACGGGAAGGAAAGCTCGCGACCGTTGCATGCGACGGGTCGAACACCGGGCTGAGGAAGGACAGTGACGAGCGTTTGCCCATGCGCCACTCGTTGAGATCGCCGATCAGCAAGGTCGGTCGCCCGCCCGCATCGGATGCCGCCTCGATGATCGCCTCGGCCTGCTGGGCGCGGGAGTGCCGCAACAATCCGAGATGGGCCGCGATCACGCGCAAGGGACCCATCTTGAGGTCCAGATCGACCACGAGCGCTCCGCGCGGCTCGACGCCCGGCAGCTTCAATTGCTGAACATCGGAAACCGCACCCTCACGCAGAAGCAGCACGTTGCCGTGCCAGCCATGCCCTTTTGTGGAAAAGCCGGAGATCGGAACAGATACCAGATGCGCCTCGCGTCGCAGGTGCTCGAGGTCGAGCAGCCCGGCACGCTCACCGAAGCGCTGGTCAGCCTCCTGAAGGGCGACGATATCGGCGCCGAGCTCGCTGATGACCTGGGCTGTACGCCCCGGGTCAAAGCGGCCGTCGGTGCCGACGCATTTGTGGATGTTATAGGAAGCGATGACGATATCACCGCGGCTGACCGCCGCCTCACGGCTGACGACAGTGGGTCGCCGCTTGCGGATTGCCGCTACGATGCCCGCCGATAGACTGGTCTGGTTTTTTGCCATGCCGCTCCCTGCTTGCTGCCGCATCATGCGCAAATAGGTCGCCAGACGCCACTGAAAAAGGTTTCAGACGAAAACTTGTTCCGCGCCGAAGGGCGATAACAAGGCTTTTCGAACAGCATGACGTGCACACAATCACTCGAAAACTCAGCCCTTATTGCTGCCCCAAGCTCCAGCCGTAGAACGATATCCGCCTTGTTCTTAAGGCTGGAAGCGAAGGCGAGCGATTGCCGCACGCCGTCGCGCAAATGCGATCCGTCAATCCACAGGGCCAGAAAACAGGATCAGGTTACCGTCGGGATCAAGGACGATGAAGTTTCGCGCGCCCCACGGCTCCGTCCGCAAGACGTGATGAAAGCGCACCCCGGCCGCTTGATAGTCGAGGAACAGGCGCTTGATTTCGTGCGACGTGGCAACGGTCAGCGACGCGGAAAGCAGATGCTCGCGCTCCCTGACGTCGCCGACGAAGACGGGCTCGCAGACCAGTCGCAAGGCGAGCAACGCATTGTCGCGCTTCACCTGACCATAAAAGGGCGGGTCGCCATAGACGAAGTCGACGGCAAAGCCGAGCTTGTCCGTGAAAAAGTCGCAAGACGCCTTGATGTCGGCGACAAACAATTGTGCCGAGGTCGATCGCAGAACAGGGCGCAGTGCTTGTTGTTTCGCTTGCGTGGTCATTGTCAGGGCTCCTGATTTGAGCGCCTGCCAGCCGTCAAAACCCATCTGGCGCGCGACAAGTTCCTGGGCGTCGGCGAGCTTGAAGTCCGCCTTCAATATCTCCCGGTCATCCAGATCGCGAAAGCGCGGCAAAGCAGCCCTGATCTCGGCCGCAACCGGAAAATATCCGTCGCGATGCCATCTCAGATACTGTTTGGCCTGCTTCTTGAGGTTTTCGAGGTTCGGCATGGGCGCAACGAGGGTCTATCTACCGTAGGTGGGCGTTGCCCTTTCGACCTTGCACCGATGCGCCCTACTCAGCGACATAAGATTGACCCGCAGTCAGCCATTTTGTCAACGCAGCGACACCACAAGTCGAAGGCAGACTGCGACGACCGCCTGGAAGCGTCGTTGGTCGCCAATCCGATACAACTTGTGCTCTTGCAGGCGGAACCACGCCACCCTTACAAATGGTCGCCGTCCCCGCCTTGCAAAGAGCCAGCGCCATGCCACCTAAGCCCGCCATCAGCATCGACCGCGCCGAGCGGCGCGTTTCGATCGACGTACACAATCCGGATTTCTATCGTTCGCCATCGTCGGCCTATGCCGAGATTCACGCCCACTGCCCGGCATTTTACTGGAGCGAGCGTGAGCAATGGTATTTCGCGGGCTACGACCAGGTGAACGCGTTGCTGCGCGACCGGCGTTTTGGACGGCAGATCCTGCACGTGGCCACACGCGAAGAATTGGGCATACCGTCACCCAAAGCACATTTGAGGGATTTCGACGCACTCGAGGAGCATTCGCTGCTGGAACTGGAACCGCCAGCCCACACCCGACTGCGCACGCTCGTCAACCGCGCCTTCGTCTCCAGGCAGATCGAGCAATTACGGCCGGATATCGAACGGCTGTCGCACTCGACAATCGATGGCTTCGAGCGTGACGGCGAAGTCGAGCTGCTGAAGACCTACGCGGAAACAATCCCGGTCACCATCATCGCCCGCATGCTCGGCATCCCAGTCGAGGCCACACCAAATCTTCTCGACTGGTCGCATCGCATGGTGCGTATGTACGTCTTCAACCCGAGCCACGAAACCGAGCTCGACGCCAACCATGCATCCGCCGACTTCGCCGACTACCTCAGGACCATCATCGCCGAGAAGCGCCGCGCGCCGGCAGACGACCTCCTGACGCATATGATCACGTCGGAGAAGGACGGCGAGCGACTGTCTGAGGCGGAACTGATCTCCACGGCGGCGCTGCTTCTCAACGCCGGCCACGAGGCGACCGTGCATCAGATCGGCAACGCGGTCAGAACGATCCTGCAGTCGGGCCACGCGCCCAAAGATCTGTTCGCAACCGAGGCGACGACCGCGCTTGCGGTCGAGGAATGCCTGAGATTTGCGGCACCGCTGCATATCTTCCAGCGCTACGCGCTATCGGATCTCAATCTCGACGACAGGATTTCGCTGCGCAAAGGAGACAAGATCGGTTTGTTGCTTGGCGCTGCCAATGTCGATCCCCGAAAATTCAGGGATCCACTCCACTTCAACCCCATGCGCAATGAGGGCGCCAACGTCTCGTTCGGTGCGGGCCTGCATTTTTGCATTGGGGCGCCGCTCGCCCGCCTCGAACTGAACCTGTCGCTGCCGATCCTGTTTCAGCGGTTGCCCGGGATGAGGCTGAAGCATGACCCCGAGGTCCGGGACAGTTTCCATTTCCATGGACTTGAGCGGCTGGACCTCGTCTGGTGACAGTTCGCCCTGCCTCGCTCCTGAAAAACAAACGGCTTCGACAACACCGCCGAAGCCGTTTGAAACCAGACCAGTTTGGGGAGCGACCCCGCTTGAGCGTCAGACCGCCTGTGCTCGTTCGACACCGTAGCGGGTCGCTGGCCTGTCATGCGAAAGATTGGGCGCCAGGACCAGGCGCGCCTTGGTGAAGGCGTCCCAGTCGTCAGCGTCGGGCAGCGATGGAATTGTGATCAGCTCTCCCCGATCGAAACCGGCAAGCGCCGCATCGACGAGATCGGTGACGTCCATCACCATCGACGGATCGAGCCGGTCGATCGAGCCGCCGGCGCGATCGAAGATCTCGGTGCGGGTCAGACCGGGTAGCACCGCCTGAACCTTGACGCCCTTGCCGGAAGCTTCCGCGTTGATCGACTGCGTCAGGTTCAGCACGAAGGCCTTGCTCGCATTGTATGTGCCGTTGAACCGCTCGGGCACCAGCGCCACGACGGAGGCAATATTGATGATCGCTCCCTTGCCGCGTTCCGCGAACGTCTGGGCGGCGGCAACCGCCAACCGGTTCACGGCAACGACGTTCAACTCGATCATGGCTTCGAGATAGTCCAGGTCGTCGGCGAGCAACGGCCCCTTCGGCCCGATCCCGGCATTGTTGACGAGGAGTTGGATTGCCGCGTCGTCGCGCAGCCGCTTCTCGACCACCCTTACGTCATCCCGTAGCGTCAGGTCCGCCTTCAGCACATCGACCGTCACGCCGTATTGCGCCGACAGTTTTGCGGCGAGATCGGAAAGACGCTTTTCGTCGCGCGCCACCAGAACCAGGTCGTGGCCGCGCTGTGCCAGCCGGTCCGCATAGGTCGCGCCGATGCCCGAAGACGCGCCCGTCACCAGCGCCTTACCCTTTTTCTCCACTGCACTCATTGTCGGTTTCCTTGTTCCGATTTCAATTTAGTGGTATATGCCACTAAATATACAGCAAACTGGACGCTGCGCAAGAGTGGCGCTACCAAAGTCGAAAACGGGCGCCACGGCCGCGACGGAGAAAACGATGGATGACACGCCGAAGGTCTGGGACTTCTGCACCAACAGCGCATTGAAACGCGCCTCACGCCAATTGGGTCAGCTCTATGAGGATGTGCTCGCACCAAGCGGATTGCGCGGTACGCAATATTCGCTGCTCAGCCAGATCGCCCACAGCAAAAATGCCTCGCTGCGCACGCTCGCGGATCTCCTGGTGATGGATCTATCGGCGCTTGGTCACACGCTGAAACCGCTGATCCGCGATGGTTACGTGGAGCTTGTGCCCGACGCGTCGGACAGGCGGGTGAAGCGCGTTCAGCTGACGCCGTTCGGCCTGAAGAAGCAGCAGGAGATGACGGTTCTCTGGCGCAAGGCGCAGGCGCGCTTCGAAAATGCCCTCGGCAAACCGGAAGCCGAAGCGCTGCGGCGCGCGCTGAACGGAATCTCGGAAGCGTCGTTTGCCGAAGCCTTCACCCGTGCATCTGATGGCACCGAGTCGGGTGCAAAGGGATAGCGGCTTGATCAGAGGCGAATGACGTAATCCTTGCGGGTGGTTTCTACGACCTCCCACGTCCCCTTGAAACCGGGCCTGAGGATCATGCTGTCGCCGGCGCGCAGATGCACGGCCTCACCGCCGTCCTCGGTTACGACCGAGTAGCCGGACAGGATATGGAAGTATTCCCACTCGTCGTAGACAATCCGCCATTTGCCGGGCGTCGATTCCCAGACGCCAGCATAAAGGCCACCATCGGCCTCTTCGACGTTCCAGGTCCGAAACCTGGGCGTGCCGGCGATCAGGCGGTCCGCGGCGGGCTCTCCGACTTCGGGCTCGACCGTCGCCAGGTCGAATTTTTTCATCTTCACCATCAGGCACCAGCTCCATGAGGAGACGGAGCAACCCGTCCCCTCATTTTGATGTCAGTCTCAGATCTTTCCGAGCGACTGCTCGAGATCGGCGATGATGTCGGAAACATCCTCGATACCAACGGACAGACGCACGACGTCGGGGCCTGCTCCTGCCGCAACCTGCTGTTCAGGTGTCAGCTGGCGGTGGGTGGTCGAGGCCGGATGGATGACCAGCGATCGGGTGTCGCCGATATTGGCGAGGTGCGAGAACATCTCGAGCCCCTCGACGAAGCGCTTCCCTGCCTCGTAACCGTCCTTGAGGCCGAAGGTAAAGACGGCGCCGGCACCCTTCGGGGCGTAACGCTTCTGCAGCGCGTTGTTCGGATCGTCTTCAAGCCCGGCATAGTTGACCCAGGACACCTTGTCGTGGCCCTTCAGCCACTTGGCAACAGCCAGTGCGTTATCGCAATGGCGCTGCATGCGCAGCGGCAGCGTCTCGACGCCGGTCAGGATCATGAAGGCGTTGAACGGCGAGATCGCCGGGCCGAAATCGCGAAGACCGAGAACACGCGCGGCAATCGCAAAGGCGAAATTGCCGAACACCTGGTGCAGCACGACGCCGGCATATTCCGGCCGCGGCTCCGACAGCATCGGGTACTTGCCGGACTTCGACCAATCGAATGTGCCGCCGTCGACAATGACGCCGCCCATCGAATTGCCGTGGCCGCCGATGAACTTCGTCAGCGAATGCACGACGATATCGGCACCGTGCTCCAGCGGGCGCAGGAGGTAAGGTGTCGCCATGGTGTTGTCGACGATCAGCGGCAGGCCATGCTTGTGGGCGACCTCGGCGATCGCGGCGATGTCGACGAAGGTGCCGCCCGGATTGGCGAGGCTCTCGATGAAGATCGCCTTGGTGCGCGCGTCGATCTTGGCTTCAAAGCTCGAGGGGTCGCTCGGATCCGCCCAGCGCACCTGCCAATCGAAGGATTTGAAGGCGTGGCCGAACTGGTTGACCGAGCCACCGTAAAGTCGGTTTGCGGCGACGAAATTGTCGCCGGGGCTCATGATCGTGTGGAAGACGAGAAGCTGGGCCGCATGACCGGAGGCGACAGCCAGTGCCGCGGTGCCGCCTTCAAGCGCTGCGAGGCGCTCTTCCAGAACCGCCTGCGTCGGGTTCATGATGCGGGTATAGATATTACCGAACTGTTGCAGGCCAAAGAGTGCCGCCGCATGGTCGGTGTCGTTGAAGACGAAACTGGTCGTCTGGTAGATCGGCGTCGCCCGGGCGCCCGTCGTCGGATCTGGTTGCGCTCCGGCGTGGATTGCGAGCGTGCTGAAACCAGGATTGTCTTTCGTCATTCATCCCTCCCATGACCAGGGCGCCGCACCTCCCGTGGAGGTGCCAAAGGTACCCTATCGCTTTGATTCCAGGCACAGTGCGCGTCGAAGATCCGCTCGGACTTTCGGCTCGGTGCTCTGGAGCGGCGGCACTATCCCAGAGCTGCCACGCATGGTCAAAGAAAGATTTTTTCAAAACTGACGGTTGAGCGAAACATCGCTGCAGCCGATACCGCGTCAACCGATCAGGCGCGGGTATTCCATTGCCGGACAGCGATCCATCACGACCTTGATGCCGGCGGCCTCCGCCTTGGCCGCGGCAGCGTCATGCCTCACCGACAGCTGCCCCCAGATCGCCTTCGGCAAGATCTCGAGAGCCAGGATTTCGTCGACGAGCGCCGGCAGGGCATCGGCGGCGCGGAAGACATCGACCATGTCGATCGGCTGCTTGATGTCGGCGAGCCTTCCAATCACAGGCTGATCAAGAATTGTCTTGCCGACATGGCCGGGATTGATCGGGATGACGCGATAGCCCTTGCGCAGAAGGAACGCCATGACGCGGTGGCTCGGCCGCTCGGCGTTCGGCGACGCGCCGACGAGGGCGATCGTCTTGGCCGAGCGCAGGATATCGGCAAGGTAATAATCCGGGTAGGCGTCGTGGTTCATGGTCTGATCCGAACTCATCTGTTAACGCGTGCATCGTTTGCACGGTGGTGGCGCCTGTCAATCGAACGCCCGATGGCAGCGGCGACGCTGCCCACGCCGCACTCCTGCCAGTTTCCGGTTGCTTTTCCCGTACAGTGGCGCGACAAGGCTGGCAACGGCCTACACCATCGTCCGAGGTTTCATCTTGCCCCTTGATGTCATTGCACTCGTCCTTTTCGGGGCGCTGTTGCACGCGACCTGGAATGCCCTGGTCAAGGCGGGCTCGGAAAAATCGCTCGATGCGGCCATGATCGCGCTCGGCGCGGCCGCCGTCGCGATCCCCTTCCTGCCGTTCCTGCCTCTGCCGCAGCCAGAAGCATGGCCGTACATCCTGGTGTCGGCGCTCTTCCAGTTTGCCTATTTCCAGCTGGTTGCAGCTTCCTACCGTGCCGGCGATATCGGCCTCGTCTATCCATTGATGCGCGGCGTCGCTCCGTTGATCGTCGCCTCCACCAGCAGTCTCATCATCGGTGAGCAGCTGACGACCGGCGCCATGGCAGGCGTGCTGACGATCAGCGTCGGCGTTCTCACGCTCGCGTTCGAATCGCGAAAGGGCGGCAAACACGCGATAATATTGGCATTGCTCAATGCCTGCGTGATCGCCTGCTATACCTTTGTCGACGGTATCGGCGCCCGCGTTTCGGGCAATGCCATCTCGTACACGCTGTGGATGGCGCTGCTTCCGCCGGTCCTTCTGTTTACCTGGGCCTTTGCCCGACGCGGCATCAAACCGGTCGCCCGCCACGTCTACAAGAACTGGTGGCGCGGCCTCATCGGCGGCGCCGGCTCCATTGGTGCCTACGGTCTGGCACTGTGGGCGATGACGAAGGCGCCGGTCGCTTCCGTCGCCGCCCTGCGCGAAACCTCGATCCTGTTCGCCGTCGTCATCTCGGTGGTGTTTCTGAAAGAACGCGTCAGCATCTGGCGCATTGCGGCGGCCTGCGTCATCGCGCTCGGCGCGCTTCTCCTGAAACTGGCATAGGCAAGATTTACTTGAAACCAAACTCGCTTTTCAGGATCTCGAAAAGTTCCCGTGCTGCTCGTTCGTCCACTTGGAACGTCTGACTGAGCTTGCCAACATCCTGACGACTATCCCTGCCGTAAGTGGAAATCTGCATTAGGCGGCGTCCATCGAAATCTTGGACGAACAGCTTCGCATCCACTTCGTCATGGAGTTGAAACCGGCTGATTTCACCACGCTCAAATTTTGTTATTCGGGCCATTAATCTACCTTCCACTCCGGCATGCGTTTACCGAGGAAAGCACCGATGCCGTTTTCGGCGTCGCCCGCCAGCATGTTTTCGACCATAACGCCGACGGCGTAATCATAGGCCTCGGGAAGGCTCATTTCGGCCTGGCGATAGAAGGCTTCCTTGCCGATCTTCAATGCCTGCGGCGATTTCGAGGCGATGACGGCCGCGTACTTGTCGACGACCTGGCGAAGATACTGTTGCGGCACGATGCGATTGACGAGGCCGAAATCCTTGGCGGTCGATGCGTCGATCGTCTCGCCGGTCAAAAGCATCTCCATCGCCTGCTTGCGGTGGGATGCACGCGACAGCGCCACCATCGGCGTCGAGCAGAACAGGCCGATATTGACGCCCGGCGTGCAGAAGGTGGAGCTGTCGGTGCAGATCGCCAGATCGCAGCTGGCAACCAGTTGGCAGCCCGCCGCCGTCGCGAGACCGTCGATCTCGGCGAGGACTGCCTGGGGCAACCGTGTGATCTTCATCATCAGGTCTGCTGCCAGGCGGATCGTCGTTTCGAAGAATGCCCTGCCCCCGTCGGCATCGGCCCTGTGCGCGGTCATTTCCTTGAGGTCATGGCCCGCAGAAAACAGCTTGCCGGACGCCGAGAGCACGACGACGCGGATGTCCTTGGAATGGGCAACGGCGTCGAGCGCCGTGTGCAGGGCTTCCATAAGCTCGATCGAAAGCACGTTGGCGGGCGGACTGTTGAGCGTCAGCCGGAGCACCGGCCCCGAGACTTCACGCTGCAGCAATCCGCTTGGCTCTTCCTTCCGAAATGAAACAACGTCCGCCATGCTCTTCTCCTGCTGTCCTGTCTCATTCAATCGATCGGTACGTGGTACGCCGCCGCCTGCGTGCTTTCAAGTCAGCGATCACCACCGCGCCTAAGACCTTTTTCCGCCTTGCGCAAAAGAGCATACCGGCTTCACTTGGCGCGAAAGCTTGCACAAAGGAAACCTGCCGATGACGATCCAGCCCATCATGACAGTCGAGGAGCTGAACCGGTTTCTCGATACGGACTTCCCGCAGGTCCATACGGACGGAAAGGTCTTCCATGTCACTGACACCGGCCCCGGATTTGCGACGATGCGGCTCGATCCGAACGAACGTCATATCCGGCCGGGCGGCACCGTGTCGGGCCCGACGCTTTTCGCGCTGGCGGACGTTTCCGCCTATATCGCCCTGATCGCCCATATCGGGCCGGTGGCGCTGGCCGTCACCACCAGTCTCAACATCAATTTTCTGCGCAAGCCCGATCCGCGGCCACTCGAATGCACCTGCCGCATCCTCAAGCTCGGCAAGAGATTGGCCGTTCTCGATGCGTCGATAGCCATGGTCGGCAGCGACGATCTCGTGGCCCATGCGACGGCGACCTATTCGATTCCGCCGCGGTAATTTGAGGTATCAAAATACCACAAGTATAACACATTGTTTTTACTTCACTTTATTTCACAGCGACGAAATCGCTGTTGTTGACGCCCATTTCGCGCTTGCGTATAAGCTCCCTCAGATCGCGGTCCCCTTCGGGCCGCTTTCTTCTTTTGGCTGAAATTCAGCCAAAACCAAGCAACAAGAAACGCCCAGCGGTTCGCCGCTCGGGTCCAGAGAAAGAGTTTTGTTATGGGAACCTTCGTTCAGAAGCCTGCAGAGGTGGAGAAGAAGTGGATCATCATCGACGCCGAAGGCCTCGTTGTCGGTCGCCTCGCTTCCATCATCGCGAACCGCCTGCGCGGCAAGCACAAAGCCACCTTCACGCCGCATGTTGACGATGGCGACAACGTCATCGTGATCAACGCCGAGAAGGCCGTGCTCACGGGCAAGAAGTACACCGACAAGAAGTACTACTGGCACACCGGCTACCCCGGCGGCATCAAGGAGCGCACTGCGCGCCAGATCATCGAAGGCCGCTTCCCGGAGCGCGTCCTCGAGAAGGCCGTCGAGCGCATGGTTCCGCGCGGCCCGCTCGGCCGTCGCCAGATGAAGAACCTGCGCGTATACGCAGGCTCGAACCACCCGCATGAAGCACAGCAGCCGGCCGTCCTCGACGTCGCCAAGCTGAACAGCAAGAACACAAGGAGCGCCTAATGGCCGACCTTTCCGCTCTCAAGGAAATCGCCACGACTGCGGAACCGGCAGCTCCGGTTCACGTCAAGAAGGTCGACGCTCAGGGCCGCTCCTATGCGACCGGCAAGCGTAAGAACGCTGTTGCCCGCGTATGGGTCAAGCCCGGCTCGGGCAAGATCACCATCAACGGCAAGCCGTACCTCGACTACTTCGCTCGTCCGGTTCTGCAGATGATCCTGCAGCAGCCGATCGTCGCAGCTGCCCGTGACGGCCAGTTCGACATCGACGCGACGGTCGCCGGCGGCGGTCTCTCCGGCCAGGCCGGTGCCGTTCGTCACGGCATCTCCAAGGCGCTCACCTACTTCGAACCGGGCCTGCGCTCGGTCCTGAAGAAGGGCGGCTTCCTGACCCGCGACAGCCGTGTCGTTGAACGTAAGAAGTACGGCAAGGCCAAGGCCCGTCGTTCGTTCCAGTTCTCCAAGCGTTAATCGCTGGAAGACACTGCATCTTGGAAGGCCGGGTTCGCCCGGCCTTTTTTCGTTTCAGATCGGCAATTCCGTCGTCGATTTCAGTTCGCGCAGCACGAAGCTCGACACCACCGTGCGCACATGCGGATTGCGCATCAGGTAGCGCGTCATGAAGGCGTCGTAGCTGTCGACGTCGTTTGCCCGGATCTTCAGCATGTAGTCGAAGGTGCCCGACAGCGCGTAGCACTCCATGATCTCCGGCCGGTCGCGCACGACCGCCGAGAAGGCGGCAATCGCCTCGTCGTGATGATCCTCCAGCGTCACGTGGGCAATGATGCACAGTTTCAGATCGAGTTTTGACGGATCCAGCAGCGCCACCCGCTTGCGGATCACCCCGTCGGCCTCAAGCTCCTGAAGCCGCCGCCAGGTCGAGCTTTGCGACATGCCCGCCCGTTCCGCGAGTTCCGACAGGGACTGGCCGCTATCGGCCTGAATCAGCCGCAGCAGCTTCCGCAACGGTTGGGAAGTTTCCTTCAAATCCGATGACATTCCGAAATTTCCTCCCGCAACAGCGTCCTCCACCGGCAACTGTGAAACAAATACTCGCTCCATTCGCGATACAATTGCAACAACTTGGTGTTTTGGCGAAGAGGAGACGTCATGCCGAAAGAAAGCAGCTACACCGCGAAACTACCCGAGCCGGACGGCAGCTATCATTACACGCCCGAAGAGGACGCGATTTGGGGCGAGCTTTACCAGCGGCAGATGAAGCTGCTCGCCGACAAGGCCTGCGACGAATATCTGGAGGGTGCATGTAAACTCGGTCTTGGCCCGGAACGTGTTCCGCAGTTGCAGGACGTCAACCGCCGCCTGCAGGAAACCACCGGCTTCGGCGTCGAAGGCGTACCGGCGCTGATTCCGCCCTCGCGGTTCTACGAGCTTCTGTCAGAGGGCAAGTTTCCGCTCGCGACCTTCATCCGCCGGCGCGAACATATCGACTACATCGAAGAGCCCGATATCTTCCACGAAGTGTTCGGCCACTGCCCGCTCCTGACCAACCAGAGCTACGCCCATTTCGTCCGCCGCTTCGGCGAAAAGGCCGTAGCCCTCGGCAAGGGCTATTCCTGGCACATGTTCCGGATCTTCTGGTTCACCGTGGAGTTCGGCCTGATCAACACGCCGCAAGGACGGCGCTGCTTCGGTGCCGGCATCGTGTCGTCGCCGAACGAGACCCGCACGGCGATGGAACCTTCGGCCAGCGAATTCCGGTCCTTCGACCTGATGACCGTGCTGCGCACGCCCTACCGCATCGATATCGTCCAGCCGATCTATTATGTCATCGACAGCTTCGCACAGCTTGAGGCGATCATCGAGGAGGACATTGGCGCGCGGATCAACGAGGCCAAGGCGCTTGGCGACTTCGCGCCGACCTACGAAGCCAAGGCGTCCTGACAGCATTACAGCGCCACGCGTCAAACATGACGCACAGATGGCGCTGTAACGACATGAATATACTGCATAATTTATCCTTTGATCGGAATCGATCTAAAGGAGTGCGCAGGAGAATTCGCCGGCAGGGACTTGCCTTGCCGGCGACGATTGTCCAACGTCTCGCCATACACGGGAGACGGGATATGGCGAACAGGACGATCGATCACGCGCTGACTGCGCGCTCACTGACTTCGGCGGCATCGGACCCGACGCATGCCGGCATTCTCTCCTTCATGCGACGAAAATATTCAAAGCAGCTGAAAGACGTCGAAGCCGTCGTCTGGGGTATCCCCTTTGACGCCGCCACCTCAAACCGTCCCGGTGCCCGCTTCGGGCCGCAGGCGATCCGCCGCGCATCGGCGATCTTCGACAACGATCCGCAGTACCCGTTCGAGCGCGATCTCTTCGCCGAGATGGCGACCATCGACTACGGCGACTGCCTGCTCGATTACGGCAACCACTCGAAAACACCGGCAACGATCGAGCGTGAAACGGCAAAGATCCTGATGAGCGGCGCCTATCTCCAGACACTGGGCGGCGACCATTTCGTCACCTATCCGATCCTCAAGGCGCACGCTGCGATCCACGGCCCCCTCGCCCTCGTCCAGTTCGACGCGCATCAGGACACCTGGCCGGACGAACGCGGCCGCATCGATCATGGCTCCTTTGTCGGCCGTGCAGCGCGCGCTGGCCTCATCGACACCGACGCTTCGATCCAGATCGGTATTCGCACCCATGCGCCGGAGGATTGCGGTATCCGCATTCTCTATGGCTACGACATCGAGGAAATGAGCGTCGCAGACATTGCAGACGCCATCATCCAGCAGGTCGGGGAACGCAAGGCCTATCTGACGTTTGACATCGATTGCCTCGACCCGGCCTATGCGCCCGGCACCGGCACGCCCGTTGCCGGCGGACCGTCCAGCTCAAAGATGCTTTCGGTTCTGCGCAGGCTGGGTGCACTGACGGTCGTCGGCAGCGATGTGGTAGAAGTCGCACCCGCCTATGACCACGCCGATATCACCGCCATCGCCGGTGCCACCGTCGCCATGTACATGCTTGGCCTGCATGCCGAAAAGCTGGCGGAGCGCTCGACGCTGCGCTGATCGCACGGCCATCAATCGAGATTGAGCAGTCCCGCATTCTGGCGTTGGCGAAGATGCTGGTCGACGAGCGAGCGGTCCGGGCAGGTGTGGTAGTATCCGCCGCAGGCGTCACGCAGGCGCGCCAGCGCCTTAAATGTCGGCGATGTCGGCAGGCCGGCGGCCTCGATCAGGCTTGCCGAGAGGAAGCCGACATCCAGCGGCTTGGCAAAAGGCCGCATATCGATCTCGCGCCCGTAGGCGTAGACCGAATAGTAGGTCTTGTAGGCGAGCGATCTGAGGTCGGCAAAGACATTGCCTGCGGGCGCATCAGCCAGCAGATAGTCCTTGGTGGCAACTGCTTGGTGATCGCCGAAATCGAGAACGACAGTGCCATTGGGGCCTGGCGCCTCCTGGCGCTTGCTGCGAAAATCCTGAAGATCTTGCTTTGCGAGCGCCACACGGCGCAGGTACTCGTTGGGTTCGGCGTCAGGGGCGAGAGCCTTGCCCGGTAACGCGTCCGTCGGCACAAGGCTCATATCATAGGGACCGTGCGGAAAGAGCGTCTGCATGGCAATGAACAACGGACGCCGATCCTTCTCGCGATGCTGTCGAACGATCCGTTCGACAGCATCGAAATAGAAGCTGTCGCGCACGAAATGCGATTTCGGCTTCATCGCGTCGAAGTCGACGATCTCCTGAAAACCGATCGACGTCAGGAATGGCCCCTCGTTGACGAAACTCGCCTGCATCGGCATCACCGCGACGGTGCGATAACCGCATCGCGCCAACAGACTTGGCAGGCTCGTCTTCACCCTACCCTCGAGGATTTGCGTGACATAGGGGCTTTGCCAACCAAAGTCCGCACCGGATAATCCTGTCATGACGGAAAAGTTCGTGACCCATGTGCCGCCGCCGAACGTCTCGACCTGCAGGGGATGCACCTGGCCGTCCTGCGACTGGAACGACGCGCTCATCCATTCCGGAACGTTCACCTGCGGGAAGTAGCTGGGGCTCGTCTGGCTCTCGCTGAGCACGACAAAAAGGTCGGGTTTGCTCGCGGCCACGTCGCAGCTGATGTCGTCGCGAAGGCTGCCCTTCGCCTCGACATTTTCAAGCCGATCGGCAAGTACGATACGCCCGAGCGGAAATTCGAGATCGCCGATCGAGACAAAAAAGGACGAGGCGTCGTAGCCGGAGATGTAATGGACGTAGTCCGGCTCGTCCTTCTTGTCGGGATAGAGAACGAAGACGCCGGCTGCCATGGCGAAAAGCAGGCCGGCGCGAACGCCAAAAGAGCGTCCCGACGGACGATCGCTGCGAAATGCCATGATCAGGAACACGAGCGCTGCGATCAGCGCCGCGACGCCAACGATCAGAAGATGGAAATAGGAACCGACGAGAAAGGAGAGCGCGGATCGATCGAGACCGGTGAAGGCGAAATCGAAGACGTGAAGGGAAAAGCCCTTGAGGCGGAACTTGACCTCCGACATCGCCGCAATCAGCAAGACCGTCAGGCCCGCAGCCCAAAGCGAAAAAGCCGGCCGACGCGACAACAGGAATAGCAATGCGGCGATCGCCAGCGTCACCGTGACGAGGAAGGGCACGAACCGCCACCGCGTATCGAAGTAGTGCAAGGCTTGCAGCAGCGCGAGAAACGCCAGCGCGATAGGCAGCGGGTGCCTGAGCACGCGCCCAGCCTTCTCCATAACGCTCTTCACCCGCCGCTTCCCCATGACAGTTTTATGACAATTCTTCAGATGCAGAATTGCCGGGCAGAAGGCAACCTTTAGGTTGCAAATCGCAAGTCATGGTTAAGGGCGCAAAGTGCGCCGCCGCGCCACCAATCCGCCGCGAGCACCGGCTGCACGGTTGCGGGCTCCGGCCGCTGCTTATATATGAACACGACCGCGCCACCGGGCGGGCGCTCGACGCGCGAACGGTGCGTTGAGAAACTGAATCAAATCTGTGTCAGATTGATTCCGCAATGACTCGTAACCTTCTGGAAGAACGGGAAAATCATGAAACCGAAGATCTTCATCGATGGCGAACACGGCACCACCGGGTTGCAGATCCGCACCCGCATGGCCGGCCGCAGCGATCTCGAACTCCTGTCGATACCGGAAGCCGAGCGACGCAACGCCGCGATGCGTGAAGATCTTCTGAACAATGCCGACATCGCCATCCTCTGCCTGCCGGACGACGCCTCACGCGAGGCCGTTTCCATGGTCTCGGGCAACAACCGGGTGCGCATCATCGATACCTCGACCGCACACCGGATCGCACCGGACTGGGCCTATGGCTTTGCGGAGATGGACAGCGCGCAGCCGGCCAAGATCCGCGACGCCCGCCATGTTGCCAATCCCGGCTGCTACCCGACAGGCGCCATCGGCGTCATCCGGCCGCTGCGCCAGGCCGGCATTCTGCCCGATGGCTACCCGGTGACGGTCAACGCCGTTTCCGGCTATACGGGTGGTGGCAAGCAGATGATCGCGCAGATGGAAGACGAGGCGAACCCGGACCACATCAGCGCGCCGCATTTCCTCTACGGCCTGACGCTCAAGCACAAGCACGTGCCTGAAATGAAGATGCACGGGCTGCTCGACCGCGCTCCGGTCTTTGCGCCTTCAGTCGGCAAATTCCCGCAGGGCATGATCGTGCAGGTCCCGCTCTATCTCGACGATCTCGCCTCCGGCGCGACGATCGAGAGCATTCATTCCGCATTGGTCGAGCATTATGCCGGGCAGTCGATCGTCGAGGTCGTCCCGCTTGCCGCCAGTGAGAAGCTCGGGCGTATCGATGCGACGGAGCTCGCCGGCGCAGACACGATGAAGCTCTTCGTGTTCGGCACGCCGGGCAGAACCCACGTGAACCTGGTCGCCCTGCTCGACAACCTCGGCAAGGGCGCCTCAGGTGCGGCCGTCCAGAACATGGATTTGATGCTGTCGGCCTGATCGGCGACAGCGTCACAAACAAAAAGCCCGGCGAGACGTTCGCCGGGCTTTTTTTATTGATGCGGCAGGCTTTAGCTGCGCAGCTCGATGGCCGTCGGCTTCGGATATTCGCCGATAAAACCGCGCCAATGGGCAATGGCGAAGCCGAGCACCACCAGCGCGCCGCCCTGATGCAGGACGCCCCAGCCGACCGGCACCTGTAGCAACAACGTGGTGATGCCGATCACCGCCTGAATGCCGATGAGCACGAACAGCAACACCGACCGGCGCGCATGAGTGGACTGAGGGGCGGCCTTCACCGAGGCGATCACGTGCATCAGCGCCAGTGCGAAGAGCACGTAAGCGCCGATCCGGTGGATGAACTGCACGGTCTTCGGGTTCTCGAAGACGTTGATCCACCAGGGATGCTGCAGGAACAGATCGGACGGGATCAAAGCGCCATCCATCAGCGGCCAGGTGTTGTAGCTGAAACCCGCATCAAGGCCGGCCACCAGCGCGCCGAGATAAATCTGGAACAGGCTCATGATGGCGATGATCGCTGCCATCTTACGCGAGCGATCTGTCGGCGCGGCGTCGCCTGAATGCGGACAAAGCCCGCGCTGGATCCACATGCAGGCGGCAAAGATCAGGCAGGCGATGACGAGGTGGGTTGCGAGGCGATACTGACTGACTTCGGTTCGCTCCACCAGGCCAGAGGATACCATCCACCAGCCGATGAACCCCTGGAAGCCGCCAAGCGCCAGAATCCCGAGCAGCGGCCACCGCAGGCGGCGTTCGACCCGACCGGTGAACCAGAAGAAGGCGAGCGGAACAGCAAAAATCACGCCGATCGTGCGGGCCAGCAGCCGATGCGCCCATTCCCACCAGAAAATCGTCTTGAACTCGCCGACGGTCATGCCCTTGTTGACCTGCTGATATTGCGGAATGCGCTGGTAGAGCTGAAACTCTTCTTCCCACTCCTCAGCCGTCAGCGGTGGGATGACGCCGTGGATCGGCTTCCATTCGGTGATCGACAGGCCGGATTCCGTCAGACGGGTTGCGCCACCGACAAGCACGAGCGCAAACAGCGTGAAGAGAACGACGACCAGCCAGCCGCGGATCTGCCGGCGGTTGCGATCGGCCCTGCCGATCTCGCTTCGGAGCATCTGTTCTGTCGCCAATTCGACGCCTGCCATGGTTTTCCCTCTGGTATCGCGGGGTTGGCGGCAGGGGATCGGGCGGTTCATCGCCGCGCCTGCCGGAAAGCCGTTGATTTGCACCAGAGCGGCATGCAAAACAAGGCCGAACCCTTTGCGGCATGCCGTCGCGGCCGGATATCGCACCCTTTGAAAGAAATGAAATGCCCGTACGTCTCAGAAAGCTGATCGGCACGATCCTGATCATCATCCTCGTCATCGTCTATGCGCTCGCCGCGGTGACTTTCGCTTCGTTGCTGCTCGGTGCCGCCCCGTGGTGGGTGCATCTGATGTACTTCTTCTTTACCGGCCTGCTTTGGGTGCTGCCGGCCATGCTGATCATCAAGTGGATGGAAAAGCCGGCGAAGGACCGCTGAGCCTTAAGGGAACGCCGATGAAGGTTGCGATCATTTCCGATATCCATGGCAACGACCTCGCGCTTGAGGCGGTGCTTGCGGATATTGACGCGTTGGGCATCACCGACATCGTCAATCTCGGCGATCACGTCAGCGGGCCGCTCAACGCCGCCCGCACTGCCGATATCCTGATGGCGCGCGACATCCCGTCGATATCCGGAAATCATGACCGATACCTTCTGACGCTCGACGCCGCCGACATGGGGCTGTCCGACCGCGCCGCCCACGCGGAATTGCAGCCTCGGCATATCGAATGGCTGGCGACATTGCCGGCCACCCGCATCTATCGCGATGCGCTCTTTCTTTGCCATGGCACGCCAGGGAGCGACGAAACCTACTGGCTCGAAGCATTGACGGCGGAGGGCGTCGTCCATCATGCGGCACGCAGCGCCATCGAAGCCTTCGCGACAGGCATCACGCAGCCCGTCATTCTCTGCGGCCACACGCACATTCCCCGGGCGATCCGCCTTGCGGACGGACGGCTCGTGGTCAACCCCGGCAGTGTCGGCTGCCCAGGCTACACTGACGATCACCCGGTCGCCCACAAGGTCGAGGTCGGCTCACCGGATGCGCGCTACGCCATCATCGAGCGTTCCGGCGACAATTGGAGCACGACGTTCCGCACGGTCCCTTATGACCACCAGGCGATGTCGAGGCTGGCGGGACAGCGCGACCGTCCGGAATGGGCAGAGGCCCTTGCATCGGGTTTTCTCGGCGCTTAGCCGCACTGGCTTCATGCTTTGCTAACTGCATTCTCCGGTTGTTGCCCGTGGGCACCGGCGATATTTGAGGTATTAAGCGGATCGTAGCGGAGTGTCAGTTCAATGGCAGCAGAAACCCGCATCCGGACGGCTTTGCCGATGTTGAACACTGAACTCACCATAGGCCGATCGGGCCAGCGAGGTGCAAAAGCTGCGTCAAGGTCCGACGCCGCCGTGAGCCGGTTCGAGATTTCCGTCCACGATACGGTTGCATCGCTGGAGCAGGAATGGCGCTCACTCGATGCCCATGCACTCAATTCTCTACATCAGAGTTACGACTGGTGCGTCGCCTGGGCGCAAGTCCATGACCGTGAACTGCTGATCATTCGCGGCACCTTCGATGGCGAATTGCTCTTCATCTTGCCGCTGGAGATCGTGTCTGGTCGCCTGTTCAACACGGCTCGGCTGATCGGTGCACCGCACAGCAATCTCAACACCGGGCTTTTTGCGACGGACACACTGCCCATTTCCTCGGCCGAGTTTGCCGATCTGTTGACGCGTGCACTCCATCACCACCTGCGCCACAAGGTCGACCTCGTGACGCTCGAAAAGACACCACACGACTGGCGCGGAACCGCAAGCCCGCTGACACGCCTGCCCGGCGTGAAGCACCAGAACGCCTCGTTTCAATTGCCGCTGCTTTCGAGTTTTGAAAAAACGCTCGCCCAGGTGAATGCAAAGCGCCGGCGCAAGAAAATGCGGATTTCAGAACGGCGGCTGGACGCGCTCGGGGGCTATGACTACGTGGTTGCCGAGAACCCGCAGGACGCAGAGGAGTTGCTCGACGTCTTCTTCCGTCAGAAGGCGGTCCGGTTTGCAGCCCTTGGTCTTCCCGACGTTTTCCATGATTATCGGACACGCGCATTCTTTCATGCGATCGCCGGCCGCCGTAGCGTCGCCGACGACGAGTTGCTCGAACTCAATGCCATCCGCCTCAGGGGTGAACATGGTGGGCGCATCGTCGCTGTCGCCGGTCTTTCGCGAAAGGCCGACCATGTCATATGCCAATTCGGCTCGATCGACGAGGAACTGGCGGGCGATGCCAGTCCTGGTGAGCTTCTGTTCTATAGAATGATCGAGAGGCTCTGCGGAAAGGATGTGACACTCTTCGACTTCGGGGTCGGCGACCAGCCCTATAAGCGCTCGTGGTGCACCATTGAAACGCCGCTCAGGGATGTCGTCTTGCCGCTGACGCTGCGCGGTCGCCTGGCTGCCTGCTATCACCGGGCCGTGGTGCGGGCAAAGGCGACGATCAAGGCGAACAAGGCCGTCTATGCCTTCCTCCAGCGCGCGCGCAGCCGCAAAATACACACCGACCGACGGACTACCGACGCCGATAGCGCTTAGGCGGCACCGACCGCGCGACGCTCAATTCGCAATTTGAAAACGGCGCCGTGCCTGCTCATGCCGCATCGCGATCGGTATAGTCCGGGCCCGTTTCACCGCGCCCGGTCATCAGCACGATGTCGCGATAGCCTGCCTCGCCGAAACCGGTCAGGACTTCGACGATCCTTTCATCGCTGACCGACGGTGCCGACAGGATGATCTCAGCATCGCCACGACGGGCAATCTTGTCGACGGCTCCCTCGTCGGCCGGTCCGCATTCGACCAAAACCAGATCATAAGCATTGGTCAACGCATCGATGATCATCTGCAGCCGCTCGATGCCGCGCATCGCCGTTCGCGGATCGGCATCCCCTTGCGGAATGATATGCGCATCGGAGAATCGGTCGGCATGGATGGTTTCGGTGAATGGCACCTCGCCCGCGAGCAGATTGGTGATACCGGGGAGTTGCGCCGAGCGTGCCATCAGGCGGGTTGGACAGGCGGAACCCGTCAGGTCGATCAGCACGACCTTTCGATCTTCTTCGGCGATCAGGCGCGCCAGCATGACCGTCGCCGTCGATCCTTCGTCGCCGCCCGGTGAAACCGAGATTGCGATCCGAACTTCGTTTTCCCGCAGGTGATCGGCAACCGCTTCGATCGAGAAGTCCGGTTCGGCCGTCTCGCCGTCTGGCGCCTTCACGACATCCTCCGCTTCGGCTGCAACAAGCGGCGCAAGAGGCGGCAGATCGATGGCATCGTTCAACTCAGACGATATCACCGGCTTGTCGTCGCCGGCATCCGCCGCAGCGACAACGGCGATTGCCGGTCTCGAGGGGGCTGGCCGCCGCTCGGTGCCGGCCGACACCGGCCGCAACGCGCGGCCGCTGAAAAGCTCCCCAAGCATGATGATGATGCAGCTCAAAAGAAAGGTCGCAAGGGCCGCAACGATGGTGATGGGCATCACTTTGGGGAAGCTGGCGCCCGTGGGAACCACCGCACTCGAAATGACGCGGGCATCGGCGGGCGTTGCATTCTCGACCGTGCGCGATGTCGCTTCGCGGTAACGTGCCAGATAAGTCTCAAGCAGCTGCCGCTGGGCAGTTGCTTCGCGCTCAAGCGCGCGCAGGCCCACCTCTTCCTCGCCGGCCTGAGCCGATTTTGCCTTGAGCGCGTTCAACTGCTGGGTCAATTGCTGCTCGCGCAACGCGCCGACCTGGGCTTCATTTTCAAGGCTGCTGAGGATTTTACGCGTTTCCGAGCGGATTTGCGCCCTGATGCCCTCGACCTGCGATTTCAGTGCCTTCAGTCGTGGATGGCCGTCCAGCAGCGTCGTCGAAAGGTCGGCCACCTGCCCCTGCAGGTTCGCCTCCGTCTCCTTGAGGCGCTGGATCATCGGTGAACTGACGACATCGGCAATGGTGTCCGCGTCGCGGCCACTCGCCAGTGCCGCCCGCACGCCCTCGGCGCGCGCCTCGGCATTGGCCCGCTCACCGCGCACACGGGTCAGCTCGGTCGATATATCGGTGAGTTGCCGGGTGGCAAAATTCGTGGTCTCGCCGGTCGGCAGCAGATCGGAAGACGAACGATAGGCCGCGACCTTGGCTTCGGCGTCCCTCACCTTCTCGCGCAGATTAGCGATTTCCGGCTCCAGCCAGCGGCTCGCCTCGGAATTGGTGTCAAGCTTTGCACCGCTTTGCACCGACAGGAAGACCTTGGCCATCTCGTTCGGGATCGCGGCCGCCAGCTGTCGATCCTTCGACGTAAAGGCGATCGCGATCACACGCGATTTCTCCACCTGATAGACCTGCAGCTTCGACGTGAACTCTTTCAGCACCCGCTCTTCCGGCGGCATTTCCAACGGGTTCTTCCTCAAGCCAAGCATGACCATCAGATCGGAAACCGCCGAAGGATCGGCCGAAGGATCAAACTCCTTCAGCTCGTACAGCTTCATGTTTCGCGCAACCTGCTTGATCAGGTCGGCCGAGCGCAGCACCTGAACCTGGCTCAAGATGCCGGATTCGTCGAAGACGCGGTCTGACCCGGTCTGCGCATTCTGGTTCGAGCCGCTGAATTCCGGTTCCCGTGATTCGATGAGGACGCGTGTCTCGCTTTGAAAGTCCGGCGCAATCATCTTTGCGGCGCCGAAAGCGAGGGCTGCAACACACCCCGTGGCGAGCAATACCTTGACGCGTCGATCCCACACGGCGCGGAACAGCCCGCCGAGATCGATATCCACATCTTGTTGTCCGCTGCCGTTTCCCGACATGCTTATGGCTCCGAACCTTATAATTTCGCTGGAGGGTAAATGAACATGGTAACGCAAGGGTTAATAGTCGCTCAACCTTTGGGCGATTGCCCCCTCCTTCGAGCGGGCCAGTCCCGCTGAAAATTCTACCGCGAGTTTACCAGCTATTAACCCTAACAGATCGATAACGACGAAAGAGGTGGTCGTTTCCGGAGCCCAAGAGCAGCATGTCAACCGCAGGTATGAAGACGGGTCTCGCTATTGCGGTGGCAGCACTGTCGATGTTGCTCGGCGGCTGCACAAGCTACCAGCCGGCACCCAAGGCGTTCAGCGAGGCAACGATCCAGCCCTACCGGCTGGACAGCGGCGACCGGCTACGCATCAACGTCTTTGAGCAGGCGGGCCTCAGCGGTACCTATACGGTCGATCAGGCGGGCTACGTTGCCTTCCCGCTGATCGGCACAGTCGCCTCCCGTGGCCACACACTGCCCGAACTCGAAGGCATGATCGCAGCGAAGTTGAAGCAAGGCTATCTGCGCGACCCCGATGTCACCATCGAGGTCGATCGCTATCGTTCGGTCTTTATCATGGGCGAAGTCGGCCAGGCTGGGCAGTATGCCTATGTGCCGGGAATGACGGTGCAGAACGCGATCGCGGTTGCCGGCGGTTTCTCGCCGCGCGCCAACCAGGCGAGCGCCGACGTCACGCGCAAGATCAACGGCCGCATCATCACCGGCCGCGTGCCCATCACCGATGCCGTGCTGGCCGGCGATACGATTTACATTCGCGAACGGCTGTTCTGATCTCGATGCAGCCGCAGCACCCCTTGCGCATCATTCACTGCTTCAGATCGCCTGTTGGCGGAATATTCCGCCATGTGCGTGATCTGGCAGAGGCGCATGCGGCAGCCGGGCACCAGGTCGGCATCCTCTGCGACAGCACGACCGGTGGAGCCTACGAGGATTCACTTTTCGACGAAATCCGGCCCTATCTGGCATTGGGTCTCGTGCGCATGCCGATCCATCGTTCGATCGGCCCAATGGACTTTGCCGCGCTCTGGCGCTGCTACAAGGAAATCAGAAGTTTGCAACCGGATGTGCTGCATGGGCACGGTGCCAAGGGTGGCGCCATCGCCCGCCTCATCGGTTCAGCCTTGCGGGTGAACAGGTATCGCGTAGCCCGCCTCTATTCGCCTCACGGCGGCAGTCTCCACTACAACCCTAAATCATTCGCCGGGAGAATGGTTTTCCCGCTGGAACGACTTCAGGAACGCCTCACCGACGCCCTGGTCTTCGTCTGCGATTTCGAACGCCAGACCTATCTTACCAAGGTCGGAAAACCACGCGCGCGCTACGAACTGATCTACAATGGCATCGACGATCGCGAATTCGAGGCCATAGAGGCGTGCCCGGACGCGGTCGATTTCCTCTATATCGGCATGATGCGGGACCTCAAGGGTCCCGATCTGTTTGTTGACGCCTTCGCCCGCACCGAACGGATCGTCGGCCGCCCGCTTTCTGCCCTGATGGTCGGCGATGGCCCACAGCAGCAGAAGTATCGCGACTTGACGCTTGAGCAGGGACTGGGGAAGCGGATCGCCATGCGCCCTGCCATGAACGCCCGTGAAGCCTTTGCGCTGGCGCGGAACATCGTCATTCCGTCCCGGGCGGAATCGATGCCCTACATTGTCCTCGAAGCATTGGCGGCGCAAAAGCCGGTGATCGCCAGTCGGGTCGGCGGCATACCGGAAATCCTCGGCGAACGCAGCGCCGCCCTGGCGAGCCCGGCAGATGCGCAGTCACTTGCCACGATCATGGCTTCGGCAGTCGTCGAGAAGGACTGGTCAGCCCGCGTCATGCCTGCTCCAAAGACATTCAAGTCCCGGTTCGCCGCCTCGGTCATGACGGCCGAGGCGCTGCGGCTCTATGGGGATTTGTGCCGAAACCAATCGGCCCAGGCCCCTTCGAAGGCTGCAACGTAAGCGTTTCTTAGTGGCTTTCTGCTATCCCGGCTGAGGACTTCAGTGCCGGAAGGAAGCCATGAACGAGTTTAAGCGGTCGGAAGCCTTCGACCCGGAAGCGCTTCGCAAGAAAATATCGGAAATCCGCACCCGTGCGCCGGACGAAATGGCCGGCGGCGAGACATCTACGGAGCTCAACCCCCTGGCCCGGCAGATTGCCGAACAGTTCAGCGCCGACACCTATTCGCCGGCGATGATCATGGGGCTGATGCGGCTGTTCGAGTTCTGTGCGCTTTTCGCCATCGGTTACGCCATCAATGCGCTTTATGTGCAGCCGGGCTTCGATCAGTTGCCGCTGTATCTTGCGATCCTCGTTGGCGGTTCCGCGCTCGCCGTTGCCGCCATGCAGCTCGCCGACACCTACCAAGTCCCCGCCCTTCGCGCCTGGCTGCGGTTCACGCCACGCATCCTCGCGTCCTGGGCAATCGCGTTTGGTGGCATTGCCGTCGCCCTCTTCTTCCTCAAGTCCGGTCACCAGTATTCGCGTGTGTGGTTTGGCGGCTGGTTCGTCGCCGGTGCGGTCTTCCTCGTCGCGGAACGGGCCTTCATCGCCTATTCCATTCGACACTGGGCCCGCAACGGCACGATGGAGCGTCGTGCCGTCGTCGTCGGTGGCGGCCAGCCGGCCAAGGACCTGATCCGCACCCTCGAACACCAGACCGACAACGACATCAGGATCTGCGGCATCTTCGACGACCGCGACGAACGCCGGTCTCCGAATGTCATCGCCGGCTATCCAAAGCTTGGAACCGTCGACGAACTGGTCGAGTTCGCGCGCCTGGCGCGCATCGACATGTTGATCATCTCGCTGCCGCTGACCGCTGAAAAACGCATCCTGCAGCTGTTGAAAAAGCTCTGGATCCTGCCGGTCGATATCCGCCTGGCGGCGCATGCCAACAACCTTCGCTTCCGCCCGCGCAGCTATTCCCATGTCGGCGAAGTGCCGATGCTCGATATCTTCGACAAACCGATCGCCGATTGGGATTCCGTTGCCAAACGTGGCTTCGACATCTTCTTCAGCGTCGTCGCCCTGGTATTGTTGTGGCCGGTCATGCTGGGCGCTGCGATTGCGGTCAAAACCACCTCGCCCGGCCCCATCATCTTCAAGCAGAAGCGCCACGGCTTCAACAACGAGACCATCGAGGTTTACAAGTTCCGCTCGATGTACACGCATTTGAGCGATCCGACCGCCCGCAACGCCGTGACGAAAGGCGACCCCCGTGTCACCGCGGTCGGGCGCTTCATCCGCAAGTCGTCGATCGACGAACTGCCGCAGATCTTCAACGTGCTCAAGGGCGAGCTTTCGCTCGTCGGCCCGCGTCCGCACGCCGTGCTGGCACAGACGCAGAACCGTACCTATTCCGATGTCGTCGAAGGCTATTTTGCTCGCCACCGCGTCAAGCCCGGGGTTACCGGCTGGGCACAGATCAACGGCTGGCGCGGCGAGATCGACAACGACGACAAGATCCGCCTGCGCACCGCCTTCGATCTTCACTACATCGAGAACTGGTCGCTGCTCTTCGACCTGAGGATCCTGTTCCTGACGCCGTTCCGGCTGCTCAACACGGAAAATGCCTATTGAGCACCGTCGACACATCACAGCCGGTCGTCTTCCGGCCGCAACTTGCAGCACTTTCCCTGTTCGGTTCGTGGCTGGTTGCGCTTGCTGTGTTCCTGTCGGGTTTCGTAATCGCCGAACCGGCGCCCTATGAGCTGTTCCTCGTGGTGCTCATCGGCCTTTGGGCGCTCTTCGGCCTGAAGATCTCGCGTTTTGTGGCACCATTGCTGACACTGCTCACCCTGTTCATGATCGGCGGAATCCTGTCGCTAATGACGATGGTCGACCTGACCAAGGGGCCGATGTACATGGCGGTCTCAGGCTTTCTGGCGCTGTCGTCCGTCTTCTTCGCAGCGATCATCGAGGACCGCCATCAACGGCTCGCGCTCATTTTCAACGCCTGGGTCGCCGCCGCCGTCCTGACTGCCCTGCTCGGCATCTTCGGGTATTTCGGCGCAATTCCCGGGGCGGAGAATTTCACGCTCTATGATCGTGCGAAAGGCGCATTTCAGGATCCGAACGTCTTCGGTCCGTTTCTGGCTGTCCCGTCGCTTTACCTGATCCACGGATTGTTGACCCAGCCCGTGCAAAGGGCACCGCCGAAGATCGCAGCCCTGCTTATCCTGGCGCTGGGCGTGTTCCTGTCGTTCTCGCGCGCCGCCTGGGCGCTGAACCTATTCTGCGTCGTCGCCTTCATTTTCGTGATGTTGCTGAAGGAGCGCAACGGTCTATTTCGCCTGCGCATCCTGGTCATTGCGCTGGTGGGCGGACTTTTCGTCGTGGGCGCATTGCTGGCGGCCCTGCAATCGGAGCAGGTGGCGACCCTCTTTTCCAGCCGTTCGCAACTGGTGCAGGACTATGACGGCGGCCATCTCGGCCGCTTCGACCGTCACCGAATCGGTTTCCTGATGTCGATGGAGAAGCCGTTCGGCATCGGCCCGATGGTCTTCAGCACGATCTTCCCCGAGGACGAACATAATGTCTGGCTGAAGTCGCTGACGTCCTATGGCTGGCTCGGATTCGTGAGCTATGTGGCGCTGATCATCTGGACGCTGTCGCTTGGCTTTCGCTTCCTGTTGCTCGACCGGCCCTGGCAAACCTACCTCATGATCGCCTGGGTGGTGCTGATCGGCCATGTCGGCGTCGGCAACGTCATCGACACCGACCACTGGCGCCACTTCTACATGCTTGTCGGCATCGTCTGGGGCTGTGCCGCGCTCGAGTATCGACACCGCCTGAAGGCGCGCACCGGATGGCAGCCATGAACATGGAATATCCCTTGTCAAATCGCCCCTCTCCCGCGCCCTTGCGCGTGCTCGAAGTGCTCGAGCCGAGCGGTGGCGGTTCCGGCCGGCATTTCATCGATCTTTGTCGCGGCATGCATCTGCGCGGCCATCATGTCGAGGCGGTCTATTCACCGGTGCGGGCCGAGGAAAGTTTCGTCCGCGAGCTCAAGGCCGTCGGCCTGCCCGCAGTCCACGCCGTCGAGATGAAGCGTGCCCCAGGCCCCTCAGACGTCCCAGCCTTTCTGGCGCTGCGCCGGATCATGCGCCATCATGGTCCGTTCGACATCGTTCACGGCCACAGCTCCAAGGCCGGGGCGCTGACGCGCCTGCGCTTGCCCGGTCGCCACGTCCCACGTATCTACACGCCGCATGCCTTCCGCACTCTGGACCCGACGCTCGGGCGCGGCGGCAGGCTGATCTATGGTGCGATCGAATGGGGTCTCGCCTGGTTCTATACCGATCACCTCATCTGCGTTTCCGACGACGAGCTTTGCCACGCCCAGTCGCTGCATATGCCGGATGAGCGGATGTCGGTGATCGTCAACGGCGTCGCTCCGCCCTCACCCGATATGGCAGCGACCATCCGTGCAAGCTTCGGCATTGCGCCGGATGCATTTGTCTTCGGGTTCATCGGTCGCCTGACCGCACAAAAGGCCCCCGAGCGGCTCCTTGCCGCCTTCCGGCACGTCGCCGGATCGGTGAAGAACAGCCACCTCGTCATGGTCGGCGCCGGCGAAATGGAGGGCCGTCTTCGGCAAGCCATGGCTGAGAGCGGCCTGCAGAACCGCATGCACCTGACATCGGCGTTCACCGGTCCGCAAGCGGCACCGGCTTTCGACGTGCTGGTCATGCCCAGCCGCTACGAGGCGATGTCTTATGTGATGCTGGAAGGTGCCGCGGCCGGCAAGCCCATCATCGCCACGGACATCGGGGGCGCGCGGACCGTGATCGAGGATGGCGGCAACGGCTTCATCGTGCAGAACAGCGACGATGTCTCCGAACTTGCCAAGACCATGGTCGCTGCAGCCGCGCCCGACACCTTCGCCAGGCTTGCATCGGCAGCCGACAGGCTGAAATCACGCTTCACGCTCGATACCATGCTCGATCGAACCGAGATGCTCTATTGGAAGCTGGCGGAGCGCCGGCGCGTCAGCGCAATGGCCTGACAGGTGCCACTAGGAAGGGCACCCGCTCTTGAAGAGACGATCCCATGCGCCTGTCTCCACCTGTCTGGAGACGCTACTTGATCACGAACTGGCCGGCCGGCATGAATTTCTAATCGGTCAGCAATTCTCCGTTTGCACATTCGTCAAGAGCAACGCCGCGTCCTAGACGCAAACCAGCAATTCTATCAATCACCGAGTGCGCGCCCGACTCACGTCTCACCTGCGGGCCGATGTGGCAAATTTCTGCAGCACTGATCCTGCGCATCCAATTGCGGTGACGGCGCCTGAAACGGAGGAGAATGCCCTGCCCCTCTTGATCGGCTTACGCTCAGACGGTATTCGGATGCGTATGCCCAGCTCACCAACGTATCGCTAAACAATGTCGGCCCTGCATGACGCGTCATACAGGCGGGATATCGACGGCCTGCGCGCAGTCGCCGTTCTGTCAGTCGTTCTCTATCACGCCTTTCCGACGGGTAAGCTGAAAGGCGGCTTTATCGGCGTCGACATCTTCTTCGTCATCTCAGGGTTCCTGATTACGGGAATTCTGCTACGCGAGCTTCAGGCCGGCAATTTCTCGATTGCGCGCTTCTATGGCCGCCGGGCCTTGCGCATTTTTCCGGCGCTGATCGCAGTGCTGACAGCCTGCCTGGGCGTTGGATGGTTGTCGCTCTTTTCCGACGAGTATGCCCAGATCGGCAAACACGTTGCAGGAAGCGCGGCATTTGTCGTCAACCTGCTGCTGTGGCAGGAAGTCGGCTATTTTAATATTTCGTCGACATTGAAGCCGTTGCTGCATCTATGGTCGCTTGGCATCGAAGAGCAGTTCTACATCGTATGGCCCGTCTTTCTTTGGCTCGCCTGGCGCATGCGGCTCTCGTTTCTCAGGCTATCCATTGGGGTGGCGCTCCTTTCTTTCGCATCCGGCGTCTACTTCACATTTACCAACCCGACGCTTGCCTTCTATGCGCCACCGACCCGCTTCTGGGAGCTGATGGCCGGTGGCATCCTGGCCTATTGCTTCACCAAAGGGATCTTGCCGGGCGACAAGCAGCGCGACGCCTTTTCGATCGCTGGTCTCGTGCTGATCGTCGTTGGACTGCTCGTCGTAAAAAAATACTATGCCTTCCCTGGCGCCTGGGCACTTCTTCCCGTGGTCGGCGCGGCGTTGTTGATTGCAGCCGGGCCCACCGCCATCATCAACCGAACGATCCTTTCGAACCGCATCGCTGTCTGGTTCGGACTGATCAGCTATCCGTTGTATCTCTGGCATTGGCCGATCCTCGCCTTCCTGCGTATCGGCAAGGCCGACGGTACGTATCGGGATATTGCCTGGGAGGCGCGACTGCTTGCCGTCGTCGCGGCCATTGCTCTGGCTTGGGCGACATACAAGTTCATCGAGAAACCGATCCGCTATGGCGGAAACAAACGGATTTGGTTGCCGGCGCTATCGGCAGGCATGGTCGCATTATTCGTCGCGGGTACCAGCGTGCACGCGCTGAACGGAATACCGAGCCGCATCGAGCTGTCCCCAGCGTCAGCGGACGTGCTCTTCGCCCGTTATCCGCATCCCATGACGAATGAGGCATGTTCCACGATCTATCCGGAATTGGCTGGAGCGTGGAGTTGTCTGCTCTCGAAAGAACGCGCCGCAGACATCGCAATCATCGGCGATTCCCACGCGCACCAATACTATCAGAGCCTGGCCAGCAAACTGCCCGATCTCAGCGTTCTCAACACGAGCACGCCCGACTGCCTCCCGCTGTCCGGCAACGCAAGTTGTGAGAAAGTCGCCGCGCAGACCTTGGCATTTCTGGAGACCAACAGTTCGATCAAGACAGTCGTTCTTGCCGGTTACTACAGCGTCCTCGCCGCCGGCATGAAGTACGAGAATGTCGAAGGCCAGAGAGTGGCCGGTGATCTCACGGCAGCGCAGCGCGCGAGATTTGAGGCGTCCGGCAACAAACTGCTCAAAGGTTTGATCGCGCAGGGAAAACGCGTGATCGTCCTTGGCGACATCCCCGACATGATTTTCAGGCCGCGCGACTGCGTGGCATTCGACAACCCCGTCATGGCATCGTTGCGGGGCAGCCTGAACGCCAAATCGATCGACCAGTGCGCCATTCCCGAAGCGGAGTTCCGGCAGCGCATGCAGGTCTTCGACAGTTCGCTGTCCGCCATCCTGGCCGATCACCCGGAGGTGATACGGTTCGACCCGCGCCCGTTGTTCTGTGATGGAACCGTCTGCCAGGCTTACAAGGCCCCACACTTCCTCTACTGGAACAGCGATCATCTGACGATCGACGGCGCCGACCTTGTCATCGACGCCCTGCTGGGTGCCGTCAAGGTCTTCGCGCCGTCCGAGCCTGCGCGACCCGGAGCCGAACACTCCTCTTGATTGAAGCCGAGAGACTCCTTGCGCCTACGTCGGCCGTTGCCGCCGATGTTTCAAGGCGCCCTGCGCCACCCACCCAGACGTGCCCTGGTCATGATCGAAAGGCAGTTCCAACCTGCACGCCCTTGGAGGGTGATCCCTTGCGAGAGAAAACGACAAATCCCTCAAACAGCTTCGGCGAGGTAAGAAACCAAGCGGAAGAGCGACAGGTTGATTGGTTCTTGAGCACCTTGCGTCGCGTTGCGTTCGCGAAAGTGATTTGTTCCGGTTACGCTTGGGGGTGCAACGTCTTAGAAATCTAAGTCATTGCGCTCAAAGGGAAAAATGGTCGGAGCGGCGGGATTCGAACCCACGACCCCTTGACCCCCAGTCAAGTGCGCTACCGGGCTGCGCTACGCTCCGGACCGAGGAAATCCCTATATAACCAACGCTTAGAGCGCAAGCGGGAATTTCGAACTCGGCACGAAAAAGGAACAAAACGGCGTGGATAAGCCGGATATCGCGTGAGGCGGCTCAAACGATCGGGCCGGATGTGCCGAGATCTCGATCATCGAATCCGCACTCAGGGACATCATGCGTTCGGCTCGGGAGACGCGAGCAAGAACGCCCTTCCCGCCTTGCGTTTGCACGCCGCCCCCCAAGTAGCGGAACCGCGTCCTCAGCCACCGAAAACAAAGTCGTTGACTTCTTGCCACAACAAGAACATTTGTAGAACAAATTGGAGTTTGCGCGATGTCAGAGAAATTTATCATCATGCCTTTTAAACGCGTTCGCGGTGGCTTGGCGCCAGGCGAGATGCGCGCAGCCACCACGGCAGCCGGCGCGGAGAAGGTCGCGGCGGCCATGGCGCCGCGGCACATCGGCGTCGCCGCCTACGCCGTCCAGGTTGACGAAGAAAGCGGTGACATGAGCAGCCCGCGCCTGCTCGTCCAATTCGGCGAGATTGCGGATCTGAACGCTGCTTGAGTTGCCGAAGATGGCTGACGGCATCTGACGTTCCGTGACGGCAGCATGCCGGCGCAGGAGTGTGCCGGTGCCCCAACTCAACGGCCCGATCGCTCCCGTCTCGCCCGCCCGACGGATCCGCCACATTCGTCATCCCGAAGAAACGATCGGCCTAAGACAGGATTCAGTGCGCTTTCAATGCCGGCGCGCACCCGATGGCGGCCGCCACGCCGCCCGCCGACGATGGCCGCGGGCCGCTGTCGTCACGATTGACGGCCCTGAGGACGGCTCACCGCCGGACTTTGCCAAGGGATGCGGCTATCTAGCCTGGTCGAGCAGTCGCTTGCATTCCAGGAGATCGTAGAGCGCCTCTTGAAGCAGCGCCCGGTCTTCCTTGCCGACGGAGGACGATTTGCCGAGAGATATTTCCGGAACGTCGTCACTGCCGCCGCCGAAGGAGAAAAAGCGGCGGCTGGCGGGCGCCTTGGCGCGGCCGACGATCTGATCCTCTTCGGACAGGCCGGCCTTCGGCGGTTGCGGTTCCTCATTGCTCGAGGCGGCCAGAGCCTCGACGGTCGCCAGATCGCCGCTGGCGATTGCCGCCACGAACTTGTTGCCGTTGGTTTTCAAGAGCTTCTGCACGCCCTTGATCGTGTAGCCGTGATCATAAAGCAGATGACGGATGCCCTTCAGCAGATCGACATCCTCGGGGCGATAGTAGCGCCGGCCGCCGCCACGCTTCATCGGCTTGATCTGCTGGAACCGTGTTTCCCAGAAACGCAGGACGTGCTGCGGCAGATCGAGATCGTCGGCGACCTCGCTGATGGTGCGAAAAGCGTCGGGGCTTTTTTCCATTTCGTTCCCATTCCATGCCATGCGACTCGGGGCAGGCCTGCGTCGCAATGAACCGATGCGTGCGATGATCGCACGAATCGGCTCCATTTCAACGGCTTATGGATGGGTTTTCAACCACATTGTGGTTGCCGTCCTCCGCTTACGATACGGGAGAGGCCGGCTTCTGCTTGGCCTTGCGGCTCAGATGCGATTTCAGCACGCGCTGCTTCAGGACATTGGACGCCTTGAAGGTCATGACCCGCCGCGGCGAAATCGGTACTTCCTCGCCAGTCTTCGGGTTGCGGCCGATGCGCTCGTTCTTGTCACGAACCTGAAACGTCGCGAAGGAGGACAGTTTCACGCTCTCGCCACGCACGATTGCGTTGCATATTTCGTCAATGACGGTTTCCACCAGCTCGGCAGACTCTGTGCGCGACAGACCCACCTTGCGAAAAACCGACTCAGCCAAGTCTGCTCGTGTTACTGTTTTTCCGCTCATCTTCCCCCACCGATGTCTGGCACGCCGATCAGCGAACGAAGACTATTGCCCTTGTCATTTCCGGTCAAGCGCCTGCGTTGCTTCAGCATTTTTTACCAGCGTATCAGAACGGAGCCCCATGTGAAGCCACCACCCATGGCTTCGAGCAGAACGAGATCCCCCTTCTTGATCCGGCCGTCGGCCGCCGCGGTGTTGAGAGCGAGCGGAATGGAGGCGGCAGAGGTGTTGCCATGGAGATCGACCGTCACCACAACCTTATCGAGAGGGATGCCAAGCTTCTTGGCAGAACCGTCGATGATGCGGCGATTGGCCTGGTGCGGCACGAGCCAATCGATATCCTCGGCTGTCGTTCCTGTTGCCTCGAAAGCGGCCTCGATCACGTCGGTGATCATGCCGACAGCGTGCTTGAAGACCTCGCGGCCTTCCATCTTCAGGTGGCCGACCGTGCCTGTCGTCGACGGTCCGCCGTCGACATAGAGCTTTTCGCGATGCGCACCGTCGGAACGCAGCTTGGCAGTCAACACGCCGCGATCGGCAATCGTGCCCTCGCCTTCCTGGGCTTCCAGGATGATGGCGCCGGCGCCATCGCCGAAGAGCACGCAGGTTGTGCGATCAGACCAGTCGAGAATGCGCGAGAATGTCTCGGCGCCGATGACCAGCACGCGCTTTGCCAACCCGCCGCGGATGTAGGCGTCCGCCGTGGTCACCGCATAGATGAAGCCGGAACAGACAGCCTGCACATCGAAGGCAGCGCCGTGGTGCATGCCGAGCCGGTTTTGAATGTTGACGGCGGTTGCAGGAAACGTGTTGTCCGGCGTCGAGGTCGCCAGGATGATCAGATCGAGATCAACGGCGGTCAGGCCGGCATTGTCGAGCGCTGCGCGTGCTGCGGCTTCACCCAACGACGCGGTCGTCTCGCCTTCACCGGCAATGTAGCGCTGGCGAATGCCGGTGCGCTGCACGATCCACTCGTCTGATGTATCGACCTTGGATTCCAATTCCTGATTGGTGACAACGCGCTTCGGCAACGCCGCGCCAAAGCCGCGAACGACGGAACGGATCATTTATTCAAACCTCATCATTCATGCCGGCGGGAAGTGCGCTCGGCGGCTCGGCGCCGTGGTACTTCGCCAGATCGATCTCGATCTTCGCTTTCAGGCCGTTTTTCACCATGTCGTAGCCGACATCGATTGCAGCGGCGAAGCCTTCGGCATCGGCCCCACCATGGCTCTTGATCACGACACCATTGAGGCCGAGAAAGACGCCGCCATTGACCTTGCGCGGATCCATTTTTTCCCGCAGCCGATCGAAGGCGCCCTTGGCCAAGATGTAGCCTAGCTTGGCCATCAGGGTACGCGACATGGCGGCACGCAGATATTCGCCGATCTGCCGCGCCGTTCCTTCGGCTGCCTTGAGCGCGATGTTGCCGGAAAAGCCTTCTGTGACGACCACATCCACAGTGCCGCGTCCGATATCGTCGCCTTCGACGAAGCCGTAGTAGTCAAAGCCTTCGATATTGGCGTCACGGATGAGCCGTCCGGCTTCCTTGACTTCTTCCTGGCCCTTGATCTCCTCGACGCCGACATTGAGCAGGCCGATGGTCGGCCGTTCGATCTCGAAAAGCGCCCGCGCCATGGCGCCGCCCATCAACGCAAAGTCCATGAGTTGCTGCGCGTCGGCACCGATGGTCGCACCGACGTCGAGCACGATGCTCTCACCCTTCAGGGTCGGCCAGATCGCCGCGATTGCCGGCCGCTGGATGCCCTGCATCGTGCGCAGACAGAAGACCGACATGGCCATCAGCGCGCCCGTGTTGCCGGCCGACACGACGACGTCGGCCTCACCGGCATTGATCGCATCGATCGCCCGCCACATGCTCGACTTGCCGCGGCCGCGCCTGAGCGCCTGGCTCGGCTTCTCGTCCATGCCGACCGCGATCTCGCAGTCATGGAAGGTGCTGTTGGCCTTGAGCTTGGGATGTTTGGCCAAGATATCGGCGCACTGCGCTTCTATGCCGAACAGGACAAACCTTATGTCCGGATGACGTTCAAGCGCCCTTGCGGCGCCCGGGATGACGACTTCAGGACCATAGTCGCCGCCCATCACGTCAAGAGAAATTCTGACCACGCGTGTCTTATCCTTTTTTCCTGCCACACAACACGTGCTGCCGTGCGCACGCATTCGAACGCAACGACGTTACATATTGCTTCTGACGCTTGAGCCAGACACGCGGCGGAACGCTGCGGGGGCTCATTTGGCCGGAGTCGGGCCAAAATACTGCTTTTCGCCCGCGTGACAACCGAATTGTAGGGGCGGCTCTGGCAGCCTCAGTCCTTTTTCCAGTCCTTCAGCGCTGCAAACGGGTTCGGCTTCTCGTCGTCTGCCGCCGTACTTTCGATACGCGCGCCAAATGTTACACCCGGCTTACGGGGATAGGGCTCGATCGCGAGCGCCACGTGCTCGCTGACAACGACACCTGCATCAATCGTGTCGCCGCTAAAAGTGTCGGGGATATCGGGGCCATCGGGGCTGAGGATCATCTCCCCGCCGTCATTGCTGGCCTGGCGGGCAAGCCTCGATCCTTCCGGCACGAAGATGGCCTCGATCGGCTCTTGAATGTCGGCCTCGACGGGCTCGAGCGTCACGACGCAGGACTGCACGATCCGGGCGGTAACGTCACCCTTGATCTTGACACCGTCCCTCTTCCAGCGCGCGATCTGCAGATCGGCCGAAAGCGACAGGACTTCGCGCACGTCCCAAAGTTGGGCGAGCGCCTGCCGTTCGCTCTCGTTTGCCGAGAGGCGGACAGTCACGGCATTGGCAGAGATATGTCCGACCTTCACCGGGTAGGAGAATGCCGGTCGGCTATCGTCTTTCATGATCAGGTCCTTCCTCGCGCGGGCGCCATGTCGGAAGCGCTCTTCTCGCGGATAGTGCCGCACACCGGTCACCGGAGGCGGCATAATGGCCGTCTATTACTCTCCGGCGGCAGGAATGTGCAACTGGCCCGTTTCGACCCGCTCTTCCGGCTCGGCGGCCAGTCGTTCCTCGACGGAGAGGAGATAGGTCGCAAGACCGTCCATCGCCGGGTCTCCCTCATCGCCCTTCGGATAGAAGTTACGCTTCAGCGCCGCAGCAAGCGAGACCGCGTCCCGACCTTCGAGCGCCGCCGCATAGGATTCGAGCCGGCCGTAGAACATGCCAGCCAGCTTCTTCATCTTCTTCGGCACGCCGGCATCACCGACGCCGAGTTCGCGGATCGAATGGTCGACATCCTCGAAGAAGGCGTCGACAATCTCCTGAGCGACCTCCTGGCCCGTGCGCGCCGATCCGCGCGTGCGCCGGAAATAAAGGATGAGTACGGCCGACAGCATCTCGAAACGCCCCATCACCGTGTCGGGCACGTCGAGGTCCGTGTAGAGGTGCGGCTGGCGCGCCGCCGAGGTCAATAGCGCATATTGCCGTTCGACAATCGCAATATTGCCGCTTTTTCTTTTGAACAGTCCAAAAATCATCACAAAGCCCAGCTTTGGCTTTCTCGAAATGCGCGCAAGCGCCCATGACGGTTGTTGCATGATAGCCGAAGCTGGTTTACCGAAGCATGCACGAATTGCAATGGCGGATCTGCCATCGTTACTCCAAAGGGAGCTGTCGTTGACGAAGCGGTTTTTCAGAACAAATTTGAAGGTCCTTGGCCGAGCTGCGGCCGTAGCGACTGTTAGCACCATTGCTCTCTCCGCCTGCCAGTCCGCTAATGTCGGTGAAGTTCTCCACCAGGGTTATGTGGTTGATCAGGAAACACTAAATCTCGTTCCTGTCGGTTCCAGCCGTGAACAGGTCCTGCTTTCGCTCGGCACGCCGTCGACGACCGCGACCTTCGACAACGAGGTATTCTACTACATCTCGCAGACCCGCAAACGCCCCGTGGCGTTCATGAAGCCGCAGCTCGTCGATCAGTCGATCCTGGCCGTCTATTTCGACAAGGAAGGCACCGTCAGCCAGCTCGCGCACTACACGCTCAAGGACGGCAAGATCTTCGACACACTGTCGCGCACGACACCGACCGGCGGCAAGGAAACGAGCTTCCTCGGCCAGCTTCTGACCGGCCCGGGCGCCGGCAAGGGTGCCGCGCAGAACCTCTTCAAGAACTTCGGCAACCAGTAAGCCGACTTTCACCGCAACAAAAAAGGCCCGCGGACCATGTGTCCCGCGGGCCTTTTCATTTCAGGTGACGATCAGGCGAGAACGGCCAGCAGCAATAACGCCACAATGTTGGTGATCTTGATCGCTGGGTTCACCGCGGGACCTGCCGTGTCCTTGTAGGGATCGCCGACGGTATCGCCGGTCACCGATGCCTTGTGCGCTTCGGAACCCTTGAGATGCCGAGTACCGTCCTTGTCAACGAAACCGTCCTCGAAGCTCTTCTTGGCATTATCCCAGGCGCCACCGCCCGAGGTCATCGAGATCGCGACGAAAAGGCCGTTGACGATGACGCCGAGCAAAGATGCGCCCAGGGCCGCAAAGGCGGATGCCTTGGAGCCGGACAGGAGCAGCACGCCGAAATAAACGACGAGCGGTGCCAGGACCGGCAGCAGCGACGGTACGATCATTTCACGAATCGCCGCCTTAGTGAGCAGGTCGACGGCGCGACCATAATCAGGCTTCTCCGTGCCGGCCATGATGCCCGGCTTTTCGCGGAACTGACGGCGCACTTCCTCGACGATCGACCCTGCCGCGCGCCCGACAGCGGTCATCGCAATGCCGCCGAAGAGATACGGAATGAGGCCCCCGAAGATCAATCCGGCAACCACATAGGGGTTAGAGAGATCAAAGGAGATCTGACCGACATCCGCGAAATACGGATACTTGTCGCCATTGGCGGCGAAGTAGCTGAGATCGTTGGAATAGGCTGCAAACAGAACCAGCGCGCCGAGACCGGCCGAACCGATGGCATACCCCTTGGTCACGGCCTTCGTCGTATTGCCGACCGCGTCGAGTGCATCGGTCGACTTGCGCACTTCGGGCGGCAAATGCGACATCTCGGCGATGCCGCCGGCATTGTCCGTCACCGGACCGAAGGCATCCAGCGCGACGATCATGCCGGCAATGCCAAGCATCGCAGTCACTGCAATGCCGGTCCCGAACAGACCAGCCAGCTGATAGGTGGAGATGATGCCGCCGACGATGATGATGGCCGGCAACGCCGTCGACTCCAGCGAGACAGCCAGCCCCTGGATCACGTTCGTGCCGTGGCCCGTGACCGACGCCTGTGCAATGGAATTCACCGGGCGCTTGTTGGTGCCGGTGTAATACTCGGTGATGACCACGATCAGTGCCGTCACCACCAGGCCGACAATACCGCACAGGAACAGGTTCCAACCGGTGATGTCCTGGCCCGCGACCGTGCCGATCGAGCCCCAGCCGATGGTCAGCGACGTAGCGGCGCCAAGCCCGACGATCGACAGCAAACCAGTGACGATCAGACCCCGGTAGAGCGCACCCATGATCGAGTTGTTGGTCCCGAGCTTGACGAAGAAGGTACCGATGATCGAGGTGATGATGCAGGTCGCGCAAATCGCCAGGGGATAAGCCATGACGGTCGAGAGCACGGGCGTTCCGGCAAAGAAGATCGCAGCCAGAACCATGGTTGCAACCACCGAGACTGCATAGGTTTCGAACAGGTCGGCCGCCATGCCGGCGCAATCACCGACATTGTCGCCGACGTTGTCGGCGATGGTGGCAGGGTTGCGCGGATCGTCTTCCGGGATCCCGGCTTCCACCTTGCCAACGAGGTCGCCGCCGACGTCCGCACCCTTGGTGAAGATGCCGCCGCCGAGACGGGCGAAGATCGAGATCAGCGACGCGCCGAAACCGAGCGCCACGAGCGCATCGATCACCTCACGCGACCCGGGCTCGTGCCCGAGGCCCGCTGTCAGGATGAGATAGTAGACAGATACGCCGAGCAGGGCGAGGCCCGCGACGAGAAGACCGGTGATGGCGCCGGATTTGAAAGCGATATCGAGGCCAGATGCGAGGCTGACAGAGGCGGCCTGCGCGGTGCGCACGTTTGCGCGAACCGAAACGTGCATGCCGATGAAACCGGCAGCACCCGAAAGCACTGCGCCAACGAGAAAGCCGAAAGCGGCTGCGGAAGAAAGAAGAAACCAAGCGCCGATGAAAACGACGACGCCGACGATGGCGATGGTTCTGTATTGACGCGTGAGATAGGCTTGTGCCCCTTCACGAATGTAGCCTGCGATTTCTTGCATGCGGGCGTTCCCCTGGTCGGCGGCAAGCACCGACTGTGTTGCCCAGATGGCGTAAGCCACCGCGAGCAACCCGCATGCGATAACGCCCAATAAAATGGTCATTTCGCATTACCCTCCGTTTCAACCCGCGGACTCACTCCCGGCCGCAGGCCCCTCAAATCCGCGAATCACGCACCACCTCCTCAAGCAGCACCCCTCACGGCGAGGCCAGAGTGCGGTTGCAACGAAAGATCGTCAAGCCCCGGAAATCTAACTACCGGCGGCCTTCTGAGAACTGAAGATTTAGGAGAAAAGCGGCGGCTCAGGCCGCAACGCTAGGGCGAGCGCGCATCAGCAAGAAGAGCAGGAGAAGGCAGACTGATGTCACCGGCCAGACGACAGCATTCAGCATATCCCAGCCATAAACCGAGAGAACCTTGCCCGAGGCAAAGGACGACAGCGCAACGGTGGTGAACAGGACAATGTCGTGAAAGGCCTGAACCTTGTCGGCCTCTTGCGGGCGATAGCTGCCGGCAACGATGGCGGTCGAGCCGATGAAGCCGAAATTCCAACCCAGACCGAGAAGCACCAGCGCACCCCAGAAATTCCAGAGTTCCAGGCCCATATGTGCGACCGCAGCGCAGGCCATGAGCAAGAGCAGACCGCAGGCAACGATGCGTTCGGCGCCGAAGCGCGTGATCAGCCACCCGGTAAAGAAGCTCGGCGCGAACATCGCAAGCACGTGCCACTGGATGCCGAGCGTTGCAAGCTCGGTGGAAAAGCCGCAGCCGACAACCATGGCAACCGGCGCACCGGTCATCATGAATGTCATCAACGCATAGCTCGAGATACCGCAGACCATGCCGGTGACGAAGCGTTGGTTGCGAACGATTTCGCCGAGCGTACGCGTGGGCTGGCCATTATACTCGCTCGCCACCGTCCCCTGCTCGGGCAAGCGCAGCGGCGCAAAGAACAATGCGGCCAGCAGGCAGATCGGCAGTAAGGCGATGAAGGCGCCGACGAAGGCGACGGGCGCGAACAGATCTCCGGCGAAAATGACGATCTGCGGGCCGAGAACGGCCGAAACGATTCCCCCGCCCAGGATCCACGATATCGCCTTCGGCTTGTAGAAGGACGGCGAGGCGTCGGCGGCGGCGAAGCGCAGTTTTTGGGTAAAGCCGTTGGAGGAACCGAGAACGGCGAGACCGAAGGCAAAGAGCCAGAAACTCTCCCGGAACAGCGCGACTGCGGCGATCGCGGCGCCGACAGACGCAATCCCGGTACCGACCATGAAGGCGAACCGCCGGCCGATAAGGCGTGAGAGCGTTGCGACGAGAATCACGCCGAGCGCCATACCGACATTGTAGGCGGTCAGCGGCGCCGTCGCCAGCGACTTGCCGTCCGCGAGCAGCTGGTAGCCGGCAACGCCGCCGACTGCAAAGCAGATCGGGCCGACGACACCAAGGATCGCCTGCGCCGCCGTCAGAAGGAAAACATTGCGGCGCGCTTCTCGAAGGGCAGAGCCCATATCATCGACGGCAGCCGCAACCATGGCCGCGCTACTTCTTGGGCTCGCCGCGAACCTGCCGGGCAATCCGGTCAAGAACGGCATTGACGAGCTTCGGCTCGTCGTCGCCGAAGAAAGCCTTGGCGATTTCGACATATTCGGTGACGATCACCGCAACAGGCACATCCTTGCGCTCCAGCATCTCGAAGGTGCCGGCGCGCAAAATGGCACGAACGGTGGAGTCGAGCCGCGACAGCGCCCAGTCGTCCTGCAATGCCGAGCCGATCAAAGGATCGAGTTTGCGCTGATCGCGTACGACGCCGGCAACGATCGAGCGAAACCACGAGGCATCGGCCTTGAGATAGGTATCGCCGTCCAGCTCCTGGCCGAGGCGATGCATTTCGTATTCCGCGACGACTTCGAGTACGCCGGTACCGCCGATATCCATCTGGTAGAGCGCCTGCACGGCTGCAAGACGCGCCGCGCCGCGTTGGTTAGCCTGCTTCAACGGCTGATCCGAGGGGGTGTTCGTCACTGTTCTGTGCCCAATTTCTTCTTCAGTTCAATCATGGTCAGCGCAGCACGCGCGGCAAAACCGCCCTTGTCGCCTTCCGACCGGCGCGCACGCGCCCAGGCCTGATCGTCGTTTTCGACCGTCAGGATGCCATTACCGATGGCAAGGCTTTCGCTGACGGCGAGGTCCATGATCGCGCGCGAGGATTCGTTCGCAACGATATCGAAATGATAGGTCTCGCCGCGAATGACCATACCGAGCGCGACGAAGCCGTCATATTCGACGGCGCCCTCGTCTGCGCCATCGAGCGCCATTGCGATTGCCGGTGGGATTTCGAGGGCACCGGGTACCGTTACGATATCATAGGTCGCGCCGGCTGCATCCAGTGCATGTTTGGCGCCATCGAGCAATGCGTCGGCCATATCGTCATAGAAGCGTGCTTCCACAATCAGGATGTGGGCAGCCTTGGTCTTCGCCATGGATCACCTGTCTTGAGATTTCCGCGCCGGTGCGACCGGCTGAGGCGGCGGTCAAACCATGACCGGCGTCGAATGGCAAGCAAATTCCGCTGTTGGCGCCCTTTTGCCGCGTTGCGCGCCCTCCAGCAGAGCCCGTGACAGACGGCGTGGAACGCTCATGTCACGCTTGAGGGGGTAGCCAGGCGTTTCCGACAATGACAATAATCAGGACAGACACAACGCCTGATCGGGGACAACGCCGCTTAGGCAAAGGAAATCGAGCGAAAGTTGTCTCCGATGCATGATGTCGATCCGTCGATGTCGATCCGCCTGCCCCGTATGCCTCAGGCCGTCGTCTTCGACATGGATGGCCTGTTGTTCGATACCGAGGCGCTCTATCGCGATGCCATGCTCGCCGCTGCGCAGGTGCTCGGCCGGACCATGCCGCTTTCGCTTTACCATGCATCGATCGGCCTTTCGGGCGAAGCGACACGACAATCGCTCGGCGAATATTTCGGGCCGGATTTCGACCTCGATCGCTTCTGGAATCAAGCGGCGACCGCCTTCCATGCTCGGACAACGACCGAACTCCAGTTGAAGCCGGGCGTGGTCGAGCTCGTCGGCTCCCTGGAGGAGCTCGGCATTCCCTTTGCTATCGCAACATCGTCCGGGCATCACGATGTCGAGCGAAACCTGGGCCTCTACGGGTTGTTCGATCGCTTTCCGGTCGTCGTCGCTCAAGGCGACTACCAACTGGGCAAGCCGCATCCCGAACCTTTCCTGACAGCTGCCCGGCGGCTCGATGTCGCGCCCGAGCTTTGCCTGGCGCTGGAGGATAGCCATAACGGCGTGCGTTCGGCGTCATCAGCCGGCATGATGACGATTATGGTGCCGGACCTTCTCGCGGCAACGGAGGAGATCCGAAGCCTCTGCGTCGGCGTCGCAGGCAATCTTGGTGACGTTCACGCTGCCCTCCTCCACCATGCGCGGGGCGCCCATGTCCCCGCCTGACCGCGGCCCTGCCACGGCCCCTTGGCCGCAATCGATCCGCAAACGCTTCCGCGGGAATGGACGGCCGCCACCGGACACGTGAAAGTTTGGCAATTGACGGAAAGTCAAACGCCCGACACGGATGACCGGGAGCGGTTCTCCGTTCGGAGACGATAACGCCGGGGAGGAATATATATGGCGGACAGCAACAAACCCATCATCAACCCAAGGGACCTTGCCCTCGACCATTGGTCGGAAGGCACGTTCTTCGAATCCAGCGACACGTCATTCGGCAGCCGGCTTGGCCTGAAAGACCTCGGCGTCGGCTATGGCGAAGTGCCGCCGGGCAAATCCGGTTGCCCCTTCCACAACCACCACGTGGAAGAGGAACTCTTCATCATTCTCGAAGGTGAAGGCACCTATCGGTTCGGAACAGAGCGCTATGCCGTTGGACCGGGCGACATCCTTGGCGCACCGGCAGGCGGGGCGGAGACGGCGCATCACCTGATCAACACCGGAACAGTGCCGCTCAAATATCTCTCCATCTCGACGATGGCCGCCACCGAGATCTGCGAATATCCGGATAGCGGCAAGTTTCACGCCAGGACGCGCACGGCCGCCGGCGAACGCCGGTTCCAGTTTACCGGCAGGCCTGAAAGTGCTGCCGACTACTGGGACGGCGAGCCCGGCATCTGATCATCCCACCTACCAAACCCATAGCAGCGGATAAAACATGCACAGTGTTCCTATCATCGAGACCGAACGCCTGGTCCTGCGCCCCTATAGACGCGACGACTTCACGGCCTATGCCGCCCTGTTTGCCGACAGCGAGGTTACGCGTTTCGTCGGCGGCGTTCCCTATACGCGCGAGCAATCCTGGACACGTTTCCTGCGCCAGGTCGGCATGTGGCATTATTTCGGCTTCGGTTTCTTCGCCATCCAGGATCGTACGACCGGCACCTTTCTCGGAGAGGCCGGATTTCACGACGTGCATCGGCTGATCACGCCGTCGCTTGAGGGGACGATGGAGACCGGTTGGGCGCTCTCCCCAAAAGCACACGGACAGGGGCTTGCAACCGAGGCCGTCAGCGCCGCGCTCGAATGGGCCGATCGGCAGTTTCCCCAAGTGCGAAAAACCTGCATCATCGATGTCGGCAACCGTGCCTCGGTCCGTGTCGCCGAAAAGCAGGGCTTCAAGGAATTCTGGCGCACGCGCTATCACGGCACGCATGTCATCATGTTTGAACGGCAGCGAACGTTTGCTGGTGCCACGGCCCGTAAGGCGCCAATGCCCGCGCATTTGGAGACGTAAACAATCCTCAATTGTCGTTTTGATGAAAACGCCATCGAAACGTCTATATTGCAGGCAAGATTGCCTGGCATCGGGTGCAGGCGAACTACAACAGGCAACACCACCCGATCAGACAAGGGAATCCAACACATTTTGCTGCGGGTAAGTCGCCCGTAATGCAGCCTGCTGACGACTGCGACACGCATCTCAGCAGGCCTTCCGGAAACCCGCATCGGGTATTGTGTTCGGGTATCAGGTTACTGGTCACTGCGCCGCAGACAACCAAGGAGCATGATCATGAATCGCATTGCAAAGCTATCAGTCATTGCTGCGTTCTCGTCCCTCGCCTTCGCTGCTATACCGCACGCTCAGGACGCCAAAATGGAATGGCCGGCTGAAATCGAGCAGACGGTGCGCGACTTCAAGGGGGACAAGTTCAACATCGTCGATATCTCCACGCTGAGCGAGCAGGATCAGACCCGCCTGTGGGTCGAGCATGCGACGGCCGAACAACGCGCAGCCCTGCAAGCTGCGGTCAACGGCAACGCGGAATTGGCCGCGCAGCTAAAGGCCAAGAACGTCGAAATGGGTAATATCGGAGGCGCTCAGCAGGGTGCCGACGGAAGCCTCACCATCTACATGCGTTGAATACGCGTTCAGTCAACGAATAAGAAGCGCACCATCTCCACACGCGAGATGGTGCGCTTAGTCGGTTTCTGGCGGCGGCGGCCGTCTATTCGGCCTTCGGGGCCGGAAACTCCGCAAGGCGAGCGGCGTAGCGCGCCATCGTGTCGACTTCGAAATTGACGAAATCGCCCGCCCGGCGTTCGCCCCAGGTCGTCACCTCAAGCGAATGGCGGATCAAGAGGACGTCAAAGTCGGCTGCATCGACTTTGTTGACTGTCAGCGATGTGCCGTCGAGCGCAACGGATCCCTTCGGCGCGACGAACTTGGCCAAATGCGCGGGCGCACGCAGCCTGAACCGCACGGCGTCGCCCTCGGGTTCGACCGATAGAATCTCCGCCTTGTCGTCGATATGACCGGAAACGAGATGTCCACCGAGTTCATCGCCGATCTTCAATGACCGCTCGAGATTGATCCGCGTCCCCTTTTTCCAGCCAGCGATGGTCGTCAGGCGCAAAGCCTCTTCCCACGCCTCGACCTCGAACCAGCGTTCGTTGCTGCCGCCGTCCGGCAGGGCCGTCACCGTCAGGCAAACACCGGAATGGGCGATGGACGCCCCCATATCGATGGTCTTCGGATCGTATGTGGTGGCGACGCGTAGCTTCACGCCTTCCTTCAGCGGCGTGACGGCATCAACGGTGCCGATGTCAGTGACAATGCCTGTGAACATCAGTTCTCTCTTTCGTATTCTTCGAAAAGATCGTCGCCGTATTGCGCGGAGCGAACGAGCTTAAAGCCAGGGGGCACGGATTTCCGATCAAATGGGGATGCGATGCCGTTTTCGCCAATGGTTTGCGGGCCGGTATAGATCTGAATGCGATCGACCAGCCCAGCGTCCAGGAAAGCGCGAGCGGCAACTGCACCACCCTCGACGAGCAAAGAGGAAATGCCGCGCGAGCCCAGTGCCGTCAGCAGATCGGCAACCGTTCCGGTTTCCAGCACCTCGACACCGGCGGCCTCCAGCGCAGCGCGCCGGCCAGCCCGTTCGCTGGCCTGCTCCAGTTCCGATTGTGTCGATGGCTCTCCCGACACCACGATGACAGGGGTTTGCGCCGCCGACCGCACGAGCTTCGAGCCTAGCGAAAGATCCAGTCGCCGATCGAGGACGATGCGGATGGGCGAGCAGTCTTCAAGACCTGGCAAACGCACGGTCAATTCCGGATCATCCGCAGTCGCGGTACCAATGCCCACGAGGATCGCGTCGGTCTGCGCCCTGAGGATCTGGACCTGCGCCCTGGAAATCGGGCCTGTAATACGGACCTGTCCGGCACCTGTTCGGCCGATCATGCCGTCGGCAGAAACTGCAAGTTTGAGAGTCACATGTGGGCGCTTGCTGACCTGTCGCGTGAGATAGGCTTCGAGCGCGCCATGTCCCTCCAGCGGCAAAACGCCGATATCGACCGCGATGCCGGCTTCACGCAAACGCACCACGCCGCGCCCGGCGACGCGTTCATCGGGATCGAGGATCGAAATGACGACGCGGGCAACGCCGGAGGCGACCAGCGCATCGGCGCAGGGCGGCGTCTTGCCGTGATGAGAGCAGGGTTCAAGGGTGACATAAGCAGTTGCGCCGCGTGCCCGCTCGCCCGCTTCGGCAAGTGCCTGAGCTTCGGCATGGGGCCGGCCGCTTCTTGCCGTCACCGCACGTCCGACGATGACACCATCCTGGACGATCAAGCAGGCGACGGAGGGATTGGTGGATGTCTGGCCGAGATGCTGGCGTGCCAGCCGCAGCGCCGCCGCCATGAACCTCTCGTCCTTACGGGTGGGGTTGGCCATGGCGGTCCGGTGCGCCTTCCTATTCGCCGGGGTCGCGCGCAATCTTGGCGCTGATCTCGGCGATGACCTTTTCGAAATCTTCGGCGTGGGAGAAGTCCCGATAGACCGACGCGTAGCGGACGAAGGCGACATCGTCGAGGCTCTTCAGTGCTTCCAGCACCTGCAAGCCGATCTCCTCCGAAGGGATTTCAGTCTCGCCGGAGCTTTCGAGCCGACGCACGATGCCGGAGACCGCCCGCTCGATGCGGTCACGATCAACAGGGCGTTTTCTGAGCGCGATCTCGAAGGACCGCAGCAGCTTGTCCCGGTCGAAAGGCACCTTCCGACCGGTCTTCTTGATGATCATCAGCTCACGCAGCTGCACCCGTTCGAAGGTCGTGAAGCGACCACCGCAATCCGGGCAGATACGGCGGCGGCGAATGGCGTTGCCGTCCTCTGCCGGACGGCTGTCCTTCACCTGGCTGTCTTCGGAACCGCAATAGGGGCAGCGCATGATGAGCCGATCACATGTAGCCGTACATCGGGAAGCGGCCGGTGAGCGTCATCACCTTTTCGCGCACGCCCGCTTCGACGGCGGCATTGCCTTCGTCGGAGTTGGCGACCTTGAGGCCGTCGAGGACTTCGACGATCAATTCGCCGATTTCCTTGAATTCGGCTTCCTTGAAGCCACGGGTGGTGCCCGCCGGGGTACCGAGACGGACGCCCGACGTGACGAACGGCTTTTCAGGATCGAACGGGATGCCGTTCTTGTTGCAGGTGACGTAGGCACGGCCGAGGGCTGCCTCGGCGCGCTTGCCGGTCGCGTTCTTCTTGCGCAGGTCGACGAGCATCAGGTGGTTGTCCGTGCCGCCGGATACGATATCGAGACCGTTGGCCTTGAGCGTCTCGGCAAGCGTGCGGGCGTTCTTGACGACCTGAGCCGCATAGTCCTTGAAGGACGGCTGCAGTGCCTCACCGAAGGCAACGGCCTTGGCGGCGATGACGTGCATCAACGGGCCGCCCTGGAGGCCCGGGAAGACCGCCGAGTTGATCTTCTTGGCGATATCCTCGTCGTTGGTGAGGATCATGCCGCCGCGCGGACCGCGCAGCGACTTGTGCGTCGTCGTCGTGGCAACGTGGCAATGGGGAACCGGCGACGGATGCTGGTCACCGGCAACGAGGCCGGCGATGTGCGCCATGTCGACCATCAGGTACGCGCCAACTTCATCGGCGATCTCGCGGAAGCGCTTCCAGTCCCAGATGCGGGAATAGGCGGTGCCACCGGCAATGATCAGCTTCGGCTTGTGCTGGCGTGCCTTCTCGGCGACATCGTCCATGTCGAGCAGGTGATCGCTCTCGCGAACGCCGTAGGAAACCACGTTGAACCACTTGCCGGACATGTTGACCGGCGAACCATGCGTCAGGTGACCGCCGGAATTGAGGTCGAGGCCCATGAAGGTGTCGCCCGGCTGCAGGAGCGCGAGGAACACAGCCTGGTTCATCTGCGAGCCGGAGTTCGGCTGCACGTTGACGAACTTAGCGCCGAACAGCTTCTTGGCACGCTCGATCGCCAATTCCTCGGCGATATCGACGAACTGGCAGCCGCCATAATAGCGCTTACCCGGGTAGCCCTCGGCATATTTGTTGGTCATGATCGAGCCCTGAGCTTCGAGCACGGCGCGCGAAACGATGTTCTCGGACGCGATCAGTTCGATCTCGTGGCGCTGACGACCCAGCTCCTTTTCGATCGAACCGAAGATTTCCGGATCGCTGTCGGCGAGAGAGCGGGTGAAGAAGGCATCATTGTTCTGTGCAAGCATCGGCGCGAGGCTCCTCTCAAAGGTGGCAGTTCTTTAGCTTCCTCGCACGGCGAGAGCAATATCCGCTGTGCGGTTTGCGTCATTTCCCCCATCTGCCGCGCCTAAACATCGCAGCCGCGGACCAACGAAAAAGCCGCGCTGCCAGGGGAAGCGCGGCTTTTGCAATGAATTGCCCGACTTTGCTTATTGCGGCAGAGCATCCGACTCGACCGAGCCGGCCGATTGCTCGACGCCGTAAGGCGTCTGCAGCGCCAGTTCGGTCGCCCCATCCCGCTGATAGATGTCGTCGCGGAACTGCACGACACCATCCTTCGCCGACCAGGCGGTGATGTAGGTGAAGAAAACCGGGACCTCTTCGGCCAGCGTGATCGGCGTGTTGACACCGGTCTTGATCGTGGCCTCCATCTGCTGGCGCGACCAGCCGGGGGTTTCCTTCAAAAGCCAGCTCGAAAGGTCGCGAACGTTCTGGACGCGAACGCAGCCGGACGATTCGAAACGCATCAGCTTGTTGAACAGGCCCTGCTGGGGCGTGTCGTGCATGTAGACCTGATGCTCGTTGTGGAAGTTGATCTTCGTCGAAGACATCGCATTGATCTTGCCCGGATCCTGACGGAACATCAGGTTCGGCGCCTTCTCGGCATTCCAGTCAACCGTTTCCGGCGACACTTCGCCACCGCTGCCGTCGAACAGGCGGATGGCGTTGCGCTTCAGGTAGGTCGGGTCCTTGCGCATCAGCGGCATGATATCCTTCTGGATGATCGAGCGCGGCGCAGTCCAATAGGGATTGAGGATGACCTCATAGATCTTGGAGTTGAGGATCGGCGACTGGCGGTCGATCTTGCCGACAATAGCGGTGTGGCGCAGCGCGACGCGGCCGTTCTCCACCGCTTCGATGTAAGCGGCCGGAATGTTCACCATCACATAGCGGCGACCGAGATCGCCGGACATCGACTGCAGGCGCACGAGGTTGGTCTGCAGCTGGCCGAGACGGGTGGTCGCTGGAACGTTGATTGCCTTCAGCGTGTATTCGCCAATGACGCCGTCTGCCGGCAGACCATGGCGTGCCTGGAAATGCTTGACCGCGCCATCGACGTAGGAATCAAAGGACGACGAGATGCCGGCGGAACGCGGCAGATCGCCGGAAACCATCAGGCGCTGACGCAGTTGCTGCACCGAAGGGTCCGTAACACCGAGTTCGAGCTTGACGCTGGTTTCCACCATTGGCCAACCGCCCGACGAAACGATGTTCTGATAATCGAAGATCGCCTGCTGGACATGGTTGATCGTCTCCGGGCCGAAGACCGGCGTATTGGACACGACCGTCGTCGCCGTGCGCGACGCCTTTGCGTCGTACTGGTCGTCCCAGGAGCCGCGGCGAGGCGAATTGATGATCTCGTTCAGGGCGTCCTGAGCGCCTGCGGCTCCCGCCCAAGCGACGGCACCGAAGGTTGCGGCCGAACGCAGAAATGCGCGGCGCGAGAATGCATCAATTCCATTCTTTTTTGACATATTCCTACCATCCCAATGCGTTGGCACGCGCCCTATGCGCAGGCACGCATGTTGCCGGAGCCCTAACACGATCGTGGTTAACAAAGGTCAACCAACGAGCCACCCTGCCCTCACATGATTTCACGATACCGCGAGCGAGGACCCTCATCCGGCAGGCGAACGCAAAACGAATCCACGTCGATGAAAACACGTGGCCGCACCTACCGCATACCCTCGTCGCTGTCACAGCAATATGGCCAATTCGTGTCTCGGACTGCCGCCGAAGACATGTGGCACGCCTCTTGCTTCAAGCCGCTGCGGCCTTTCTGCAACATCGCCGGCGTGGAAAAACGGCAAAGGCCGGACACGCAGGGATTGCGTCCGGCTCTTTGAACTGGAGGTGTGCGACGCCTGTTACAGGCGGTACATGATCGAGTCGTTCCAGAAGCGATCAAGGCGCTGCAGCAGCTTGTTCATCTGGGTGAATTCGTCCGAACCGATGCCGCCGACCTTCTGGATCGAGCCGATATGACGCTCGTAGAGCTTGGCGACGGTTTCGGCGATTTCCTGGCCGTCTTCCGTCAGGCTGATGCGGACTGCGCGACGGTCGACACGCGAGCGCTGGTGGTTGATCAGGCCGAGATCGACGAGCTTCTTGACGTTGTAGGAAACGTTGGAGCCGAGGTAGTAGCCACGCGAGCGAAGCTCGCCGGCGGTCAGTTCGGAGGTGCCGATGTTGAAGAGCAACAGGGCCTGGACGGCGTTGACATCGTCGCGACCCTGACGGTCGAACTCGTCCTTGATGACGTCGAGCAGACGGCGGTGCAGGCGCTCGACGAGGTGGAGGGATTCCATGTAGAGACCACGGACGGCTTCTTCCTGAGGGTCTCGGGGCGCAGTGACCTGCGGCTTCATCTTCGTGTTCATTTGACTGCCTCACTGTTTTGCTTGGCGGTGTCTGTTTGTCTTCCCGCCTTGAGTGAGAACCTAACGAATACGTCTAAAATTCTACTTAAACCGCAGCCTTAACATGAGCTTACCAATCGGCGACCCTGTCTCAGGGTGAATCAACCCTTACCTGTCTTGCCTGCCGGAAGCGCTGATAGAAGAGTGCTGCCCTGAAAAGGATGAATGTGACGGCGACCGCGACGTGCAAGACAACCAGCATCGGACGGTGGCCGAAACTGACGGGATAGAACTCGTACATCGCGATTTCGATCGCTGCCGCCACCACCCATACAACAGGCCCCCAAGAGACCAGCAGCCACAGCCCAAGGGCTGCAACCGGGTAGACGACGGCAAGCGCGGTTGCCGCTGCCCGCCATTCCGGCGTCAGGAGATCGAAGCGGCCGGCACCGCCATGGGAAAAGCCGATCAGCATTGCCCAATAGTTCAGCGCGAACCAGAAGCACGACGCCGATACCAGCCGCAGGAACAGACCGAAAAGGATCTCGGTCAGCGATGGTTTCGGAACATGGGCAGAATCATGAAGCATGGGCGGCAAGATAGGGCGGGTCGGCGCCATCCGCCAGCACGAAGGAAGCCCCCTCCCCCGCCGCGGTCCAGCAAAAGGAAGAAATGCCGCAGGCCCGTTGTCGGCGGCACCGTTCCCAAGCGCGGCCCCCACATGATAAAGCGCATCCCAGCTCACAGTTTTCAGGGAAAGGCGCGGCGCGATGAACGACAGGACGAATCTTGTGGACAGGATCACGGGCCACCGCCGCATGCGCCGCAACCGCAAGGCCGACTGGACGCGCCGGCTTGTGCAGGAGAACCGCCTGACGGTCGACGACCTGATCTGGCCGATCTTCATCGTGCCGGGCGAGAACATCGTCCAGCCGATCGATGCCATGCCGGGCGTCAACCGCATGAGCATCGACAAGGCTGTCGAAGCGGTGAAGGAAGCCGCTGATCTCGGCATCCCGGCAATCGCCACCTTTCCCAACATCGATCTGTCGCTGCGCGACGAGACCGGCTCCAACAGCCTTGCCGCCGACAATCTCATCAACCAGGCAACGCGCGCCTTCAAGAAGGCCGTGCCCGAGATCGGCGTCATCACCGACGTGGCGCTCGATCCCTTCACCAGCCACGGCCATGACGGCATCCTGCGCAACGGCGAAATCGTCAACGACGAGACGGTCGAGATGATCGCCAGGGCAGCCGTCGCCCAGGCGGACGCCGGTTCCGATATCATCGCCCCCTCGGACATGATGGATGGCCGCATCGGCGCGATCCGTCAGGCGCTGGACGCCGCGGGCCACCAGAATGTTGGCATCATGGCCTACGCGACGAAATTCGCTTCCGGCTTCTATGGGCCATATCGCGAGGCGATCGGCACCGGTGGCCTGCTCAAAGGCGACAAGAAGACCTATTACATCGACCCGGCCAACGGCACCGAGGCGATCCGCGACGCCGCACTCGACGTCGAGGAAGGTGCCGACATGCTGATGGTCAAGCCCGGCCTTCCGTACCTCGATATCTGCTGGCGTATGAAGGAAGCTTTCGGCCTTCCGGTCTTCGCCTATCAGGTTTCGGGAGAGTACTCTCAGATCAAGGCCGCCGCCGCCAACGGCTGGATCGACGGCGACAAGGTGATGCTCGAGACGCTGCTCGCCTTCAAGCGGGCCGGCTGCGACGGCATCCTCAGCTATTTCGCCGTTGAAGTCGCCAGAATCCTGGCCAAGGGGCGGTAACACACCTTGCAAACGACAGGCGGACCGTGGTGGGCAATCCTTGTTTTGCCGGCAATGCTAACCCATATCCAGCTTGAAACCATGCGAGGCCACGAGAGATGACGATGCACAACGATGAACTGCGGCTGCCGAGCAATGACTGGCGCGCCTACCAGGGTGTGCTGTCGCGGCGGGTGTTCGCCTTCATTCTCGATTATGTCATCATCGCGCTGTTGTGGATCCCGGCCGCCGTGGTGGTGTTCTTCCTCGGCATTCTGACGCTCGGCCTCGGCTTCCTGCTCTATCCCGTGCTCTTTGCACTGGTGGCGATGCTCTATTTCGGCGTGACGGTCGGCGGCCGTGAGCAGGCATCGCCCGGCATGCGGATGATGGGACTGGCGATTGCGCGCACGGACGGGCGCCCGATGGATTTCCTGACGGCGATCGTGCATCTCGTCATCTTCTGGATCGCCAACGCGCTGCTGACGCCCCTCATTCTGCTGATCGGGCTGTTCACGGATCGCAGCCGTCTGCTGCACGATCTCTTGATCGGCACCGTGACGGTCCGTCGCGACAGCTACTGATCCCCGCCGAAACAATCAACGACGAACAATCCGCGCGCCAGGGGCAACCGCCCCAAACGTGTGAGTTGACGTTTTTCATTCTTCCGCCATGCTACTGTCATGAACAACCGCGCCAAGAGTGACCGCCGCACTCGATGAACACACAGACCACACCGTCTCCGCAATTTTATCTCACTGCGCCGGCAGCCTGCCCTTATCTGCCGAACGAGATGGAGCGAAAGGTGTTTACCCACATGGTGGGGGAGCGCGCACCGGAGCTCAACGACCTCCTGACCCAGGGTGGCTTCCGTCGCTCGCAGAACATTGCGTATCGGCCGGCGTGCGAAACCTGTCGCGCCTGCGTTTCCGTTCGCATCCTTGCGAACGAATTCTCGCCCACCCGATCGATGCGCCGGGTGCTTGCCGCCAATAGCGATGTGATTTCGTCGGAGTATCCGGCCGAACCATCGAGCGAGCAATACAATCTCTTCCGCCGCTATCTCGACCAACGGCATCAGAAAGGCGGCATGTCCGACATGTCGGTTCTCGACTATGCGATGATGGTCGAGGACACCCATGTGCACACCAAGATCATCGAATATCGCCTAAGGGTCGAAGGCGACGGTATCAGCGAGAGGGCTCGCGGGCCGTTGATCGCAACCGCGCTGACCGACCGGATGGGTGACGGGCTTTCGATGGTCTACTCCTTCTTCGACCCGGCCTACGAAGACCGCTCGCTCGGCACCTTCATGATTCTCGACCACATCCGCCGCGCCAAGGAACGGGGCCTCCCACACGTTTATCTCGGCTATTGGGTCAAGGGGTCGCGCAAGATGGGGTACAAGACGAAATTTTTGCCACAGGAGCACCTTATGCCGCGTGGCTGGGAGCGTTACGATGGTCCTGAGCCTGTTTCAGAAACGCCCCCCACCGAAACGGATTGAAAATTGAGCCCTTCCTCTGATGCCGCGCTGCACCGGCGTGGACTTGCCATCACCGGCCTTGGCGGCCTTGCTCTCTCCTTCGACATTCCGCTCATCCGATCCGCCGGTGGCGAAGTCTGGTCGCTGCTCGCCGTGCGCAGTCTTTCGACTTTCGTGATCGGGCTCCTGGCATGGTTCGTGATCAACAAGGTACTTGGTCGCAAGATCTCGCTCATGCCGGGCAAGGCCGGACTGATTGTCGGCCTCTTTTACGGCATCAACTCGTGCACGTTCCTGCTCGCCGTCTTCAATACGTCGACGGCGAACGTCGTCTTCATCCTTGCGTTTACATCGATGTTTGCGGCCCTGCTCTCCTGGATATTTCTGAAGGAGCGCCCCTCCAACGCAACACTTGTGACAATGGGAGCAATGGTGCTCGGCGTCGGGCTGATCGTGCAGGACGGACTTGAGAGCGGTCATCTCTTCGGCGATGCGATGGCGGCAAGTTCCGCCTTCCTCTTGGCCAGCGCCATCACCATCAGCCGGGCAAGCGGCCGCGACATGGCTTTGGTTCCGCTGGTGACTGCCATCTTTCCAGCCGCAGTGGCACTTCTGATGCTACCTGCCGGTGGTTTTGCGATCGCAGCTCCGCAATACATCTTCTTCAACGGTTTGGTGATGATCCCGCTGGCGTTCTTCTGCCTGGCCACGGGCCCGCGGTTCCTGTCGGCACCGGAAGTGGGCATGTTCTATCTGCTCGAGACCATCCTGGCGCCAATCTGGGTCTGGCTGGTCTTTGCGGAAAGCCCGACGGCGCAAACGCTTGCGGGCGGCGCGATCCTGATCTTCGCGCTCATCGGTCATTCACTTTGGCAGATGCGCAGCCGGGCGGCCCGCGGCGCGGCACAGCCCTGCCCGGAATAGACTGCCGACACCTCGAGGCAGCGCTGGTATTGGACAACTGAGGTCGTCAGGTTGGCGTCACGCCGGCCTCCAGGGATTTCGGCGCATGGATGTGCATCGACCAGAGTTCGCGGTTCATCTCGATCCACGCGGCAGCGATGTCCAGAGGCGCGGGATTGCCGCACACGACCTCCCCGCCGCCGGCAGGCAGCCGCGAAACCAGGCAGGCCTCCTCCAGGATGCGCAGATGCTGCTCAAGCGCATCAGGCGTCACGGCAACGGCGGCCGCAACCTCGACAACCCGAGTTTCCCCCCCGAGCAATAGTTCGAAGATGCGACGGCGAATCGGATTTGCCAGGGCGAGGAGAATATCGTCGAGGGCAGCGGAATTCGGCATGGTCTTCATCCTGTTGGGATGGGTATTGATCCACGACCGCACGTTGCTTTCAAGCGCCGAAAACGGGGCATTCCTCTAAATTTCGCATTGCTTACGAAGTCGACGAGACCTGCCCGCGCAGCGAAGCCGCGCAGGCAGCGATGGATCAGCCGCTGAACTTTCCGCTGCGCGGGAAGCCCTTCGGCACCACGCGGCCAGCGGAGGCACGATCAGCCAGCCACTCGATCAGCTCGTCCTTGCTCTTGGTAAAGACGCGGCCGGCACTGTCTTCCCAGACGAGGCCGTCTGCGATCGCAAAGCAACGGATATCGGAAATGCCGCCATCCTTGTAGCGTTGCAGCCGGACGCCTTTGCCACGTGCCATCTCAGGGATCTGCACCAGCGGGAAGACGAGCATCTTGCGGTTTTCACCGACGACCGCAACGTGGTCGCCCTTGACCGGAATGACCAGCTTGGTTTCATCGGGCATGGCGACGTTCATCACCTGCTTGCCCTTGCGGGTGTTGGCAACGATCTCGCCTTCTGCAACCACGAAGCCATTACCGGCCGCCGACGAAACGATCAGCTTTCGGACAGGATCGTGCACGAACGCCGTCAGAACGTCCTGATCGTTTTCCATATCGACAATGATGCGCAACGGTTCGCCATGACCGCGACCGCCTGGCAGCTTGTCGCCGCCGAGCGTGTAGACCTTGCCGCCGGTGGTGAAGACCAGGATCTTGTCGGTGGTCTGGGCCGGGAATGCGACCTTCAGCGCATCGCCTTCCTTGAACTGCAGCGTCGAGGTATCGGAGATGTGGCCCTTCAGCGCGCGGATCCAGCCCTTTTCCGAGATGACGACGGTGATCGGCTCCTTCTCGATCATCGCCTGCTGGATGGCTTCAATATCGGCCTCCGGCGCATCGGCAAAGGTGCTGCGACGCTTGCCGATCTCGGTCGCCTTGGCGAACTTCTTCTTCACCTCGCCAATTTCCCAGGCGACGGTCTGCCACTGCTTCTCCTCGGAAGCGAGCAATGCCTCGATCTCCGCCTTTTCCTTCGACAGCGCGTCGAACTCGGTGCGGATCTCGAACTCTTCCAGCTTGCGCAAGGAGCGCAGCCGCATATTGAGGATCGACTCGGCCTGAAGGTCCGTGAGCGAAAACCGCTCCATCATCACGGCCTTCGGCTCGTCGTCCTCGCGGATGATGCGAATGACCTCGTCGATATTGAGATAGGCGACGAGGTAACCACCGAGGATTTCCAGGCGGCGATCGATCGCGGCCAGACGGTGACGCGAACGTCGCTGCAGGACATCGCGGCGGTGGGCGAGCCACTCCGAAAGCACTTCGTTGACCGCCATGACGCGCGGCACGCGCCCCATCGACAGCACGTTCATGTTCAGCGGAATACGGCTTTCGAGCTCGGTGAGCTTAAAGAGAGATTCCATCAGGATGCCGGCATCGACAGAACGGCTCTTCGGCACCAGCACGATACGGATGTCTTCGGCCGATTCGTCGCGGATGTCTTCCAGTAGTGGCAGTTTGCGCGCGACGAGAAGCTCGGCGATCTTCTCGATCAGCCGCGACTTCTGGACCTGGTAGGGGATCTCGGTGATGACGATCTGATAGCCGCCCCGCCCGAGCTCCTCGGACGCCCAGCGCGCCCGCACGCGAAAACCGCCGCGGCCGGTGCGATAGGCTTCCGCCATGCTCGCGCGGCTTTCGACGATGACGCCGCCAGTCGGGAAGTCCGGCCCCTCGATCCCACCCTTCTGCGGATTGGCCGGATCGTAGAGAAGGTCTTCGACGGTCGCCTCCGGATGGCGGATCAGGTGCAGCGCCGCATCGCAAAGCTCATGGGCGTTGTGCGGCGGGATCGACGTTGCCATGCCGACGGCAATGCCGGTCGCACCATTGGCAAGCAGGTTGGGGAAGGCTCCCGGGAGCACGGTCGGCTCCTGGTCTTCCTCGTTGTAGGTGGGTCGAAAGTCCACCGCGTCCTGATCGATACCCTCAAGTAGAAGCGAGGCGACATCGGTCATCTTCGCTTCGGTGTAACGCATGGCGGCAGCGTTATCGCCGTCGATATTGCCGAAGTTACCCTGGCCATCGACCAGCGGATAACGGATGGCAAATTCCTGGGAAAGCCGCACCAGTGCGTCGTAGATCGAGGCGTCGCCATGGGGGTGGAACTTACCCATGACGTCGCCGACGATGCGGGCGCATTTCTTGAACGACGTGTTCGGCCTCAGCCCCATCTCGCTCATGGCATGAACGATGCGACGATGCACCGGCTTCAGGCCGTCGCGGACATCAGGAAGCGCGCGATGCATGATGGTCGACAAGGCATAGGCCAGGTAACGCTCTTCCAGCGCCGCCTTCAGGTCAACCGGCTGAATATGATCGTCCCCGCCAGACGGGGGAGTAAGGCTTTGTCCCATATGTTCTTGCTAGCGCAACAAACCCGGAACATCAAGGATTTCAGGGGATCGCGCTGTGGAGAACCACATGGCGCCACCTATGCGCTATTGAAGGGCGCAGACCCGGTCCTGCAATGTTCGTGCAACGTCCAGACGGTTATGGCATGGGTGAGCGAGCGCCGTCGGTAACGTCCTGGAAAGCATCCGGGCGAGGAAGCGCGCGTGATTTCATCGAGCGAATATAATTTCGCCCTGTTTCGTATTAGGTTCGGCTGCTGTTGATTTGGATGATTTGCGAGGGGGACATTGCGGGACGCGAACTGACGGGAGGACGGGCCTCAGGCATGGCATATTTCGCCGGCCGATACGGCTATCTGCCTCAGTTGACGCAGCTTGCCGACATGAACCAGACTAGCGATGCCGCATCCTCGACACAGCTAAACAATCAGATATTTTCACGAAGGAACTCCACAATGATGCATACGCGCAAGATCCGCCTGATGATGGCCAGCGCCGCACTCCTGACCCTCACCGGCCCGGCCTTTGCGCTGGACGGCGCGGACCTGATGAAGAAGCTCGATGCGGCGATGAGTTCGAACGGCACCACGCTCACCTTCGACAAGGCCGAAGTCAGCGGCGACACCGTGACGGCCTCGGGCGTCCAGATCAAGCTCGCGGGCCAGCCCGGCGACGCGTTGAAGATCGGTGACATCACCTTCGAAGGCGTCGAGGAAACCGAAGGCGGCGGCTACTATGCCGAGACCGTTTCCTTCCCTGACGTCAACGTCGCACAGGATGAGGGCAGCCTCGCCGTCAAGGACATTCTCGTTTCGGGCCTGTCCATTCCGGCCAACCCGGCAGGCGGCACGCTCGACGATATCCTGCTTTACGAAAGCGCGAGCACCGGCCCGATCACGGTCAGCGCCAAGGGCAAGGAAGTCTTTTCGCTGGAAAGCAGTGAAGCAAACCTCGCCCGCCAGGAAAACGATGCCGGCTTTGACTTCGATGCAACCGCTGCCGGCCTCAGGGCAGACCTTTCGCAAATCGAAGACCCCAAGACCAAGGAGGCCATCGAAAAGCTTGGCCTGACCAAGCTGGATGGCGCGGTGACGATGAAGGGCAGCTGGGAAGTCGAAAGCGGCAACGTCGCGCTCGAGGAATACGCCTTCGACTTCAAGAATGTCGGCCGGCTGAACCTCGCTGTTGACATCTCTGGCTACACGCTTGCCTTCATGAAGTCGCTTCAGGAAGCCATGAAGTCCGCCGAAGCGAACCCCAACAAGGAAGAGGCCAATCAGGCGATGGGTCTCGCCATGATGGGGCTGATGCAGCAGCTGACCTTCAACAGCGCCGAAATCCGCTTCGACGACGCCTCGATCACCAAAAAGGCACTCGACTACGCGGGTTCGCAGCAGGGTGTGACGGGCGATCAGCTGGCGCAGTCGCTGAAGGGCCTCGTTCCGTTGATGATGGCGCAGCTCAACGTGCCGGAACTGCAAAACCAGGTATCGTCCGCAGTCAACACCTACCTCGACGGCCCGAAGAGCCTGACGATCAGCGCAGCACCGGAAAAGCCGGTTCCGTTCCCGATGATCATGGGCGCAGCAATGGGTGCGCCGAACACGATCCCTTCGGTTCTCGGCGTCAAGGTGACGGCAAACGATTGATCGGTAAAGCTCCGGCCTGAAAATCAGCGCCGGTGACTTCGCATGACCTGTCGGTCGTCGAAGTCGCCGGCGTTTCCGTATCCAGCACACAGCCCGGCTTCACGACACGCATGAAACAAGGGCCGCAGATACGGCGTTCGACGGCCACGATACCCAAGCACCCGTCTCATTCGGGCCGAGCAGCCAATCGCGTTTCGGATTGCCTCCTCGCAGCCGTGTCATATTCTTGCCGAGTGGCCGTTTTCGGTTGAAAACCCTTGTTTCGACGGCCTGTTTTACTTGCGCCGCCTTGCGCCTCGAAGACTGCACCGCCAGTATTATCCCCTGATCTGCTTCGAACGACCGCAGCTTTTTCTCGCATGCCCCATTCGCATGAAACGTCAACGGCGTTTTGCCTGACCATTCCGTACTGCACGCATTTTTCGACCACGCTGTAATCCCGGATGAAGAACAATTCAGATCCGGCAACCGTGAAAACTGTCGTTTTGTAGAACAGGCGCAAGATAGAGAACAGAAGACCGATATCGAGAGCCACACTCTCGCGAACATTGTTCTGAACGCCGAAACGCAAGTGCATTTATTCGTTTCTTTTCGACAGATCGGGCGTCAATGGCTGGATGGTTCCATCAATCGGTAAAGTTCAGAGAAGAGCTGTCGGAAGAAAGATTTGAGCCTGCGCGCGCCGACTATTATTCGGGACCACCGGGCAAGCCCCTGCGGCTTCTGCTTCAGGCACGAACTGATTTTCTGTCGATCTGGCGGAACAACGACTTTACGGAGAAGGTTTCCCAGATCCGGCTGATCGGGCGGCAGGTCATTCTGGTCAACTCGCCCGACCTCATCCGCCAGGTTGTCGTCAAACGTCATGAGAACTTCGAGCGCAAGAGCCCGCAGATGCGCCGCGCACTCGAATTCCTGCTGGGCGACGGCCTTTTCATCTCGGACGGCGACATCTGGAAACAGCGACGTCCCCTGGTCGCCGATATCGTCCATGCCAAAAGGGTGCCTGCCTTCGGTCCAGTCATGGAGCGCACGACCAGCGAACTGGTCGCGCGCTGGAACGGGATGCCGGACGGTGCGCAGGTCAACGCCCTGCACGAAATGGCTGGCCTGACCGCCGAGATCATTGCGCGCAGCGTCTTTGGAAACCAGCTCGGGGACGACAGCGCGGCGGCAGTCACCGACAGCTTCACCAGCTACCAGTCGCTGGTCGATTCGATCAATCTCGGCTACTTCCTCGGCTTCGACGATGGGCTCCCGATCTTGCGAACACCGACACTTCGCCGCTCGGTCAAGCGTATCCACCGTATCATCGACAAGGTGGTCGAGGATCACCTCGAAGGCCGCGGCGACCACAACTCCATGGTTGAGCTGTTGATCCGTCGCCAGCAGCGAAATCCTGAACTCAAGCTCGACCTGGTTGCCCTGCGCAACGAAGCGGCGACGATTTTCATGGCGGGTCATGAGACGACGGCCGCCACGCTCACCTGGGCCTGGTACCTCCTGTCCCGCGCCAAATGGGTGGAAAAGGCGCTCCATGACGAGATTGGCCGCGTCTGCGGCAATCGGGTGCCGACGATCGACGACGTGCCGCAGCTCGAATTGTGCAAGGCCATCATCGAGGAGACGCTTCGCCTCTACCCGCCCGTTCCCATTCTGGCGAGACAAACCCGTCAGGCAGAAATGATCGGCGATATCGCCGCGGAACGCGGCTCGCTCGTGCTGATCGTGCCTTGGCTTCTCCACCGGACGGAAAGCCTGTTCGAGGACCCGCATCATTTCCGCCCTGACCGGTTCATGGGGGGGCGTCGCCCAAAGCCCTATAGTTTCATTCCATTTGCCAGTGGGCCGCGCGTCTGCCCCGGCTTGCATTTCGGGCTCACGGAAGCAATTCTGTGCCTGGCGATCATCGCGCAGCAGTTTCGGGTAGCGGTCGTCGACGGCCACACGGTGGAGCCCATCTGCCGCCTGACGCTGCGACCAAAGGGCGGGCTTCCGGTCACCCTCCATCGACGGCAGAGGCCATCCCATGACCATTGAAGAACCGCAACGGGCCGAAAGAATTGCCAAGCGCAAGGCATGGACATTCGCCAGCCAAGAGCGCCCCTCCCTTGCGGATGCGCTTTCCGGCCGGGAGGGCTTGCGTGCCTTCTGGCGCTACTGGGTAACCGATAATCTCTGGAACCTCGCGCACCTCAGCGGGCATTTCGGCATGAAGCTCCTGCCGATGGATGCCTGTTCCAAGCTGGGTGCAGCGCTCGGTTTGTTTGCCATGCCGCGCTTCCACAAGGTGGCGTCGCGCCGAGCGCAGGAAACCATCCGCGCATTGCGGCCGGACCTCAACGAGACCGAGCAGCAGGAACTGTTTCGCGAAAACTGCCGAGCGCAGGGCCGGCTGATGACCGAGTTCTCCGTGGTGAACCGGTTGCAGAACAATCGCGATCGGCTGATATTCCACGGTCTCGACATCATCGATGATGCCGTCAAGGCCGGCCCGGTCATCATCGTCGGCATGCATCTCGGCAACTGGGAAGTTGGGCCAACCGTTCTTCAGAGGATCAACGTCCACCCCTATGCCTTCTACCTCCCGCCCAAGGGCCGGGCCAAAGCCTGGATCGCCGAGCGCGTTCGCAGCAAGGCGGGTTTGCGGTTCCTGCCGCCCGGCGCCGAAGGCATTCGCCCCGCGATCAAGATCCTGAAGAGCGGCGGCGTCGTCAGCACCTTCTGCGACGAAGGTTTTGGCGGCTTGATCCGTGGTCCGTTCTTCGACCGCAAGCCACATCTCGAAGGCAACCTCGCCATTGCCATCCGCCTCGCCCGCATGACCGGCGCCACCATCTGCCCGTGGTACAACCTGCGCGCCGACGGCTTCCGCTTCGAATGCCGGGCACTGCCCCCGATAAAGCTTCCGCCCGAGGACCGCCCCGGCGCCCGGCAGCTGGATGACATCCTGATGTTGAACAACGCGATCGAACCGATTATCCGGGCCAATCTCGACCAGTGGTACTTTCTCGACAATAGCCTTCGACCCGAGTGATCCGATCGGAACCTGGCAAGCCCGTCCTCAAGCCGGGCTTTTTCGCGCGAACACGTTCCATGTTATGATGGCCTCTGCTTGATGCACGAGCGCCGTCGCCTATCTACATTTCTCTGAAGACAAGACTTCATCCGGCATTCCTGACCGATCACACGGAAGGAGAACGTCATGGGACTGAAACATGCGGATATCACCGCCATTCTTGGCCCGGTCGACGAAACGCTGATGGCGGAGCTGCTGGCGACGGGAGCCAGTGCGGCAGAACTCGCCGAAGCAATCGCCTGGGTCAACAACGACGAGGCGCTGATCGGCGAAGGACGGCATCTGCCGGCTGGACGCGTCGCTGCGTTGATCGACATCCTGACGCCTGATGATGGCGAAGAGTAACGTGTTGAGCGGCAGCGCTTCCGATGAGGGCGCCACATTGACGATCGGTAGCGTCAGGGCCCTTTTCGATCGCGGGCCACGTGACTGCGAGTTTCGTGTTGAGGGAGGCCGACAATGACAGCCAAGGAAGTCAAATTCAGTAGCGACGCGCGCGACCGCATGCTGCGCGGCGTCGATATCCTTGCCAATGCCGTGAAAGTGACGCTCGGACCGAAGGGACGAAACGTCGTCATCGAAAAGTCCTATGGCCCCCCCCGGATCACCAAGGACGGCGTTTCCGTCGCCAAGGAAATCGAACTCGAAGACAAGTTCGAAAACATGGGCGCACAGATGCTGCGCGAGGTGGCATCGCGCACCAGTGATGTTGCGGGCGACGGAACGACGACGGCAACAGTCCTCGCGCAGGCGATCGTCAAGGAGGGGGTCAAGGCGATCGCTTCCGGGATGAATCCGATGGACCTGAAGCGCGGCATTGACCTGGCCGTAGACGCAATCGTCACCGAGCTCAAAGTCCGCGCCCGCAAGATCGCCAATAACGAGGAGATCGCGCAGGTCGGCACCATATCCGCCAACGGCGACACGGAGATCGGCCGTTACCTCGCCGAGGCGATGGAGAAGGTCGGCAATGAAGGAGTCATTACCGTAGAAGAGGCCAAGACTGCCGAGATCGAGCTGGAGATCGTCGAGGGCATGCAGTTCGACCGAGGCTATCTCTCGCCCTATTTCATCACCGACCAGCAGAAGATGCGGGTCGAATTCGAAGATCCCTACATCCTCATCTACGAAAAGAAGCTTTCCAACCTGCAGGCGATGATCCCGATTCTCGAATCGGTGATCCAGGCGAGCCGCCCGCTTCTCATCATTGCAGAGGATGTCGAAGGCGAGGCCTTGGCAACACTTGTCGTCAACAAGCTGCGTGGCGGCCTCAAGATCGCTGCCGTCAAGGCGCCGGGTTTCGGCGACCGGCGCAAGGCGATCCTCGAGGATATCGCGGTGCTGACCGGCGGTACGGTCGTTTCCGAAGATGTCGGCATCAAGCTTGAGAATGTCACGCTTGAAACGCTCGGTCGTGCCAAACGGGTGATGATCGAGAAGGAAAACACCACCATCGTCGACGGTGCCGGCAGCAAGGCCGACATCGGCGCACGGGTCAGCCAGATCAAAGCGCAGATCGAGGAAACAACCTCCGACTACGATCGGGAAAAACTGCAGGAACGACTTGCCAAGCTTTCGGGCGGCGTGGCCGTCATCCGGGTCGGAGGCTCCAGCGAACTGGAGGTGAAGGAAAAGAAGGACCGGGTGGACGACGCGTTGCATGCCACCCGTGCGGCCGTCGAAGAGGGCATCCTGCCAGGCGGCGGTGTCGCCCTGCTTCGGGTGGTCGGTGCGCTGGACGGCATCAAGGTTGCCAACCAGGATCAGCGGGTCGGCATAGAGATCGTCCGGCGCGCGGTGGAGATGCCGGTGCGCCAGATTGCCGAGAATGCCGGCGCCGAAGGTTCGATCATCGTCGGCAGGCTGCGTGAGAAAACCGACTTCGCCTATGGCTGGAATGCACAGACGGGCGAATACGGTGATCTCTTCAAGATGGGCGTCATCGATCCGGCCAAGGTGGTGCGCGCAGCGCTTCAGGACGCTGCCTCCGTTGCCGGGCTTCTTGTGACCACCGAAGCGATGATCGCCGAGAAGCCGAAGAAGGATGGCGCCGCACAACCGCCCAACGGTGCGGGCATGGATTTCTGAGAAGCGGGGCCGAGTGCCATAGGTTGCGGACCGGCCAGCTCAGGCCGAGGAGCGGGACTGCCGTGAACTCAGGCCGCGCCCCGGCAGTGACGCGCGACCTCGGCAATGGCAAAATCGGCAATCGGCAAGAGATCCGCCTCTCCGGCTCCGTCCTGAGCCTGCACCGTCATTCCTTGCAGGATGGCGCCGATAAAGCGAGCAAGCCCGGCCGCATCCGTATGCTCTTGCAATTCGCCTACTTCGATGCCGCGGCGAAGCCGCGCTTCGAGCGCCGCGAGTGTCTGACTGCGAAGAGCGGTCACGTGGCGGGCGATCGCGTCATTTTCGACAGCGCATGTCAAAACGGCGGTCGAGATCATGCAGCCTTTCGGCCGACCGGGAAGCGAAAACTCATGGGCTGAAATCCGAAGAAGCCTCGCAATAGCATCGACCACGTGCCCTTCACGGTTCAGGCTCCGGCCGGCCGCCGCCCCTTCCTCCTGCCGATAGCGCTCAAGCGCCTCGCGATAGAGCTCCGCCTTGGAGACGAAGGCCGCATAGAGGCTCTGCGGCGTAATCCCCATGGCTGCGGTCAGATCGGCAATCGATGCCCCCTCGTATCCCAGTCGCCAAAAGGTTTCTCCGGCGGCCGCAAGCGCAACATCGCGGTCGAAAGCACGTGGTCGTCCACGCCGGCGGGTAGATGATTCCAACAAACTGCTATTTTTCACAACGATCACTCTAGAATTAGAATCGCATCTGACATATTCAGGAACGGTCATTGTGATTATAGGAGGTTTTCCACGATGAGTCTCCACCTCAAGAGTGCTGCCCTGGTCTCCGCGCTGCTCGCCTTTCCGGCACTTGCCGACGATCACGGCCAATCGGCACTCAAAGCGCAGCTCGACCCGGTGATCGATCGAGCGATTGCCGAAAAGCGCATTGTCGGCACCGTCGTTCTCGTCGCTCGCGATGGCGAACTTGTTTATGCCAGAGCTGCGGGCCTTGCCGACCGGGAAGCGAACCGTGCCGCGCACCAGAACGATATCTTCCGCTTTGCCTCGGTGACCAAGCCGTTGGTAACGGTGACAGCGATGCGGCTTGTCGAACAGGGACGCATCAAACTGGACGATCCCGTCAGCAAATGGCTTCCGGATTTCCGGCCCAACTTCGAGGGCAGCGAGGCGCCGATCCTGGTGCGCCACCTCCTCAACCATACCGCCGGGCTCGAGTACGGCTTCTTCCAGCCGCCAGGCGGTTCCTACTTGAAGGCCGGCGTTTCCGATGGGCTCGATCTCTCCGGCATCACCCTGGACGAGAATCTGAAGCGTATCGCCACCGTTCCGCTCGCATCGCGACCGGGCGAGACCTGGCGCTATTCCGTGGCGATCGACGTGCTCGGCGCCGTCATCGAGAAAGCCACAGGCAAGACGCTGGACAAGGCTGTCGACGAACTGGTCGTGACGCCGCTGGCACTGGCCGACACCGGGTTTTCGGTGAAACAGACGGACAGGCTGACCGCAGCCTACTTCGATGGCTCGCCCGCGCCGGCCCGAATGGAGGGTAACGTGGCCGTACCGATCGGCGAGGGCAAGGTGCTCTTCTCGCCCGACCGCATCCTCGACGCCCATGCCTTCCCCTCTGGCGGCGCCGGCATGGCGGGGACCGCGAACGACCTGCTGACGTTCCTGGAAACGATCCGCAAGGGCGGCGGGCCACTGCTCTCGCCGGAAACGGTCAGCACTATGATGCAGGACCACACCGGCCCCAAGGCGGAAACACAGGGTCCCGGCTGGGGCTTTGGCTACGGCTGGGCCGTGCTCGTCGATCCCGCGGCGGCCGGCACGCCGCAGTCCAAGGGCACGATCCAGTGGGGCGGCGCCTATGGCCACAACTGGTTCGTCGACCCGGTCGAAAACATCACGGTGGTGGCGCTGACCAACACGGCGTTCGAAGGCATGTGGGGCCAGTTTACCCGGGATGTGCGCGACGCCGTCTACGCCAAGCCCTGAGCTTGCACCCAGGTAGAAATGAAAAGACCCGGCGGTGAAGGCAACCGCCGGGTCTTTTGTTTCTCAGTCTGTGAAGACCTTAGTCCTTCTTCTGCGGGATCGGGCGAAGCGCCAGTTCACGCAGCTGCGCCGGCGTCGCCTCGGACGGCGCGCCCATCAGGAGGTCGACGGCCTGCTGGTTCATCGGGAAGATCGAGATCTCGCGCAGGTTCTTGGCACCGACCAAGAGCATGACGACGCGGTCGATGCCGAAGGCCATGCCGCCATGCGGCGGCGCGCCGTACTGGAACGCACGGTAGAGACCACCGAACTGCTCTTCGACTTCCTGCTGCGACTTGCCGGTCAGCTCGAACGCCTTGACCATGACTTCCGGCAGCTGGTTACGGATCGAACCGGACGCGATCTCGAAGCCGTTGCAGACCATGTCGTACTGGTAGGCCTTGAGCGACAGCGGATCTTCGCTGTTCAGCGCCTCGAGGCCACCCTGCGGCATCGAGAAGGGGTTGTGGGCGAAATCGATCTTCTTTTCGTCTTCCAGCCATTCGTAGAACGGGAAGTCGACGATCCAGCAGAATTCAAAGCGATCACGGTCGACGAGGTTCAGCTCCTCGCCTGCCCGCGTGCGGGCCTCACCCGCAAACTTGTAGAACTTCGACGGATCGCCGGCGACGAAGAAGCAGGCATCGCCGTCATCGAGACCGAGCTGCGTGCGGATCGCATCGGTGCGCTCCTCGCCGATATTCTTGGCAAGCGGGCCAGCGCCTTCGAGCTTTTCGCCTTCCTTGCGCCAGAAGATGTAGCCGAGGCCTGGCTGGCCCTGGCTCTGCGCCCAGGCATTCATGCGGTCGCAGAAGGCGCGCGAACCACCGGTCTTGGCCGGGATTGCCCAGACTTCGACCTTCGGGTTCGACGCGATCATGTTGGCGAAGACCTTGAAGCCCGAGCCGGCGAAGTGCTCGGTAACGGCCTGCATCTCGATCGGGTTGCGCAGGTCCGGCTTGTCGGAGCCGTATTTGCGGATCGCCGTGTCGTAAGGAATCCGCGGGAACTTTTTCGTCACCGGCTTGCCGTCGGCAAACTCGACGAAGATGTCGCGGATGACAGGCTCCATCGTCGTCCAGACGTCTTCCTGCTCGACGAAGCTCATTTCGAGGTCGAGCTGGTAGAACTCGCCCGGCAGGCGGTCGGCGCGCGGGTCTTCATCGCGGAAGCACGGCGCGATCTGGAAATAGCGGTCGAAACCGGCAACCATCAGGAGCTGCTTGTACTGCTGCGGCGCCTGCGGCAGGGCGTAGAAGCTGCCGGGATGGATGCGCGACGGCACGAGGAAGTCGCGTGCGCCTTCCGGCGACGAGGCCGTCAGGATCGGGGTGGTGTATTCGGTGAAGCCGACTTCGCCCATGTGGCGGCGCATCGACGAGATGATCTGCGTGCGCTTGACGATGTTCTTGTGCAGCGTGTCGCGGCGCAGGTCGAGGAAGCGGTACTTCAGGCGCACATCTTCCGGATAATCCGGCTCGCCGAAGACCGGCAGCGGCAATTCCTTGGCGGCAGAAAGAACCTCGATCTCCTGGGCGTAGAGCTCGATTTCGCCCGTCGGCATGCCCTTGTTGACGGTGTCGTCCATGCGGGCCTTGACGAGGCCGTCGATGCGCACGACCCATTCGCCACGAACCGTTTCGGCCGCCTTGAAGGCGGGGCTGTCGGGATCGGCGACGACCTGGGTGATGCCGTAGTGGTCACGCAGATCGATGAAAAGCAAGCCGCCATGGTCGCGGACGCGGTGGACCCAACCGGAGAGGCGAACGGTGGAGCCGACATCCGACTTGCGGAGGGCGGCACAGGTGTGGCTGCGGTAGCGGTGCATCGTGTTATCCCGGAATTGCAAAGCGCCGCGCAGGCCGGAACGGCGCGCGGCAACATGATCAAAATCGGGCGGAAAAGCGCATGATGCGCCGGCTTTGTCAAGCCGAGACGTCTGCGTTCCCTTCGGGAAGCGTCGCCGACGGCGGACAAATTCGCCCCTGTTCACGGGCTGAAGACAAGGCTTTCGCTCAAACGGCGCGAAAAGAACGGATATCGTCACAATTCGCGACTGTGCGCCATCCGAATGCGCCGTTACACATATTGCGTCCGCCTTTATCCCGACTCGCGAGCCCTTCGGAAGTCGCCTGCCCCATGTCGCAAATTCGTCCGCTCATTCCGCTTCTTGTCACCGCAGGCATCCTCATCGGTGGCAACGGACTGCAAGGCACGTTCATCTCGCTCAGAGCGCTGGAAGAAGGCTTCTCGACATCGCTGATCGGTGTCATCGGCGCCGGCTACAATATCGGCTTCGCGCTTGGCTGCATCTATGTCACCCGCATCCTGCGCTCGATCGGGCATATCCGCACGTTCTCGGCGATGGCAGCAATCGCATCGGCGGCGGCGATCGCCATGGTGCTCGTCATCAACCCGTTCATGTGGTTCCTGATGCGGCTGGTCGCCGGTATCGCCTTCGCCTGTCTTTTTGCGACCGTTGAGAGCTGGCTGAACGCCAGCGTCACCAATACGAATCGCGCGCGGACGCTGTCCGTCTATCGCCTGGTCGATCTCGGCTCGGTTACCGCGGCCCAATACATCATTCCTGGCATCGGGATCGGCGGCTTCGAACTCTTTGCCATCATCTCGATGGCATTGACCCTGTCGCTCGTGCCTATTTCCTTTGCCGACCGGTCGAGCCCGGTAGCGCCGGAGGCGATCCGCTTCGACGTCAGGGCGCTCTGGAACATCTCACCGCTCGCGACCGTCGGGTGCATCGTCGTCGGCCTGACCAATGCCGCCTTCCGCTCCCTTGGCCCGATCTACGCGCAAGGGATCGGGCTGTCCGTCACGGCGATCGCCACCTTCATGAGCGCCGGCATCATCGGTGGCGTCGTCTTGCAATACCCGCTCGGCCACTACTCCGATCAGATCGACCGGCGCCTGATCATCCTGATTGCCACCTTCGGGTCCTTGCTCGCTGGGCTTTTCCTCGCCTTCGGCGCCGGCAACGACGAGTTGCTGAACTTCGCCGGCATCTTCCTGTTCGGCGCTTTCGCCATGCCGCTCTATTCGCTGTGCTCGGCTCATGCCAACGACCACGCGGCGGAAGGCCAGCATGCGCTGGTCTCCGCGGGCATGCTGTTCTTCTGGTCGCTCGGTGCGATCATCGGCCCGCTGTTTGCCTCCTTCCTGCTCGAAATCTTCGGCCCGCAGGCGCTGTTCATCTATACCGCCGCCATCCTCTTCCTCTTCATGCTCTATACAATCAGGCGCATGACGGCCCGCAGCGGCGTGCCGACGGAAGCCCGAGCCATGCCGTTTCGCAACCTGCTGCGGACGTCGTCCTTCTTCAACAAGCTCGCGGGTGGAAGCCAACCGCGCAAGGACGACTGAACCCCTGCGGCAAGATGTGCCTGCGCGAGCGAATTGCTGATTGCGACGATCAGGTTTAGAACCTGACCTGTCGTCCCATCCAGTTGCCGAGATTGCCAGAATGTCCCTGATCAGCCGCCGCACGTTCCTCCAGGGCTCCGCCGCTTTGGGTGGCGCCTTCGCGCTCGGCGCGGGCATGGCGGCACGCGCCGGCGCTGCGCCCGATCCGCAGATCCTGACGGCGCAATTGACCGAGGCGCAGATCGCCGCAGACGGCGTTACGCCCAAGGTCATGACCTATGGGCTCGGGGACTCTGTCAGCAACGGCATGCCGCCCGTGCTGAGGATGCGCATGGGCGAACCCTACGCGGCAAGACTGATGAACAGGCTCGACGAGCCGACGACCGTGCATTGGCACGGGCTTCGCATCCCCAACGCCATGGACGGCGTCCCGGAGATGACCCAGCCTTATGTCTATCCGGGCGATCCCTTCGACTACGTCTTCACGCCGCCGGACGCCGGCACGTTCTGGTACCACCCGCACTGCAACACGCTGACCCAGATGGGAAGCGGGCTCACCGGTGTCATCGTCGTCGAAAACCCTGACGATCCCGTGTTCGACGCCGAGATCGTCTTGAACCTGCGCGACTGGCGGCTCGGCAAGGGCGGCGCATTCATCGACCCGTTCAAGCCGCGCGATGCCGCGCGCGGCGGCACCTACGGCACGGTGCGCACCACCAACTGGCAGCAGGAGCCGAGCTATGACGCGCCGGCCGGCGGCCTCGTCAGGGTCCGGATTGCCGCAACGGACGTCACGCGGATCTATACGCTCGGGCTGGAGGGCGCGGACGCCATGGTCGTGGCGCTGGACGCCAACCCGCTCGACAAGCCCTTCCCTCTCGACCGCTACAACGTCGGCCCCGGTCAGCGCATCGACCTCGTCGTCAGGATGCCGGACAGCGAGGGCGCCACGGTGAAGCTCGGCAATCTGCGCGGCTCGCATCCCTGGACGATCGCAAGCTTCCGCGCGGCGGGGCCATCCTTGAAACGCGATATCCGCGATGTCTCAGCCCTGCCCGCCAATCCGATCGCCGAGGCGGACCTGTCGGTTGCCACGCGCATTCCGATCGACCTGACGGCCACCGCCGAACACAAGGCGACACCCTCGATCTGCGGCTCGCTCGGCTACACCTTCTGGGCGATCAACAAGGTGCCGTGGCCGGGCGACACGCCCGATCCGATCGCGCCGATCGAGGAGATGAAGCTCGGCAAGAGCTATGTGATGCAGATCGCCAACCGGACGCCACATGCCCATCCGATCCATCTGCACGGCATGAGCTTCCGCATTCTAAGCTCGAACAAGCGGACATTCCTGCCGCCGCCGACCGACACCATCCTGCTTTTGCCCGACGAACAGGCGGAAATTGCGCTTGTTGCCGACAATCTTGGCGACTGGGTGTTCCACTGCCACATCATCGAGCATCAGAAGACCGGCATGACCGGTTATTTCAAGGTGGTCTGAGAATTTCGATTGTGACGGATGGCACGAAGGGCTACACGAAAAACCTAGCCGCATTTTTGCCACAGTGATTTAAATCCGATGATTGAAACAACCGCAGATCTAGAGGCCGCCTGCCAGCAGCTGGCCCGCTCAAGTTATATTACGATCGACACGGAATTCCTGCGTGAGACCACCTTCTGGCCGGAGCTTTGCCTGATCCAGATGGCGAACCCGGATATGGCCGTCATCGTCGATCCGATGGCCAAGGGCATCGACCTCGCGCCGTTCTTTGCGCTGATGGCCAACCCTGACGTGATCAAGGTGTTCCATGCCGCGCGCCAGGATATCGAGATCATTTTCCATCTCGGCAACCTGATCCCGCACCCGATTTTCGACACCCAGGTCGCCGCCATGGTCTGCGGCTTCGGCGACAGCGTCTCCTACGACCAGCTCGTCAACCGGATCAAGGGCGAGCAGATCGACAAGTCCTCGCGCTTTACCGACTGGAGCCGACGCCCGCTGACCGAGAAACAGCTCGATTACGCGCTGGCCGACGTCACGCATCTGCGCGACGTCTATCAGCACCTGAACGCGCAGCTCGAGCGCGAAGGCCGTTCGCTGTGGCTGTCGGAGGAAATGGCCATCCTCGAAGCCAAAGACACCTACGACCTGCATCCCGATGACGCCTGGCAACGCCTGAAGATGCGCGTCAAGAAGCCCATCGAACTTGCCGTTCTGCAGAAGGTTGCGGCCTGGCGCGAGCGTGAGGCGCGCAATCGCAACGTTCCCCGCGGTCGCATCCTCAAGGACGATGCGATCTATGAAGTGGCACAACAGCAGCCGAAGGATTCCGAGGCACTGGCGCGGCTGCGAACGATCCCGAAGGGCTGGGAGCGCTCGAGCGCGGGAGCAGCGCTGACCGAGGCGGTCAACGAAGCGCTTGCTATTCCCAAGACCGACCTGCCACGCTTGCCGCGACAGAACCACACGCCCGAAGGTGCTGCCGCCGCCACCGAAATGCTCAAGGTGCTGTTGAAGCTGATCGCCGAGAAACAGGGTGTGGCTGCCAAGATCATCGCCAACAGCGACGATCTCGACAAGATCGCCGCCGAGGGCGAGAAGGCCGACGTCGGCGCGCTGAAAGGTTGGCGGCGTGAGCTGTTCGGCGATACGGCGCTGAAATTGATCAACGGCGAAGTGGCTCTGCGCTTCGTCGACAAGAAGATCGAAGCGATGGAAATCGGCGACTGAAGGCGCGCGGGCGGACAACAATCTTCCGCCCGAATCCGGCTCTAGCCAAGGCCCCTTGGCGCCACCGATTCGCAATCCTAGGGATCGCGAATCGGCGCGCTGACGCGACACGGTACAACCACGTTGGCCGACGTGCCCCTTCTTCCGTTATCGGGTTCCGAGGCCTTTCCGCATGCGCTGGCGTTTCTCCACTTTCGAAGGACTTCTCCTGCTGCTGGTCGTTGCTGCGGCCGGCGCCGTCTACGCGTGGATTGTTTATGGGACAGGTTGGCTGATCGGCGCGACCTATGCACTGTTCATGTGCACGCCGATCATTGCATTCGAGCGCCGCATCATTTTCCGGCGTCTCAATCGACGGATCCATACCTTCTCGACACCGGTCTTCTTCGTCGCCTCGCTCGCAATCTATTTCGTGCTGCTCGATATCGGTTACGCAGCCGCCGGCCTGATCATGGGGATGAGCGGTGTGATGAACGATCACTGGATGGAGGCGATGCTGCCGTCCAAGACGGTTCTGCTCTTTGCATTGGCCATCTCGGGCTCGCTCGTCTTCATCCTCAGGGTCCGTGAACTGCTCGGGCGCGACGTCTTCCTAAGCCTGCTGACCGGGCGCTACCGCAGGCCGGTCCAGGAAGAGCGTGTCTTCCTGTTCATCGATCTCGCCGGTTCGACCTCCTATGCCGAGCGCAATGGCGACCTGCGGATGCAGGAATACCTCGGCAAGCTGTTCGCGACGATCGCAGATCCGGTTCTGCGCTATCGCGGATCGATCGACGACTATGTGGGAGACGCTGCAGTCATCACCTGGCCCTTCGACCGGGCCACAAACAACGCAGCTTGCATCCATTGCGTCTTCGACATTCTGGAGATGATCGACGCGGACGCGCACCGCTGGCAGAAGGAATTCGGCGAGGTTCCGCGTCTGCGTGCGGCTCTCCATGGGGGAACCATCGTCGCGGCCGAGATCGGCCTCGACCGCCACAAGATCACCTATTTCGGCGACACGGTGAACACGACGGCCCGGCTTGAAGGCTTCTGCAAGACGTTGAACCATCAAGTTCTCATTTCCGCCGACCTTGCTCGCAAGATGCGACTGCCTCACTATGTGCGTGTCGAGGATCTCGGTGAGCACGCCGTCAAGGGACGCGGACAGAAGCTCGGCGTGCTGGCGCTTCGCGCCGGGGGTGCGCCGGCGCCGCAACTGGCCAGCTAGCCTTCATCCGTGCAGCTTTGCCCCCTTGGTGATCTTGTCGACCAGCTTCTTGTCGGCATGAACGGCGATGCCGGCGACCTTCGCGTCACCAGGCCGCGTCTCAGCAAAGACCGCACGATTGGCGCTATCATGGCCGGTCGAGAACATGGCATCGACATAAACAGAGGTGCGAATCTCTCTTTCGATCGCGCGCCGTTGAATCTGTCCGAGCGTCGCACCATCTGCCGATAACACGATGATCGGCTGGACGCTCAACGCGTTGTAGACATTGCCGGCGCCATCGCGATAGGCTTCACCGATGATTGCCGGCTTCTGTCCGGCGATGCCGGTGGCCAGAAATGCGGTGACGTTCAGCTTCTGCCAGGTGGCCAGATCCTCGCGCAACACGATCGCGAACTTGGTGTCGAACATGACGGGTATCTCCATTTCAGGACATCAGGGCGTGCCCGAGAAGGCACTAGCCGAAGACGCGTCGGTCGATCTTGAACGATTGTGCGGATCGCCGGGTGACGGCATCCGCGTCGCTGCGCCAGTGGACGGCATAGAGCGGATTGAAGCTCGGCTGCATGGAAAGGTGTTCGAGCCGCATCGTCACGACACCTATGCGCTCGGCGTCACGCTCGGCGGCATCCAGACCTTCCAATATCGCGGCGAGAGCCGCTACAGCACGCCCGGAAGCATCATCATCATTCATCCGGACGAGATGCACGACGGTGGCGCCGGTACGGAGGCGACCCTTCGCTACCGGATGATGTATCTGCGGCCGGAACGGTTGATCGCAGCGCTTGGCGACACCGGCGCAGCCCTGCCTTTCATCGCCGCGCCGGTGGTCGGCGATGTCGCCCTGCGCCAGGCCATCAGCGAAGCCGTCATGGATCTCGACTGCGGCATCGACGAACTGGCGCTGGACGACATTCTCACCCGCATCGCCGAGGGCCTGTGCCGCCATGCCGGAACAACGGGCAAGGCTGCCGGCAGGTCTGCGAAACGGGCAGTGTTCGAGGCGACGGATTACCTCAGAGCCAACCTCGATCGCCCTGTCGGGTCGCAGGAACTCGAGACCATCAGCGGCCTTGATCGCTTCACGCTCGCCCGCCAGTTCCGCAAGGTACTCGGCACCAGCCCGCACCGCTACCTGCTGATGCGGCGGCTGGAGCAGGCGCGCCGGATGATCGCCACCGGCCACAGCCTGGCGGGTGCGGCGCTCGACACCGGCTTTGCCGACCAGGCTCATTTCACCCGCCACTTCAAGCGCGCCTATGGCGTCACACCTGGGCGATGGGCAACGCTTGCCCTTGCCGGCTGACGCCGATGCCCTGTCATCAAAGCTTCACCGCGCTGTAAGCCAGATATCACCCAACCGTCATCAAAGCCGCCTATCGGGTTTGCGTACTCTGGCATCCAACCGATGGTGACTTTCATGACCAAAACGCTTCTCGCCACCGCGGCGCTCTCCCTTTTGATGACGACGACCGCCCTGGCTGAGGAAAAAGCCTTTCCCGCAACCCTCAAGGCGCATGCGATCCTGCCGGCAAACACGATTCTGGCCGCACCGTCGGACGCACCGGAATATCTCAAGACCTCGGGCAAGTTCACCACCGCCGACCGCAAGCGCGCTGACGCGCTCGGCACCGTGCCCGGCAAGGACGGCGTGCGCCCGACCGGCCTGTCGCTGCCGTTCAACGGCCAGCCGATGCAGGGCTTCTCCGGCATCAAGGCGATGGAAGACGGCACCTTCTGGAGCCTGTCCGACAACGGCTTCGGCAGCAAGCTGAACTCCACCGATGCCATGCTGATGCTGCACCACGTGAAGATGGACTGGGATGCCGGCAAGGTCGAGGCGCTGAAGACAGTGTTTCTCACGGATCCCGACCGCAAGGCCCCCTTCCCGATCGTCATGGAAGGCTCCGACAAGCGCTACCTGACAGGCGCCGACTTCGACGTCGAATCGATCCAGCCTGTCGCAGACGGCTTCTGGGTCGGCGAGGAATTCGGTCCTTATATCCTGAAGTTCGACGTCGACGGTAAGCTGACCGACGTCATCGCGACGACGGTCAATGAAAAGCCGGTAATGTCGCCCGACAACCCGACCCTGACGCTGCAGGGCGACCCCTCGAAGAAGACGCCAGCCTTCAACCTGAAGCGCTCCGGTGGCTATGAAGGCATGGCCCTTTCGAAGGACGGAGCCAAGCTTTACGGCCTGCTCGAAGGCCCGATCTGGACCGACAGCGAAACCGTCGAACAGGCGGAAGGCCGTCCGGCGCTGCGCGTCATCGAACTCGACGTCGCCACCAAGGCCTGGACGGGCCGCAGCTGGCTCTATCCGCTTGCGGAAGGCGGCGAAGCCATCGGCGACTTCAACATGCTTGACGACAGAACAGCCCTGGTAATCGAACGCGACAACGGTGCCGGCACGCTCGACAGGGCCTGCGCCGACCCGAAAGATCCGAAGCCGGATTGCTTTGCCGTCGGATCGAAGGTGAAGCGCGTCTACAAGATCGCCTTCGACGACAGCAATGTCGGCAAGGCCGTACGCAAGATCGGTTACATCGACCTCTTGAAGATCGCCGATCCTGACAACAAGAAGCGACAGGGCGGCGGCGACGGCTATTACGACATGCCGTTCGTGACGATCGAAAACGTCGATCGCGTCGATGCCACGCACATCATCGTTGGTAACGACAACAACCTGCCGTTCTCGGCCGGCCGCGCGCTCGACAAGGCCGACGACAACGAGTTCGTCCTGCTCGAAGTCGGCGACTTCCTGAAAGCCGAATAAACAAAAGGGCGCGCGGATTTCAGTCCGCGCGCCCTTCAACTGAGATCGAGAAGCGTTCAGCTCTCGAAATGGAATGCCAGTCTTCTGCCGGTCAGCTTGCCGAGCTGCTGCAGCCGCCCGTCGAGGCGCTCGCCGGCAAACTCAGAATAGGCCGCGGGCACGACGATCTCCAGATCGATATCCGGCAATGACGATTTGCGGAACGTCAGGTTCTTCGCCACACCCGGCATCGAAGCAGAGAAGAGATAGGCGACGCGCAAAAGGCCGCCGAGCAGCTTTGCCAGTTCCAGCAGCCGCGGCGTGGTAATCCCGGTCAGGGCGCCGGTCGCGCCATCATCGTTCAGCCCTTCGAAGCGATAGTAATTGGCAAGCGCGATATAGGCCCGTCCCGCATGGGTGATGCCGGAGAAAGTCGAGTGGGCGATGATGTTCAGCGCCTGCAGGCCTCGATAATCCGGGTGGGCTCGCCAGCTGATATCGGCAAGAAGGCAGGCCGCCTGGCGATAGCGGCTCTCCTCTTCGGTTTCCTCGACGCCGAAGAACGGCACCATGCGGCCGGTCCAGTCGGCAAGCTCACGGGCATGTTCGGGCGAACGCGCCCGCAGGATGGCGATTTCGCCGGCAGCGGTCAGCAGCGGATCCTGCGCCCGCTCGTTCTCGTTCAGGAGGGAGAAGAGATAGCCTTCGCGAACGCCGAGCGCCGAGAACGAAATCCGTTCCGGCCTCATAATAGACAGCGCCTCCTGCATCACGATGGCGCCGAAAGGAAGCAGGCTGCGACGGCTCTTGGAGATCGTCGCGTAGGCCGACGGCTTGATGTTCTTCGGCTCGATCACTTCCGGTAGCAGCGCCATCGCCTCGTCGTAGGAAATCTCGTAGCCCTGCATCATATGCAGGGGATAGTTCCGGATTTCCATGTGCAGCTTGGCGATCGAGCGCCAGGTGCCACCGACGGCATAAAAAGTGCGGCCGGCGCCGGCTTTCAGCACCGGGGTGCTTTTCATGAATTTGCGCACCCAGGTGCGTGCCCTTGGCAGCGAGCCGCCGCTGTGCTCGAAGAGGCGGATACCGCCGAGCGGGAGCGTGATGCCCTTGCCAATCGTCGTGCCGCTGACCTCATCGAGTTCCAGCGAACCGCCTCCGAGGTCGCCGACCACGCCATCGGGATCATGATAGCCGCTGACGATGCCCATGGCGGAGAAATAGGCTTCTTCCTCGCCAGTGAGGATGCGCACCTTGTGACCGAGGATGGCCTCGGCCTTGGCAATGAAGGCCGGACCGTTGCTCGCCTCGCGGGCAGCCGCTGTGGCCAGCACATACATGGACGTCGCGCGCGCCTGCTGCGACAGCGCGTTAAAGCGATGCAACGCCCGCAGAGCGCGCTCGACGCTCTCTTCGTCCATGCGGCCCGTGGCATCGATGCCCTTGCCCAGACCGCACATGACCTTTTCGTTGAACAGCATGGCCGGGGCGCGGCTCAGGCCTTCGTAGACGACAAGGCGAATGGAGTTCGAGCCGATATCCACAACGGAAACCGGGCGGATGCCGGGCAGACGCCCCTGCGCTTCAGATTCGACCATGCAAAACCAGTTTACTTGCGCCAGCTGCTCTTCCAGCCGGCAATCAGCTTCGGTGCGCTGGACTTCAGGGCTTCACCCCGGCCGGAGAGGCTGGGGTTGGTCATGAAATAATGCTGCGCGTTGAACGGCTCGGCGTCCTTGCCGACTTCCATCCGGCGAGACGTGCCGTCGGGAAGAATTTCGTAGCTCTGCTGGTTGTCGATGAGATTGCCCAGCATGATCTGCGAAAGAACCTGTTCGTGCACAGTCCGGTTGATAAGAGGCACAAGCGTCTCAACCCGCCGGTCCAGATTGCGCGGCATCATATCCGCCGAGCCGATATAGACAAGCGCATTCTCCGATGGAAGGCCATGACCGTTGCCGAAACAAAATATGCGGGAGTGTTCGAGGAATCTGCCGACGATGGACTTGACACGAATATTGTCGGAAAGGCCGGGAACCTGCGGTCGCAAGCAGCAGATGCCGCGCACGACGAGGTCGATTTCGACGCCTGCACGGCTGGCCTTGTAGAGGGCATCGATGATGTCGGGGTCGACGAGCGAATTCATCTTCATCCAGATCGCGGCGGGCCGGCCGGCCTTGGCGTGCTCGATCTCCTCCTCGATATGCTTGAGGATGCGAGGGCGCAGCGTGTGCGGTGAAACCGCCAGCTTCATGCCGGCTTCCGGCTCGCCGTAGCCGGTGATGAAATTGAAGATGTTCGCCATGTCGTGGGCCATGACGGGATTGCACGTGAAGAAGGACAGGTCGGTGTAGATCTTCGCCGTGACCGGGTGATAGTTGCCGGTGCCGAGGTGGCAATAGGTGCGCAACCGGCCCTCCTCGCGGCGCACGACCATCGACATCTTGGCATGGGTCTTGAGCTCGATGAAGCCGAAGACGACCTGCACACCGGCGCGCTCCAGGTCACGCGCCCAGCGGATGTTGGCTTCCTCGTCGAAGCGCGCCTTCAGCTCAACCAGCGCCGTCACCGACTTTCCCGCTTCGGCCGCGTCGACAAGCGCGCGCACGATCGGGCTGTCGTTCGAGGTGCGGTAGAGCGTCTGCTTGATCGCCACCACTTCCGGATCGCGAGCCGCCTGCAGCAGGAACTGCACGACGACGTCGAAGGATTCGTAGGGGTGGTGGACCACCATGTCCTTTTCGCGGATCGCGGCAAAACAATCGCCGGCGTGCTCGCGCACGCGCTCCGGGAAGCGCGGATTATAGGGCTCGAAGCGCAGATCGTCGCGCGGCGCCTTGGTGATCTCCGACAGCGTGTTCAATGCCAGAAGACCGGGCAGCACGGCAACGCGGTTTTCCGGAACGCTCAATTCCTGAACGACGAACTGGCGCAGCGAAGCAGGCATTTCCGAATCGAGTTCGATGCGGATCACCGAGCCGCGGCGCCGGCGCTTCAGCGCGGTTTCAAAGAAGCGCACCAGATCTTCCGCCTCTTCCTCGACTTCGATGTCGCTGTCTCGGATGATGCGGAACGTGCCGGAACCATTGACCTCATAGCCCGGGAACAGCCTGTCGATGAACTGACTGACCATGTCTTCCAGCGTGATGTAGCGGATGACGTTCTTGACATCAGGCAGGCGGATGAAGCGGTCGAGCGCCACCGGCAGGCGCAACAGCGCCGTCATCGGCTCGCGGCCGTTCTTGCTGACGAGCTGAAGGCCCATCGAGAAACCGAGGTTCGGGATGAATGGGAATGGGTGCGCCGGATCGATCGACAGCGGCGTCAGCACCGGAAAGATCAGCTGGTCGAACTCGTTGGCAAGCCAGCTCTTGTCCTGTGCGGACAAGGACGCCGGCCGGACGATCAGGATGTCTTCCTTGGCAAGATATTGCTGCAACACAGCAAGCGAGGCCTGCTGCTCCATTTGCAGGTTATCGATTTCCTTCAGGATGTCTTCGAGCTGCTCGGCCGGTGTCTTACCGTCAGGCGACCGCATGGCGAGCCCCTGGCGCACCTGGCCTTCAAGGCCGGCGACACGCACCATGAAGAATTCGTCGAGGTTGGCGGCCGAAATCGACAGGAAGCGAACCCGCTCCAACAGCGGATGCGCCGTGTTGAGCGTCTCTTCAAGCACGCGTCGATTGAACTGCAGCCAGGAAAATTCGCGATTGATGAACCGCTCCGGACTGGAGAGCAGATCGACTTCCTCCACCGTCTGTTTGTTCTCGTTCACCGCAGACGTCGCATTATCCATTGCCGATCAGACCCCATTTCTCCGCAGGCAGGAACTATAACAGTTTGACGACGGAACTGTGACAGTCAATCGGAATGGCGTTGATTTCCAAGCTCTTCCAGGACTTCGGCCGCAAGCGACCGGGTCAGCCTGACGCCTCGGGCAAGTGCCAGCCGGTCGATGCGCTCAACGATCGTCTGGGCCGCCTCGAGCGAGCGCTCCATGCGCTGGACGATATAGCCGACGAGCCGTTCATCGATCAAAAGCTGGCGATCGGCAAAGAGCTTGATCAGCACCTGCGTCAACAGTTCGTCATCAGGCTCGCCGATCTCGACGACCGTTGCCGCCTTCAGGCGCGAGCGCAGATCGGGAAGAACGACCGGCCAGGACATCGGCCAGAGCCGCGAGGTCATCAACAGACCGGTGCCATGCTGGCGGACGCTGTTGATGACATGAAACAGCGTGGTGTCGTCAAAACCCTGGCGGTCGGCGTCCTCGAACAGAACGGGCCCTTCCGCGGCGATCAACGCCGCATCACTGTCCGCGACCGGGTGGATCGTCCGCGCGCCCGCCCTCTCCTTCCAGATGCTGGCGAGATGCGATTTTCCGGAACCGACCGGCCCCGCGATGATGACAACAGGCGACGGCCAGTCGGGCCAGTGGTCGACGATGGCGATCGCCGCGCTCAACCGATCAGAAACGAGCAGATCTTCACGACCCGTTGCCGGGTCGTGGTCGAATGCCAATGGCAGTTGTTCGAAGGGACGTTTTGTCATGCTGTACTCGGGACAAGGAGGGGACGATCAGCCGGGCTGATCGCCATCACCCGGGCTGATTGCCCTTTGTCTTCTTCACCGCGACCTTCCCATGTCCATGGTAGAGGTCACTATCAAGGTATCGCTGGATGCCGAAGCGAACAAGCACGCCGATGGCCGCCGCCGCGGGAACGGCAACGAGCAGCCCGACGAAACCGAAGAGGGCGCCGAAGGCAAGCAGCGCGAACATCAGCCAGACCGGATGCAGGCCGACGCTCTTGCCGACCAGCTTGGGCTGCAGGATGTTGCCTTCCAGAAACTGGCCGCTGAAGAAGATGGCGGCGACAAGCCCGATCCAGAGATAATCCGGCCAGAACTGCACCAGCGCCACGCCGACCGCCAGCACCAGCCCCACCATCGAGCCGACATAGGGGACGAAGCTGATCATGCCGGCAAACAGGCCGATGAGCAGGCCGAAATTGAGACCCACGAGAGATAGGCCGATGCCATAGTAAAGGCCAAGGATGATGCAGAGCGAGCCCTGACCGCGAACGAAGCCAGCGATCGTCGTGTTCATGTCGCGGGCGATCTGGCGGACGACGCCGACATAGTCGCGCGGCACCCAGCTGTCGACCCTATCGACCATCCGGTCCCAGTCGAGCAGCAGATAGAAGGCGACAACAGGCGTGATGACGAAGAGCGACAGGATGTCGAGCAGCGCCATGCCGGAATTCCAGAGCTGCTGGAAGAGCGTGCCGAGGAAGCTGGCGCCCTGCTCCAGCAGTTTGGCCGAATTCTGCTTGATCGCCGTCATCTGGTCCGCAAGCCAGTCCGGCAACAAGGTCGACTGGCTGTCGGTCAACAGTTCCTGCAGCTTGGCGATATAGCCGGGCATCTTCTGGATGAAATCGGCGGCCTGCGTGAAGATCACGGGAATGATGATCATCAAAGACAGGGCAAAGATGACCACGAAGCCGATGAGAATCACGACTGTCGCCATCAGGCGGCTAAGGCCGAGGCGTTCAAGGCGGTCAGCGACCGGATCGAGGAAATAGGCCAGCGCCATGCCGGCCAGGAACGGCAGCAGGATCGAGCTGAAAACCATCAGGAAGGCGATGAAGGCGGCAAGCACCAGCAGCCAGAAAATAACCTGGCGCTGAAGTCCCGAACCGCTGACTTTTATGTCCATGGTGTTCCCCGTAACACGCCAAGCATGCCGTTGCCGCATCATATTCTCGTTGTGGAGATAGGGGGCCGGCGGCGCGGCGGTCAAGTCCGCGCGCCTCCCAGGCCCCCAAATTGAACTCTCGACCGCCGTCTTGCCGGTGGGATATGGGCAAAATGGTGAAAAAAGGCCGAGAAGACAGGCTGTCGGCTTGCACTCCCTTGCCCGCCGTGCAATTCGCATCCGCAAAATACCTGTCGCGCGACCAGCCTTGGAGAACCAGCATGAGCCAGTCGGGAAAGAACGGCCTCACCTACAGTGATGCGGGCGTGGATATCGATGCCGGCAATCTGATGGTGGAGAAAATCAAGCCACATGTGCGCTCGACCCGGCGCCCGGGTGCCGACGGCGAGATCGGCGGCTTCGGCGGCCTTTTCGACCTGAAGGCTGCAGGCTTCACCGACCCCGTGCTCGTTGCCGCCAATGACGGTGTTGGCACCAAGCTCAAGATCGCCATCGATGCCAACAAGCACGATACGGTTGGCATCGACCTCGTTGCCATGTGCGTCAACGATCTGGTGGTCCAGGGTGCGGAACCGCTGTTCTTCCTCGACTACTTCGCCACGGGCAAGCTCGACCCGGATCAGGGTGCCGCAATCGTCGCCGGTATTGCCGACGGCTGCCGCCAGTCCGGTTGCGCGCTGATCGGCGGCGAAACTGCGGAAATGCCGGGCATGTACTCCGGCGGCGACTATGACCTTGCCGGCTTTGCCGTCGGTGCGGCCGAGCGCGGGCAGTTGCTTCCCGCCGGCGACATCAGTGAAGGCGACGTCATTCTCGGTCTCGCCTCGTCGGGTGTTCACTCCAACGGTTATTCTCTCGTGCGCAAGATCGTCGGACTGTCGGGTCTTGCCTGGGATGCGCCTGCCCCCTTCGGCGAAGGCACACTCGCAGACCTGCTGATGACGCCGACGCGCATCTATGTGAAGCCGCTCCTGAAGGCGATCCGCGAAACCGGCTCGATCAAGGCGCTGGCGCACATCACCGGCGGTGGCTTCCCTGAAAACATTCCGCGCGTGCTGCCTAAGCATCTTGCCGCCGAAATCGACCTCGATGCCATCAAGGCACCGAAGGTCTTCTCCTGGCTTGCCCAGACCGGCGGCGTCGCGGCCAACGAAATGCTGCGGACCTTCAACTGCGGCGTCGGCATGATCGCAGTCGTTCCGGCAGACAAGGCGCAGGCAGTGGCCGCCGTGCTTGAGACCGAAGGCGAAACCGTCTTCACGCTCGGTCGCATGGTCGCCCGCACCGAAGGCGCCCATGGCACGATCTACAAGGGCAGCCTCGCCCTATGATCAAGGACGTGACGGCAGGCCGGAAAAAAGTCGTCGTCTTCATTTCGGGCGGCGGCTCCAACATGCTCGCGCTGGCCAAGGCCGCGGCTGAGCCTGGTTTTCCAGCCGAGATCGTTGCAGTGATCGCTGACAAGGCAGACGCCGGTGGGCTTGCCAAGGCGGAAGCGCTCGGCATCCCGACCTATGCGTTCCTGCGCAAGGATTTCGACAGCAAGGACGCGCACGAAGCGGCGATCCTTGCCGAACTCGATCGGCTGTCTCCTGATATCATCTGCCTTGCAGGCTATATGCGGCTGCTGTCGGCGACCATTATCCAGCGCCACGAAGGCCGGATCATCAACATCCATCCGTCGCTTCTGCCGCTTTTTCCCGGCCTCCACACTCATCAGCGTGCCATCGACGCCGGCATGAAGGTTGCGGGGTGCACCGTGCATTTCGTCACCGAAGGCATGGACGAAGGCCCGATCGTCGCGCAGGCGGTGGTGCCCGTCGTCGACGGCGACACGGCCGACACGCTTGCCGCCCGCGTGCTGACGGTCGAGCACAGGACGTACCCGATGGCGCTCCGGCTGCTGGCCGAAGGCAAGGTTCGTATGGATGACGGGCGGGTCGTCACTGAGAACGTCGATCCGTCGCCCGCATCCTCCATCCTGATCTCGCCGGCCGCCTGAGACCGGACTACTTCGCGGAAGCCAGCCGCCGGTCGAGCGCGTCGAGCACGCGACGGGTCAGCGCCGGATAGTCCTCGTCGAAATGGTGCCCGCCTTCGATGGCGACGACATCGACACCGGTGCCCTTCAGGTCAGGGCAGGCATCGTCCTCTTCCTCCGTGCCATGGATGCATTGCACCAGCGATGGGTCGATGCGCTTGATATCGTCGATAGGATCGCCCGCATCGCCCTGCCCGGATGCGCCGAGCCAGCCAAGCACCGAGATCTTGTAGTCGACCCGATGCGACAACGCCATCAGCGTGACCTGCCGCACGCGGGCGCGCTCGGCCGGCGGGAGCAGGTTGAACGTGCGTGGCAGGATATCGGCACCGAAGGAATAGCCGATCAGCAAGACGTTTCTGACATTCCAGCGCTTCCGATAATAATCCATCACCTTGGCGAGATCGTCGGCGGTCGCCTGCGGATCGCGCTCGGACCAGAAATAGCGCAGGGAATCGATGCCGACGACAGGGACGCCCTGTTGCTGCAGCACGTCGCCGACTTGCTTGTCGATATCGCGCCAGCCGCCATCGCCAGAATAGATCACGGCCATCGTATCGCGGGTGGGCTTGGTATCGAGCACAGTCAAAGGCAAGCCGAATGGGTTGTCGGACGCGGCCTCGTTGTCGATCAGATCCGTCAGATGGCTGGAAAGGGTCGCATAGGCTTCGCCATCAGTCTCTTCCTGTGTGATATCGGGGTGTTTTTCTGCGAGCGCTGCCACGTGATTTCGGCCGTCGTCGGATGCCGTCGGCGTAAAGGCGACGGAGATCGGATCAGGAAGGGGGCCGTCCGTCAGGCCGTACACCATGCGGTCGCCCTTGCGCACCTTTTCTGCCGGCGTGCAGAGCTGTTTCGTCAACGCGATGCCTTCCTCAGGATCGACGGCGAGCGTCTGGCCGATGGTCGCGGCGGGCGTCTGGGCGGCCATTGCCAGCGCCATGGCCCCGCCTGCGCCGACGCCGGCAACGATCGGCGGCAGATAGGCATCGCTCTTGAGAGACCGCTGAACCTGCTGGCTCAGCGCTTCGATATCCGAGACCATATAGATGCAGTCGCCGTCATCCTTGCCGAGAGCGGTCAGATAGGCCTTGAGATCGATGCCGATCACAACGGCCTTGTCATCGACGAGGTCGCGCGCCACCGCGTCTTCCTTGTCGCTCCAGCCCTCGGCGCCGGACAACAGGACAACGAGGGCGGACGCCGTGTCCTGCGGGACGAGGACGTGGGGTGCCGGGATCATGCCCGTATCGTAGGTCGCCGGCTTCTCCTGCGCCGAGACCGGTGCAATCGCCGTGGTCGCCAGAAGGGCGGCGCCTACCAGAGGCTTCCAGAGATCAGAGATCCGCATCATCTTTTCATCACTCCCTTGAGGCCGCCGCCGATCAGGAATGTTGCATCCATCAAGGCAAGGATCGGATTGATGCCGCCACTCGCCACGAGGTAGCGCGGCTGCCAGTGCGGGTGGAATTTAGACTTGAAGGCGCGGAGGCCCTTGAAGTTGTAGAAGCGTTCGCCGTGTTCGAAGAACGTCCGCCCTGCCCGGTCCCAGACCGGCGCGATCTGGCGCGAAGACATGCCCGACAGCGGCGCCATGCCGAGATTGAAGGTGCGGTACCCTTCCGCCTTCAAGTATTCCATCACCTGGGCGAAGAGGAAATCCATCGATCCCTTGGGTGCATCCGGCGCAAAGCGCATGAGATCGACGGTGCCCTCCTGCTTCGTCGCGGTCACCAGGATATTGGCAAAGGCGACGATCCGTCCCTCGTAGGTCAGGACGGCCACCGGTTGTTCGACCAGATAGTCAGGGTCGAAGGCACCGAGGGAAAACCCCTTCTCCTTGGCGTTGTGGTGGGCGAGCCAGGCATCGGAAATCGCGGTCAGTTCGCCCATGATCGCCGGAACGTCCGCCGGCGCCACCATCCTGAATTCGAGCCCGTCGCGCTGGGCGCGGCTGACCTGCTGGCGAAGATTGGCCCATTTCCCGCCCTTCATCTCGAACCGCGCGAGATCGACATGGGCGAGTTCACCAAGCCGGAAGGCGCGAAGCCCCGCATCGGCATAGTAAGCAAGCCCGAGCGGCGAAACCTGGTAGAACACCGCGCGGCAGCCGCTGGCGCGGGCCGTCTCGATGAATTGCCAGATCAGTTCCGGCCAGGCGTCGACAGGACCCACCGGATCGAACAGCGCGATCCACGAGCGGGCGCGTTGGCCATACATGATGAAAGCGCGGCCGTCGGCGGAAAACATCAGGCTCTTGTCGCCCATGCGCACCAGATTGGCATCGGACATGTCCTGCGCATCGACGATTGCCAGGGCCCGCTCCATGGCGTCGTCGCTTGCCGGCGCGGCACCCGAGGCCGCCGGGCGCATCAGGCTCCAGATGGCAATGGCGCTGGCGCCGATGGTGACGCCGAGCAGCGCACGCAGACCGCGCGGCGCTTCAGCGGAGAATTCGAACTGCCACCAGAGTTCGTGGCTGTAGTCGACGTCGCGATAGACGAACATGAGAACGACAAATCCGCCGAGGCAGATGACGCCGAGCGCAGTCAGCCACGGCAGCGTCAGCGCCTGACCGAAGAGCGAAGCCGGCCGCACGAACAGGCGGCGGCTGACGATGAGGCCGACAAGGAAGAAGGCCAGCATGCCGGCCTCGACCAACGCAACTGCCTTGATCAGCGAAAGCAGCAGTGCGGCAACGGCGATGGCGACCGACGCCCACCAGGCGCCATCCAGCCGCTGCGCCAGGCCGCGCGAGACGATGACCAGCGCCAGACCGAGCAGGCTTGCCAGAAAATGCGCGCCTTCGACGATCGGCAGCGGCAGCAAGGCCTCGAGGAACGCCAGATTTTCGTCCGGCGTCGGGGTGACGCTCGAGAGCACCAGCATGATCGCCAGCACGATGCCGAGCGTCGCCAACAAAAGCGGCGTAATGCGGCCGCCGATACGGCGCACGCTGGAGGCGACAGGATGCCCGGACAATTGGCGGAGTTCGATGCCGACGACGACGGCGATCGCGATCAGCAGCGGCAGGACATGGTAGATGACGCGGTAGAGAACCAGCGCGCCGAGGATGGTGTCGACATCGGCGTTGTGACCCAGCGTGGCGATGATGATCGTCTCGAAAACACCGAGACCAGCCGGCACGTGGCTGAGCACGCCGATGCCGACGGCCAGCGAATAGATCGCGAGGAAAGCGGGCCATCCGATCGTGCCTGCGGGAAGCAGCACGTAGAGCACGGTGGCCGACGCCGCCAGGTCCAGCGCCGTGACGAGGAACTGGCGTGAGGATGTGCGCGAATCCGGCATCCGCAGAGCAAAGCGCCCGATGGTCACCTCATGTCCGTCCCGCCCCTTAACGAAGACGGCGAGCACGACGCCGAGAATGGCAACGGCGATCATGCGCAGCCAGAACGGGTCCAGCCCCGTCAACGGCGCCACATATTCGCCGACGGCGAGCAGGCTCAGGCATGTGACCGTCAGAAGCCCAAGGCCAAAGGCGAGCGTGACAAAGGCGATGATCCGGGCGATGTTTTCCGGTTCGATGCCCAGACGCGAATAGGCGCGGTAGCGGATGGCGCCACCGCTCAAGGCACCAAATCCGGCCGTGTTGCCGACCGCATAGGCGCAAGCCGCCGTCAACGCGACATCGGCATAGGGGAGCTTTCGCCGGACATACTCCAGCGCACCAACGTCGTAGAAGGTAAGAGCGAAAAAGCTCAGGGCGGTGAAGAGAATAGCCGCAACGACGGAGGTCCAGCTGGTATCGGCAAGCGCCTGTACCACGTCGTCATATTGGACCTCGGAGGTCAGATGGAAGATCGCAAGGCCGAAGAGGCCGATGACCAGCAAGGTTGCGAGCGCCTGAAGGTAGCGCCGGTTACGACGCAGGAAGGGCCTCCACCCTGCCTCGACCTGATGATCGTCGTTGGCTGCACGTTCCGTAAGGGAGGACGTCATGGGTTGCCCATGTCATTGATGAAGACATCAGCGCTGTAGCCTACCGGAGAACGATCAAAAAGTGAAATATCCGTAATGTATTGTTTGCTTACAAAACAAGATCTTATGCCGTAAGCGCGCCACGGTTCAGCTGCGCCCATTGTAGCAGCATGATGGTTTTGGCATCGCAGATCTCGCCGGTGGCAATCATCGCGACCGCTTCGTCAAAGGGAATATCGAGAACCTCGATATCCTCGCCCTCATGCGCCAGGCCGCCGCCATCACCGGCCTTTTCCCCCACGTCGATCAGCCCGACGAAGAAGCTGGTTCGCTCCGTCAATGAACCGGGGCTCATATAGGCATCGAAGAGATGCCTGGCCGCATCGACGTGATATCCCGTCTCCTCCATTGCTTCGCGGCAGATGGCCACCTCCGGCGTATCGTCGTCGAGCAGGCCCGCCGGCGCTTCGATCAGATAGGCGGGATCGCCCTGCAGCAGCACCGGCACGCGCAACTGCCGAACGAATACGACGCTCTGACGCCTGGGATCGAACAGCAGGATGGTCGCGGCGCGGCCGTGATCATGCACTTCACGCTTCAGTGTCGCCGTCCCCCCGTCGGACATGTCCTGCTCGAGCGTGACTTCCTCCAGATGAATGAAACCGTCCGACAGCGTGCGCCGGTCGATGATCCTCACACGTGGATCGTTGTGTTTCGTCATGGCGGGGTCCTTGATCGGGAGAGGAAGAATGCGGTCGCTGTCGACCGTCAATGAATATGTTCTGAAGGTGCGCAGCTTTCGCGCTCCATCTGCAACGTCGTGTGGTGCAGATCGAACTCGTCGCGCAGGCGCTGCTCGATCGCACGCCGCACCGTCTCGCCGTCGGCATCCTCGGCCAGAACGATATGTGCGGTCAGAGACGGCTGCCTCTGGGTAATCGCCCAGAGGTGCAGATCATGCACCGAAGCAACATCCGGCACGGTCGTGATCGCTGCATGCACATCCGCCAGGCGCATGCCCGGTGGCACGCCTTCCAGGAGAATGTTGACGCACGCCTTCAAGAGCACCCAGGTGCGCGGGAAAACCATGAAGCCGATTCCGACGGCGAGCAACGAATCAACCCACTGCCAGCCGGTGAACCAGATGATCGCCGCACCCGCTATCACCGCCACCGAACCGAGCATGTCCGACCAGACCTCGAGATAGGCACCCCTGACGTTGAGGCTCTCTTCCTTGTGGCTGGTCAGAAGCCGCATCGAAATCAGGTTGACCACGAGGCCGACGACGGCGATCAGCAGCATGCCGCCGGACTGGATCTCCTGCGGCAGCGACAGGCGCTGCCAGGCCTCGTAGAGAATGTAGAAGGCGACGGCGAGCAGCAGCAAGGCGTTGAAGGCCGCCGCGAGAATCTCGAAGCGGGCATATCCATAGGTGCGCAGCAGATCGGAAGGCCGGCGGCCGACATGGATGGCAACCAGCGCGATCGCAAGAGCGGCCGCGTCGGTCAGCATATGCATTGCATCCGAGATCAGCGCCAGGCTGCCGGTCAGAATGCCGCCGACGACCTCGGCCAGCATGAAGCCGCCCGTAAGCCCGAGCGCACCCCAGAGGCGCGAGACCGGCGTGTTGCTGACATCCGCATGTTGATGGTCGCCGCTCATCGATGCATCCCGTGGCTAGGGGGCGGGTCGGACCCAGACCCTGTTGTCGTGGAAGGCCGCGCCACCATAGGGTGCAACAGCATCGGCACCGGTCAGCACGTTGATGCCCTCGCCGTCGAGATGGGCGCCGTTCGGCCACAGGCCTTCGGCGATCACCACACCGCGGCGCGCGCCGCCACCGACTGTGACATGCAGGCGCACCTCGCCGCGTTGATTGCCGAGCTTGACGATGTCACCGTCGCCGACACCGAGCGACGCGGCATCATCCGCATGCATCATCACGAGCGGACGGACTTCCTTCTGGATCGAAGACGGGGTCTCGGCGAAGGTCGAGTTGAGGAAGGAGCGGGCCGGCGATGTGGCCAGACGAAAGGGATGGTCCGCGTCCGCAACCTCGATCAGGTCAACATGGTCAGGGAATTCCGGCAGCGCCGCATGCGGCCCCTGCAAGCCCATAGATTTGGGCGGGCGGTTCGGCGCCGGTGTGCCGGTCCAGTCCGCCTTGAAGCGGAACTTGCCGTCGGGATGGCCAAAGCCTTTGAGGTAATGCGCGTCCTCGAACGCTGGCTGACAGTCGAGCCATTTCTCGCGCTTCATCTCTTCGTAGCCGATGCCGTAGTTGGCGAGCAGCAGGTCGATATGCTGGCGCTCGGACAAGCCGAAGCCGGCATGATCTGCCACGCCGAGGCGCCTGGCCAGTTCCTCGATGACAAAAAGATTGGTGCGCACGGTCGATGGCGGCTCCACAACCTTCGGCCCGATCAGGATATGCTGGTGGCCGCCACCGCGATAAAGGTCGTCATGTTCCAGGAACATCGTCGCCGGCAGCACGATATCAGCGAGCTGCGCCGTGTCGGTCATGAACTGCTCGTGCACCGCGACAAAGAGGTCGTCGCGCAGGAAGCCGCGTTTCACCAGCCGTTGCTCAGGCGCGACATTCACCGGATTGGTATTCTGGATCAGCATCGCCGTCACCGGGCCGCCATGGCGCAGCGCCTCGGCATCGCCGGTCAGCACCCGGCCCATCTGCGACTGGTCGAGCATGCGCACATCAGGGTCATGAAACGCTGTCCCGATGAGCTCGCGCTTGTCGAGCTTGAAGATGTCATTGTTGGAATGAAACGCGCCGCCGCCTTCATGCTTCCACGAACCGAGCACCGTGGCGACGGAGGCGGCCGCGTGGATCGCCACCGAGCCGTTGCGCTGGCGAGTGAAGCCGTAGCCGAGGCGAAAGAACGTTTTCGGCGTCGTGCCGACGAGTCTGGCGAACGCCTCGATCTCCTCGACGGAAAGACCTGTGATCGCCGATGCCCATTCCGGCGTGCGCGATGCCAGATGTGCTTCGAGCCCGGCCGGATCGTCAGCGAATTCCGCCATGTAGGGACGGTCGGCGTAACCGTCGCGGAAAGCGACATGCATCACCGCGCAGGCGAGCGCCGCGTCGGTGCCCGGCTTCAGCACCAGGCCCATATCCGCCTGCTTGACCGTGGGATTGTCGTAGATATCGATGACAACGATCTTGGCCCCGCGTTCCTTGCGGGCCTTGACCGCGTGGGTCATGACGTTGACCTGGGTGGCAACCGCATTCGTCCCCCAGATCACCACGCAGTCGGATTTCGCCATCTCACGCGGGTCGGGACCACGCAGCGAACCGGTCGCCATCGAGAACCCGGTCCAGGCCATGTTGGTGCAGATCGAGCCGAAGAAGCCGGAATAGCGCTTGGCGTGGCGGAGGCGGTCAATGGAATCGCGCTGCACTTGGCCCATGGTGCCGGCGTAGAAATAGGGCCAGATGGCCTCGGCCCCATGCTTCTGCTCGGCCTTGACGAATTGGTCGGCGATTTCGTCGAGAGCCGCCTCCCAGGAAATCTCCTGCCAGTTGCCGCCGCCCTTTGGGCCGACGCGACGCTGTGGCACCATCAGCCTGTCGGGATGATAGATGCGCTCGGAATAGCGCGCGACCTTGGCGCAGATGACGCCAGCGGTATATGTGTTGGCGGCGGCGCCGCGCACGCGTCCGATCCGGCCTTCGGCGGTCAGATCCACTTCCAGTGCGCAAGCCGAGGGACAGTCGTGCGGACAGACGGAGTGGCCGATCGACTTTTCTGCTTTGATGGGGGTCGCAACGTTCATGGCTTTTCTATATGGCATCGACAATCGGGCTCAAAGAGCCAAACGCCCATCCATCGAAACAATTGATAACAGCCATCGGCGGCCCTCATGAACTATCGGCATATCTACCACGCGGGCAATTTCGCCGATGTTCTCAAGCATGCGGTGCTGGCCCGGCTCGTCACCTATCTCCAGCAGAAAGAGAAGGCGTTCCGGGTCCTCGATACCCACGCGGGCATCGGCCTCTATGATCTGTCGAGCGAAGAGGCTCAAAAGACCGGTGAATGGCGCGACGGTATCGGCCGGCTGCTCGAGGGCGACCTTCCGGCACCGATCGCCGCAATCCTCGAACCTTACCTCGCCACCGTTCGCGAGATGAACCCCGGTTCGGAGCTGACGCGTTATCCCGGCTCTCCGAAGCTGGTCCGCATGCTCTTTCGCCCTCAGGACCGTCTGTCGGCGATGGAGTTGCACCCGGATGACTATGAAACGCTGCACCGGCTCTTTGACGGCGACTTCCAGAGTCGCGTCACCGAGCTTGACGGCTGGCTGGCGCTTGGCGCTCACCTGCCACCAAAGGAAAAGCGCGGGCTGATCCTCGTCGACCCGCCCTTCGAGATCGAGGGCGAATACGAGCGGTTGGCCGACGGCCTCGCCAAGGGCTATCGCCGTTTTGCCGGCGGCACCTTCTGCCTGTGGTATCCGCTGAAGAAGAACGCCCCGATCAAGGCGTTTCATGAGGCGCTCAAGGCGCTCGAAATCCCGAAGATGCTTTGCGCCGAGCTCTCGGTGCGCAGCGACCGCGAAACCACCGGATTGTCGGGTTCGGGCCTGATCATCGTCAACCCGCCGTTCACGCTCAAAGGCGAACTTGACGTGCTGCTGCCCTTCCTGAAAACCCGGCTCGGACAGGACCGCTTTGCGTCATCGCGCTGCTTCTGGCTGCGTGGAGAAGAAGCAGCAACCCGGCCCCTTGACTGAAAGGCTCAGAAAGCCGCAATCTTGCGAGACGATCCAGGGAGACGCCCATGACTCGCAAGCTCGCCGCAACGCTTCTGGCCTCGCTTTCCTTCGCCGCCGCGACGGCGCCCGCCGCCACGGCGGCCGACTATCTCGGGACTTACCGCGACCAGCCGACGTCCTATAGCGCAGGCGTCTGTGGCGACGCCTCGGTTCTCGGTTTCATCACCTCGCGGTTCGAGTACAGGGCTGCGAACTATCTGCACGCCAATCTCTCGATTGCCGAGATTCGCAACATGGGCCAGAACCGGCTTGAGCTGCGGGATTACACGCACCGCGTCGAGCGCGAATACTGCCGCGCAACAGCCGTCATGACCGACGGAGAACAGCGATCGCTCTATTACCTTATCGAGCGCAACTGGGGCTTTGCCGGTATCGGCCGCAGTATCGAATTCTGCGTCGGCGGGCTTGATCCCTGGTACGTCTACGGCGCCCATTGCGCTTCGCTTCGCTGATCATGCCAACGCATTGCCGACAGCGCCGGCTCCTGCCGGCGCTTTTCTTTGCGCTGGCACTTGCGGGCTGCAGCGACGACAGCGCGCAGAAGAAGCCACCGGCACAAGCTCCGGACCAAGCAAAAGCCGATGCTGTCATCCCTGTTGGCCAGGGCTTTGATTTCTATGTTCTCTCACTCTCCTGGTCGCCAACATGGTGCGACGACAACGACCCGTCCGGCAAAACCGGTCAATGCAAGATAGGCAGCAATCGCGGGCTGATCGTGCATGGGCTGTGGCCGCAGAACGACCGAGGCTACCCCGATTTCTGCCCGACGCGGCAATCGGATCGCGTACCGGAGACACTTGGCCGCCAGTATCTCGACCTTATCCCGTCCATGGGGCTGATCGGGCACCAATGGCGCAAGCACGGCACGTGCTCTGGTCTCAGCCAGCAGGACTATTTCGCCGTCACCCGGGCGGCGCGTGAGCGCGTCGTATTGCCGGAGGAACTCAGTACACCGCGTCGGGAGAATTCGCTTTCCGTCAGCGCGATAGAGGCGGGCTTCGTGGCCAGAAATCCCGGCATGACGACCAACGCGGTCGCTGTTACCTGCGAGGGCAAGCGGCTGGAGGAAATCAGGATCTGCTTCGACAAGGGGCTGAATTTCCGCCCCTGCCCGGAAGTCGATCGCCAGGCCTGCCGAAGGGACACCGTTATCCTGCCGTCGGCATCCTAAAGCATGTCGCGCAAAAGTGTGCCGCGGTTTTGCGATAGCGACATGCGTAAAGACAAGAACTTAAAGCGCGCCAAGCGGATCTGAAAGATCGCTACGCGCTTTACGTCGATGCCGGGGGCACCATACGGGGCCTGCTATTTTGAAACAGCGCCTGGCCTTCCGTTTTTCGATGCGGGAGCCATGCGCGAAAGGGAAAGATGCTCGATGAAAATACTCTACTCGCCCACGTCCCCCTACTCCAACAAGGTCCGCATGGCTGCGCATTATGCCGGATTTGCGGTGGAGAGCGCCCTGACCGACACCAATGCCAACTCGCCTGAGCTTATCGGCAGCAATCCGCTCGGCAAGATTCCGACGCTGATCACCGGCGACGGCAAATCGATCTACGACAGCCGTGCGATCATGAACTTCATTGACCGGGAAACGAAGGGCAAGCTCTACCCGAAGAATGGCGGGAAACGCACCGACGTCGACATTCTCGAGGCGCTGTGTGACGGCATCTGTGACTGCCTGCTGGCCATCGTCTACGAGAAGCGCATCCACCCGCCGGAAAAGGTGCATCAGCCCTGGATCGACATGCAGTGGACCAAGGTCGAACGCGGCCTCGACCACCTGAACGAAAACCTGCCCAAGACGGGAGCCAAGCTGCATGCCGGGCATTTCGCGCTCGCGGCATTGCTTCGCTACGTCGAGCTGCGCTTCAGCGGAGAATGGCAGCGGGGACGCGCCAAGCTGAAGAACTGGCCGAGCAAATTCGAGAAGCACTTTCCTGAATATTCCAAATTCAAGGCATAAAAAAAGGCCGGGTCTCCCCGGCCTTTTCCTTGATCCGGCAGAAGCCGATCAGAACTTGACGCCCATACCAACGCGGACGCTGTGCTCGTCGTAGCCGGACGATACGTTGGTACCGCCAACGTTGAAGTCCTTCGAGCCGTAGTCGGTGTAACGGTATTCGACGCGTGCGGTGATGTTGTCGGTGACGAAAGTTTCGGCACCAGCACCAGCGGTCCAGCCGACCATGGTGTTCTTGTCCGAGCCAGCCGAGTTCGATGCCTTTGCCTGGCCAACGGCGAGACCTGCCGTACCGTAGAGCAGAACCGGGTTCAGATCGACACCGACGCGAGCGCGCAGCGAGCCGTTGACGCCCTGCTTCATGCGCAGGTCGCCGCTGGTGGAGTCCTGACCGGAGTAACCGACGTCAGCTTCACCGCCGTATACGATCTGGCCGCTCTGCATGTTGTAACCGCCGTAGAGACCGCCACCGAAACCAGCTGCGGTGTTGTTGCCGGTCGCGTCGGCCTGACCATGGTGCCAATCAGCGGTACCACCGACATAGGCGCCCGACCAGTTCTTGGCTGCCGGCTCGGTGTACTCGGCTGCCGGAGCTGCCGGAACTTCGTCGATCGCGTCTGCAGCCTGGGCGGCCTGGAAGGCGATGAGGGATACGGCCGAAGCCATGAGGGTGGTGATGAGCGTACGCATAAATATTCTCCTTTACGAACCGATGCCCCAAGGGTTGGGATCCCTCAATGAAACATCGGACAACTTTCAATTAACCCGCCCGGTTGAGCTGAAATTGGCCAGCAAATGAGGATTCACAAGAGCCAAAATGTGAAATTTTAGTGGCACAATCACGTCCAAAGTTTGATGTTGCTTTCACGCCACAGGGATTTTATTAACCATAATTCAAGATTAACGAAAGCTATACTATATAACTTCAAAATAATACAATTTACGCGAATTCCATTAATTTTTGCGAAATGATTGATCAGGGAGAGTTTCAGGGCGGCGTTTCTTGCCTATATCTTCGTCCGCTGGCACGAAGATTCGAAAAGCGGGATGAAACGTTGAAGAAAGCACTGAAGGTGGCACTCGTAACAGGTGGCGCCAAACGGATCGGCAAGGCTATAGTTGAAGACCTCGCGGCGCACGGCTTCGCGGTCGCTATCCACGCGAACGACTCGCTCGATGAGGCCGAGGCACTTGCGGCCTCACTGTCGAAAGAAGACGTCGGCGCCGTTGCAGTGAAGGCAGATCTTACGGACACCCAGGAAACGTCCGCGTTGATGGCGCAAGTCAACGGTGCGCTCGGACCGATCGACCTGATCGTCAACAATGCCTCGTTGTTCAAGAAGGACAGCCTCGATGCTTTCGACGAAAAGGTATGGGATCGGCATTTCGCCTTGCATGTGAAAGCCCCGTCCCTGCTCACGCGTGACTTTGCCCGCCAGCTGCCGCGCGGCGTCTCCGGCCTCGTTGTTAATGTGATTGACCAGCGCGTCTGGTCTCCAAACCCGCGCTTTTATTCCTATATGTTGTCGAAGTCCGCTTTGTGGACGGCAACACAAACGATGGCTCAGGCACTCGCGCCGGATATCCGCGTCAACGGCATCGGCCCAGGGCCGACCTTGCCGAACGAGCGACAGGATCCGCGCGATTTCCAGGCACAGGTCGATGCGCTGATTCTCAGGCGCGGTCCGGCGCTTGGCGAATTCGGGCGGACGATCCGCTTCCTGTTCGACACGCCGTCGATTACCGGGCAAATGATCGCGCTGGACGGCGGCCAGCACCTCGCCTGGGAAACGCCTGACATCAGGGAGATAGTGGAATGAACGGACGCGTGCCGGCCGACGGCGGCATCCTCTATGACGGCAATGAAGCCGAAGACGACGACGACCTGATCGAGGTCGCCGAAGGCGCGCCCGCGGCTCCGGCCATCGAATGGGCGGAAAACCGCAATGAGGTCGAAGGCCTCAAGGGCGCCGAACTCATCCAGGCTTTCGTCAAGCGGCTCCCGAACGGCCCCGGTGTCTATCGCATGTTCAACGAGGACGGCGACGTCCTTTATGTGGGCAAGGCACGCAGCCTGAAAAAGCGCGTCGGCAACTACGCGCAAGGGCGTGGCCACTCCAACCGCATTTCGCGGATGATTCGCGAGACCGCGAACATGGAATTCGTCACCACCCGCACGGAGATCGAGGCGCTTCTGCTCGAAGCCAACCTGATCAAGCGACTTCGGCCGCGCTTCAACGTGCTTCTGCGCGACGACAAATCCTTTCCTTACATCCTTGTCACAGGCGACAGCCGTGCACCGGCCCTTTACAAACACCGCGGCGCGCGCAGCCGAAAGGGCGACTATTTCGGACCCTTCGCCTCGGCGGGCGCCGTCGGTCGCACGATCAACTCGCTGCAGCGCGCCTTCCTGTTGCGGACCTGCACCGACAGCGTCTTCGAAACGCGCACGCGTCCCTGTCTTCTGCACCAGATCAAGCGCTGCGCGGCGCCCTGTACGGGCGAAATCAGCAACGAGGGCTATGCCGAACTGGTGTCCGAGGCGAAGGACTTCCTGTCCGGCAAGAGCCAGGCGGTAAAGGCGACGATTGCGGCGGCGATGGGCGAGGCCTCGGAAAACCTCGACTTCGAGCGTGCGGCCCTTTATCGCGACCGGCTCGCCGCCCTCAGCCACGTGCAGAGCCACCAGGGCATCAACCCTTCCGGCGTCGAAGAGGCTGATGTCTTCGCAATCCACCACGAAGGCGGTACCTCCTGCATCCAGGTGTTCTTCTTCCGCACCGGGCAGAACTGGGGCAACCGCGCCTATTTCCCGAAGGCCGATCCGTCGTTGCCGACGGCAGAAGTGCTTTCGGCCTTTCTCGCCCAGTTCTACGACGACAAGCCCTGTCCACGGCAGATCCTCTTGTGCGAGGCGGTCGAGGAACAGGAACTGCTCGGGCAAGCGCTCAGCGAGAAGTCCGGCTACAAGGTGGCGATCCAGGTGCCGCAGCGTGGCGAGAAAAAGGATCTTGTCGATCATGCGCTTGCCAACGCTCGCGAGGCCCATGGCCGCAAGCTGGCGGAAACGGCCTCGCAATCGCGGTTGCTCGACGGTTTTGCCGAGACGTTCAAGCTCGAACGGGCGCCGGGCCGAATCGAGATCTACGACAACTCGCATATCATGGGCACCAATGCCGTCGGCGGCATGGTGGTCGCCGGCCCGGAAGGCTTCGTCAAAGGCCAGTATCGCAAGTTCAACATCAAATCGACCGACATCACGCCCGGGGACGACTTCGGCATGATGCGGGAGGTGATGACCCGTCGCTTCTCACGCCTGCTGAAGGAAGAGGGCAAGCCGGACCGGACGGCGGAGATTACCGAGGATGCGGCCTTCCCCGCCTGGCCTGATGTCATCCTGATCGACGGCGGCCAGGGACAGATGACGGCCGTGCGCGCGATCCTGAAGGAGCTCGATGTCGAGGATTGCGTGACGGCGATCGGTGTCGCCAAGGGCGTCGACCGCGATGCCGGGCGCGAGCGCTTCTTCGCGCTTGGGCGCGACAGTTTCACCCTGCCGCCACGCGATCCGGTGCTCTATTTCATCCAGCGGCTGCGGGACGAGGCGCACCGGTTCGCGATCGGGTCGCACCGCGCCCGACGCAAGAAGGAGATGGTGAAAAATCCGCTCGACGAGATCGCCGGCATCGGGCCGACGCGCAAGCGCGCATTGCTCACCCATTTCGGCACCGCCAAGGCCGTTTCACGCGCCGGCATGAACGACCTGATGGCGGTCAACGGGATTTCCGAGGCGGTCGCGCGGCTGGTCTACGAGCATTTTCACGAGGACGCGGCAAAATGACCTTGGCAGCGCTACACATCGGCAAAGATGCGGTGATGGCGCTGCAAAGGTTTAAGCTTGCTGCATAATCTTGCCGCTAAATCGATGCCGATTAAGGGAATTATGCAGTGGCAGTTCACCCGACGTTCAGGTGGGATGCGCCAATTATGACACCCTTCGCACAATGATTTGTTGACCTGAGGGCCGCAAAGTCATTCTGTACCTCCGAGGAAGACAGAGAACCCGAATCCATGCCCACGCCCGTCGCCTACAGCATCCCCAATCTGCTCACCTATTTCCGAATCCTGATCGTGCCGCTGATCGTGCTCTGCTTTTTCATCGAGGGCCGGCTGCACAGTTCGGATTTCGCGCGCTGGACGGCGGTCACTCTCTTTGCCATCGCCTCGATCACCGACTTCTTCGACGGCTATCTCGCCCGCATCTGGAAGCAGACGTCGAACATCGGCAAGATGCTCGACCCGATCGCCGACAAGCTGCTGGTGGCATCGATCCTGCTGCTCGTTGCCGCCGACGGTACGATTGCCGGCTGGTCGATCTGGGCCGCCATCATCATCCTGTGCCGCGAAATCCTCGTTTCGGGCCTGCGTGAATATCTGGCAGCGCTCAAGGTCAGCGTGCCGGTGACGCGCATCGCCAAGTGGAAGACGACGATCCAGATGGTGGCGATCGTCTTCCTGCTGGCAGGCCCCGCTGGCGACAAGATCCTGCCCTATACGACGGAGATTGGCATTGGCCTGCTGTGGATCGCCGCGGCGATCACGCTCTATAGCGGCTACGACTATTTCCGCGCCGGCCTGAAGCACGTGGTCAACGAATGAGCACCGTCAATCTCGTCTATTTCTCCTGGGTGCGCGAACGCGTCGGCAAGGGTGAGGAAACGCTGGAGGTTCCGGCTGGTGTCGTCACCATTGCCGACCTGCTCGCCCACCTGAAGACGCTGGGAGAAGAATACGAGACGGCGCTCGAGCACCAGAATGTCATCCGCGCGGCGATCAACCAGGAACATGTCGAGCATGACGAACCGATCGCCGGCGCGCGCGAGATCGCCTTGTTCCCGCCGATGACCGGTGGCTGACACCATGGTCGCGCTCGTCACCGTGCGCGTTCAGCGCGAGGACTTCGACCTGTCGGCCGAGGTTTCCCGTCTTTCTTTCGACCGCCCTGAGATCGGGGCGGTCGTGACGTTTTCGGGCCTCTGCCGCGACGAAGCCGGCACGCTTGCCGCTCTTGAGCTCGAACACTATCCAGGGATGGCGGAGGCGGAAATCACCCGCATCTGTGAACTGGCGATCGAACGCTTCGGGCTGCAGGCGGCAGCGGCGATCCATCGCTACGGCAAGATCAATCCTGGCGAGAACATCGTGCTCGTGGTCACCGCGTCGCCGCATCGCCAGGCGGCCTTCGACGGCGCCAACTTCATCATGGACTTCCTCAAGACCTCTGCTCCTTTCTGGAAAAAGGAACATCTTGCCGACGGTACGACCGGCGGCTGGGTCAGCGCCAAGGATGCCGATGACACGGCACGCGATCGCTGGAAGCGCTGACGCGCCCAACCCCGACATTACGGGATAGCTTTCTCCTGCCGCGTCACCGCAAGCACGATGATCAGGAAGCCGAAGATCGCAAAATCCCGCCAGAGCATCGGGCCGTAGGCACCCCATAGCGTTTCCAGAAGACCGATGGCTGCGGCGCCCAAGGCGGCGCAAAGCGGCGACGTCTGCCCGCCGATTGCCGCGATGAACAACACCTTGACCCCGAAGGTGAGCCCGGTGCCGAAATCCATGTTGCCATAATAGGACGCGGCCAGGATACCGCAGAAGGCGGCAGTCGATGCTGCCGCCCCATAGGCGACGATGTAGACACGGCCGGCGTCGATGCCGCAAAGGGCGGCGGCGCCACGATCCTCCGACACGGCTCGCCACGACCGGCCGGCGCGACTATGCGCCAGAAACCAGTGGCCGCCCGTTATCAGCGCCATCATCAATAGCGTGTTGAGCAACTGGATTACCGTCAGCGTCACCGGGAATTTCGGGTCGGACCAGAAGACGATGTTGCCGTTCAGAAACGGCGGAAGCCACAGGCTCCTGGTGTCCGAGGCCAGCCGCGCGGTCTCCATCAGCACCAGTAGACAGCCGAGCGAGGCGACGACGACGGTATTGGCGGACGAGAAGGCGAGCGGTCGCATCACGTAGCGCCCGGCGACAAGCCCTGCCCCGACGCCGAGCGTCAGGCCGGCGGCCGCCCCGACGCCAAGCGCTGCCGGCAGCACCAGCCACAGTTGGTTCCAGCCGAAATTGGCAAACAACACAAACATCTGCCCGGAGAAGGCAAAGAGCGCGCCATAGGTGAGATCGGCCCTGCGGGTCACGGCAAAGGCAATCGCATAGCCAAAGGCCAACGCGGCATAAAGCGCGGCGATCGGGACGGCATTGGCGATCTGCTGCAGGAAATAGAGCATGGCGCATCCGGAGCGTGACAACATCAATATAACTGGTAAAATCGGTTTTGCTAGTTAGGAATCACTGATGACCTTCACTTGGACCGCGCACCGATTTGCCGGCGGCACATTGGCGCTGGATGTCGCCAACTCCGTGATTTTACGCTTCGATCCCGAAAGGCGCATCGATCGCTTTGCCGACGTCGCGGCGCTGGACGCCTTCGCCGTTGCCGCCAACCAATTCTGCGCCGAAAGTCCGCGCTTCGGCACACTGCTGCCTGTTTCCGAACGGAACCGCGGCAGGCTCCTGACGTTGCGCGAGGCCACGGATCGGCATTTTCGCGCAACTGTGACGGCGGGACACCGGCCAGAGCTGATGGCCGACCTGCTGGAAGCAATCGCCTCGGTTCTGCGCGGTGCCGGCAACAGAGAACAGGCCCTTGCGCTCGATACGGCAACGGCCCATTCCGCCCTCAGCCTTGCCGCCAGTCCCGAGCCCGAGCGAATGAAGATCTGCCCCAATTGCGGCTGGCTGTTTCTAGACCGGAGCCGCAACCGCAGCCGCACCTGGTGCGACATGGCGGTCTGCGGCAATCGCAGCAAGGCCAGGCGCCACTATCACCGCAGCAAGGAGGAGGCTGGGAAATGACGAGGACGATCGCATTACTTGCCGCGATGACGGCGACACTGCTGATGGCAGGCTGTCAGCGTGAGACCGGACCCGATCCGTTGAAGCTGACGGGCAAGATGTTCGTCTTCAACTACCGGCTTGCCTACGCCACCTACATGATCACGCTGAGCAAGCTCGAACCGGTGCCGGAGGGAAGCATCGTCGTTGCGACCTTCGAGAACCCGGCTGGCGGCGAACCTTTGACCCTGACGCGCAAGCTGTTTGCGAAGCTGGAAAAGGTGGTGCTGGAAAGCCCCGATATCACCTGCGTGAAGAAGGAAAGGCCCTATGCCGTGACGATCGAAGTCAAGGGCCCGGCTGGACAGGCGCTGCAGACGATCGAGACGACTGTCACTTCCGATATCGATCAAGACATGATGCCGGCGAAGGCGCTGGTCGAGGGCCCCGCCTATGACAAGAACCCGGCGGTCTTCAGGGATGGCAAGGCGCCGGAGCATTTTGAGACGGCCAAGTGCCCGACATGAAAAAACCGGAGCGTTTCCGCTCCGGTTCAATCTAATCAATTCAAGCCGTTATGGCCGGAAATGCAGATCTTGATTCAGCCGACGATTTCGGTGCCGGAGAACCAGTATGCGATTTCTTCAGCAGCCGTTGCCGGAGCGTCCGAACCGTGAACCGAGTTTTCGCCGATCGAAAGAGCGTGAACCTTGCGGATCGTGCCTTCGTCAGCGTTTGCCGGGTTGGTGGCGCCCATGATTTCGCGGTTCTTGGCGATGGCGTTTTCGCCTTCGAGAACCTGAACGATGGTCGGGCCGGAGGACATGGACTCGACGAGTTCGCCGAAGAACGGACGCTCCTTGTGAACGGCGTAGAAACCTTCGGCTTCGCGGCGGCTCATCCAGACGCGCTTGGAAGCAACGACGCGCAGGCCGGCGTCTTCGAGCATCTTGGTGATGGCGCCGGTCAGGTTACGCTTCGTTGCGTCCGGCTTGATCATCGAAAAGGTACGTTCAATCGCCATTGGCTCAATCCCTTGTTTTCTTGAGAAGTGGCGGTTCATTAGCCGCCAATCCCGCGCAAAACAAGGGGGTTCGCTCACGATTCGCAGGCAGCGCTGCGGGTTTCACGCCGCTGTCACAGAGCGTCCGATGCCATCGTGCAGGTCGAGGCAACGCTCGAACCAGGAGGTTACCGGATCGCCCGGCGAAAGCAGCTGTTGCGGTGAGACGATGCGCGCCCACTGCAGGGCACCGAAGACGATGTAGTCGGCAAAGAGCGGACGCTCGCCACCGAGATAGGGCTGAAACTTCAGCATATGGCGCAACGGCTCAAGCTTTTCGGCGAAGGTCGCAAGGGCAGCACCCCCAGTTTCAGCCACGGCCTCAAGCGATGCGCCGAAACGAGCCTCGCGGCTTTCCCGGAAATAGGCCCGGTCGACCGGGTCGAGGCTGTCGTGGATATCCGTGATGACGATGCGGGCGATCGCCGGATGCAGTGTCGTCTGCGACCAGCCCTCGACGAAGCGGGCCATGGCCACGCCACCCGGGCCGCCGAACAGCGATGGTCGCTCCGGGTAGTTCTCCTCGAGATAGACGGCAATCGCGAAACTGTCCTGCACCAGCCGGTCGCCGTCGCGCAGCAGCGGCACGAGCCTGGTCGCGCCCTCCTCCACCTTTGGGATCTCGGTAAATCCGACCGGCACGACATCGAAATCGAGCCCCTTGTGCGCAAGCGAAAGCTTGGTCTTCCAGACATGTGGCGAAAAGGGGCGTGCCCTGTCGGTACCGCAAAGCGAATAAAGCTTCCTGCTCACGTGATCTCCCGGCGAGATTGAATTGGCTTGTTCCATTGGACGCCAGACGGGCCGAACGATCAAATCATTAAATTTCATGGGTGGCATTCGCCACAGGAATGCGGATCTGCGCTAGCCTTGCCACTGAAAAGGAGAAACGGATGCTCGATCATTTTCGCATGTTCGCCGACTACAACAACTGGGCCAACCGCCGGCTCTACGCGGCAGCGGCAGAACTGCCCGACAGCGAACTGCGACAGAGCACGGGAGCCTTCTTCGGTTCGGTCCTTGCGACGCTCAATCATATCCTCGCCGCCGATCGGATCTGGATGAAGCGCTTCACCGGCGAAGGTGACGCGCCGACAGTGCTGGATGCGATGCTCCATGACGATCTCGCCGGTCTTACCGGTGCACGCGAACGGGAAGATGCACGGATGATCACCTGGCTCGACGGGCTGGATGAGGCGCGGCTCGCGGCCAAGTTCACCTACACGCCGCTCAGCAACCCGGTCAGCATCACGCAGACGCTCGGACCCACGCTGGCCCATGTCTTCAACCACCAGACCCATCATCGCGGCCAGGTGCATGCGACACTAACAGCGCTCGGCCGCCCGTCAGTTGTGCTGGATCTCGCGTTCTTTCTGCGGGCCGAAGGCGAGAAGTGGGCGGGATAAAGCGGCGCGTAGGGCGACCGGCCACAGTCGGCCAAGCGACAGGTTCCCGCTCGCAGCCATCTTGAGCAGCCGGCCTTGCAGCAGCCATGCGGCAAGGCCAAGCGCGATGCCGCCGGCGATCGACACCGTGGAGAACAGCACCGTCGGAAGCTGTCCCTGCAACGGCGCCAGCAACAGTTCCGGCACGAAACGATGTAGGATGTAGATATGGAAACCGGCAGCCGATAGCGGCAGCACGAGCTGCGCGGTCCAGCGCGGCACGCTCACGCGGGGCGCATAGACCAGCACGACGAGCACGGCGATCAACAGCAGGTATTTGATCTTCGTGCCGATCCAGACACCCTCGTAAAGACCAAAGAACAGGAAGGCACCCGTTCCCGCCGATACCAGCAGCAGCCGCTGCAGATGCGTTTCGGCGATCGCCGCGCACCAGCCGATCACCGCGAGATAGAAGATCCATGGCAGGGTGAAAATCTGCCGGTTGCCGATTGGCCACAACAGCGGCAACGCCAGCCGGGCGGCCAGCGCCACCCCGAGCAAAAGCATGCCCGTCGCAAAGGCTCGCCGAACCGCAATCCGCCGGAAGCGCGGCATCGCAAACAGCGCAACGAAGACCAGCATCATCTGGCAATAGGCTTCGATGAACCAGTAGAGGTAAGGCACCATCCCACGTGTCTCCGGATCGGCAAATCCGAAATTGCCGACGAGAAAAACGGAGGCCCAGGGGACCTTGCCCCAAACGGCAGCGTAGGCGGCAACGATGAGATAATACGGCACAAGGATCTGCGCGAGCGGCCGCAGAATGGCAAGGCCGTCGCCCGCCAGAAGTGGCCCCATCTGGAATCGAGCAAGGCTGAAGCCGGCAAGGATGACCATGGCAGCCGACCCGCCCGGCAACGGCCACAGGGTCTCGTGATGAAAAACGACGAGCAAGATCGCCAAGGCACGGATGATAAGATCCATTCCAATCCGCGTGGTGGTCGTCTCTCGCCTTTCCAGCGCGGCGAGCGTCGCAATCGGCATGGCCTCCCACATTTCCGGCGCTTGACCGAGCGCTTTCTCGAGACCGATCGAGAGCTGCACGAAACGCAGCGAATCTCCGCCAAGCGAGAGGAAACTGTCCTCCGGCTTCACCCTTGCAGGATAGAACACCTGTCGGAAAAGGCTCTCAATGCCTTGGCGATCGCCGTCGCCTGCCGCGACCGCCTGCTTTGCTGCAAGGTTCAATGCGGTGTAGTCGACTTTGCCCGACGGCAATCTCGGGATGTCCGGCACATGCGTGGCCCTGATATGGGCAAGTGTCAGGCCGCTCGCAGCCACGAGCAAGCGTCGCATGTCCTCCGGTTTGGCATCTCCCTCGAAAAAGGCATGCAATCCGTCGTCATCGCCGACGATCGCCGCGACGATGCCCCGCCGCTCCAGCGCCTGCTCGAGGGCATCGTGGCCGATGCGCAGGCCGGCAATCTTGGACATTCGTTTCATGCGCCCGACGATACGGAAAAGACCATCTGTCTCGCGGACAGCCAGGTCGCCCGTACGCAGTTCCGTGAGGTCGGCACCGCGGGCCAGGTCCTGGCGCGACGAGGCATAGCCCATCATCACATTCGGGCCGCGATAGACGAGTTCGCCGGAGACACCTGCACCAGCAATCGGTCGCCCCTGCTCATCCTCGATCGACAGGTTGCCTCCTGGAATGGCAATGCCGATCCGGTCTTCGTTGCCCACAAGACGAGACGGCGGCACGTAGGCGATGCGGGCCGTCGCTTCAGTCTGACCGTACATGACGAACAGGTTGGCGCCCTGGGCGCGAAGATGCTCGTCGTAGGCACGGACGCGCTCGGGCGCCAGCCGTCCGCCGGCAACCGTCATGAAACGCAACTGCGGGAACGCACGATCGCGAAACCCGACCTTTTCCAGGAGTTCATAGGAATAGGGCACGCCGGAAAGATTGGTGCAGCCGCTCGCCGCAAGACCGTCGAGGAAACCCCGGTCAAGGATGGAGCCGTTGGGAACGTAGAGACTGGCGCCGACGCTCAGATGGGCATTCAGCACGGAAAGGCCGTAGGAGTAATGCAGCGGCAAGATCAGACAGGCGCGGTCGTCGGCGCCAAGATCGAGATATTCGGCGATCGAGCGGGCATTGGCTGCAATATTGGCGGTGGAAAGCCGCACCGCCTTGCAGCCACCTGTACTGCCCGAGGTCGACAGCAGGACGCTAAGGTTCGGATGAAGGGGCTCGTCGCTGCCGCAAAGATGTTCCGTTCGCCAGCGGCCGTCGATGCGGCGATACGCGCAGTCCGGCTCGAGCATGTCTGTCCAGGATGGGTCGCCAGCACAGCGCGGTGCCTGCATGGCAACCACATGTCCGGCCCTCAGCGCCGCCAGATAGGCAATGATCGCGTGTTCGGAAAGCTCGGGCTCAAGCGTTACGAGCGCGCGGCTGCGCGGAAACAACGCGGCCTGACGGTCGACCCTCTCATGCAGTTCGCGGTAGCTCACGAGCCGTTGGCCGGGAAGAACCAGAGCGGCGCGTTCGCCCCATGTCGCCAGATCCGCAATGAACGAAGGGGGCATTGTCGAACCGCCACTCTGCATTCGAGCCTCCTGCCCGATTTAGCAAGGCGGCATATAATTGCTGACTGGCTCCGTCAACTATAAACATGAACTAAAATAGCAAGTTTCGACGGCCCTGCTCCGTTCGGTTGCGTCAACCTTGCCCTCGGTGAGATTCCAGCAACCATACCGCGCGGATTCGACCACCGCCGCGCTGCCTTCAGACTCCCTTAAATGCGGCCAGCCCATAGTGTCTGCAGATCCGACAAAGGCATCGAGGACGACCACGGAATGACCAGGCAAGCCGCCGCGAACACCAGCCGATCTCAGACGAAGAGCACCGCCATCATTCTAAAGGTGGCGCAGTCCATGTCTCAGCTTGGCATCGCGGCGATGCCCCGCAATTATGAGCTAGTCTATGAAGCCTTGTCCGGCCGGTTGCCGCAGCTTTCGCGCGACCTTGCAGCGCTCGGCGCCACACCGAAGCAGGACGCCCTTGATGAACTCGGGCTCAAGCATCACCTCATAGCCCATGGAGCGCTTGCTGCCGATCGAGCGAGGGCAACGGCTCAAGAAGAACTCAACGACCTTGCGCTGCAGCTGAGGCACAGCCTTGCGCAAAGACATGCCTTCAGAAGTCAGCTTGACCGTTTCAAGGACCGCTTGGCTTCCGATCCGGTAGCAGGCCTTACGGAATTTGCCGATGACGCCGCAAGGCTGCGGGATGCGGCCGGATTGCTGATGAATGAGGAACAGGCGTTTCTGACGGCTTTGCAATCAAGTGCCGAGCGCTTTGCGGCGTTGGAAGGCGCGTTCGCCGAAAGCCGCAAGCCGTTGAACCGAGACCCCGTCACCGGCCTGCCCAATCGCCTGGCCCTGTCGGCACGCTTGAAAACACTGCTTGAATCGGAAGGTGAAACAGAGCCGGTTGCCCTGATCGTGGCGTCCGTCGAGGGGTTGCGCGGTCTTGCCGAGCAGCACGGCGCCGCCACCGCGGAAAAGGCGCTCGGCAAGCTTTCGACACTGTTTCGCAAGTCGATCAAGAAGAGCGACTTCGTTGCGCGCGTCGGCGGCCAGGAGTTTGCGTTCCTCTGCAGCGATGTCACAGAGGAGAATGCTCAAGCGATTGCGCAACGCATCCGACAATCGGTGGAGGCGTTGCGCGTCGCCCTGCCCGGCCGCGCCTTCACGGCCGAAACGCTTTCGCTCGCGGCCGGGATCGCTGTGGCCCAGCCGATGGCGACGCCGTCCGATTTCATGCAGCAGGCAGAATTGGCACTTTCGGCTGCGCGCGCGGGTTCTCGCTCGGGCGTTCTCGTCTATTCGACGGAGCTGGGCGGCAGGCGGGACAAGATCTATTCGCCGCACGCCGCCTGAGGCGCATCACAATCTCGAGAATGCGCCTGCCGCGCTTCACGCGGTCGGTTTTGCGTGACGTGCCTTGGCCGCATGCTCCTTTGCCTATGCGGCCTCTGCTTGCCGCTCGTGGCCGAGCATCCGGCTCGCGCCGATTTCGCAAGCCTTGTCACCAAGCAGACCGAGCAGACGATAGAGATCCGTGCGCTCCGCATCATCGAGCGTCGAGAAAAGCTCCTCGATCACCTGCCGACGGGGCTGAAGCGCCGCTTCCAGGCCGGCCCGACCGAGATCGGTAATCGAAATGATCTTCGCCCGCCGATCCTCGGGGTCCGGTTCGCGGACAACCATGCCGTCCCGCTCCAGTCCATCGATCGCCTCGGTCACCGTTCGCGGGGCAAAGCTGAGCGCCGAAGCGATGTCGGCACAGCGGCAAGGGCCGAGTTCACTGAGGTAAAACAGGAACTTGCTGCGCGCGAGCGAGACGCCTTCTTCACTCATCGACGCATTCACCAGGCGATGGACGCGGTGATAGAGTTCAAAGAGCCTTTCTGCGACTTGAATTTTTTCTGTCATGGCAAATCACCTCGTTGGCAACGCCAAAACGAGATAACCCGGCCCCGCTTGGCGGGACCGGGTTATCTGGTCGTCCGTTGGGCGTTTGTTATTGGCTGTCTTGGCTGACTTTGCCGAATGCCTTTGCGTGGCCGTTGGCAATCGCACCGGTCGCGGCGGCATCAACCGACTTGTTCTCGATGCCGGCATAATAATCACCGCTTTCGGCCGTGCTTGCTGACACGCCTGCACCGGCAGAAGCCGCAGCGCGACCGGTAAACAGCGGCGCCGGGCTGACGCCTTCATAGTAGCTGCCGCCTGCAAAGGCCGCGGAAGCGCCGGCTAGCGTCGCCGCTGCAACGAGAAGCGTTGCGATGGACTTGGTCATGGGTCTGTTCCTTGATGGGGATGAAGTCTCATGGGGCTGAAAGCCCCATGACCGGCGACGGAATGCGCCTTAACGGGAGATACCCTGGTAGTATTCGCCTTCGCCGCCCTGCGCGACCCGCGGCTTGGCGTCGTAGTTGTAGACCGAGCCGGTGGCCGTGCGGTCGATATAGCCGGCTTCCGAACCGCGGATGCTCAAGGTGGAGCTACCGACGGCCTTGGGCGCGCGTTCGGTAAACAGCGGGGTCGGGCTGATGCCTTCGTAGTAGCTGCCGCCGGCAAAGGCAGCGGAGGCGCCACCGATGACGGCAGTTGCAACGAGGGCTGCGGCGAGTGCGGTGTGAACAGTGGTTTTCATCGTCTTTGCTCCTGGGAGGCTCGTTCGATTGAACGAGGGGTTTGTCAAAACTACGTTTGGCCGGATCGGTCTTTGCTGGAACGCGGTGGCCTTGCCGATGGCGTTCAGTCGATCGAGGCGGTCGGAAGAGCCTTTCGCTGCCCTTCGATTAAACAGATGGTCCCTCACGATGAGGATGTGTAGTATCGATTGTCGGAACGCGTTGTTCATGAATTGATAACAATGGCCCCTTGAAAACTGCGAACCCCACCTCAAGACGCAGGCTCGAAACGGCAGCCGCCGCACAGCTCTTGCCTTCCGCCCTGACTCCGGGCAAAAGGCCGCAATGATCCAGATTTCCGGCCTTTCCGCCCGCATCGCGGGCCGTCTCCTCATCGAAAATGCATCCGTGACGCTGCCTGCAGGCACGAAGGCCGGGCTTGTGGGGCGAAACGGCGCCGGCAAATCGACGCTCTTCCGCATCATTACCGGCGAGTTCGCGTCGGAGGCCGGCACGATTGCCCTGCCGAAGAACGCGCGGATCGGCCAGGTGGCTCAGGAAGCGCCGGGCACCGAGGAGCCGCTGATCGAGATCGTGCTCAAGGCGGACAAGGAACGCACGGCGCTGGTCACCGAAGCGGAGACCGCGACCGATCCACACCGCATCGCCGAAATCCAGACACGGCTTGCCGACATCGGCGCTCACTCCGCCGAAGCGCGGGCCGCCAGCATTCTCGCCGGCCTCGGCTTCGACCACGAAGCACAGCTGCGTCCCGCCTCCTCCTTCTCCGGCGGCTGGCGAATGCGGGTGGCCCTTGCAGGCGTGCTCTTTTCCGAGCCGGACCTCTTGCTGCTCGACGAGCCGACCAACTATCTCGACCTTGAAGGCACGCTCTGGCTCGAGGATTACATTCGTCGCTATCCGCACACGGTCATCATCATCAGCCATGACCGCGACCTGTTGAATACGGCCGTCAACGCCATCGTGCATCTCGACCAGAAGAAGCTCACCTACTATCGCGGCCCCTACGACCAGTTCGAGCGGCAGAAGGCGGAAGCTGACGAGCTGCAGATGAAGGCGAAGGCCAAGAACGACGCGGCGCGAAAGCACCTTCAAAGCTTCATCGACCGCTTCAAGGCCAAGGCCACCAAGGCCCGTCAGGCACAGAGCCGTGTCAAGGCGCTGGAGCGCATGGGCACGATCGCCGCCGTGATCGAGGATCACGTCCAGGGCTTCTCCTTCCCCGACCCGGAAAAGGAAGCGGCTTCCCCGATCATCGCCGTCACCGGCGGCACCGTCGGATACGAGCCGGGCAAGCCGATCCTCAAGCGCCTGAACCTCAGGATCGACACCGACGACCGCATCGCCCTGCTCGGGTCGAACGGCAACGGCAAGTCGACCTTCGCCAAGTTCATTTCCGGACGGCTTGCGCCCGAATCCGGCGAATTGAAGATCGCCCCGAACCTCAAGGTCGGTTTCTTTGCACAGCACCAGCTGGACGATCTGATCCCGACACAAAGCGCCGTCGAACACGTGCGCCGTCGCATGCCGGAAGCGCCAGAAGCGAAAGTGCGTGCCCGCGTCGCGCAGATGGGCCTGGCGACCGAGAAAATGGAAACGCCCGCCAAGGACCTGTCGGGCGGCGAGAAGGCGCGCCTGCTGATGGGCCTTGCCGCCTTCGACGCGCCCAACCTCCTGATCCTCGACGAACCGACCAACCATCTGGATATCGACAGCCGCAATGCGCTGATCACGGCCCTCAACGACTATTCCGGTGCGGTGATCCTGATCTCGCACGACCGCCACCTGATCGAGGCGACCGCCGACCGGCTGTGGCTCGTGAGGGACGGGACGGTGACGAGCTACGACGGCGACCTCGAGGATTATCGAAGCCTGATCGTCGGCGGCCCGAAGGCGAAGGAAGACAAGTCCAAGTCAGTCGGCGCGGACGATTCGCTGTCGAAGGCGGACCAGCGCAAGGCCAATGCGGACAAGCGCGCCTCGCTCGCCCCGTTGAGGAAAAAGATCAACGAAATCGAATCGCTGACGGGAAAGCTGGAGAAAGTGATTCAAGCGCTCGACGCTGAACTCGCCAATCCTGCGCTCTATGAAAAGACGCCGGCCAAAGCCGCACAGAAGGCCAAGGAACGCTCCGACGCGGTCGAAAAACTTGCGCATGCAGAGGAACAATGGCTCGAGCTCTCGTCCGAGTACGAGGAGGCAATGGCCAATTGATCCAACGCTTTCGAGCTGGCTCTTGCGGCGTGTGATCGCCGGTCAGCCGAGCTCGAACGTGGTGATGCCGTAGATCCTGGCAAGTGGCAGATCGGGCGCAATGCCTCGATACATCCGCGCCGTTTCGAAAACCGGTTTCATGTTGTAGCGCTCGCAGAGCGCCCGCGCCGAGGCGTTCGGCTCGGGAATGTCGAGATAGACCTCCTCGCCTTTCACCGTCGCGGCGAGCTTTCGAAACACCAGGTCGGCCACCGTCTCGCTTTCGGAAAAGAGCGGGCCTATCTTGTAGCCTTGGCGGCAGGATCGCAGCGTGCCATAGCCAGAAACCGCACCATCCCGAAACAGCACGACGCTTCGACGCGTCCGGCCAGGTCTCAGCCATTCGGTGAGAAAGGCGTCGCGCCGGGCGGGCATGAAGCGGCGGTCGTAGTCGATCAGCATCGGCGTGTGGACCGGCGCGACCTCGATCAGCTCGGTACCTGGAGGTTCGACCACGTCGACGATGCCGCCGTATCGGATGTTTGCGTGGGCGAGAACGAAGCCGGACCGGCGATAATTTTCCTGCTCGGCAACAACGCCGTCGAGACCGACGATGCGCTGCCCGGCCGCCGTCAGCGCCTGCTGCCACATCTGACCGCCGATGCCCTGCCGGCGAAACTCCGGGGCCGTTATGTAGAAACCGAGAAAGGCATAGGTTTCGTCATAGCGCACCAATGAGATGGAGGCTGCCAGCCTGTCCTCGCGCTCCGCCACCCAGAACCCTTCCGGATCCGCCGCCCAGAACGCCGCCGCATCGTCGAGCCCCGGGTTCCAGCCCTCGCGAGCCGCCCAATCGATGATGGCATCGAGCTCGTCGCGGCTGGCGTGGCGGATGTGCTGGTGCATGGTCTCTCCTCGTTCTGCCTGTTACCACTCGTGTCACGTTTGCTGACCATATTGATTGGCATCATGGATTGTAGAAGCTAGGGCACGGGAGGCCAGAGAGAATGGGGCCACTGCCGTTTGTTTTCGGCTCGGCGAACGGGACCAGCTTTTCTCGGCAGCGCTTGCCCGCGCCGCGCAATCTGCTACAAGAACCGGCAATAAATCATACTAATATGAGCGAAACACCATGCCTCCAATTCAAATCGCGCTTGTCGGCGTCGGCAAGATCGTTCGTGACCAGCATTTGCCTGCCATCGCCAAGAACGGCGACTACCGGCTGATTGCCGCGGCGAGCCGCCACGGCACCGTCGATGGCATCGATAATTTCAAGTCAATCGAGGCGATGCTGGAGGCCGTTCCCGCAATCGATGCGGTGTCGCTCTGCATGCCGCCGCAATACCGATACGAGGCGGCACGCACGGCCCTTGAAGCGGGCAAGCACGTCTTCCTCGAAAAGCCGCCGGGCGCCACCTTGAGTGAGGTGGCAGACCTCGAATCGCTCGCTGCTTCCAAGGGGCTTTCACTGTTTGCGAGCTGGCATTCGCGCTATGCGCCTGCCGTCGAGGCGGCGAAGTCGTTTCTCGCGGCAACGACAATCCGCGATGTGAAGATCGTCTGGAAAGAGGATGTGCGGCAGTGGCACCCGAACCAGGAATGGATCTGGGCAGCGGGCGGCCTCGGCATTTTCGATCCTGGTATCAATGCGCTCTCGATCGTCACGCATATCCTGCCGCGACCACTGTTCATCACCGCGGCCACGCTGGAGTTCCCGGAAAACCGCGATGCCCCGATCGCCGCCACGATCGCCTTCACCGATGCGGTCAAGCTGGCGGTTTCGGCAGAGTTCGACTGGCGCCAGACCGGCAAGCAGAGCTGGGATATCGTAGCGCAGACCGACGCTGGCGAAATGGTGCTGTCGGAAGGCGGCGCGAAACTCTCAATCGACGGCAAGATCGCGCACGAGGAGCCGGAACAGGAATATCCGATGCTCTACAAGCGTTTCGCCGAAATCATCAGGGCCAAGACATCGGACGTCGATCTCGCGCCACTGCGCCACGTCGCCGATGCGTTCATGCTCGGCCGACGCAAGTTCGTCGAAGCCTTCCACGACTAGAGCGTTTCCTGGTTTAGACAGAGTCGCAGAAACGCTCTAGCACCTTGTTTTTACGCATTTCCTGACGGAAAACCGCTTCGCACTTTTCCTGGAAATGCTCTAGACGCCGAGACGACGGCGAAAAAGAAAGCCCGCGGTTTCCTGCGGGCTTTTTCATGGTCAAGCATTGCGGATGTGTCGATCAGGCCTTCTTTTCCCATCGGCCATCACGGTTCTGCTGCCAATAGGTGAGGCTGTGGCCCTCACCTTTCAGCCGTTTCCAGTGCCCGCGGGCGGCTTCGAGCTGTTGCTGGTCGTAGCCGTCGAACATGAAGACGATTCGCTCATAGCTCTCGACCGGTGGCGGATTGGCGCCATCGACAAGGAAACGAACTGTTGCGGCGTTCTGGTTGCCTTCGTCGGCGACGAGGAGAACCGGCTGCTCGGCAGCAAGGTCCCCGGCGTCTGTCCCGTGCGGCAGGAAGCTTTCGTCCCGGTAGACCCAGAGATGTGTGTCGAGCGCATCGCGCCTCTCGGCATCGACCGTCTGCACCACCACTCTCCAGCCGCGCTCGACGCTCTTGTCGAGCAACGGCGGAAGTGCATCCTCGAGCTTCGATTCCGTCAGATGATAGAAAAGGATCTCGGTCATGCCGATCTCTCCACGGCCTTCGTCACCGCCTGCGATGCCGGTCAGGACTCGTAGCTCGCGCGGACCAACTCATCGAGCAGACGAACGCCGAAACCGGAGGCCCACGACTGATTGACTTCGTCAGTCGGCGACCCCATCGCGGTGCCGGCGACATCCAGGTGGGCCCAGGGCGTGTCCCCGACGAAGCGCTTCAGGAACTGCGCCGCGGTAATCGCACCGCCATAACGTCCGCCGGTGTTTTTCATGTCGGCAAACTTGCTGTCGATCATCTTGTCGTATTCCTTGCCAAGCGGCATGCGCCAGAGGCGCTCCTGCGTGGCAATGCCGGCGGCCAGCAATTGGCCGGCCAGGCGGTCGTCATTGGAGAACAGGCCGGCGTGATGGGTGGCAAGCGCTACCATGATCGCGCCGGTCAGCGTTGCGAGGTCGATCATCGCCTGCGGCTTGAAGCGGTCGTTGCAATACCAGAGCGCATCGCACAACACGAGACGTCCCTCGGCATCGGTATTGATGACCTCGATCGTCTGTCCGGACATCGACGTCACGATATCACCCGGACGCTGCGCGCTGCCGTCGGGCATGTTTTCCACAAGGCCGATGATGCCAACGACATTGACCTTGGCGTGACGCGCCGCAAGCACGTGCATCAGGCCGGTAACGGCGGCGGCGCCGCCCATGTCGCCCTTCATCTCTTCCATGCCGGCAGCCGGCTTGATCGAGATGCCGCCGCTGTCGAACACGACGCCCTTGCCGATGAAGGCAACCGGGCGCTCCTTGGACTTGCCGCCCTTCCACTGCATCACGACCAGTCGCGGCGGGCGCGTCGAGCCCTGGGCAACGCCGAGAAGCGCGCCCATTCCCAGCTTCTTCATTTCCTTTTCGGTGAGGATCTCCACCTCGACGCCGAGCTTCTCCAGCTCCTTCGCCTTGGCGGCGAACTCCAGCGGACCGAGGACGTTTGCCGGCTCGTTGACCAGGTCGCGGGCAAGGAACACGCCCTCGCCGACCGCCTGCGCCGTCGCAAAAGCTTTCTTCGCCGCAATCACCGCGCCGGTCACGATGGTGACCTTCACCGGCTTGCCCGCGGACTTGGCCTCATCATCGGCCTTTTTCGTCTTGTAGCCGTCGAAGTTGTAGGCGTTCATTTCCATACCGAGCGCGAAGTCGGCCGCCGCCTTGCCGCTGACTTCGAGATCGGGAACGTCGATGAAGATCGTAGCCTTTTCGGCCCCACGCAACTTCGCCGCTGCGGCACCACCTGCCTTCAGCCAATCGTGATCGGTCAATGCATCGGGGTTACCGAGGCCGAGCACGATGATCCGATCTGCGGGCGAGCCATGCGGCGCGAGGATATCGAGGGTGGAGAATGCCTTGCCGCTGAACTTCTTGATCTTCGCCGCCTTGGCCAGAACGCCTTCCGGATCGGCGACATCGGCGCCCGCTGCCTGTCCAACGGTCGCTTTCAACAGGATTGCAACACCACCCGCCGGGCGATGAGACTTGGCGAAGGTGAACTCAAATTTCATAGACATTACAAAACTCCGGGCATTTCTTGGTCTTACGCGCTCGCCCCTGTTACCGGGCGGTTACAGTGGCAAACATTCGCTGCGTCTGCCGCCGTCAAAGCTGTGGTCGGCACCCTTCTCGCTTTTCAACGGCTTGGCAAGATGCCCTCAGATGTTTACATGCGGTTAACCGAGGTTCTTCGCCTTAAATTATCCCAGTTGCTTTACCCTTTGAGCAATGCGGGAGATGAGACGAAAGCTCGGTTCCCGCTGATGGCGGCAGCAGAAACAGGCGTTTCGATGCAGCGATGCGGGACGGAAACATGAGCAGGAATTTGGACCGGAAACGGACATGAAGCTGATCGAACGCTACATTTTCCGGCGTGCCCTGACCATGTTCCTCGCGACACTTTTGCCGTTGCTCGGCATCGTGTGGACGACGCAGGCCCTGACCAACGTCAATCTGGTCACCGATAGCGGCCAGTCGGTCTTTGCGTTCCTCAAACTCGCGACGCTCATCCTGCCCTCGGTCGTACCGATCATTCTGCCGTTCGCGCTGGTCATCGGCGTGACCCAGACGCTGACGACGATGAACACCGATTCTGAACTGACGGTGCTGAATGCTGCCGGAAGCTCGCGCATGACGATCATCCGTCCGATCATCCTTCTCGCTGCCGGCCTGAGCGTCCTCTCCTTCGTGGTCGACAATTTTGTCGAGCCTTATTCGCGCGTCGCCGTGCGCAAAATGCTGGCAACGGCCAATGCGGACCTGCTTTCCTCGGTCGTCCAGGAGAATGCCTTCCGCAAGATTACCGACGGGCTTTATGTGCAGGTTGGCGGCCGACGCGGCGGTGGCGTGCTCGAAGGGATCTTCGTCGCCGATTCCCGCAACCCGGCTTTCGAGCTCGTCTATTATGCGCGCGAAGGTGCCGTGGACGAGAAGAGCTCGGCGCTGGTCATGAAGGACGGCGAAGTTCAGCGAAAGCTGCCCGACGGCGGCGTGTCGATCATCAAGTTCGATTCCTACGCCTTCGATCTCGCCGACATGACGAAGACGACGCGCGAAGCGACGATCCGTGCCAAGGATCGCGACCTTCCCAATCTTTTCAACCCGGACCCCAACGATCCCGTCTATCAGGGTAACCCGCTTGCCTTCACCGCCGAGCTGCACCGCCGCTTGACGGAATGGACGTTCCCGCTGCTGTTCGGCCTGATCGCGCTTGTCTTCTGCAGCGATGCCCGCTCGCACCGCGAGGCGCGAGTCCACCCGATGGTCAGCGCCCTCGGCTCCGCCTTGGTCATTCGCTGGATGACCTTCTATGCGGGCAACAGCGCCGAAGATTCGGTCTGGTTCGTTCCGCTGATGTATGTCGTTCCACTTGCCACCGGCGCGCTTGCCATTCACCAGCTCGCCAGCAACCGTCGGCTCGACATTCCCATGACCTGGCAGGAAAAGCTGTCCGAGTTGATGGTGCGCCTTCGCCTCGTGCGCCCGGCCCCTGACGGGAGCAACGCATCGTGATCTTCACCACCCTCGGTCGCTACTTCCTCACCCGTTACGTCGTCACAACCTTCTGGTTTCTGGTCGGTATCTTTTCGCTGGTCTTCATCATCGACTTCAGCGAACAGGCGAGCCGCCTGTCCAACCTTCCGCATTATTCGATAACGGCCGCGTTGCTGATCAGTGCCTTCCGGATCCCAACCATTCTGCAGCAGACCGTTCCCTTCGTCGCGCTTTTCTCTGCGATGGCCGCCCTGATCTCGCTCAATAGGCGTTACGAACTCGTGGTCACCCGGGCTGCGGGCATTTCGGTGTGGCAGTTCCTGCGTCCGTTTGTCCTTGGCGCCTTCCTGTTCGGCGTGCTCGCCGTGCTCGCACTCAACCCGCTGGCAGCCTGGGGTGCCAAGAAGGAAGAGGCCATGCTTGCCGCCCTTGGTTCGTCGCGGACCTCGGATGCCGGCTCGATCCCGTGGCTCAGACAGATCTACCAGGGCACCGATACGATCATTGGCGCCCGCTCGGTTCAGGACGGCGGCACGACGCTTGTCAACGTCACCGTCATCCACTTCGATCCACAGGGTTCGATCATTCTGAGACAGGATGCCGCCTCGGCGAAACTCGAAGATGGTTACTGGCTTCTTAACGACGTCGCGGAAACACGCAGCGGACAGCTGCCTCGTCGTCTGCAAACGGCACAACTGCGCACCAATTTGAAGCCGGAGTTTGTTCAGGAAAGGCTTGCAAAGGCTGATTCCATTCAGTTTTTCGACCTCCCTCGAAAGATCGAAGTGGCTCGCTCATTCGGCTTTTCGACCAACGGCATGGAAACCCAATTCCACTCCCTTTTGTCCTTGCCGCTGCTACTTGTCGCCATGACGCTGATTGCCGCGTGCGTGTCGCTGAAATTTAGCCGGTTCAACCAATCCCGCTCGGTAATTCTCGGTGGAATCCTATCGGGCTTCGTGCTTTATGTCGTCACCGTGCTTGTCAAAGCATTCGGGAGCAGCGGTATAGTGCCTCCTTTCGTTGCAGCCTGGTTGCCAGTTGTTGTAGCGATGGCGCTGGGCTCGACGATTCTTTTAAACCAGGAGGACGGCTAGTGGCGGCAGGCAACCGCAAACGTACAAAGCTGATCAACGCTGCCCTGTTCGCAGGCGTGGCGCTGCAGACACTTGCCATGGGAATGAGTGCGCCCGCGCTCGCGCAGCAGACTTCGGAGCGCCTTGATTCGCTGCGCCCGAACATGCCGGAAGATGCCAAGCTGCTTCTCTCCGCCAATGAGCTTGTCTACAACAAGGACGCCGAGAAGGTCATCGTGCGCGGCAACGTGCAGATCGACTACGGCGGTTACAAGATGGTGGCCCGGCAGGTCGAGTACGACCAGAAGGCGGGCCGCATTCATGCCACCGGTGAAATCCAGCTGATCGAGCCGGGCGGCAATGTCGTCTACGCCGAAAAGATGGACGTGACCGACGACTTCGGCGACGGTTTCGTCGATGCCATGCGCATCGAGACGACGGATCTGACGCGGCTTGCCGCGACCAGCGGCGAGCGCCGGAACGGCGAAGAATTCATCCTCAACGAGGCCGTCTACACGGCCTGCACGCCGTGCACGACGAAGCCCGATCACCGTTCGCTGTGGCATATCAAGGCGCAACGCATTGTCCAGAATGGACGCACGCGCACGATCAAGCTGGAAAACGCCCGCTTCGAGCTCTTTGGTAAGCCGATCGCCTACATTCCGGTGATGGAGATTCCCGACCACACGGTAAAGCGCAAGAGCGGCTTCCTGTTTCCGAAGTTCCGCTACACGCAGAAGCTCGGCGCCGGCGTCGGCATTCCCTACTACTGGGCGATCTCGCCCCACATGGACGCGACGGCAACATTGACGGGTCTCAGCCGGCAGGGCTTCCTGCTGGAAGGTGAGTTCCGCCAGAGATTCCACAACGGCCTTCACACCTTGAGCGTTGCCGGCATCAGCCAGCTCGACAGGAGCCGGTTTACGCCCGGCACGGTCGATGCGCTCGAAACCAATCGCGGCATGATCGCCTCCAAGGGCGAATTCGAGATCAATCCGCGCTGGACTTTCGGCTGGAATGTCCTCGTCCAGTCCGACAACAACTTCGCCAAGACCTATGAACTGTCGACGTTCGACGGAACGACCTATGTCAACCAGGCCTACCTGACCGGCCTTGGTAAGCGGAACTATTTCGACCTGCGCGCCTTCTATTTCGACATTCAGGACGCGGACGCAAGCAGCGTTGCTGAAAACCAGCAGCCGGCAGCACAGGTTCTGGACTATTCCTACAAGGCGCCTCAGCCGGTTCTGGGCGGCGAACTTTCGGCAACGGTGAACCTCACCAACATAAAGCGCAACCGGCTCGACCTCGATTCCATTCCAGGCGTGGTCAATCGGTACCGTGGCCTCGAAGGAACGACGCATCGCCTGACTGCGGAACTCGAATGGAAGCGGACCTACATCGCTCCGGGCGGCATCGTCCTGACGCCGTTGCTGGCCGCCCGCGGTGACGCGCTCGGCCTGAACATGACGGACCCGGGTGCCGGCTATACGGGGGACTTCAACAACAGCGATGCCGCCACGCGGCGCATGCTGACGGCAGGCCTCGAGGCGCGCTACCCGATCCTGTTCGTGGGCGACAATAGCAGCCACGTCCTCGAGCCGATCGCCCAGGTCTATGCCCGTCCCAACGAGCAATATGCCGGCGGCCTGCCCAACGAGGATGCGCAGAGCTTCGTCTTCGACGCGACGAACCTGTTCGATCGCGACAAGTTTTCGGGCTTCGATCGCATTGAAGGCGGCACCCGCGCCAATGTCGGTCTTCGCTATACCGGGACATTCGACAGCGGCTACGGCTTGCGCGGCATCGTCGGTCAATCCTACCATCTCGGCGGCCTGAACTCGTTCGCAACGGACGACCTGGTCAAGGCGGGGGCGAATTCAGGCCTCGAAAGCAACCGGTCCGACTACGTCGCCATGCTCGGTATCGATGCGCCGTCTGGCCTGATGGCAAACCTTTCCGGCCGTCTCGACGAAGAGGATTTGGCTCTGCGCCGCGCCGATGCCACAGTCGGCTATCTCGGCCTGACCTGGCAGGCAGCCATGACCTATACGCGCATTGAGGCGCAGCCGCTTTATGGCTCGCAAAGCAATCAGGACGAAATCCAGACCGCGGCAGCCTACCGGTTCCATGACTACTGGTCGGTCTTCGGCGCGATAACCTACGACATCAACAACGATGTCATTTCGCGCAACGGCTTCGGCATCACCTATGACGATCAGGACACGCTGTTCTCGCTCGTCTACAAGCAGGAACGCGATACCGACAGCACGATCGCAAACGACTGGTCGATCGGTGCCCGCATCAGCTTCCGTACACTCGGCGACGTCAATGTCGGCGACACCAAGTTCGAAGAGCTGGACTACTATTGATACGCTTTAGCCGGAGGGGCATTCGCCAAAGGATTGCCCCTCCGCCCGCTATCGGGCCGGCCAAACGGTCTTGTCATCGTTTGGCCGCATGTATTATGCATTCCCTCCGACAAGATAGAACAATGGCGTGAGCCGGGATGCGGATCGAAGCACCACGTTTCGACCGCGCCAAGGACAGGAAAAGATGATGGGCGGGAAAATGTCGATCTTGAGGACGCTTTCGGTAATGGCTTTGGCCGGCAGCCTGAGCATTGCCGTTTGCGCCAGCGCGCAGGCTGCAAGCCAGGTGAAGGTAACGGTCAACAACACCGTGATCACCTCCGGCGACATTGCCAAGCGCGTCGCCTTCCTTCGCCTGCAACGCCAGGGCGGCAGTGCCGAGGAAGCCAAGAAGCAACTCGTCGACGAAGTATTGAAGCGCGCAGAAATCGCGCGGATCGGCCAGTCGGTCAGCACGCAGGACGTGGACGCGGCCTTTGCGCGCTTTGCGGCCGGCAACAAGCTCTCTCCCGAGCAGCTTGGTAAGATCCTCGACCAGGCCGGTGTTGGCTCCGACCACTTCAAGCAGTTCATCGCCGTGCAGATGAGCTGGCCGCGCGCCGTCAATTTCCGCTTCGGTAGTGGAAACCGCCTGCAGGGCGCCGATCTCGTCAAGCGGATGATGGAAGGCGGCGGCAACAAGCCCGTCACGACGGAATACTATTTCAAGCAGGTCATCTTCGTCATTCCGGAGAAGAAGCGCGGCGCCATCACCGGTAAGCGTCAAGCGGAAGCCAACGCTGCGCGTGCCCAGTTCCCGGGATGCGATACGGCAAAGGTTTTTGCGGCGAACTATCGCGACGTTTCCATTCGCGATCTCGGCCGCATGCTGGCCCAGCAATTGCCGGACGAATGGAAGCCACTTGTCGAGAAGGCCGGCGACGGCAACACGACGGGAACGCGCGTGACCGAAAAGGGTGTCGAGTTTCTCGCCATCTGCAAGAAGCGCCAGGTCAATGACGACACCGCAGCCGAAATCGTCTTCCGCGCCGAGGACCTCGGCAAGAAGAAGGCCGGCGGCGAAGATCCGAACAGCGAAAAATATATCGAGGAACTGCGCAAGAAGGCGCAGATCGTCAACAAGTAAGATCAGCGGGCAAAAATGCGCGATACGACCGGCGGGCCCCTCGCCCTGACCATGGGCGATCCTGCCGGGATCGGGTTGGACCTTAGCCTGACCGCGTGGCTTGGTCGCCGCGAACGCTCAACCCCGCCGTTCCTTTTCATCGGCGATCCTGCCGCTCTGGCCGCCAGAGCCGACTTGCTCGGCCATGCGGTCTCGATCCGCGAGACCGATTGTGCGAACGCAGTCTCCCATTTTGATGATGCCCTGCCCGTTCTGCCCGTGCGCTGCATGGCTCCCGTCATCGCTGGCGAGGCAGATTCTGCCAACGCGCCGGCAATAACGGGTGCCATCGACACGGCGGTGCGGCTGGTCATGAATGGCGAAGCTTCGGCCGTGGTCACGAACCCCATTGCCAAGGCCGTGCTCTATCTCGCCGGCTTTCGCTTTCCGGGCCATACCGAGTACCTGGCGGATCTCGCAGAGAAGGCCACCGGCGAAACCCTGTTGCCGGTGATGATGCTGGCCGGCCCCAAGCTTCGGGCCGTGCCTGTCACGATCCACATCCCACTAAAAGACGTTCCGGCCCAGCTCACAGCTGATTTGATCTACCGGACCTGCACAATCACCGCCATCGACCTTCGCGCGCGCTTCGGCATCCACAAGCCGAAGCTGGCGATCGCCGGGCTCAATCCGCATGCAGGTGAAGGCGGCGCCCTAGGCGCCGAGGACGATGCGATCATCCGTCCGGTCGTCGAGCGGTTGCGCGCGGAAGGCATCAACGCCACCGGGCCACTGCCCGCCGATACGATGTTTCACGACCGCGCGCGGGCGACCTACGACGTCGCGATCTGCATGTACCACGATCAGGCGCTGATCCCGGCCAAGGCACTTGGTTTCGACGACAGCGTCAACGTCACGCTTGGCCTTCCCTTCATCCGTACGTCGCCCGACCACGGTACTGCTTTCAGCCTCGCCGGCAAGGGTATCGCCCGTGACGACAGCCTGTTCGCGGCCCTGACACTCGCGGCAGAGCTTTCCAATAATACCGCAGGAGTTATCGTCTGATGGCCGCTCTCGACGGACTCCCGCCGCTACGGGACGTAATTCAGCGTCATGGCCTCGACGCCAAGAAGGCGCTTGGGCAGAACTTCCTGCTCGACCTCAATCTCACCCAGAAGATCGCCCGGACGGCCGGGGCGCTCGAGGATGTCACGGTCATCGAGGTCGGACCTGGGCCGGGAGGCCTGACGCGTGCGATCCTGGCGCTCGGCGCAAAGAAGGTGGTGGCGATCGAGCGGGATTCCCGCTGCCTGCCAGCACTTGCCGAAATCTCCGATCACTATCCGAACCGGCTTGAGGTCATCGAAGGTGATGCGCTGAAGGTCGATTTCGAGGCAATCAGCGGTGGCGGCCCCGTCAAGATCATTGCCAACCTGCCTTACAATGTCGGCACGCAGCTTCTCGTCAACTGGCTGCTGCCAAAGACATGGCCCCCCTTCTGGCTATCGCTGACACTGATGTTCCAGCGCGAGGTGGGCTTGCGGATCGTCGCTGATGCGGACGACGATCACTACGGTCGGCTGGGTGTCCTGTGTGGCTGGCGGACGAATGCCCGCATGGCCTTCGACGTGCCGCCCCAGGCTTTCACGCCACCGCCAAAGGTGACGTCTTCGGTGGTGCATCTGGAGCCGATTGCCAATCCTATTCCGTGCGCAGTGACCTCGCTCGAAAGGGTCACTCATGCCGCCTTCGGCCAACGTCGCAAGATGCTCCGGCAGAGCCTGAAGCCGCTTGGTGGCGAAGCGCTGCTGGCAAAAGCCGAGATTGATCCGCAGCGGCGCGCGGAAACGCTTTCCGTGGAAGAATTCTGCCGACTGGCGAACTGCCTTTAGCATCTTGCGGGCAAACGGCTCTTTAGGTTCTGGTTCAGCGCCGCGAGCACTACCGGTGAAACAGATTCACCAAGACGCTCTATCGCTTTGTTTCCATGCGTTTCCTGACGGAAAGCCGTCATGATAGTTTTCGCAGAAAAAGCTTCGCGTGCGCCGTCGCGCACATGCTTGTCGGACGACCGTTGCCGGATGAGCGGCCGGTATTGCCCGGCCGCTGTCGTGGTCAGAACGGGTTTTCCGTCAAAAGCCCATTGACGAATTCGAACAGGCCCGGACGACGGTCCCGGCGCAGGCGTTCCGCCTCGACGATCGCACGGACGGACGAAAAGGCACGGTCGAGATCGTCGTTGAGAACGATGTAGTCGTATTCGCGCCAATGTTCGATTTCAGCACGCGAATTGGCCAGGCGCGTGGCGATCACTTCCTCGCTGTCTTCGGCCCGGCGATGCAGCCGCGATTGCAGCTCCGCCATCGAAGGCGGCAGGATGAAGATCGAGACGACGTCGCCGGCCATCTTCTCCTGAAGCTGCTGGGCGCCTTGCCAGTCGATATCGAAAAGCATGTCGCGGCCGGCGGCCATCGCGGCTTCGACGGCGTCGCGCGGCGTGCCGTAGAAATTGCCGTGAACCTCAGCCCATTCCAACAGCGAGTCGGTCGCCCGAAGCGCTTCGAACTCGCGGATCGACTTGAAGTGATAGTGCCGGCCATCAATTTCGCTTGGACGACGCTGGCGCGTGGTCACGCTGACCGAGATGCTCATTTCGGGATCGGCTTCCAGCAGGTTGCGCGCGATCGTCGACTTTCCCGCACCCGAGGGTGAGGAAATGACCAGCATCAGCCCGCGGCGGGCGATCTTGATGGGCGAAGGTGTCGCCGGTTTCATGCGTTACTCCAAATTCTGAACCTGTTCGCGGAACTGATCGATCACAACTTTCAACTCGATGCCGGCGGCGGAGACCGCAGCCGCATTCGACTTGGAACAGATCGTATTCGATTCCCGGTTAAATTCCTGTGCCAGGAAATCAAGCTTGCGGCCGACCGGCCCGCCTTTCGACAAGAGGTCGCGGGCGGCGACAACATGAGAGCCGAGCCTGTCCAGCTCCTCTCTCAGATCGGCCTTGGTGGCGAGCAGTGCCACTTCGGCATACAGCCTGTCGCGATCGAGCGAAGAGCCGTTGCCCACCACCAGCGCCACCTGCTGCGCCAGCTTTTCGGCAATTGCCGCCGGACTGCGCGAGGGATCGGTTTCGACCGTTGCCGTCAGCGTCTCGATGGTCTCGACCTGCCCCAGCAGGATCTGACAGAGCGCACCGCCCTCTTCCTCGCGCATTTCGCGCAGATCGTTCAGAGCGAGCTTGAGTCCGGTCATGATATCGTCGTCGAGGGCGGCACGTTGCGCTTCGCTCTCCTCGGGTTCGCGGAAGTCGACGATGCCCCGAATTGCCAGCAGCGTGTCGAACTTCAGCGGCGCGGGATCGACGAGGTCGCCGAGTTGCTCACGCAGGCCCAGGACCGCTGTCAGCGCCGCCTGGTTCACCACAGCTTCAACAACGTTCTCCGCTCCGCTGACGGACAGACTGACCTGCAGATTGCCTCGGGAAAAGAACTCCGCAGCAAGCCGGCGTACGCCCGGCTCGAACCGCTCAAGCCCTTGCGGCAAGCGTAGCCTGACATCAAGGCCCTTGCCGTTGACGGAGCGCAATTCCCAAGCCCAGCGATGGCGGCCGCTGCTGCCTTCTCTCCGGGCAAAGCCGGTCATCGATTGGAGCGGCATCCTCACCTCCGTTGCATTTTCTGGAGAAGCAATAAGGCGACGGCGCGGTATCCCGCAAGGGATATCCGCGCCGTGGTAAGTCCGTCCACAATGCAAGGCTGTTGTTACTGAGGCTGCGCCGCCGTTGCTGCGTCCTGGGCGGCCTTTGCCGCTTCAGCTGCCTTTTCGGCTTCTACCTTGCGCCAGCGGCGAACATTGGCGTTGTGTTCATCCAATGTGACGGCAAAAACGTGGCCGCCCGTGCCGTCGGCAACGAAGTAGAGCTCCGGTGTGCGGGACGGATTGGCAACGGCTTCAAGTGCTGCGCGACCTGGATTGGCGATCGGCGTCGGCGGCAGGCCCTTGATGATGTAGGTGTTATAGGGCGTATTCTTGTCGAGATCCGACTTCAGGATCGGCCGGTCCGCCGGTTTCCCATCGCCGCCGAAAATGCCGTAGATGATGGTGGGGTCGGACTGCAGGCGCATGCCCTTGTCCAGCCGGTTGATGAAGACGGAGGCAACGCGTGGACGTTCGTCGGCACGCCCGGTTTCCTTTTCCACGATCGAAGCAAGCGTGACGAACTCCTCGACGGTCGAGACCGGAAGGTTCGGATCGCGCTTCTCCCAGATCTGGTCGACCAATGCCTTCTGGGCGGCCGCCATCTGCTGCACGATTTCCACACGCTTGGTGCCGCGGGTAAATTTATAGGTGTCCGGCTTCAACGAACCCTCAACAGGCAGTTCCTTCGGCAGATCGCCGACAAGAACCTCGTCACCAGACAACCGGCTGAACATCTGCTTGACGGTCAGTCCTTCGGGCAGCGACACGGAGTAGAGAATGGACTTGCCGGATTTCAGCAGTTGCATGATCTCCTGCATCGAAGACCCGGCCTTGATCTCGTATTCGCCTGCTTTGAGCGTGTCGTTGTCGAGGTAAGCCTCAGAGACGAACCTGAAGACGCGGCCATCGGTGATGATGTTGCCACGTTCGAGACCGCTGGCGATCTCGCTGATACCGGCGCCGCTTCTGACGATGAAGTTCTTGTTGGCTTCGAGCGGGCCTGCCTTCTCGTATTGGTGCATGGCGTAGTAGACCGCGCCGGCCGCGGCGAGTGCGGCGAAAACGATAACGGTCATGACGAAATTCAGAAAGATCACAACCTGGCTGCGCGCCTTGCGCGAACGCTTCGGCGGCTGCGGTGCCTTCTCGGGCCGCAAGGCTTCGCTGGCCGATTTCGGAATGATCGGCCCGCTGTTCCCGGTGTCACTGCGGCCGAATTGCGCCGCGCCGTTCTCGTTTGAGTCGCTCACGATTGTCCCGAACCCGAAATTCGCATCCTCATTCTAGCTGCCGCGGTGCGAATTTCGGCCTGGACCGTGGCAGGTATAAATCAAAACGTTTGAGCCGCAGCCAGCCCTTGGGGCCGGCAGTGGAATAAATGGTTTCGGCGCACCCGCCAGTCAACGGCATTTTCGCTCGACGACAGCCAGCATGCGCGCGGCAATAGCGATACAACAGACTGTCAGATGTGCCTTGCGCGAACATAGCCGTCAGGCAGTGCCGATCCCTAGAGAAAGGCGGCACGTCCTCCTGCTACATGCTTGTAGCGAGCAATGCGGCAAAAGCAGGATCAACGGGGCTGTGATGAACATCGCCCCGTTGATAAGCTCGGCAATATCAAGCGCCGGTATAGCGGCGCAGAACCAGAGAAGCGTTTGTGCCGCCGAAGCCGAAGGAGTTCGACAGAGCGACATTGATCTCGCGCTTGCGGGCAACATGCGGCACCAGGTCGATCTTGGTCTCGACGGAGGGATTGTCGAGGTTCAGCGTCGGCGGCGCAATGTTGTCGCGGATCGCCAGCACCGAAAAGATCGCTTCGACCGCACCGGCAGCCCCCAGCAGGTGGCCGATTGCCGACTTGGTCGACGACATGGAAATCGTCGAGGCATGTTCGCCGACAAGCCGCTCGACTGCACCAAGCTCGATCGTGTCGGCCATGGTCGAGGTGCCGTGGGCGTTGATGTAGTCGACGTCAGCCGCCGTCAATCCGGCGCGCTTCAGCGCCATCTGCATGCAGCGATAGGCACCATCGCCATCTTCGGACGGCGCCGTGATGTGATAGGCGTCGCCGGAAAGGCCGTAGCCGACGACTTCGGCATAGATCTTCGCGCCGCGCGCCTTGGCATGTTCCAGTTCTTCCAGGATCACGATGCCGGCACCTTCGCCCATGACGAAACCGTCGCGATCGACATCATAGGGACGCGATGCCCTTTGCGGATCATCATTGTGCTGTGTCGACAGCGCCTTGCAGGCGGCAAAGCCCGCGAGCGAGATACGGCAGATCGGCGATTCGGCACCACCGGCCACCATGACGTCGGCGTCGCCGAGCGCAATAAGGCGCATCGCGTCACCGATAGCATGCGCGCCGGTCGAGCAGGCGGTGACGACAGAGTGATTGGGACCGCGCAGCTTGTGGCGGATCGAAACCTGGCCCGAGGCAAGGTTGATCAGGCGGCCGGGAATGAAGAAGGGCGAAATGCGTCGAGGGCCCTTGTCGCGCAGCGTATAGCCACCTTCGACAATGCCTTCGAGACCACCGATGCCCGAACCGATCAGGACGCCGGTTGCAATCTGGTCTTCGTCGTTTTCGGGTTTCCAGCCGGCGTCGGCCAGCGCCATGTCGGCAGCGGCCATCGCGTAGACAATGAAGGGGTCAACCTTGCGCTGTTCCTTCGGCTCCATCCAGTCATCGGCATTGAAGGTGTTGTTCGAGCCATCGCCGAATGGAAGGCGGCACGCAATTTTCGCGGGCAGATCTTCGACTTCGAATTCCGTGACCCTGCGCGCAGCATTGTCGCCCGCGATCAGGCGCGCCCAAGTTGCCTCGGTTCCGCAACCCAAAGGAGATACCATGCCGGTACCGGTGATAACGACACGTCTCATAGTCCGCAACCCACCCTGACTGTTCAATTTCAGAGCCGGATCGGACCACGTGTGACGAACCCGATCCGTGCATCCATTTTAAGTTCTTGTAGCAACGATCAGAGGGAAATGCCGGACCGCATTGCTGATCGAGAACCCGCGCTCAGCACGGGACAGCCCACATCCCCTGGGCTGGTACGGGCCGCTGAACGCGGCCCGTCTACGGCTTGGCCGTGAAATATTAGGCCTGGGCCTTTTCGATGAACTTGACGGCGTCGCCGACAGTCAGGATCGAATCCGCAGCATCATCCGGGATTTCGACGCCGAATTCTTCTTCGAATGCCATGACCAGTTCGACGGTGTCGAGCGAGTCCGCGCCGAGGTCATCGATAAAGCTTGCGCCTTCGCTGACCTTTTCGGCGTCGACGCCAAGATGATCAATAACAATTTTCTTTACGCGTTCTGCGATATCGCTCATGTCGGAGTTCCTCGACCTTCGTTTCTCTGGGCGCCTTTCTGGCACCGGTACTCTCAATACGCCTGATAGACCAAGACGGTCCAACGGGCAATCCATCCAACCAGAACCGCGGCAAACCCAAGGCAGCCAAGGCTGCCGGACACCTGGCGGGGCCGGTCGACTGCTAACAGTCATGGCCCGATTAACACGGTTTAGGTCTGCCGCAAAGTGCGAAAATGCCTGACAATCGCTTGCTCAACATTGAATTTCAGGCATTTGGCAGGTGATATGCCGGAGCATTGCAGGCAGAAAACGCGCCTGTTGGTGCGCGCGCAATGCAGGGCCCCGGACACCACGTCAGATCATTGCCATGCCACCGTTGACGTGAATCGTCTGGCCGGTAACGTAGCCTGCTTCGTTCGAAGCGAGATAGGCGACGGCGGACGCAATCTCGGCGCCGGTTCCCATGCGTCGCATCGGGATCGCTCCCATGATGGCGTCCTTCTGCTTGTCGTTCAGCTTGCCGGTCATGGCGCTCTCGATGAAGCCGGGCGCAACGCAGTTGACGGTGACGTTGCGGGTCGCGATTTCCTGAGCGAGCGACTTCGAAAGGCCGATCATGCCGGCCTTCGAGGCACAGTAGTTTGCCTGGCCGGGGTTGCCGGTCACGCCGACGATCGAGGTGATGTTGACGATGCGGCCGAAGCGGCGGCGCATCATCGGATGGGTCAGCTCGCGGGTCAGGCGGAACACGGCGGTCAGATTGACCTCCAGCACATTGTCCCAGTCCTCGTCGCTCATGCGAACGAAAAGACCATCCTTGGTGATGCCGGCATTGTTCACGAGGATGTCGACGCCGCCCAGTTCAGCCTCGGCCTTCTCGCCCAGCGCCTTGACTTCGGCGCGATCGGAAAGGTTGGCCGGGAACAGCTGGACGCGATCGCCGAGTTCGTTCGCAAGCGCCTCGAGCTTCTCGACGCGCGTGCCGTGAAGGCCGACGATTGCGCCCTGGGCGTGCAGCATGCGGGCGATTTCTTCGCCGATACCACCGGATGCACCGGTTACAAGAGCCTTACGGCCGGAAAGATCGAACATCGGATTGATTCCTTATAACTGGAGCACTCAGGCCAGAAGCGCCGAGAGCGCGGTGTCGATATCGGCAGGCGTGTTGACGGTAATGCCGGTGACGGACTTGTCGATCCGGCGGGCAAGCCCGGTGAGAACCTTGCCGGAACCCACTTCATAAAGCGTCGTGACGTTGTTGGCGGCGAACCACTCCACCGTCTCGCGCCAGCGAACCTGACCTGTCACCTGCTCGACCAGAAGGCGTGCAATCTCTTCGGCGTCACTGACCGGAGCGGCCAGGACGTTGGCGATGACCGGGATGGACGGATTGTGCTTCTCAACCTTGGCAAGCGCTTCGCGCATCGCATCGGCCGCGGGCGCCATCAGGCTCGAATGGAAAGGAGCCGAAACCGGCAGCATCAGGGCGCGCTTGGCGCCTTTTTCCGACGCAAGTGCCGCAGCCTTTTCGACGGCCGCCTTCTCGCCGGAGATTACCAGCTGACCGCCACCATTGTCGTTGGCGATCTGGCAGGAGCCGAGCGCCGAGGCTTCACGGCAGATGGCATCGACATCCGCATGCTCAAGACCGATGATCGCCGCCATCGCGCCCTTGCCGACGGGAACGGCCGCCTGCATGGCATTGCCGCGGATGCGCAGGAGGCGCGCCGTGTCGGCAATCGAGAAGGTTCCGGCGGCACAGAGCGCCGAGTACTCGCCGAGCGAATGGCCGGCCACGAACGAGACCTTGCTCTTCAGATCGAGGCCCTTGGCTTCCAGCACACGGATCACCGCCATCGACACGGCCATCAGCGCCGGTTGGGCGTTGGCCGTCAGTGTCAGCGTTTCCTCGGGGCCGCTCCACATGACCTCGGAGAGCTTCTCGCCGAGCGCGTCGTCAACCTCGGCAAACACCGCAGCTGCTTCCGGAAACGCGTCCGCCAGATCCTTGCCCATACCGACAGCCTGGCTGCCCTGGCCCGGGAACGTGAATGCAATACTCATGGGATTGTCCCTTCCCTAGTTTTCCTCTCCATTCACATTCCTGAACGGTGAGTCAAGCGCGCAGGCCCGGCTTTGCGGGCTTCGGGCGGCCTTTTGCCCTTGATCTTCGCCAATCAAGGCGTAAGTTTGCCGCGCATCGCCGCCCTGCCCGTTCAACCTCCCCTGGGCTTGCGGCCTTCACCCTTTTCTATCGCGGGCACCCTTCGTCCTGGGTCGAGACCCGCCATCCATAAGGACCATCACGCAATGCGTTACAACACGCTTGGCCGGACCGACATCAAGGTTTCCGAAATCTGCCTGGGCACAATGACCTGGGGCTCGCAGAACTCCGAAGCCGAGGCGCACGAACAACTCGACTACGCCTTCGACAAAGGTGTGAACTTCATCGACACCGCTGAACTCTACCCAACGACGCCGCTTTCGGCCGAAACCTATGGCGATACCGAGCGCTTTATCGGCGAGTGGCTGGTCAAACGCGGCCGTCGCGACGACGTCGTGGTCGCCACCAAGGTTGCCGGCTCCGGGCGACCTTATATTCGCAATGGCGGCCCGATCACCCCCGAGGGCATCGATGAAGCGGTCGACGCCAGCCTCAAGCGGCTGAAGACGGATTACATCGACCTCTACCAGATCCATTGGCCGAACCGCGGTCACTACCATTTCCGCAATGCCTGGTCCTACGAGCCCGCCAAACAGAACAAGGCCCATGTGGCGGCCGACCTCCAGGCGATCCTCGAAAAGCTCGGTGACGTGGTGAAAGCCGGCAAGGTGCGGGCAATCGGTCTCTCGAACGACACCGCCTGGGGCACGATGAAGCTCATCGACATGGCCGAACGCCACGGCCTGCCACGCGTCGCCTCGATCCAGAACGAATACAATCTTCTCTACAGAGCCTACGACCTCGATCTCGCCGAGCTTTCGCATCACGAGGACGTAGGGCTTCTCGCCTATTCGCCGCTCGCAGCCGGCCTGTTGACCGGCAAGTACCTCGACGGCATCAGGCCGACCGGCTCGCGGCTTGCGATCAACGGCGATCTCGGCGGCCGCTTCACGCCGCACCAGGAGCCGGCCGTCGCCGGTTATGTGGCGCTGGCCCGCGAGCATGGGATCGACCCCTCGCAGCTGGCGATCGCCTTCTGCCTCTCCCGCCCGTTCATGGCTTCCGCCATCATCGGCGCAACCTCGATGGAACAGTTGAAGACGGATCTCGGTGCGGCCGGAATGACGCTGTCGCAGGACGTCATGAACGGCATTCGCCGCCTGCACCGACTCTATCCCATGCCGATCTGAGCGCGAAACAGCCCATGTCCGTGCCCCAGACGAAAGCGGAACTGCTCTTCGCCATCCAGACGGAGTTCGCCAAACTCCGCCGCGAACTCGACGGCATAGCACCGGAGCGATTCGCCGAGCCTTCGCTCGATGGGCATGCCAAGGGCACGATGATGAGTGTGGGCGACCTCGTCGCCTACCTCATCGGCTGGGGCGAACTGGTGATCAAGTGGGTCGAACGGGACGAGCAAGGCCTGCCGGTCGATTTTCCGGAGACGGGATACAAGTGGAACGAACTCGGCCGGCTCGCGCAGAAATTCTATAACGACTACCAGGCGCTTCCACCCGCCGAACGCCTGCCGCGCCTCGCAGCCAGCAAGGATCGATTGGTCGCCCTGATCGAGGCGCGCGATGACCGAGCACTCTACGGTCAGCCCTGGTACGGCAAATGGCCGCTTGGCCGCATGATCCAGTTCAACACGTCCTCACCCTATGCCAATGCCCGCGGGCGTTTGCGCAAGTGGAAGAAGACCGCGGGAACTGCTTGAAAGGCAAAACCGGGCGAAAAGACCGGCCAAGCCTTGCCTTTCGCTGAAATATGCGTATAAGCGCGCTGTTCGAAATGCCCGGTCTTCTGGCTGGTGGCTGAACGGAGGGCCGGCTTCCTCGAGGGGAGCCGTTAGGATTGCAAGTCTTTCCGGCCTCCCGTGTCTCCGCTCTCGACCGTCTCGATACAACACTTTCTTGCCGGCTGCGTGTCAGCCAATAAGAACAGTCGTTGAGGCTTAGCCGCCGATGTCCGGGCTGATTAACGCAAGAAAGGTAAGCCACAATGGCTCTTTATGAACACGTATTCCTGGCCCGCCAGGACATCACGCCGCAGCAGGTCGACGGTCTCGTCGAGCAGTACAAGGGCGTCCTCGAAGCAAACGGCGGCAAGGTCGGTCGCGTCGAGAACTGGGGCCTCAAGTCCCTCACCTACCGCATCAAGAAGAACCGCAAGGCTCACTACGTTCTCATGGACATCGATGCTCCGGCAGCCGCTGTTCACGAAATCGAGCGTCAGATGCGCATCAACGAAGACGTCCTGCGCTACATGACGATCGCCGTCGAGAAGCACGAAGAAGGCCCGTCTGCCATGATGCAGAAGCGCGACCGCGACGACCGTCCGCGCCGCGATGGCGACCGTCCGGAGCGTGGCTTCGGCGACCGTGGTCCGCGTCCGGACCGTGGCGACCGCGAAGACCGCCCGCGTCGTCCGCGCGAAGACCGCGCTTAATCAAGAAACTTTAGGAGATTAAAGACAATGGCTGAAGTTTCTTCCGCTCCGGTTCGTCGCCCGTTCCACCGTCGCCGCAAGACCTGCCCCTTCTCGGGCGCAAACGCTCCGCGGATCGACTACAAGGACATCCGTCTGCTGCAGCGCTACATTTCCGAGCGCGGCAAGATCGTTCCTTCCCGCATCACGGCCGTTTCCCAGAAGAAGCAGCGCGAACTCGCCCAGGCGATCAAGCGCGCCCGCTTCCTCGGCCTGCTGCCTTACGTCGTTTCGTAACAACGGCTGACCTTCCGTTGGTCGCCTGACTCAACGGAAACCGACTCTGAGGCAAGGCGCTCCCTTTACGTGACGCCTTGCCCTCTCCCTTCCGCGTTGGGCGCGGATCGGAACCCTCGTGTGGAAACACACGGAAATCCCATGTTGGGGCTGACCCTTGGCCATCCCCTAACTGCACGAAGCAGGACAGCGACCGTGAACACCGTGAACAAGACATCGCTGCTGACCGGCGCTCTCGCCGGCGTTACCGCTGCCCTCCTGTCGATGGGCGCGAACACGCAGTCGTCGCTTGCGATCGTTCTCTATGCCGCTTCGGCGCTTCCCATTCTTATTGCCGGCCTCGGCTGGGGCAATGCAGCCGCGATCACCGCCATCATCAGCGCCGGCGCGACCGCTGCCGCTCTGATTTCACCCCAGTTCGCGCTGCTGATCCTCGTCGTGACGCTCATCCCGGCCGGGTGGCTCAGCCATCTCGCCAATCTGGCGCGCCCAGCAACCGAACTCGGCGGCCCTGATGGTGCGCTTGCCTGGTACCCGCTTTCCGACATTCTCAGCCACCTCGCCGGCCTGGTAACTGCCGGCATGATCATCGTCGGCTTCATCGTCGGATATGATTCTGGCGTGTCCGACCGCATGGTCGACATTGTCATCGAGGCGGTGAAGGCTCAGGAACCCCTCTACAACCCCGACGCTGCGGCGATTGCGCAGATCAAGTCGATCTTCACGCTGGCCCTCCCGCTCATCCAGGGCGCCGTCTGGGTGGTGATGCTGTTTACCGCCTACTACATCGCCACCCGCATCGTGCAGATGTCGGGCAAGTCGTTGCGCCCGCGCGAAGACATTCCGTCGACGCTGCGCATGCACCGCAATGCAATATTCATTTTTCTCGGCGGGCTGGTCCTGACCTTTCTGGGCGGCGCTCCGGCGACGATCGGCGCGCTCATCTGCGGAACCTTCGGCGCGGGCTTCCTGCTTGCCGGTTTCGCATCCTTCCACTTCCGCACGCGCGGCAAGTCCTGGCGGCTTCCCGTGTTGTGGATCGCATACCTGTCGGTGCTCGTGTTCACGATCCCGGCAATCTTCTTCCTCCTGACGGGACTGACCGATACGCGACGCACCATCGCGGTCACCCCGGTGGGAAAAAACTGACCTCACCAAACCTGAACTCTGAAAGGACAAGATCATGGAAGTCATTCTTCTCGAACGTATCGCAAAGCTCGGCCAGATGGGCGAAACCGTAAAGGTTCGCGACGGCTTCGCACGCAACTACCTGCTGCCGCTCGGCAAGGCACTGCGCGCCAACGCTGCCAACAAGACCCGCTTTGAAGCCGAGCGCTCGACGCTCGAAGCCCGTAACCTCGAGCGCAAGTCGGAAGCCCAGAAGGTTGCCGAGAAGCTCGAAGGCAAGTCCTTCATCATCGTGCGCTCGGCTGGCGAAACCGGCCAGCTCTACGGTTCGGTTGCTGCTCGCGACGTTATCGAAGTTCTGGCTGCCGCCGGCTTCAACATCGGCCGCAACCAGGTCGACCTGAACCACCCGATCAAGTCGATCGGCCTGCACAACGTTACGCTGCACCTGCATTCGGAAGTCGAAATCGCAGTTGAAGTCAACGTTGCCCGTTCGGCTGAAGAAGCTGAGCGCCAGTCCAAGGGCGAAAGCCTGACCTCGGCCGACGCCATCTACGGCGTTGACGAAGACGCGCTGAAGCCGGAAGACTTCTTCAACCCGGAAGCCGACTTCGACGGCGAAGAAGAATAAGCCTTACTGGCCGTTCTGATTGAGAGAGCCCGGATCCCAGGATCCGGGCTTTTTCTTTTGCGCCGACTTGGCTTCAGCTATGGGCAGGCTCGGCCACGGGCGCGGCGTTCTTGTCGACGCGCACGACGACGGAAAGACCGGGCGACAGCAGATCGGCAAGCGGTTGGCCGGGATCGACCGCGATCCGCACACCAACGCGCTGGGCGACCTTGGTGAAATTGCCGGTGGCATTATCAGGGCGGATGATGCTGAACTCGGAGCCGGCGGCCGGCGAGAAACGCTCGATATGCCCGGTCAGCATGCTCTTTTGCAGTGCATCGACGGAAATGGTCACCGGCTGGCCTGCCTTCATGCCATCGAGCTGCGTTTCCTTGAAATTCGCCAGCACCCACACGTCGTGCGGCACGACGAACAGAAGTTGCGAGCCGGGCGTGACGTATTGGCCGAGGCGTGCGCCGATCTCGCCGAGCTTGCCATCGCGGGGGGCGACGATGCGGGTGTTGTCCAGATCGATCCGCGCCAGTTCGACGGCAGCCTCGGCGCCGGCAACGGCTGCCTGAAGGCCGGCGCGGGCGCCGAGCGTCGTCGCCAGCGCCTGCCGCGAGACCTCCAGGCCGGCCTCCGCCTGATTGACGGCTGCTATCGCTTGCTCGAACGCGGCTTTCGACTGGTCCGCATCGCTGCGGGTCGAGATGCCCTTTTCCGCCAGCGGCCGGATTCTGCCCCAGGATGCCTCCGCTCTGTTAAGCGCCGCTTTCGCACTGTCCAATTGCGCTTCACTTGCGGCGATACCCGCCTTGGCCGACAACTCCTGCTGCCGTGAATTGGCAAGCGATGCCTTCTGGGCGGCAAGTGCAGCCTCAGCCTGCGCCAGCTTCTGGGCGTAGATTCGGTCATCGATCTTGACCAGCAACTGGCCGGCCTTGACCTCCTCGTAGTCGTGCACCGGAACCTCGGCGACATAACCTGACAGTTGCGGACTCATGATCGTCAGGTAGCCCCTGACATAAGCGTTTTCGGTCATCTCCACGGAACTGTGGAACGGCGGCAGCCGCCAGGCATAGAGAACCAGGGTCAGCCCGGAGAGGCCGGCGAGCAAAACGATGATTGTCGTGGGTGAGCGCAAGAATTTCAGCATGGTGGTAACTCTGTTCGTCAAGACGTGAGCGCAGCTGCGGGAGGCACAAGGCGCCCCGCAATCCGCTTGTAAAGGATATGCGCCAGCAGGCCGGCCAAGGCGCAAAGCGCGATGACCGACGCCAGCAGAAAGGCGTCGTTGTAGGCAAGAATGTTCGCCTCTCGGGTGACCTGCTGTCCGAGCAGCGCGACGCCCTCGCCGTCCAGCAGGGCCCTGTCGCCGATCACGCGGCGATAGGCGGCAGCCAGTTGACTGATGCGCTGGGCAATGAGCGGGTTCGACATCACGACCTGCTCGGCCAGTACATTGGAGTGAAACTTCTCACGCAAGGTAACGAAGCTGCCGAAGGCAGCCGTACCGATCAGGCCGCCGATGCTTTGGGTAAAGAGGAAGATGACGATGAAGCTGAGAATGTAGTTCGGCCCCTTCATCAGCGCCGCCTTGAAGCCGCTGGCCATGGCAGGCGGCAGGAAAAGCGCGGTTCCGGCGGCGATCATCGCCTGGCTCATATACATCTGCGCCGGTCGCGTCAGATTGGTCGCCTGGCTGTCGATATAGGCGCCGGCTGCCAGGAGGCTCAATGCCAGGACATGCACGAACGGTGCGTGATCCGGCTTCATGAGTGCGGCGCAGAGCATGCCGCCGGCGATCGATGCGCCAAGAATGACCCAGTAAAGCGTTGCGACCTGTTCGAACTGCAATCCGAGCAGCTGATAAAAATTTGCCGCAATCGCCGACTGCTCGGAGGCGACCAGACGGAAGACCAGCAGCACCGCGGTAAAGTGCAGGATTTCCCTGGAGGCGAGCCAGCGAACGTCGATCAGCGGCAGTTCGCGATTGAGTTCGATCAGCACCAAGCTGGTCAGGGTCACGATCGCGATGGCCAGGAGCACGCCGAGCCATGGCGCCTCGAACCACCAGTAGAGCCGCCCCATCGTCAGCACGATGGCAATGCAACCGAAGCCGACGGCGACCAGCAGGTAGCTGAGGATATCCGTTCGCTGGATCACCTTCGCATGCGGCACCGGCGTCAGTGGCATGAGATAAATGATTGGCAAGGCCATCAGCGCCAGCGCCATCTCGAGCGTATAGAGCCCATGCCACTGCCCATACTCGATCAGCGTCGGCGAGATCAGCCGGGTGATCGGCGCCGAGATCGTTGTGCATGTCAGCGCCAGGGCAAGTCCGACCGTCAATTTGCGCGCCGGCGGGAAGGCCTCCAGCATATAGAGGAAGCCGAGCGTCGACATGGGGGCAGCCGCAATGCCGCTGATGAAGCGAACGACGATCGCCGAATGCAGATCGGAAACAAAGACGTTCATCAACGAAACGATCACGAAGCCGAGGATGCCGATTTCGGCGAAACGGCGCAGCCCGTATTGCGCTCGGATCTTGACCAGCGCGATGGACAGCGAAACATTCGGCGCCATATAGGCCGCCGAGAGCCAGGCGGCCTCGATCGAGGTGGCCGAAAGAGACCCCTGAAGCTGGGTAAGATTGGCCAGCGCCAGGTTCATGCCCAGGCCCTGGGTCAGGAACAAGAGCGCCGAACAGACCACGTAGGTCGATGACCTGGCAACACTCATCGGCTGCGGCGTGGGCGGCGTTGCAACGCTCGGCGCCGGGAAGTGGGAGACTTCGTCTGCGCCTACGGGCGCCTCCGCCTCGCCTTCGACGACGGCGGCCCTGTTGTCGTTGGCTGCAGCGCTCGCGGCGGCACTCATCACCATCATTCCTTGGCGAGCGATTGAACGTTGTCGGCGATGGTGCGGACCACCTTCAGCGCGGCCGCGACCTCGTCAGCGTCGACACCCAGCAGCACCTCTGCCCGGATCTCATCGGCAAGCCTGAGGATCTCGTCGGCGATCGTGCGGCCAAGCTCGGTCATGTGGACCTGCTTGGCCCGGCGGTCCGAGGCCTCAACCCGACGCTCGATAAAGCCCTGCTTTTCCATGCCATCCAGCAGGCGCACGATCGTCGGCGTCTCGATATCGAGTTCGTCGGCCAGTTCCCGCTGGTTCAAGCCATCCTTCTTCGTCAGCGCAAACAGCGCCCTTGCCCGTGACAGCGTCAGTCCGCGTTCCTTGACGCGGGCATCGAACACCGCCCGCAGCTTGCGATTGACCATCGCCAGGGCGTCGAACAATTCACGATTCACGGTCGGTTGATACATAGTACCTTTTCCATATTAGTAGCATGCTAATTATATTGCCACTATCTAATCCATCCGGCGGCTCTTTTCAAGATGCCGTTTTGAGCGCAGCGGCAAACGGCGCTAGAATTGAGGCCGTCGCGGGTCGTAGCGATTCGCAGCGTCAACGTCGTTTTTCAAGCGGGCATTATTTTTCGCACTTTTGTGACGCCAGCCTGTGGATCAGTCGAACAACGGGCAAAGGCAACGGGTCGCAGCACATGGCCAGCGACTGTGGCACTGCTGCACTTGACCGGCATGGACGCAGAGATCAAACCGGGTGCACACCAGAAAAGGCAGAGACGAACGACCATGAACGACGCAGCGCGAAAGCTAGCCCCTATCGGCAAGGACCAGTCGGACCAGCACTACCGCGAGGCGCCGAACAACCTTGAAGCCGAACAGGCGCTGCTCGGCGCGATCCTCGTCAACAACGATGCGTTCTACCGCGTCTCCGACTTTCTGAAGCCGGTCCACCTGTTCGAACCGTTGCACCGCCGCATCTACGAGGTTGCCGGCGATATCATCCGCATGGGCAAGACCGCCAACCCGGTGACGATCAAGACCTTTCTCAAGGCAGACGACAAGGTCGGCGACCTGACGGTCGCGCAGTATCTCGCGCGCCTTGCCGCCGGCGCCGTCTCGATCATCAATGCGGAAGACTATGGCCGCGCCATCTATGACCTGGCGCTGCGGCGTTCGCTGATCACCATCGGCGAGGACATGGTCAACATCGCTTTCGACGCTCCGCTCGACATGCCGCCGCAGGGCCAGATCGAAGACGCGGAGCGGCGGCTATTCGAGCTTGCCGAAACCGGCCGTTACGACGGCGGCTTCCAGTCCTTCAACGACGCGGTGGCGCTTGCCATCGACATGGCCGGCCAGGCTTTCGAACGCGACGGCAGCCTGTCGGGCATTTCGACCGGCATCCTTTCGCTCGATGCCCGCATGGGCGGTCTGCAGCGCTCGGACTTGATCGTGCTTGCAGGACGCCCCGGCATGGGCAAGACCTCGCTCGCCACCAACATCGCCTACAACATCGCTGCCGCCTATGATCCGGAGGTCCAGGCCGACGGTTCGTTCAAGGCGAAGAACGGCGGCGTCGTCGGCTTCTACTCGCTCGAAATGTCATCCGAACAGCTGGCCACCCGTATCATTTCCGAGCAGACCGAGGTTTCCTCCTCGAAGATCCGCCGCGGCGACATCTCCGAAGCCGATTTCGAGAAACTCGTCGCCTGCTCGCAGATGATGCAGAAAGTGCCGCTGTTCATCGACCAGACCGGTGGCATCTCGATTGCCCAGCTCTCGGCCCGTGCCCGCCGCCTGAAGCGCCAGCGCGGCCTTGATTGCCTGGTCGTCGACTACATCCAGCTCATGACCGGCTCGGGCAAGTCGAGCGACAACCGCGTGCAGGAAATCACCCAGATCACCACCGGCCTGAAGGCGCTCGGCAAGGAGCTGAACGTGCCGATCATCGCGCTGTCACAGCTCTCCCGTCAGGTAGAAAGCCGCGAAGACAAGCGGCCCCAGCTCTCCGACCTTCGTGAATCGGGCTCGATCGAGCAGGACGCCGACGTCGTGCTCTTCGTGTTCCGTGAAGAATATTACGTGAAGAACCTCGAGCCGCGCGACGAGTTCGACCCAAAGTACGACGAGTGGAAGATGAAGATGGAGCAGGTGAAGGGCACGGCCGACGTGATCATCGCCAAGCAGCGTCACGGACCGACCGGCACCGTCAAGCTTGCCTTCCAGTCGGAATTCACCCGCTTTACCGATCTGGCCGATCCGTCCTTCACCCAGTACGAAGAACACTGAGCAAGCTTTGGGGGCGTCTTTACGCCCCCAAAACCATTCTGAGGATGGCCACGGTGACAACGCCGGCCGCGACGGCTGCGAGCAGCGGCAGGCGCATGGCGACCAGCGCCGTGACCACGGTCGCAATCGTTTCCGCCGGCCCGGTGACCAGCGCCGTCGGCGCAATCACCGCCATCAACACGGCTGGCGGGATTGCCTCAAGGGCGCGCCTCTGCGTCTCCCCGATCGTCACGAACCGAATGAGCACCAGCCCGCCGATACGGGTGGCGATGGTGGCAATTGCCAACGCGAGGATGGCGAGAAACGTGTGCGGATCGACTGTCATGCGTGCGCCTCCTCGCGCCGGCGGCCGAGAAGCGCGACCGCAACCCCGGCGGCGGCACCGGCAGCGATATACCAGACGCCAGGAAGGAAATGGTGCGTCAGCACCGCAGCGGCGGCACTGGCGGCCAGCACCGCTCCGGTCTCGCGCCCCTTCCAGAAGCTCATCACCAGGACGATGAAGACCGCGGGAAAGGCAAAATCGAGCCCCGTCACCTTGGGATCGCCGAGGAAGGCGCCCAGCAAGGCGCCGGTAAGGCTCGTCGTCACCCAGACGAGATAGAAGGGAACGGCCAGCCCTGCGAACCACGCAGGCGTGAGCTTGCCTTCCTTCGCGCTCATCTCCGCCATCGCCCATATCTCGTCGGCGAGCAAAAGCATCGAGGCGTATTTCGCCGGGCCTGAGAACCCTTGCAGCTTGGCGCCGAGCGACGCGCTCATCAGCACATGCCTGACATTGACGAGCAGGGCCGAAAACGCGAGTGCTGCCCAGGAGGCCGGATGCGTCCAGATATCCATGGCCACGAATTGCGAGCCACCGGCAAAAACCAGCGCACTCATCAACGTCACCTCAACCCCCGAAAGACCCTTGCCGGCAGCAACCGCGCCGAAGACAAGCCCGATCGGCATGACCGCCACGATCAGCGGCGCCATCGCCATGGCCCCGGCTCTAAAATCTGGAAGGAATCCCGTATCGCTCAATGCCCTTGTCTCCCGATCAATCATGACCGGTGCACACCTAGGCGCAGTTTAGCGGGGCGTATTGAACGAAAGTGATCATCCGGCGCGGAAGGCGCCGGGTGTCACTCCGGTTCGGGCCTTGAAGTGCCGGGTAAAATGCGCCTGATCGGCAAAGCCGCATTGATAGGCGGTGTCGACCGCCGACCAGCCATGCCGCAGCAGCGTCTTTGCCGCCCGGACCCGCTTGTCGGTGAGGAAGGCATGCGGCGTAATGTGGTACTTTCGCCGGAAGGCCCGGATCAGATGGGCACGGCTGAGGCCCGCGACCTTCGCCAGTTCGTCCAGGCCAATGTCTTCGGCATAATTCTCGGTCAGATAGTCACGGGCCCGCTGCACCGCGGACTGTTCCCTTGTTTCGACAGGCACGATGATCGAACTGCCGTGCCGTTCGAACATGGTGGCCAGGACGCCAAACATGCGTTCTTCGGCCTCCAGCGCACCCGTCGCCTGCTCCAGCGCCTTGTGTGCGTGATAGAACGATTGAGCCAGATCCGGGTCGCGCAGCATCCGTTTCGAGAATGAGGGCGTTCCCTTGAACGGGCGCCCGGTGACGTCTTCCAGGATATTCACCAGAAGCTCGGTGCTCGGATAGACCATGCGGTAGCGATAACCGCCGCCGCCCGGGTGGCCGTCGTGGATCTCATCCGGGTTGATGAGGTAGAAGTCGCCGGGTCCCGCCTGCGACCGTTCGCCCCTGATCTTGCTGATCTGCGAGCCCGCCTCGATCGCGCCGATACTGAACGTGTCATGCGCGTGCGGTGCAAACTCATGCGTGATGAAAGTCGCGGTCAGACACTCCATGCCGTCGAATCGGGTGTCCCGCCAGAATCGGGTCCGCTCCGCGCCTTCCAGCGGCATGACATCAAGGGCTTGTTCCTGCGAGATCGTATGCATGCAACGATCCTAGCGTCCGCAACGACAAGCGTCTTGCATAAAAGTGCTCTTCGCTCCTGCCTGCGACCCGAATGCCGCCATGCGGCAGGACGGCATTTGCGGGCAAGCGTGGTTGACTGTATTGCTTTTTGATCGTCCACGCAGAGTGCCAGGCATGCTCAGTCCAGAATTTCTCTTCGCCTCCAACCGGCTCACGATCGATCTCAATGCATTGGCAGACAACTGGCGCTCGATGAATGCCCGCTCGGGCAAGGCACGTGCCGCCGCGGTGCTGAAGGCCGATGCCTACGGCCTTGGGATCGATGAGGCAGCACCTGCGCTTTATGCCGCCGGCGCCCGCGATTTCTTCGTCGCCAATGCCGAGGAAGGCGCCGACCTGCGGCCGCTGGTGCCCGAAGCCCGGATCTACATCCTGGCCGGCATGTGGCCCGGCAACGAGCCGCTGTTCTTCGACAACGATCTGGTGCCGGTGATCAACTCCGAGGAACAGCTGGCCGTTTTCATGGCCGCACTGTCCGAGCGTGGCGACCATCCTTGCGTGCTGCATGTCGATACCGGCATGAATCGGCTGGGGCTGACGGTCGAGGAAGCCGTTGCTCTTGCCAACGATCCGGCGCGCCCTGCCAGCTTTTCCCCCGTCCTGATCATGAGCCACCTCGCCTGTGCCGACGACCCGGGCAACCCGCTCAACGACTACCAGCTTCGGCGCTTCCGCGAAGCGACGGGCGCATTCGAAGGGGTCGACGCAAGCCTTGCCAACTCCGGCGGCGTCTTCCTTGGCAATGATTATCATTTCGAACTGACGCGCCCTGGGATCGCCGTCTACGGCGGCGAAGCGGTCAATGACGTTGTCAATCCGATGAAACCGGTGGTGACGGCTGAAGCCCGGATCATTCAGGTGCGCACCGTCGTCTCCGGCGGCCACGCGAGTTACGGAGCGTCCGCCCGTTTCAACCGCGACAGTCGCATCGCGACCGTTGCTGTCGGTTATGCAGACGGCTACCACCGGTCCGTCTCGGGTGGTGGCGTGACCCTCAGGCAAGCGACGCCTTCGGGCGCCTTCGGCTTCCTGCACGGACAGAAGGTGCCGCATGTCGGCCGGGTGACAATGGACCTCAGCCTCTTCGACGTCACCGACCTTCCGGAAAACGCGGTTCGCCCCGGCGACTACATCGAGTTGTTCGGTCGGCATATCGCCGTGGACGATGTGGCGCGCGCCGGCGGCACAATCGGCTATGAGATGCTGACGAGCCTCGGCCGCCGCTACGAACGTCACTATGTCGGTGCGGTCTGAGGCGGCTTTCCCGCTCCTTTACAGTCTGTCGCCGAAAATCACCTTTTGTTCCGCGTTTCGCGGCATTATGTGGAGGCGAAAGTGATTCTCCGATCACCGGCCGCATCGCCATTGGCGATGCGCTGAAGTCTCCGCACCGTGAAAGTCATATCCGATGGCGAAAGCCCGCACCCAATTCGTCTGCCAGAACTGCGGCACCATCCATACCCGCTGGGCCGGCAAATGCGAGGGCTGCGGCGAATGGAACACGATCATCGAAGACGACCCGACTGCCGGCATCGGCGGCGGCCCTTCGCGTGCACCGAAAAAGGGGCGTCCCGTCGCGCTCACCACGCTATCAGGCGAGATCGAGGATGCTCCGCGCATCCAGACAGGCATATCCGAGCTTGATCGCGCTACCGGCGGCGGCTTCGTTCGCGGCTCCGCCCTGCTCATCGGCGGTGATCCAGGCATCGGCAAGTCGACAGTGCTGATGCAGGCGGCTGCCGCCCTTGCCCGACAGAAGCACCGCGTCATCTACGTCTCCGGTGAAGAGGCCGTGGCCCAGGTGCGCCTGCGCGCCCAGCGGCTCGGTGCCGCCGACAGCGACGTTTTGCTCGCGGCCGAAACCAATGTCGAGGATATCCTCGCGACGCTTGCCGAGGGCAAGCGTCCCGACCTCGTCATCATCGACTCGATCCAGACGCTTTGGAGCGACATCGTCGATTCGGCCCCCGGCACGGTCACCCAGGTGCGCACCGGCGTGCAGGCAATGATCCGCTTTGCCAAGCAGACGGGTACCGCCGTCGTGCTCGTCGGCCACGTCACCAAGGAAGGCCAGATCGCCGGTCCCCGCGTTGTCGAGCACATGGTCGACGCCGTGCTCTATTTCGAAGGCGATCGCGGCCATCACTACCGGATCCTGCGAACAGTGAAGAACCGCTTCGGACCAACGGATGAGATCGGCGTCTTCGAGATGTCGGACAAAGGCCTGCGCGAGGTCGCAAACCCGTCGGAACTGTTCCTCGGCGAGCGCAACGAGAAATCGCCGGGGGCTGCCGTCTTTGCCGGAATGGAGGGCACGCGGCCGATCCTGGTCGAAGTGCAGGCGCTTGTCGCGCCGACCTCGCTTGGCACGCCACGCCGCGCCATCGTCGGCTGGGACTCGGCTCGCCTTTCCATGATCCTTGCCGTGCTTGAAGCCCATTGCGGCGTCAGGCTCGGCCAGCACGATGTCTACCTGAACATCGCCGGTGGCTACCGGATTTCCGAACCTGCCGCCGACCTGGCTGTGGCTTCCGCACTGGTTTCGTCGCTTGCCGGGCTTGCCCTTCCGGCTGATTGCGTCTATTTCGGCGAAGTCAGCTTGTCGGGCGCCATCCGGCCGGTTGCGCATACCGCTCAACGCCTCAAGGAAGCCGAGAAACTCGGTTTCTCGCAGGCTGTTCTGCCGGCTGCCTCGACCGAATTGCCGAAGAATGGCAATGGCCGGTGGAGCGAGCTGGAAAGCCTGCCGGATCTGGTGGCGCGCATCGCGGGATCGCGAAACGCGCTGAGACCGGTAGAGGACGCAGATTGAAGGTGCGGGTGCTGCAAGCGGCTCCACGAGGCGGTTTCTGAGCAGGCTCACAACAATGCCCTGGATATCAGGCAGGGCCGACGGCGGATAGGCTTGAGGAGACCCGGACGAACCGGGTTCGGAGTAAGGACAAAATGCCCATTACAATTCTCGACGGTATCGTTCTCGGCGTCGCGCTGTTTTCAGCAATCCTGGCCATGGTCCGAGGCTTCTCGCGCGAGGTCCTGTCGGTTGCGAGCTGGGTGGGCGCTGCGGCAGCGGCCTACTTCCTCTACCCGCACCTCCTGCCCTATGCCAAGCAGTACACCAGCAGCGACACGGTCGCGCTGATCGGCTCGGCGGCAGTGATCTTCCTGGTCGCGCTCATCATCATTTCCTTCATCACCATGCGGATTGCCGATTTCATCATCGACAGCCGCATCGGCGCGCTTGACCGCACGCTCGGCTTTCTCTTCGGTGCCGCACGCGGCATCCTGCTCGTGGTCGTCGCCATGCTGTTCTTCAACTGGCTGGTCGCGCCGCAGCAGCAGCCGGGCTGGGTTACGCAGGCGAAGTCCAAGCCGCTGCTCGACAATCTCGGCAACAAGCTGATCGCGCTCCTGCCCGAAGAAGCCGACGCCACCATCCTCGATCGCCTGCGCGGCAAGGACACGACCGGCGAAGGCGAAGGCGAGGCCCCGGCTGGAACGCCCGGACAGGCACCGTCGGGTTCGCCCGACCAGGCGCCGGTTGACGACGCCCCGGCCACCAACGGCTGAGACATGGAAAAACTGCCGACAAAGCCCGCTGCGCGGGCTTTGTCCTTTTGGGAATAACGCTTGTGTCCGTTTTCAGCTAATATCGCTTGAAGACGGCGGGCCTGATCACGATATGCGCACCGGCACGGAGCAAAGGCGACTGTGATGACCGATCTGAGATCCAAGGAAATCCATGACGAAATCGATGGCGATACCCTGCACGAAGAGTGCGGCGTGTTCGGCATCCTGGGGCATCCGGATGCCGCCGCGCTGACGGCGCTCGGCCTGCACGCGCTCCAGCATCGCGGCCAGGAGGCCGCCGGTATCGTCACCTTCGACGGCAAGCAGTTCTGCACGGAAAAGCGCATGGGCCTTGTCGGCGACCACTACACCGACCCCGCGACCCTCGCAAAGCTCCCGGGCTTCATGTCCATCGGCCACACGCGCTACTCGACAACAGGCGAAGTGGCGCTGCGCAACGTCCAGCCGCTGTTTGCCGAGCTGCATGAAGGCGGCATCGCGATCGCCCATAACGGCAACTTTACCAACGGCCTGACGCTGCGCCGCCAGATCATCTCGGATGGCGCCATCTGTCAGTCGACCTCCGATACTGAAGTCGTCCTTCACCTCATCGCCCGCTCGAAGCACGCTTCGACCACCGACCGCTTCGCGGATGCGATTGCGCAGGTCGAAGGTGGCTACTCGATGCTGGCGCTGACCCGCACCAAGCTGATTGCCGCCCGTGACCCGCACGGCATCCGTCCGCTCGTCATGGGCGAACTCGATGGCAAGCCGATCTTCTGCTCGGAAACCTGCGCACTCGATATCATCGGCGCCAAGTTCGTGCGCGACGTCGAGAATGGCGAAATCATCATCTGCGAGATCCAGGCCGACGGCTCGATCTCGATCGATGCCCGTAAGCCTGTCGCCCCGCAACCGGAGCGGCTCTGCCTGTTCGAATACGTCTACTTCGCCCGCCCAGATTCCGTCGTCGGCGGCCGCAACGTCTATGTCGCGCGCAAGAACATGGGCCAGAATCTCGCCAAGGAAGCGCCTGTCGAAGCCGATGTCGTCGTGCCGGTTCCCGATGGCGGCACGCCCGCTGCGATCGGCTACGCGCAGCAGAGCGGCATCCCCTTCGAACTCGGTATCATCCGCAACCATTATGTCGGCCGTACCTTCATCGAGCCGACGCAGCAGATCCGCGCCTTCGGCGTCAAGCTGAAGCACTCGGCCAACCGTGCGATGATCGAGGGCAAGCGCGTCGTGCTCGTCGACGATTCGATCGTTCGCGGCACCACCTCGGTCAAGATCGTGCAGATGATCCGCGATGCCGGCGCACGCGAAGTGCATGTGCGCGTTGCCAGCCCGATGATCTTCCACCCCGATTTCTACGGCATCGACACTCCGGATCGCGACAAGCTGCTCGCCAACCAGCATGCCGACCTCGCTTCCATGTGTCGCTTCATCGGTGCGGATTCGCTCGAATTCCTGTCGATCGACGGCCTTTACGAAGCTGTCGGCGGCGTCAAGCGCGATCCGAAGGCACCGCAGTTCACCGATCACTACTTCACCGGGGACTATCCGACCCGCCTTCTCGACCAGGAAGGCGCCAGCAATGTCCGCAAACTCTCGGTTCTCGCCAGCAACGGATAATCAGACAATAAAATGACGATCAATTTGAAAGACCGGGTCGCCGTCGTCACCGGCGCATCGCGCGGTATCGGCTATTTCACGGCCCTCGAACTCGCCAAGGCTGGCGCCCATGTCGTTGCCTGCGCCCGCACCGTCGGCGGCCTCGAAGAGCTTGATGACGCGATCAAGGCGGTTGGCGGCTCGGCCACTCTCGTTCCCTTCGACCTTGCCGACATGGCCGCAATCGACAAACTCGGCGGCGCCATCAACGAGCGCTGGGGCAAGCTCGACATCATGGTCGCCAATGCCGGCGTGCTCGGCACCATCTCGCCGATTGGCCATGTCGAGGCCAAGGTGTTCGACAAGGTCATGACCATCAACGTCAACGCGACCTGGCGGCTGATCCGCACGCTCGAGCCGTTGCTGATCAAGTCCGATGCCGGACGTGCGCTCATTCTTTCCTCAAGCGCTGCCCACAAGTGCAAGCCGTTCTGGGGACCCTACTCCGCCTCCAAGGCCGCCGTCGAGGCGCTCGCGCGCACCTGGGCCGCAGAGACGCAGCGGCTGCCGCTGCGCATCCTCAGCGTCGATCCGGGTGCCACCCGCACCGCCATGCGCGCACAGGCGATGCCTGGAGAGGACCCGGAAACCGTGCCGCATCCGTCCGAAGTGGCGGCTCAGCTTCTGCCGCTGGTCGGCCCAGACCAGACCGAAACCGGCAAGCTCTATATCGTTCGCGAAAGCAAGATCGTCGACTACCGCCTGCCGGAGTAGCGGCTGCCACAAACCCGGAATCAAAAAGCCACCGTGTTTCCACGGTGGCCTTTTTGTTTGTGCGGCCGCTCTGGCTTAGTCCTTGTCGCCCGGCAGTCCGTCACCGCCGTGGGCGGGATGGGCGGGCCAGTCGCCGCCATACTTGCGCTGCCACGAGCGCGCGCCGAACGGCAGCGTGATCAGATACCCAAGAGCGGTCACCGCCATCGTCTCCCATGTGTAGGTCATCAGCGTAGCGACATAGAACACGACGATGAGAATGACCGGCAGCACGAGATCGCGGCGCACGCGGCTTTCCGACTTGCCCGACCAGACCGGCAGACGGCTGACGAGCAGAAAGGCAATCAGCACGGTGTAACCCGATGCGATCAGCGCCATGGTGCGCTCAGGCGCCAGGCCCAGCAGGCCGAGATAGACCGGCAGCAGCACCAGCATGGCGCCTGCCGGTGCCGGTACGCCGACAAAGTACTCCGACTGCCACGCCGCTTTGGACTGGCGCTCGGCCATGACGTTGAAGCGCGCCAGCCGCAGGCCGCAGGCGATCGCGTAGACCAATGCCGCGATCCAGCCGATCGAGCGGGCCTGATCGAGGATGAAGACGTAGAGAACCAGCGCCGGTGCAACGCCGAAGTTGATGATATCGGCAAGCGAATCCATCTGGCCGCCGAAGTTCGACGTCGCCTTCAAAAGACGGGCGACGCGGCCGTCGATACCGTCGAGAAAGGCGGCAAGCAGCACCATGGCGACGGCGAGTTCGATGCGGTTTTCAAACGCAAGCCTGATGCCGGAGAGACCCGCGCAGATTGCGAGCACGGTGATCATGTTCGGGATCATCAGGCGCAGCGGTATCTCGCGCAGCCGCGGGCCGCGGCCGGTGTCGTTGGAACCATTCGCCTCGTCCGCCACTTTCGGCGGTTCGGCTGGGTTTTCCTGTTGAGGACCTTCCATAGGGTCTCCTTTATGCGCGACGGCTGATGACCGGGCCCTTGGACGAGCCGAATTCGGCCAGCACGGTTTCACCGGCAATCGCGGTCTGGCCGAGGCTGACGCGCGGTTCGACACCTTCCGGCAGGAAGACGTCAAGGCGCGAGCCGAACCGGATGAGACCAAAACGCTCCCCGGCGTCGAGCGAGGCGTTTTCATACTTCCAGCACATGATGCGGCGGGCAACGAGGCCGGCGATCTGCACCACGCCGATGGCGCCGTGCTTCGTCTGGATGACGAGACCGTTGCGTTCATTCTCGTGGCTGGCCTTGTCGAGCTCGGCGTTGACGAACTTGCCGGCGCGATAGGCGATGCGGCTGATGGTGCCGGCCAGCGGCGCACGGTTCACATGGCAGTTGAAGACATTCATGAAGACAGAGATGCGCAGCATCGGCTCTGAACCGAGACCCAGTTCTTCCGGCGGCGTCACCATGGCGATCGACGACACGCGGCCATCTGCCGGGCTGATCACCAGATCGTCGTCAATCGGCGTCATGCGCTCGGGATCACGGAAGAAATAGGCGCACCAGGCGGTGAGCAGGAAGCCGATCCACATCAACGGCTCCCACAGGAAGCCCAGCGCCAGCGACACGACGAAGAAGATCGCGATGAAGCGATAGCCTTCCTTGTGCACCGGGACCAGCGTGTTGCGCACCGTATTGACCAAGCTCATGAACTCTACTCCAGATTTGCTGTGGAACGTGACCTAGCGCGAAATGCCGCCTACGGCAACGCCGCCCGCCCGACAGCGACAATACGCGTCGTGATCAGCCAATGGGCATGCCGTCATAAGGCCGGCTCGCCACGCGTGACGATGCCCAGATCATCGCTCTCGCGTACACGCTTCAATTGTTCTTCCGCCTGGGTCGCCTCACGCTGGCGGCTCCACATGGAAGCATAAAGTCCGCTGCGATCGATCAGTTCCCCGTGCGTGCCTCGCTCGGCGATGACGCCATCCTTCAGCACGATGATCTCGTCGGCATTGATCACCGTCGAAAGCCGATGGGCGATGACCAGCGTCGTGCGGTTGCGCGATACGACATCGAGCGCCGACTGGATTTCCTGTTCGGTGCGGGTGTCGAGCGCCGAGGTTGCCTCATCGAGAATGAGGATCGGCGGCGCCTTCAGGATCGTACGGGCGATGGCGACACGCTGCTTTTCGCCGCCGGAGAGCTTCAAGCCCCGTTCGCCGACCATTGCCTGGAAGCCTTCGGGAAGCGATTGGATGAAGGTGGCGATCTGTGCCGCCTCGGCCGCAGCCACGACCTCCTCCTCGGTCGCCGAAACGCGCCCGTAGCGAATATTGTAGGCGATGGTGTCGTTGAACAGTACCGTATCCTGCGGCACCATGCCGATGACCGCACGCAGGCTCTTCTGCGTCACATCGCGCACATCCTGCCCGTCGATGGTGATCGTGCCCTGCTGCACGTCGTAGAAGCGATAGAGAAGTCGCGACAGCGTTGATTTGCCAGCGCCAGAAGGGCCGACGACGGCAACGGTCTTGCCGGCCGGAACCTCGAACGAAATGCCCTTGAGGATCGGCCGCTTCGGATCATAGGCGAAGTGAACGTCGTTGAAGGCGATTGCGCCGTTGGCAATGGCAAGCTGACGCGCATCCGGGCGGTCGACCACTTCGGCTTCCACGTCGAGCAGATCGAACATGTGCTCGATGTCGGTCAGGCCCTGACGGATCTCGCGATAGACGAAACCGATGAAATTGAGCGGAATGGCCAGCTGGATCAGCATGGCGTTGATGAAGACGAAGTCGCCGAGGGTCTGTTCACCGCGCTGCACCGCAAGCGCGGACATGATCATCATGACGGCGGTGCCCGCACCAAAGATCATCGCCTGACCGAAGTTGAGCCAGCCGAGCGAGGTCCAGACCTGGGTCGCGGCCTTCTCATAGCGCTCCATCGATCTGTCGAAGCGCTTGGCTTCCATCTCTTCGTTGCCGAAATATTTGACGGTCTCGAAGTTCAGGAGCGAGTCGATCGCCTTGGTATTGGCGTCGGTGTCGCTGTCGTTCATCGAGCGGCGGATGGCGATGCGCCAGTCGCTCGCCTTGACGGTGAACCAGATATAGAGACAAACGGTGATGCCAGTGACCAGCAGGTAGCTGAAACCGTAGCCCCACCAGAAGATCACCGCGGTCAGCAGGAATTCGATCAGGGTCGGAACGCTGTTCAGGATGGTGAAGCGGACGATCGTTTCGATGCCCTTGGTGCCGCGCTCGATCACCCGGGACAGGCCGCCGGTGCGCCGCTCCAGATGGAAGCGCAACGACAGCTGGTGCATGTGCACGAAGGTCTTGTAGGCGAGTTGTCGAACCGCATGCTGGCCGACGCTGGCAAACAGCGCGTCACGCAGCTGGTTGAGCCCCGCCTGCAGCAGGCGCGCGAGGTTATAGGCAAGCACGAGCATGACCGCGCCGCCGAGGAACTGCGGCAGAAAGCCCAGCGCATCCGGCTTGTTGTTCAGCGCATCCGTCGCCCATTTGAAGAAATAGGGAACGAGGATCAGCACGACCTTGGCAATCACCAGAATGATCGTCGCCCAGACGACCCGCAGCTTCAGATCGGCTCTATCCGAAGGCCACATATAGGGCCACAGGTTAACGATGGTCCGAAACGGGTTGCTCGTATCGGCGGAAATCGTCTTCGTCTGGTTCGCAGGTGCCACGTCTTGATCCGCTTTCATTCATTCGCTCACGCTGACGGACTGTCGGGCCATCATCGCCGCGCAATTATGGCTTGGCGCCCTAACCTTGGAAAAGGTCATCGGGCCCCATCGTCGCCATTCAATGAAAAGCGGCGCCTCGTTGAAGGCGCCGCCTTGGTTGACAGATAGGTCTGCGTCGACACCACGGCAATGCAACGGGTATCGATGATCAGCCTATTGTTCGTGTTTCATGTGCTTCTTGTGAATTTCCCGTGACTCTTCATCGGAAAGTGCCTGGTCAGGAACGCCGAAGACCTGACCTGGACGGATCCGATCGGGATTTTCGATCTGTTCCTGGTTGGCGAGGTAGATCGTGGTGTAGCGAACGCCCGCACCATAGACGCGCCGCGAGATCTGCCAGAGCGTATCGCCGCGGCGGATGATGACCGAGTTCTTGCTTTCCTTCAGCGGCGCCTGCTCCACCGTTTCCGGCTGGGCCGGGCTTTCCGTGGTAGCCATCGAAGGCTGCGCAGCCGCGACGTCATTGGCGATCGAGCTACCGGCACCCTTGACCTTAGACGCACCGGAAGCCTCGGCGACCTCACCGGATACGGCTGGCTCGGCCGCGGCGGTCACCGCCGGCGTTGCGCTGCCGCGCTCGGCGAGGATGGCGCCTACCGATGCCTCGACCTTGCCAAGTGCCGCTGCGACGCTCGGGGCATCCTGCGGAGCATCCTTCAGCACGGCCAGCGCGTCGGCTGCAGCCTTCGCCGTCCGGGCGACTTCATCAGCCAACGCCTGATCGGAATTGTCAGTGAGCCTGAAATCGGCCAGCGACTTCAGGGCAAATTCGCTTGCAGAACGGGCTGCGGCCAGCTGCTCGCCCGTCGGCACCTTGCCGTTGGCGAACAGCCCCTTCAAGAGCGCGAGAGCCTTGCCGGCCTCCGCTCGCAAGCCATCGAGCCCGGCCGTTGCGGCGGCCGAAACCGGACCGGCAACGGCTGCGACTTGGGCACCTGCCGGCCGGTCAAACGGTACGGATGCGCGCATTACAACCTTGCTTGCGTCTTCGCTCAGCATGTCGGCGCGTATGATGTGGCTGCCAACCGAAAGCTCGATCTCGCCGTCGACGACAAAGTGGCCCTTATCGTCGGCCTTCATTTCACCGAGCAGTTTGTCGTCTGCATAGATGCGAACCAGAGCGCCGGGCTTCGCACTACCGGCGACGAACATCTTCGCGCCTTCGATCTCGACGGCGGTCACCTGCAGCCCCGCGGCCCCACTCGGCTTTGCCGTGTTGGCGCTAGCATCGTTCGTCGTTTGCGGCGTTGCCGACGCCACGTCGGCAGGTGTCGCGGCAGCCGGCTGCGAGGCGGGCGTGTCGGTCGTCTGCGTGGCACTCCCAAGAGCGTCGGGCGTGGTGAGCAGGCGGCTGGCTTCGCCTGGCTTGGAGACCATGGCAAGCAGTTGGCCGGTCGCATCCTTCGGTACGGAAACCGTCGCGACCTCTTGCGAAGTCTTGGCAACGCCGTCTTCTCCGACGGCGCGCAAGGTCAGCTGGTAGTCGCCGGCCGGAAGCGGTGTGTCAAAGACGGCGGCAAAGTCGCCGGTCACGCCGACGTCGGCCGTTCCGACGACGGTGGTGCCGTTGAGAATCTCGAGCTTGGAGCCTGGTGCGGCATGGCCGGCAACAACGGTCGATCCATCAGGCTCGACGCGCAGAACGTCAAAACCGGGAATGGACGCGTCCGCGGCGGGAGGCTTTGCTTCAGCAGTGCTTGCGACCGGTTGCGGCTCCGCCACCTTTGCGGCGTCATCGGACTTCGCGGCAGTCTCGGTGCTTGCGGCCGGAGTGGGTTGAGGTCCTCCGGTCGACAATGCCGCGTCACCGGTTTGGGCCGGAGCACTTGCCGTGCCATCGGCTGACGCTTCCTTGCCGCCACGCAAATTCGGTTGAACTACAAAAACCATCAACGCTGTTGCTGCCGCAAGGACAGTAAGGGCCACCCAGCCGGCCTTGTTCTTGATCATGCCACTCTCCACAGGAGCGGAGCTAAGCTCCGCGCATGCCCTCTCATCGGCCTAAGGCGCGGGGCTTGCGCAATCATTATAGCGCAACTGCGAGCTACCCGCCCAATTTCTTCAATCGATCCCTGAAATTGCTAGCGATTCCTAGTGTAGCAGACAAGAAGCCGCCCCTTCCGCAAGTGCCGTGAACTAAGCTTTCCCCTCATTTTTCTTGACCCTTGCTGCGCTGCAATGTTTTTTGACCGGATGAACACTGAAACAGGCACGATTCGATCCATCTGCGTCTACTGCGGCTCACAGCCCGGACGCGACCCGATTTACATGGAAGCCGGCCGCGCGCTCGGCCGCTCGATCGCCGACCATGGCCTCAGGCTGGTCTATGGCGGCGGCACCCGGGGCATCATGGGAGCGGTCGCAAGCGGCGTGCTTTCCAATGGCGGCGAGGTCACCGGCATCATCCCCGAGTTCCTGATGGACAAGGAAGCGACACGCCATTCGCTCGGCCAGCTCAACGAGCTGATCGTCACGGCCGACATGCACGAGCGCAAGCACACCATGTTCGAGCGGGCCGACGCGTTCGTGGCACTGCCGGGCGGTATCGGCACGCTTGAAGAGATTGTCGAGATCATGACCTGGGCGCAGCTCGGGCGTCACCGCAAGCCGATGGTCTTCGGCAATATGAACGACTTCTGGAAGCCGATGCTGGACCTCTTGCAGCATATGCGCGACGAAGGCTTCGTGCACACCGCCCACCTCGTCCAGCCGCTCGTCGTCGAGCGGGCCGAGGACATCGTGCCGGCAATTCTCGCGGCGGCTGGCGGTGCAAACGGTCGCGAAGGCGAAGCCGAGATAATCTCTCGCCTCTAGGCCCCGACTATCTCCCCTAAAACCAAAAAGGCGCGCCTGCTGGGCGCGCCTTTTTTATGCTTGCCGCAATCGCCTATTCAGCCGGGCTGACCTGTTCGGCCCGACGGGCGCGGCTTTGTGCCAGCATGGCGCCGGAATAGATGACGAGGGCCGCCCAGATCAGCGCGAAGGCGATCAGCTTTGCTGTTCCAAAGGGCTCGTGGAAGACGAAGACGGCGATCAGGAAGATCATCGTCGGCGCAATGTATTGCATGATGCCGATGGTCGACAGCCGCAGCAGCTTGGCGCCGTTGGCATAGATCATCAGCGGAATGGCGGTGACGATGCCGCAGGACAACAGCCACAGCACGTCCGTCATGCCGGTATCGCCGAAATGCCCCTGGCCGGTCGTTTCGAGCCAGATGATGTAGCCGATCGCCGGAATGCTGAGCAGCAGAACTTCGAGGAAGAAGCCCTGGTTCGGCCCGATCGGCAACGTCTTGCGGAAGAAGGCGTAGAAGCCCCAGGAGAGGCAGAGCCCGATCGACACCCAGGGTAGACCGCCGGCATCGAAGGCAAGCACGGCAACGGCGGCTGCCGCCAGTGCGATCGCGACCATCTGTGCCGGGCTCGGCTTTTCCTTCAGAAGCAGTGCACCGAGGAAAATCGAAAACAGCGGATTGATGTAGTAGCCGAGCGCGGTCTCGATCGCCCGACCCGCACCGATCGCCCAGACATAAATGCCCCAGTTGATGGTGATGAGTACGGCCGTCAGAGCCGCCATGCGCAGCATCCTCGGTGAGCGAAGCGCGACCTTGACGTCTTCCGTGCGCCCGAGCCAGACGAGCACGAGACCTGCGAGCGGAACCGACCAGACGATACGGTGCGCCACCACTTCCGGCGCCGGGATATGGGCGATCGCCTTCATGAAGAAAGGCAGGAATCCCCAGAGCAGATAGGCCGTCAGCGCAAAGGCGAAGCCTTGAGCGGAATCGGTGTTTTCTGCGGGTATTTTCGCGTTCGGCTCGGCCATGGTGTTTTTCCTGGTGTATTCGCCGGAGGCTATCGTGGCGTTGACGCCCGCTCCGGTCGCAATCGAAGGCGTAGCCTCAGCGACTAACGAACCCTTCCGTAGGGCGTCGTACTCCAATGCCCCTCAATGCACCAATTCATTTCCGTGAACGGATGGTGAATTTTGCTCATACTTTGGGCAGGAGCGGGCCGCCATGAACGCCCCTTGCCCTTTTCGCTCGGAACGACGCGTTATTCGGCGGCGATCAGCCCGACATGATCACGGTTCTTCAGGAGCTTGAAGATGATACTGTCCATTAGCGCCTGGAACGAGGCGTCGATGATGTTGTCGGAGACCCCCACCGTCCACCAGCGCGCGCCCGTGCCATCGGTCGATTCGATCAGAACGCGGGTGATCGCCTCGGTCCCGCCGTTGAGGATACGAACCTTGTAGTCCGCAAGCTCCAGGTCCTCGATTTCGGACTGGTACTTGCCGAGATCCTTGCGCAGCGCCAGATCGAGCGCGTTGACCGGGCCGTGGCCCTCGGCAACCGACATCATGGTCTCGCCATCGACAATGACCCGGACCACCGCTTCCGATACGGTCTTCAGGTGACCGTTCGCGTCGAAGCGGCGCTCGACCATCACCCGGAAACTTTCGACGTGGAAGAAATCCGGCACTGTTCCAAGGATGCGGCTTGCCAGCAGTGCGAAGCTCGCGTCGGCACCTTCATAGGCATAGCCGGTCGCCTCGCGTTCCTTGACGATCGCGATCAGCTTGTCGAGCTTGGGATCGTCCTTGCTCACAACGATGCCGCGGCGCTTCAAGGCGTTGATGAAGTTCGCCTTGCCGCCCTGGTCCGACACCATGACCTTGCGCAGATTGCCGACGCTTTCGGGAGCAATATGCTCATAGGTGCGCGGATCCTTCAGGAGCGCCGAGGCATGAATGCCGGCCTTGGTGGCGAACGCCGAGGCACCAACATAAGGCGCCTGCATGTCGGGCGAACGGTTCAACAGCTCATCGAAGGCATGCGAGAGCTTGGTCAGCTCCAACAGACGGTCGGCATCGATCGCCGTTTCGAACCGGCTCGAATAGATTTCCTTCAGCGCCAAGGTTGGGATCAGCGTCACCAGATTGGCGTTGCCGCAGCGCTCGCCAATGCCGTTCAGCGTCCCCTGGATCTGGCGGACGCCGGCCTCGACGGCTGCAAGCGAATTGGCAATCGCCTGGCCTGTGTCGTTATGGGCGTGGATGCCGAGATTGGCGCCAGGCACGCCAGCCGCGATGACAGCCGAGACGATCTCGCGCACTTCATGCGGCTGCGTGCCGCCATTGGTATCGCACAGCACGATCCAGCGCGCACCGGCTTCGAACGCTGCCTTGGCGCAGGCGAGTGCATAGGCGGGGTTCGCCTTGTAGCCGTCGAAGAAATGCTCGCAGTCGACCATCGCCTCGCGGCCGGCACTGACGACGGCTGCGACCGACAGGCTGATGTTGTCGAGATTTTCCTCGTTGGAACAGCCGAGCGCCACGGCCACATGATAATCCCAGCTCTTGGCCACGAGACAGATCGCATCGCTCTTTGCTTCGAGCAGGGCGGCAAGGCCCGGATCGTTCGAGGCGGAAACGCCGGCGCGCTTGGTCATGCCGAAGGCGACGAAGGACGCCTTCTTCGTGCGACGGCGCTTGAAGAACTCAGTGTCGGTTGGGTTCGCTCCGGGATAACCGCCTTCGACATAGTCCATGCCGAAATCGTCGAGCAATGCGCTAATCGCGATCTTGTCCTCGACGGAAAAGTCGATGCCGGGCGTCTGTTGCCCGTCCCGTAGCGTCGTGTCGAAGAGATAGATGCGTTCCCTGGTCATGGCTCGTTTCCAATAATGCTCAGTCGTTACTCGGTCTTGCCTGCATATATGTCCGTCGCGCGGATCAGCCGGTCGAGGATACCGGGCTCGGAATAGGCGTGCCCTGCCCCCTCGATCAGGTGGAACTCCGCCTCCGGCCAGGCCTTGTGCAATTGCCAGGCATATTTCGCCGGGCATGGCATGTCGTAGCGTCCCTGGATGATGACGCCGGGAATGCCGTGCAGACGATGGGCGTCGCGCAGCAATTGCCCGTCCTCCATCCAGCCGGCATTGACGAAGAAATGGTTCTCGATGCGGGCGAAGGCATCGGCGAACTCGTCCTCCTCGAAGCGGCCGCTGGTCGACAGTTCCGGAAGCAGCGTAATCGTCTCGCCTTCCCAGATGCTCCAGCTTTTGGCCGCCGCAAGCCGCGTCGCCCTGTTATCGCTGGTCAGACGCCGGTGGTAGGCATGCATCATCTCGTGGCGCTCGTTTTCGGGAATGGGCGCAATGAAGCGCTCCCATTTATCCGGAAACATTTCCGAGACACCGAACTGATAGTACCAGTCGAGCTCTGCCTTGGTGAGTGTATAGATCCCGCGCAGCACCAGTTCGGTGACGCGCTCGGGGTGCTTCTCCGCATAGGCGAGCGCCAGCGTCGATCCCCAGGAGCCGCCGAACACCAGCCACCTCTCAACGCCGGCGATCTGACGCAGACGTTCGATATCGGCGACGAGGTGCCACGTGGTATTGGCTTCGATCTCCGCATGCGGCGTCGACTTGCCACAACCGCGCTGGTCGAACAGCGTCACGTCGTAGAGCACCGGGTCGAACAGCCGGCGATGGTTCGGCGAGATCGTGCCACCGGGACCGCCATGCAGGAACACGGCCGGCTTGGCACCTGGGGTGCCCACCCGTTCCCAATAGACCGAATGACCGTCGCCGACGTCGAGTTGGCCCGACGCATAGGGTTCGATCTCAGGGTAAAGCGTACGCAATTCAGCAGTCATTATCTGTCTTTCATCGGTGGCCAGTGCACCGTGTCGTAATCGGGATGCTGGCGGTTGGTTTCGAGCACGAGCAGATGTCGGGTGGCCGACAGTTCGCTGCCGTCGTCGCTCTGCCGTTCGGGAAGCTTCGCCAGCCGCGAAAACCAGACCATGCGCGATTCCACGCCCGACTGATAAACCGGCGGCAAGTCGTCCGGATCGTCGAGTGAACCGAGCACGATGTTGAGGAAATCCTCGTCCGGCATGTCATAGAACAGCGGCGTTCCGCAATCGTGGCAGAAGCCGCGGCGCACCAGATGCGAGGAGCGGAACCACGAGGGTTGCCCGCGGGTGATGTCGAAATTGTCGCGGGCGATGTTGGCGAGCGGCATGAAGTAGTTGCCGGACGCCTTCTGGCACATGCGACAGTGACAGATATGCGCATCCGCCAGCACGCCTTCGGCGCGGTAGCGAACCGCTCCGCACTGGCAGCCGCCGGTAAAGATGCGCGCAATCGTCATTTGAACACTCCAGGCTCGTGCCACTGCTCAGTCTCGTGATCGGGATGCTGGAAGGAGATGATGCTCTCCTGCCGGCTATAGAAATCCGGATCCGTCAGCGCCGGCTGGTCGAATATAGTCTCGACCCAGGGAAGCCGCGAAGCGTAGTTGACCTGGATTTGCGGCGCCAGATCACTGCGATCGTCGAAGGTGCCGATGGCAATCTCCAGGCCGCCGGGATGGCGATAGATCATCGGCGTGCCGCACTTCGCGCAGAAGCCGCGATCGATATTGACCGAGGACTGGAAATAGCTCGGCGCGTCGCGCGTCCATTCGACGCCGTCCTTCGGCGCCGTCACCAGCGCGGAAAAGAAAGAGCCGAACTGCTTCTGGCACATGCGGCAATGGCAGATCGACGGACGGCCGAGCTGACCGCGGATGCGGAAGCGCACAGCACCGCATTGGCACCCACCTGTTCGAACAGTCTCCGTCATTTCTTGTCCTCCGGGGGCCAGGTTTCAGTGTCATGATCGGGATGCTGGTAGGAAACGAGATCGGCAAGGAATGACACCGCCTCGGCATCGGCCATCGTCTCTTCTCCCGGAAGCTCGGGAACCTTGTCGACATAGGGCAGCTTGGCCTCGATGCCCCACTGGATCGTCGGCACGATGCCCTGCGGCTCGTCGAAGGCGGCGATCGCCAGCGCCATGCCGTCGGGCGCCTCGTAGGTCAGCGGCGTGCCACAATCGCCACAGAACCCGCGCCAACCAAAATTGGACGACTGGAAGCGTTTGCGTTCGCCGCGTGTCCAGGTGACGGTTGCGCCGCGCACCGACACCAGCGGCAGGTAGAAGTTTCCGCTCGCCTTCTGGCACATGCGGCAATGGCAGACGGACGCGTCGCCAAGAACGCCCTCGACCCGAAAGCGCACGGCACCGCACTGGCAGCCGCCGGTGTAGTGCGGCCTGTTGTCGAGGCTCATCGCGACGTCTCCTCAGGCGGGGCATGGCAGACCGCCTCGATATTGTTGCCGTCGGGATCGAAGACGAAGGCGCCATAATAATCCGGGTGGTAATGCGGGCGCAGGCCCGGCTTGCCGTTGTCGCGGCCGCCGGCGGCAAGAGCCGCCTCATAAAAGGCATCGACTTCGCTACGGCTGCGCGCCGTGAAGGCATAGTGCCGGCCAGGGCCGGCAGCGGCCTCATGCAGCCAGAAGACCGGGCGTTCGCGGCCATAGCCGCCGACCTTGACGCCGCCGGTATGCTCCGGCGGTACCATCATCAGGAGCGATGCTCCCAGAGGTGCGAATGCGCTGTCGTAGAACGATTTCGCCCGGTCGAAATCCGCGACTGAAATGCCAGTATGATCGATCATTGCACGAACTCCTCCCTCATCGCCTTTGCTTCACACCGCCATGCCGCGATCGCCGTTCCCTGCCCTAACACCAGTGGTCACTGACGAGGGCAAGGAATGGCGGACGTATTTCATCGCTTGACGTCCCAGGTTGTCACGCGTTCGCCGGTCGCCGGGTCCTTGCCGTCCTTGAGCTGGATGCCCTGAGCCAGCAGATCGTCGCGGATCCTGTCGGCAGCGGCGAAATCCTTGGCTTTGAGCAATTCCAGACGCGCCCGCACGCGGCCATCGACCTCGTGAACGACGGCTTCGTCGAGTTCGACCGCCTGCGGCACGATGCCGAGCAGTGACGCGCTTGCAGCAAAGCTGCCCTTGAACGCCGGATCACCAGCCGCCTTCTGCGCCAGTGCATGCAGCGCCTGGACAGCCGCCACCGTGTTCAAGTCATCCGACAGCGCTGTGACGATCGCTGGGTCGACCTCGCCCTTGGCGTCGCCCGGCACCGGCCATTTCGACAGCAGATGCTCGGCCTCTTCCAGCCGCTTGATCGAAAAGTCGATCGGCTCGCGGTAATGGGTCATCAGCATGGCAAGGCGCAACACGTCGCCCGGCCATTTCCGGCCGCCGAACTTTTCGGTGTGCAGCAACTCATAGATGGTGACGAAGTTGCCTTCGGACTTCGACATCTTGCGGCCTTCGACCTGCAGGAAGCCGTTGTGCATCCAGACATTCGCCATCACATCCGTGCCGTGAGCGCAGCGCGACTGGGCAATCTCGTTTTCGTGGTGCGGGAAGATGAGGTCGAGCCCGCCGCCGTGGATATCGAAAACCTCGCCGAGGTAACGCCCGCTCATGGCCGAGCACTCGATGTGCCAGCCCGGACGGCCCCTGCCCCAAGGGCTGTCCCAGCCGGGTTCGTGATCGGCCGAAAGTTTCCAGAGCACGAAATCGCCGGGATGCTTCTTGTGCGCCTCGACGGCGACGCGGGCACCGGCCTGCTGCTCGTCGAGATTGCGCTTGGAAAGTTGCCCGTAGTCCGGCATCGACTTGGTATCGAACAGCACCTCGCCGCCGGCCTTATAGGCATGACCTTTGGCAATCAGCTTGTCGATGATGTCGATCATCTGCGGAATGTTGTCCGTCGCGCGCGGCTGCACGTCAGGGTCAAGGCAACCGAGTGACTTGGCATCTTCGAGGAATTGCGTCTCGGTCTTCTCGGTCACATGCCGGATCGCCTCGTTCAGCGGCAGGCCGGGATAGTCGCGCAACGCCCGCGCGTTGATCTTGTCATCGACGTCGGTGATGTTGCGAACATAGGTGACCTTCTGCTCGCTGTAGACATGGCGAAGCAGCCGGAACAGGATATCGAAGACGATGACCGGACGCGCATTGCCGATATGGGCATAGTCGTAGACGGTCGGGCCGCAGACATACATGCGGACATTGTCGGGATCGATCGGTTTGAAATCGACCTTCTCCCGTGTCAGCGTGTTGTACAGCTTAAGTGTCGGCACTCCGCCCATTCCAAATCTCCAATACGCATGCAACCGTCAGAAATACGGCGCCCGGGAGGCCCGCGCGTTTGTCATCTTGGATTTCGGGAGACGAAAACGGCCAGGCCAGCGGAGCGCTAGCGAATAATCTTCCGGCAGATAATGCAGGTAACCGTTTTCATGGGCTCACTTATCGCGCTTCGCATGGCGTCGGTCAAGTGGTCAGCGGCCTGCGAAGCACAGCCGACTATCAAGACGCTGGCATGGTCATGGATTTGTCATGATTTGGCTTATCTGGGATCGCCACGCGGGAAGGAGATTCGCGGCGCAGTTTGGCCCTGCGCCATGATTCCTGTCTCCGGAGAAGCCGAGGAGGAGCATCGTTGTAGTTTACACAAGCGACAACGATGAGTTTCCGGTCCAGGGAAAGCATCAAGGAGTGCATGCACGTGAAGGCCGCCAAGACCACCGATATCGCCAAGACATCCGCAGATCTCGTTCAACAGTATCGCCCGCTCGGCCTGAAAGCCGTGCTTGCCGCTGCCCTGCAGATAAAGGCAAAACCCGCGGTCAAGCTGAAGAAGCAGCCGGCTTGAGAACTGACGGGCATCAGAACAGGGACATTTGCCCGTCGTCGGGCTTGTCCCCGTTCTTGTCGTTCTTTGCCGTCGCCTTAGGCACAAGTAGCGGAACAACCGCCTCCTGAATATCCGGCCCGGCGTTTGCGACCTTGTTGACCTTGTCGGATACGGGGATCGCCTCGAAATAATCTTCCGTCGCCGGCACCATCAGATCGAGCACGTCGCGCGGCTCCTGGGTCTTGCAGTCCAACCAGCGGGCGAAATCTTCCGGCTGGATGACCACCGGCATGCGGTCGTGGATTGGCGCAATTGCCGGATTGGCGTTGGTCGTCAGCACAGCAGCCGTGTCGACCTCTGAACCGTCTGGGGAAGACCACGTCTCCATCAGGCCGGCAAAGGCAACGATACCGCCCTTGCGCGGGCGGATCCAGTAGGCCTGTGATGCCTCGCCGCTGCCCTTGGCGGGACGATGCCATTCGTAGAAGCCGGACGCCGGGACGAGCACGCGACGGTGGCGCATCGCCGCGCGAAAAGACGCCTTCTCGATCGCCGTCTCGGCGCGGGCATTGATCAGAAGCGGAAAATCCCGGGGGTCCTTGACCCAGCCGGGCGTAAAGCCCCAGCGAACCAGAAGCGCTCTGCGCTCAGGCAGGTTGCTACCGGGCCCGCCGCCATCAGCTGCCACGACGACGATGATCGGCTGCGTGGGCGCAATATTGAAGCGCGCCGGAAAGTCATCGCTTTCCAACAGGCCGAACAGCTCGATCAATTCTTCCGGCGTCGCCGTCAGCGCAAAACGTCCGCACATGACATGGATGTGGCACTTCACGTAGGATGGGTCAACGATACCGATCGAAATTGATTCCATCATGCCGAAGTCACCCGAACTCGCCTCCTCCGTCATTCTCGAACGCGATGGCCGTTACCTCTTGGTGCGACGTGCCAATCCACCTTCGGCTGACATGTACGCGTTTCCGGGCGGCCGCGCCGAGCCGGGTGAAACGCCGGAAGAAACGGCCTTGCGCGAATTGCTGGAAGAGACCGGCATTCGTGCCTGCAATCCCGCCCTTTTCGAAACTTACGACCTGCCGGGCAAGGAATCGGAGGGACGCCATTTCTTCCTCTCCGTCTTCAGAGCGCAGGCGGACGCAACCGCGGTCGCGATCGCAAGCGACGACGCGGCCGGGCTTGGCTGGTTCACGCCGGACGAGATCTTCGCGCTTCCCATCCCTGACAGCGTTCGCGAATGCGTGGAAAAACTGGTGGCCGACGCCGTGACAAACGCAAAGACTGGCGTGCGCCTTGAAACAGCCGTCGATTCGGACTTGATGGGATGATGACATTCGGCCCAACGATCATTCGCCTGACCGTGACGACCCTCGTGCTCGCCACGGCCACGGCCACTGCCGCGCAGAAAGCGGCGGCACCGCCGCAGGACAAGGCGCAGGTGCAAGCACCCGCGCCCGTTGTCGTCGAAGAAAAACCGACTCCCTACGACCAACGGCTGATTCGCCTCGCCGAAGTCCTTGGATCGGTCCACTATTTGCGCAATCTCTGCGTCAAGGAGCCCGAAGATGTCTGGCGGCGCTCGATGCAGGCTTTGATCGACAAGGAAACGGCCAATGAGGCCAAAAGGCGCGAGAGGATGACCGCCGCCTTCAACCGCGGGTATCGTACCTTTGCCTCTGTTTACACGACTTGCACACAGCCGGCGATCGTCGCCGAACAGCGATATCGTGCCGAAGGAGCAACACTTGCGTCAGAAATCGTCGCCCGCTTTGGAAATTAGCAATAAATTAACCTCTTTTCTCACGACCCCGTGTCGTTTCGGGAAAAGGCTGCTAATTTCGTTAAGAGAGTGGTAAGAAGTGACAACCGGGTCACGGTCGTTCAGTTGAGGTTCAGCGGAACGACGTTAAAGTGAGCCACTTGCAGCAATGGAAGTCGCATGGAACGAATGATGGAACCAAGCCTGACCGACATCGATGACATGATCGTCCACGAGAAAATGCAGGCAGCGCTGGAACACCAGAACGAAGCCTGGGCGGACGGCATGGCTGATGGCATCGAGCCAGAGATCATCGCCGATGCGGCCATCGCTCTAGCCATGCGGGAAACCGTTCGGCTTCATGGTGAAGACGGTGCGGAAGCGATGCTCAATTCGCTTCGCGAGCGCATGCTCGCCGGTGAATTTTCGCCCCAACGCTCGCTTCAGTAATTATCAGGACTGCCCCTATGAGCCGGAACCATGCCAACCGGACCTTTCCGGTTCGCCTTGTTACGCTGCTTCTGGCCGGTGTCGCATTTTGCGCTCCGGTGATGACGGCGCCTGCGTTTGCGCTCAGCGAACTGCAGGACGAACCCAAGGCCGTCGCGAGCGACCAGAACACCCCCCCTCCGCCGGCCGAGCCTGTTGAGGAAGAACCGGATCAGGAAGAAAAGCTCCCGCTCGAAATTCCGATGCCGGACCCGCTGATCAAAAAAACGGTGACGATCACCAAGGAAGATCAGGCCGTTGAAGAGCCAAAGACGGTCGAGCCGATCGAAGTCCTGAGCGACGTTTCCAAGATCCCGGCGCCCGTGGCGCGTATGCGCGAGCTGATCGTCGAGGCGGCGGCTTCCGGCGATATCGAGCGGTTGCGTCCGCTTCTCGGCAAGGGCCCGACTCAGACTCAGGTTACCGGCGTCAGCGCTGATGAAGACCCGATCGCCATCCTCAAAAGCCTGTCCGGCGACCAGGACGGCGTCGAGATCCTGGCAATCCTGCTCGACGTGCTTTCGACGGGCTTCGTCCAGGTCGACAAAGGCACGCCGCAGGAAGCCTATGTCTGGCCCTACTTCGCCGAAAAGCCGCTCGCGTCGCTGACAGCTCCGGAAAAAGTCGATCTCTTCCGCCTGGTGACGGCGGGCGATTTTGCCGACATGGAAGAATTCGGCAGCTACAACTTCTACCGGGTCGGCATCATGCCCGACGGGAAGTGGAAATTTTTCATCGCCGGCGACTAGGGCGCTTCATGTCCAAACAGAAGCGTTCTGCCGAAATTCATCCGGCCCTTTGGGTCGGCTGAAAGCGGCCGACCCAAAGGGCCGGATGACTTGCCCGATGGATCCGCATCGCTCTGCGCCATCCTTCGTGCGGAACGACCGTTTTGAGCCAGCAGAATCGCGTCCGTTTAAAGATGAAGCGCTTTAAGCGCCGGTGACACGCTTGCCGTTCATCCCTGAACATCCTACCTGTTCGGCAATGTGAACAGGATTCGAGCCATGCCCAGAGTTCGCCTCGACGACCGCGCGATTGTCTCCGTTGCCGGCAAGGATGCGGAAGATCTTCTCCAGGGGTTGATCACCACCGATCTCGATGCCCTCACCCGCGATGAGGCCAGACCCGGCGCGCTTTTGACGCCGCAGGGCAAGATCCTGTTCGACTTCATGATTTCCCGCGATGGCGACGGCTTCAGACTGGAAACCGCGGCCGACCAGGCCGAGGCGCTCTTGAAGAGGCTGACCATGTACAAGCTGCGTTCGGCGGTGACCCTGTCGCTCGACGCCGCGACGCCCACCATCATTGCCTTCGACGAGCCACAGGCCGGCGGTTATCGCGACCACCGCTTCGAGAAGGCGGGTGCCGCGGTGTTTCGCTCCTATGGCGAGGCCGAGACGGACGCAGCATCCGCTGACGACCTCGATCAACTCCGGATCATCTCGGGCATTGCCGTTTCCGGGCCCGATTACGCGCTGCAGGACGCCTTCCCACACGATGTGCTGATGGACAAGAACGGCGCTCTCTCCTTTCGCAAGGGCTGCTATGTCGGCCAGGAAGTGGTTTCGCGCATGCAGCATCGCGGCACGCCGCGCCGCCGCGTGGTGATCGTCGCCGGCGCGTCAACGCTTCCGCCAAGCGGCACGGCGATCACGGCCGAAGGCAAGTCGATCGGCACGCTCGGCACGGTGCGCGGTGCATCAGCGCTCGCGATCGTGCGGATCGACAAGGCGGGCGAAGCGATGGCTAACGGGGTCGAGCTGCTTGCGGGCGACGTGCCGGTCACCTTGACGCTGCCGGAATGGACCGGACTTTCCTTTCCCACCACCGCCGACGAGGCAAGCGCATGACCTCGGCGCGCGCCTGGCAACGCATGCTTTCCGGCCGGCGGCTCGATCTGCTCGACCCGTCACCGCTTGATGTCGAGATCAGTGATATCGCCCACGGTCTTGCCCGCGTTGCAAGGTGGAACGGCCAGACGGCGGGCGACCATGCCTTCTCGGTCGCCCAGCACAGCCTGATGGTCGAGGATATCTTTCGCCGCAGCTTCAAGTGCAATGCCGATGATCGCCTGTTCGCACTGCTGCACGACGCGCCGGAATATGTCATCGGCGACATGATCTCTCCGTTCAAGGCCGTGGTCGGCGGCGGCTACAAGCTGGTCGAGAACCGGCTGGAAAGCGCCATCCATTTGCGCTTCGGGCTTCCGGCCCATTGCTCGAAGGAGCTCAAGGACCGGATCAAGAAGGCAGACCATGTCGCCGCCTATTTCGAAGCCACCCTGCTTGCCGGCTTTTCGACGGAAGAAGCACGAAAGTTCTTCGGGCAGCCGCGCGGCATCACCCGCGACGGCCTGCTAATCGACCCTTTGCCGGCCATCGAGGCCCAACGGCTGTTTACCGAGCGTTTCGCCACCCTCGAAGCGGAACGTGCTACAGCCAAGGTGAGTGCCTGAGATGCCCCGGATCGTCGTATCGCCGCTTGCACGCATCGCCGAGATGGCTGTCCGTCACGGTTGCACCGAAATGCTGAGCCTCGTTGCCAAAGGGCAAGATTTCCACCGTCCGGCCGTGATCTCCAAGGCGCGGCACCTGACGCTCGGGATGAACGATATCAGCTTTGCCGGCACAGGCGGGCTCATCGCGCCGCAGGAGGAGCACGTCCAGCAGATCATCGCCTTCGCCAAAGGCTGGGACCGCACGCGCCCGATGCTCGTTCATTGCTGGATGGGGGTTTCGAGATCGCCGGCCGCCGCCCTTATCGCCGCGCTTGCCGTCGAGCCCGAGCTGGACGACCAGGACCTGGTCGAGAAGCTGCGGCTTGTCTCGCCCTATGCGACGCCGAACACGCGATTGGTCGAAATCGGTGACGCCGTTCTGTCGCGCGGCGGGCGGTTGGTCGCTGCCGTACGTTCGATCGGTCGCGGCGCGGATACGGACGGCAATGTCCCCTTCGTGCTGCCACTTGTTGCCGAGGGAGCCAATGTTGGCGACTGAGATGCAGGCAGTCACGGTCGAAATCGGTCTCAACGCGGCCATCGTCGCCGTCGTCAATCGCAGCCCGCGCATCCTGGCCATCAACGAGGCGGACGGTGACGCGCACGACAGCCTGCCTTTCGGCCCCTTCGATCCCGCCCGTCACCGCACCTTCGAGACCAGTCTGCGCGACCGGGTGGAAAAGCGCACGGCGCTCAAACTCGGTTACATCGAACAGCTCTACACCTTCGGCGATCGCGGACGGCAACGGCTGCCCGGCGAAGAAGGCAAGCACATGGTCTCGGTCGGCTATCTCGCCCTGACGCAGACCGATACCGAGAACACCGAGCGGCTGGCCGAGGCGGGAGCGCATTGGCGCGACTGGTACGGCTATCTCCCGTGGGAAGACTGGCGACAGGGCCGCCCCCCGATCCTCGACCAGATGATCTTGCCGGCGCTGTCGCGGTGGGAACTTGGCCCATCCGATGACGATCGCATGGCCCCGAGCACCCAGCGACGCGCGCGCATCCGTCTTGCCTTTGGCCTCGGCGATTTCCCCTGGGACGAGGAGCGCGTGCTCGAGCGCTACGAACTGCTCTACGAGGCGGGTCTCGTGCGCGAGGCAGCGATCGACGGCCGGAGCCGGGAGCAGGACGGCGCTGTCGCCGGGCAGGCGATGCGCCACGACCACCGCCGTATCGTCGCAACCGCGATTGCCCGCCTGCGCGGCAAGATCAAATACCGGCCTGTCATCTTCGAATTGATGCCGCCCGAATTCACGCTTACCGATCTGCAGGCGACCGTGGAGGCTATTTCCGGCCGGCACCTCCACAAGCAGAATTTCCGGCGCTTGGTCGAAGGCGCAGAACTGGTCGAGCCGACCGGCATGACGCTGGCATCGACCGGCGGAAGGCCGGCGGCCCTCTTCCGCTTCCGGCGCCAGATTCTCGACGAGAGACCAGCCCCCGGCCTCAAGGTGGGTGGCCGCTCGTCGTCCGCATAGCATTCGGGAAGCGGTCGTGCAGTCTTGCTGGCGATGAAATGGCAGTTGCAGCGTTAAATGCGGGCCGCATCTAACACTTCGGCCGGTGAGTGCTATATTCCTTCACTTAGATGAAGCGTCGGCCCTGCCGGCCAAGGAAGAGTAAATGTTGCTTGCGCTTGCGCTGCTCACCAGTCTCCTGACCGATCAGCCTATCCTGCCGAACCCGCAGGGGGGCAATGCGGTGCCCGACTATTTCAACAACCGTTCGGACCAGCCTGTCGTGCCGAACCCGCAGGGTAACAAGGCGATCCCCGACTATTTCAGGAACAACCCGATGGGCGGCGGCCTACCCGGGGTGACGATTTGCAATCTCAACGGCCAGGACATGCGAGGGCAGTTCAAGATCTGCCGCTATGACTGCGGCACGGAGATCACCATCGACCAGCGCGTCGTTTGCCCCTTCATCCAGCAACGCTAGCACCTGTTCCGGCGGTTCGGGCAATCGCTGGAGAACGCCTTAAACCGGAGTCGATTCATCGATTTGCGCGTGGCGCTTCAACCTTTGCTGCGGAACTTCAGCGCTTGATCGCAACGTCGAGACCGATGTCGAGCGTCGGTGCCGCCATGGTGATCTTGGAGGTCGAGATATAGTCGACGCCTGTCTCGGCGATGGCACGGACAGTGTCGATCTTGACGTTGCCCGAAGCTTCGAGACGCGTGCGCCTGGGATCGGCGGCATAGGCGTCGCCGCCAAGCTGCCAATGGGCGGCATTGATGGCCACGGCTTCGCGCAGGCGATCCGGCCCCATATTGTCGAGCAGGATGACGTCAGGTGCCGCCGTCAAAGCCTCACGCATCTGGTCGAGGCCATCAACCTCGATCTCGATCTTGACCAGATGACCACAGTAGGCGCGAGCCGCGTGAACGGCACCGGCAACGCCGCCGGAGACGGCGATGTGGTTGTCCTTGATCAGCACCGCATCGTCGAGGCCGTAGCGATGGTTGGAGCCGCCGCCGAGGCGAACGGCGTATTTCTCCAAAGCACGCAAGCCGGGAATGGTCTTGCGCGTGCAGCAGACCTTTGCGCGCGTATGGGCAATCTCGTCGGCAAATTTCGCCGTGTAGGTGGCAATGCCCGAGAGATGCATGAGGAAGTTCAAGCCGACGCGTTCGGCTGAAAGAAGCCCGCGGGCGCGGCCGGAGATCCGGGCAATCGCCGTTCCCGGTGTCACGCGGTCACCGTCGGCAACCAGAGCGTCGAAGACGATGGCGGGGTCAATGAGACGGAACGCCGTGCGTGCCAGTTCGAGCCCGGCGATCACGCCTGGATCCCGCGAATTCATTCCGGCCGTTGCCATCAGTTCCGGCCCGATGGTCGACAGCGTCGTGATGTCGCCGGCGCGGCCGAGATCTTCGAGTAAGGCGGCACGGACCTGCTCCTCGACCATCAGGGCGGGCAGTTCGGGGCGAAGGGCTGCGGTCATCTGGTCGTTATTCCCTGTCTGTCTTCTCAAGGCCGCGGCCATGACGTCGTCATGGTCAGGCCGTTTCGGTTTCCGCGACCTCGGCCGCCAGGCGGTTCGCCTCGGCCAGCGTCAGGTAGGTGCGGCGGCGCCACTCCGGCTGCTCCGAAGGGCAATCGGCGCGGTAATGGCCGCCACGGCTCTCGGTGCGCCGAAGCGCGCCGACGGCAATCAGCTTGGCCGTGGTCAGGATGTTGGTGAAGCGCATGCGGGCATTGTCGCGCTCGAGCGCCGAGATCTGGCGGATCGCCCGCAGCAGGCTCTCGCGCGTCCTGACGACTCCGACGCAGTCACTCATCAGGCTGCGCAGGACGGTGAGCTGCGGGCTGTCTTCCACCGTGACGGGATCGTCGTTCTCGCCGGCGTTGTCGCCCCATTGGGTCAGCTGCGGCGTCGGCAGGGTACCCTTGATGTTTTCGGCGATGCGCGCCGCGAAGACCACGGCCTCCAGCAGAGAATTTGAGGCGAGCCTGTTGGCGCCGTGCACGCCCGTGGACGTCACTTCGCCGGCCGCCCAAAGACCGTCGATCGAGGTGCGGCCTTCGGCATCCGTCAGAACTCCGCCCATATGATAATGCACCGCCGGAACGACCGGAATCGGTTGTGTCACCGGGTCGATGCCGGCACCGATGCAGGAGGCATAGACCGTCGGGAACATATCCGGGAAATGTTTTCCGACCGCCTTGGTGCAATCGAGAAACGCACCGCGTCCGGCCTGAACCTCGGCGAAGACGCCGCGCGAGACGATGTCGCGCGGGGCGAGCTCGCCATCCGGGTGAATGTCGAGCATGAAGCGGTGCCCGGCCGAATTGATGAGATGGGCGCCGTCGCCACGCAAGGCTTCGGTCGCAAGCGGCGCCGGGTCCTTGCCGATGTTGATGGCCGTCGGGTGAAACTGGACGAATTCGGGATCGGCAATGATTGCTCCTGCCCTCGCCGCCATGCCGAGACCCTGACCGCAGGCTTCCCACGGGTTGGTCGTCACCGCATAGAGGTGGCCGATGCCGCCGGAGCAGAGAACCACGGCGCGCGCCGGGAACGAAACGCGCTTCTTCGACTGACCGGCATCGGGCCTCGCGATGACGCCGGAGATGAAGCGGCCCTCGCGCACCAGCTCTTCGACCACGTAGCCTTCGATGACCCGGATCGAGGGCGTGTTGCGCACCGCCGTGATCAGCGCTTCCATGATCGCCTTGCCGGCCATGTCGCCCTTGACGCGAACGATGCGGCGCTCCGAATGGGCCGCCTCCCGCGACAGGATCAGCTTGCCCTCGAGATCGCGGTCGAAGGGAACGCCATATTCGAGCAGGTCGTGTATACGCGCCGGGCCTTCGGCCACCATCATGCGCGTCATCTTCTCGTCGACGATGCCGGCACCCGCGGTCAGCGTGTCGGCGACGTGTTTTTCGAAGGTGTCGCCGGGGCTCATCGCCGCGGCGATGCCCCCTTGCGCCCAGGCCGACGAGGCGCCATGGCCGATGGGTGCGGCAGCAAGAATGGTCACCGGCCGCGGGCTGAGCTTCAGCGCACAGAACAGGCCTGCAAGGCCACCGCCGACGATGACGATGTCGTCAATCCCGTTGAAGGACTGCGGGCGGAAATGATCTCTCAGCATGGTGCGGCTCTCCTCCAGCGCATGCTTGTATGCCGGGCCTTTCGCCCGCCAGGTGTTATTGCTTGAGGTTGACCATGCGCTCGACCGCAAGGCGCGCCCGGTCGGCGATCGAGGGATCGACCAGAACCTCTTCCGTCATGGTCAGCAGGCTGTCGAGGATCTTCGGCAGCGTGATGCGCTTCATGTGCGGACAGAGGTTGCACGGCTTGATGAACTCGACCCCCTCGATCTCTGCCTGGATGTTCGACGCCATCGAACATTCGGTGACGAGCAGGACCTTCGACGGGCGGTTGTCCTTGACGTAGTTGATCATGCCAGATGTCGAGCCGGCGAAATCGCAGACGGCGATCACATCCGGATGGCACTCGGGATGGCCGATGATCTCGATACCCGGATTGGCCTCCTTGTAGGCCAGCAATTCGGCAGCGGTGAAGCGCTCGTGCACTTCGCAGTGGCCTTTCCAGGTCAAGATCTTCTTGTTGGTCTGGCGCGCGACGTTCATCGCCAGATATTCGTCCGGGATGCACAGCACCGTGTCCGAGGCGAAGCTCTCGACGACCGCAAGCACGTTCGATGAGGTGCAGCAGATATCGGTCTCGGCCTTCACGTCGGCAGAGGTGTTGACATAGGTGACGACGGGAACGCCGGGGTAGCGCTGCTTCAACAAGCGCACGTCGGCACCGGTGATCGATTCCGACAGCGAGCAGCCGGCCTTGCCGTCCGGGATCAGCACCGTCTTTTCCGGGCTCAACAGCTTCGAGGTCTCGGCCATGAAGTGCACGCCGCACTGGATGATGATCTCGGCATCGACCTTGGCGGCGTCGCGGGCAAGCTGCAGCGAATCGCCGACGATATCGGCGACGCAATGGAAGATATCCGGCGTCTGGTAATTGTGGGCGAGGATGACGGCGTTGCGCTCCTTCTTCAGCCGGTTGATGGCGTGAACGTAGGGCGCATAAACGGGCCACTCGATGGCCGGAATGAAGTCTTTCACCTTGTCGTAGAGGTGCTCCGTCTCGCGTGCGACCGCCGGCGTGAAAGCAAGCTCAGGTCGTTCGATGATGCCGAAGCGCTGGGCGGCGCTTACAAAAACCGGGTTCGCCACGCCTTGCGTACGGGAATCGAGCTGCGTCATCGAAGTCTCCTCTCCGCCCCTCTCTCGGGCGGCTCTTCAATTATGCTCAAACTGAGCATAATTGAACCAAAACAAAAGCGGCAAAGCCGCATGGGTTGATTTAGAAAGTTTTGTGACAGATTTCAAGAACGCAACGTCGCATTTCGCGACGTTGCGTTCACGGTTTTCTTCAGGCCACGGCCGGCCGGGCAACGGCCTTTTCCTCGATCGGCCAATGAACGACGGCGGCAAACAGGCCGAGCGCCACACCCAGCCACCACACCGGATCATAGGAACCGAAGTGGTCATAGAGGTATCCGCCCATCCACACGCCCAAGAACGAGCCGACCTGGTGCGAGAGAAATACGATGCCGCCAAGCAGCCCGAGATGGCGCGTACCGAACATGATGGCGACAAGCGCGTTCGTCGGCGGCACGGTCGAAAGCCAGAGCAGGCCCATGACGATCGCAAAGACGATGACCGAGGTCGGCGATTGCGGCAGCAGCAGAAATGCTGTGACGGCGACCGAGCGGGCGATGTAGATCCACGCGAGGAAATAGGGCTTGGAGTAGCGCTGACCGATGAAGCCGGCAGACAGCGAGCCGATGATGTTGAAGAAGCCGATCAGTGCCAGCGCGATCACCGCATAACGGGCATCGATGCCGATGTCGCCGATATAGGCGGGAAAATGCGCGGTAATGAACGCCACCTGATAGCCGCAGACGAAGAAGCCCGAGACCAGCAGGATGTAGCTCTTGTGTCCCAGCGCCTCCTTCAACGCCTCGCCGATCGACTGCTTGTACTGTGCTTCGGATTGGATGCCGGAGGACGAATTTCCACGCAACGGAATGGCAAAGAGCGGCACGAGCAGCATCAATACGCCGAGATAGACAAGGCTGTCAGACCAGCCGTAGGCGGAGATCAGCCCCTGACTGAGAGGCGCGAACAGGAACATGCCGGCCGAGCCCGCCGCCGTGCAGATGCCGAACGCCATGGAGCGCTGATGCGGCGTGACGTTGCGGGCGAAGGCGGAAAGCAGAATGCCGAACGAGCCGGAGCCGACGGCCATGCCGATCAGCACGCCGCCACCGATGTGCAACCAGATCGGCGCATCGGCGTGGGCCATGATGATGAGACCCGAAGCATAGAGAAGCCCGGACATGGTCAACACACGCCAGGTGCCGAACTTGTCGGCGATTGCGCCGAAGAACGGCTGGCTGACGCCCCAGCACAGGTTCTGCAATGCCATGGCGAGACCGAAGGTCGTACGGTCCCACCCGGTATCGGCCAGCATCGGCAGTTGAAAGAAACCCATTGCCGAGCGCGGACCGAAGGTGAGCATCGCGACGATCGAGCCGGCGGCGATGATCAGCCAGGGCATTTCCTGGCGGACGCTCGACGGCACGGATGCTCCCGAAATAGCGGACATAGGTCTTCTCCTGATGACGAGCCAAGATCCTACGCGGGCGCAAAAATAGATAAAAGCCAATTAAATTGACGGCGCGATCACCGGAATTGATGGCCCCGGAAACCTTCATCTGTTTGCCTGGAACTTCTCGCGAAACTGCCGTGGGGTCATAGCCTTCTGCGCCTTGAACTGGCGGTTGAAATTGGCGATCGAGCGATAGCCGACCATCTCCGCTACATGGGCAACGGACTTTCCGGTTCCAGACAGCAATGCACAGGCCTCGCCGATCCTGAGCCGCATCAGATACTCCGAGATCGGCATGTCGAGATGGCGCAGGAACAGGCGATGCAGGCCCGAGAGGCTGAGGGCCGCAATGTCCGCAAGCTCGTCCATCGAAGGGTTTTCGGCATAGTTCAGATGGATATGGTCGAGCACGCGATCGAGCCGACCACGATCGACGGCTCGCCCCGAAGGTGCGACGACCCGGTTCGACAAGGGGGCTGCGTGTTCGTCTCGCGCAAGGATGGTCAGCAAGGCAAGGACGTCGGGCAACCGCTCTTCCGGCGCCAGCGTGCGCAGCCGCTCGAACAAAGGCCGGATGCGACGCGCGGCATCTTGCGAGAACTGCAGCCCGGGCGCCGAGCGATCGAACATCGCCCTCACGGGGCCGAGCTCGACGAAACCGTCCTGCATCCGCTCCACCCACTCGGGATGAAACCAGAGCACCAGCGCCACATGCGGCGCCGCTTCATCGACCTTGGATGAAGAAAGCCAGGTGTGCGGCAGGTTCGACCCGACCAGCACGAGATCACCGTCATCATAGGTCCCGATGTGATCGCCGACGAAACGCTGGCCGCGCGAATTCAGCGTCAGGGTCAGCTCGAACTCCGGATGGTGATGCCATTGAAACGGAATGCAATCGTCGAGCCGACGGTCGAGCAGGATCGATGATGCGTCCGTCGGTCGGGCAATCTTCTGTAGAACGGCCTTCATATTGCGCCAAACCTCTCGATGACGCCAGATTAGTATCAAACTTTGCCTTTGAAGGGCAACATACCCCGGTACGGAACGCCTAATCTTTCTGCATCGACAGACAGACGCAGATGAGAGGAGCCCATGCGCATGCTCAGAGATAGCCATCCCACCACCGTCGCCGACACTCAGCTGAAGGAGATCAAGAAGCGCCTGCCCTTGCGCGTGCTTTCGGAGGAAGACTGGCAGCACTGGATCACCAGGGGATACGTCATCGTCCGGCAGGCCGTCCCGGCCGCCAATGTCGAGCGGCTCGTCGACCTGCTCTGGCGCTTCGACGACAAGGATCCCACCGACCCTTCAACCTGGTACGCGCCGCAGCGCCGCGAGCATAAGATGAAGGAACTCAACGGCACCGGCATGCTGGAGATCTACAATCACCAGTATCTCTGGGACAATCGCCAGGAGCCGCGCGTCTACGGCGCCTTCGTCGACATCTGGGATCGCGAAGACCTTTGGGTGACGATCGACCGGGCCAATCTCAACCCGCCGAAGAAGGTCAAAGGCAATCCCAACGGATTCATCCACTGGGACGTCGACACCTCGATCCGGCCCTTGCCGATCGGTGTCCAGGGCGTGCTCAGCCTGAAAAAGCAGGATGGCGACGTCGGTGGTTTTCAGTGCGTGCCCGCGCTGTTCGAGAATTTCGAGGCCTGGGAAAAGACACAACCCGCCGACAGGGACCCGATGCACCCCGACATGTCAGGCCTGTCGACCGTCAACATCGAGATGGAGGCCGGCGACCTGATGATCTTCAACAGTCTGCTTGCCCATGGCGTGCGGCCCAACCATTCCGATGGAAGAGTGCGCATGGCGCAGTACATTTCCATGCACCCGGCCGAGTGGGACAACAGGGCCGAACGCGAAGAACGCATGCGGCTCTGGCGCGAGCTCGACCATCCGAAGCGCGACGCCTTTCCGGGCGACCCGCGCGAATGGGAAAAACACAATGCGACGCCCGCCAACCTCTCGGACCTCGGAGCAAAACTGCTCGGTGTCACGCCCTGGTTCTGAGGCAGACGCAACGGGGCGCTTCCGCATCTCAAGCGGAGGCGCGTACCTTCATCGGCCAGCGTTCGGCGCGCCGGCCGACTATGCGGGCCTCGTCGCCGAGCTTCAAGACGCCCTCGCCGCGCGGCACGACGTTCCAGCCGAACAGCACGCCGGCGACGCGGCGGTCGGCAGACATGCGCTTTTCAGCCAGCCCCTGGATCGGATTACCGCCGATGCGCTCGCCGGTGATCTGATCCTGGGTGGTCATGATGCAGCGGGCGCAGGGCTTGACGAAATCGAAGCGGATGCCGCCGATCTCCAGGCTCTCCCAGAAATCCTCGTCCCAGGCCTCGTCGCAATCGAGCAGGATGTTAGTGCGGAAACGGTCCATGCCGACGGGCTCCTGCCCCTTTTGCGCGAGCGTCCTGTTGAGATCCGCAAGCGAGCCAGTCGTGGTGATCAGGATAGGAAAGCCGTCGGCAAACCCGACGGGGGCTGCGGTGCCGGCCCACTCCTCACCGACGAAGCGTTCCGCCGAGGCATCCATCTGGGCAAGCTTGACGGGCCGACCGAACCAGGTCGACAGGGTCTCGTTTGCGGCATCGTCGGCCACCGCCGCGTCGACGTCGCTGGCCCACACGCGAACGCCGAGCCGCTGGTCCGGATCGAACCGGACAGAGAGCGCCCTATCACCCATCTTCAAATGCACGCCGCCATCGATGTGGTGTGCCTCGACCTGCGCGAGCGTCTGCAGTTCGCGCTGGGTGATGAAGCGCCCGTCCGGCTCCACGAGCATGAAACGACGGTCACCCTCGAAACCGTCGAGGTTGACGGTGACCGTCTCAAGCGGGATCGCCCGGCCGCTCTTCAGCGGATGAATGTTCAGTGCGGTCACCTTCATCGAAAACGCTCCCCGTTCAGAAATTGATTCAGGCCGTTCGCGATCTGATTCACCGGACGGCAGCAATGGGTTGAAAGACTTAGATTTCATCCAGCATCATGGCAAGCACATCGCGCAGCCGCTGCTGGCGCTCAAGCGCCAGCCTGCGGCCGGCAGCCGTCTGGAAACCGTCGGCGAGCTTGAACAGCTTGGTCTCGAAATGGTCGATGGCAAAGGCCTTGTCGTCGAGCTCGCGATCCTCGGCCAAGGGGTCGAGCGGGTCGTAGAGGCCGCTGCCCATGCGTCCGGCGATGTAGAAGCAGCGGGCGGCACCGACCATGCCGATCGCATCAAGCCGGTCGGCGTCCTGCAGGATCTTCGCCTCGATCGTCTCGGGCGCGATGTTGGCGGAAAAGCTGTGGGTGAGGATCGCATGGGCGACCGACACGATGTCTTCCGCCGACCAATCGAGATTGCGCAGGATGTCAGTTGCCTTTTCCGCCGCCAGCCTCGAGGCCTGCATGCGATGCGGTGAATTCTTCTCCACCGAAACGCAGTCGTGCAGCAAAACGGCTGCGGCAAGCACGCGTTCAGCGCCGCCCTCCTCCGCATGGATCCGCGCGGCATTCTTCCAGACGCGGATCAGGTGGGATGCATCGTGCGAACCGTCGTCTGCAGCAAAGGCATGCGGCAGCAAAACGGCGGCGAGGTCGGCATGCGGCGCGAACGCCGCAGCCAGGGCTGAACTTCGGGTCACGTCCATTTCCTATTGCGGCTGTGTCGGCGCGGCGGAAGGCTGCTGCGTCACGCCGACGCCCGACAGGATCTTCTGGTAGAACAGGCCGATGCCGATCAGGACGCCACCGAGCCCGATGAAGGACAGTGCGCGCAGGAAACCTTCGAGATTGGACATATCGATCAGGAAGACCTTCAGCACGGCGATGAAGACGAGCACGGCCGAGGCGATGCGAATGCTCTTGGCATTGAAGCGCGAACCGAGCACCAGCAGAGCGACGCCGAGCAGCAGCCAGACGACCGAATAGGTGTAGGTCTCGCCCTGCAGGAAGCCTTTCCAGTCGACAACGTTTTCGCCCTGCCAGAGACGGCGCACCGAGAGCGTCGCCCAGGCGAAGGCAAGGACCGCGCCGCTGACGGCGAGCGCCATCACATAAGGCAGCGGGCGCTTGTCGCGGGCGTACCAGGCGAGAGCGGCATAGCCGATGCCGGGCAGGAGATAGCCGATCAGCAGCAGATCGAAGAACGGGATGCGTCCGAGCAGCTCGCCGCTGAAATAGGGGTTGAGCCCGAAGAGATGGGCGGAGAGAACCGAGAGCATCGAGAGCACCCCGAGCCCCATGCCGCCATAGCGGAAGACAGGACTTGGCGATTTCATGTCGAGTGTCATGAACACGCCGGAGGCACCGATCGCCAGCAATGTGTAGATCGACTGCTCGCCGAGCGTCGGCACGGCGCTGTCGAGCACGCCGCCGTTCATGGCATGGCGAACGAGGATCGCCAGCGTCAATAGCACGAAGAGGCTCGCCAGCGCCTGCAGCAGGTTGCGCACACGCACATCCGGCCAGGAGCGAACGAGATAGGCGGAGGCGACGAGCAACAGTGCCGGAATGGCATAGCCCGGCAACAGTGCGTTGAACACCGGCGTGGTGCCGAGGTTTTCCGCTCCGACGATCGTCGGCTCCCAGGCGATGCGGCCGAGGACGACGATTGCGGCTGCTCCTGTCATCCAGGGCAAGATCGGCCAGGTTCGGACGCGGGTCGCGCCGGCATAGGCGGTCCCAAGCAAAGCGATCGCCAGGGTCGTGGCCAGGCCGTCCGTCCAGGCATGCAGCGCAATGACTAACAGCGCGAAGGAACCGCCGACGAGAAGGCTTGCAGCGATATCCAGACCTTCCGTCTCACTGTTGCGGCGATAGAGCCAGTCGGCAAAGGCCAGCAAGCCGCCACCGACGACGAGCGCGTAAAGGCCGTGCGGCAGGTCGAAGGCGTAGTTGCCCGTCATCAGGAACGACATCATCGTGAGCGCGACGGGCACGGCGGCGGCAATGCCGGCCCAGAGGCTGGCAAACTGCGGGTGTCCCCGCAGGCGGCGGGAAAGCACGAACGCGCCGCACAAGACGAACAGCGTTGCCAGCAGCAGCGCGGTCAGCGTCGCGGTCCGGCTCGGCAGGACGATCTCGGGCGCAATGCCTGCGAGCGAAGGATCGAGATAGGCAAGCACGCCGCTCAGCGCCGTCAGAGTGCTGATGCCGGCGATGGCGCCGAGAGCAGACAGCAGGGCCAGATAGACGGCATTTGCCCGCGATGCCCCGAGCGCTGCCAGGGCTGCAATGACGACGAAGAACTCCTTGACGGGGTAGCTGATAGCGCTGACCGCCGGGCTGATGAAGATCAGCGCCAGCACGGTGGCGACGATGGCGGCGGACACACTGATCGCCGCATAGGCCGGCGTGAACAGCTTCTCCCAGGGGCCTGCAACCGCAACTGGGCGGTTCGTCACCTCCGGCAACGGCGCGGCGAGCGCGTCCATGTCTGTTTCCGCGGCACCCGGCCAGACGAAGCCAACACCCAGGAGCATCACCAGCAGCGCGAAGGCGACCGGAATCGCCTCGAAGGGCGAGACGGCGGTGACATAGGCGAGCCCCCAGAGCCCAATGCCGACATTGGCAAGCGTCGGCACCACCATCCAGCGCCGCAGCCGCGACGCCAGCAGCGTCGCCAGCCAGACGACCGACAGGAAGCCGAAAAGCACCCACGGGCGTGGCTCGTCACTCGACACCAGCAACGGTGTGATCAGTGACGCCAGCAAGCCAAGGCCGGCCAACGCCTGCCCGTGCAGCAGCGACAGGCCCACGGTGCCAAGCGAAATCATCGCCAGCAGAACGAAGGCAGTCGTCGTGCCGATGTAGCCATAGATCTCATAGGCCGCGTAGGCGACACCGAAGAGTGTGACGGCACCGGCGGCCGTCAGAATGCCCGGGATCATCGCATTCTGGAATTCGTTGGCGATGACGGGTACGGCGCGACGGCGAATAACCTCGCCGGCACCGGCCAGAAGCAGGCCGAAAAGGGCTGCGAGCGTCAGCCGGACGGCCGGGCTTAAGAGACCTGCATCGATCGAATATTTGACCATGAAGACGCCGCCAAGCGCCAGCGCTATGCCGCCGACCCAGACGGCCCAGCGTGCGCCGAGACGGCTTTCGAGGCTTTCGACCTGCCGAGTTGTTGTCCCGTCGACGGTGGTTGCCTCGACGCTCGCCGACAGGGCTTCGTCGGGCGCGGTTTCGACCGCAGCCGATTCGGCGTTACCGAAGATCCTCGCCCCTTCGCGGGCGCTCGCCGAGAGCGTTTCGACACCTTCGTCATCGTCGATCGCTGCCTCGGCGGAGCGTTCGGCACCCGCGGCCGCCTGCTCCGAAGCGATGTCGTCTGCCGCTGGCATAAGGCCCGGCGTCGCGCCCAGCCGTGCGATCTCTTTCTTGAGCGCTGCGACTTCGCTGTCCAACCGTTCCCTTGTCTTGCGACCGTTCAAGAAGGCGGAGAGCGCCAGAGCAAATGCGACTAAGGCAATCAGTTCAATCATGTTTTCCCCTGGCGGCTACATTCGCAGGCCGACCGTGACCATACAGATTTTTGCGCGGCCGCCAAAGGCATAGACGGTTGAGAGCTTCGATCTCTTCGCGCAAATGTTTAAATTCTGCACGCGCCTTCGAAGGCGAGCGCGGTCAAACGACGGTTAGTGCAATATCAAAATCGGGCTGGCGACGGTCCGCCGTTATCTGCGCAGATTGTCGATCGGGAAGATCGCGCAGGTTTCCGTACCGTGGGCCAGGAGCTTGCCGCCGGCGTCGCGCAGCCAGGCCTCCGAGGTGGCGATAGTCCGGCCACGGTGGACGATTTTGCCCTCGCAGAAAACCTCGCCCATGCCCGGCAGCAGGGGGCGAACCAGGTTCACCTTGAATTCGACGGTGGTGTAGCCCTCGCCGGGCTTCAAGGTCGTGAACACCGCGCATCCGAGCGCCGAATCCATCACCGTCGCCGTCCAGCCGCCATGCACGGTGCCGAGCGGGTTCAGGTGTTCCTCGGTCGGCAGCCCCTTGAAGACCACCCGACCGTCTTCGACCTCAGTCAGGCCGAACTTGAGCGTGGCCGACATCGGCGGCGCCGGCAGGTCGCCCTTCAAGAGATCCTGCATGACCTTGAGGCCGCCATCGCGGGCAACGCGATCCAACGGCAGAACGCCGATGCCGGAAACGGGCATGCCGGGGAAGAGCTCTTGGAACATTAAGTACTCCTTGCTCACGCGGCGGACGACGAAGGCTTCAAGGCCTTCAGCGCGGCGTTGACGAAACCATCGCGCGCGGACGAAACCTTGAGGCCGCGCGGTTCGTAGACATGGCGATTGAGAAAGAAGGCCGTCAGGCGGAAGGCTGCAGCAAGACTGTCATAGTCGGCCGCACTTCGTGCCTCGACGGCGAGAAACTCCGGCAGCACCAACATTCGGTCGGCATAGGGCATGCCCGCCGCGCGGCAGACCGCCCGCCCCGACTTCGGTGACACATAGGCGAGATCGTCGCGCGCTCCGGTCGCCACGCACTCTGTCAGATCGAGCCCGAAGCCGAGGTCGTTCAGGACGGCGAGCTCGAAGCGCACGAAGAGTTCGCCGGCGTCAGCCGGATCTTCGAGGTGATCGACGATGACGGCGAGCGCCTCGTAGAGATGAGGATGGGGATCGCGCTCCGGCAGCAGGCGCAGAAGCGCGCCAAGCGCCTGGATGCCGTAGACGGAGGTCGCCGTCTCCATCAGCCTTGCGGCCCGAAGCTCGAGCGGCTCGATGCGAAACTCGCCCATGTGCTCGTCGAGCCGCGCTCGCCAGGTCAATTCGACGGTATTTCCCGGCTGAAGCACAGGCTGCATGGCCCGCGAACGACCGGAGCGCACCATGCCCAGATGCCGACCTCGGGACGCCGTCATGACTTCGGCGATGGCAGAGCTTTCGCCGTGCCGCCGGATCCCGAGAATGATGGCCTGATCGCTCCATTGCATGAAAAAGGCATACACCCGCGATGGAAAGCGGATCAAGCGATGATGCCGGTGCAGGGGCGCGACGAAACGCTTTCAAGCTGCACCCGCACTGTCGCCTTTCGGCTACACTCGTTGATTGCCTCGATTTCGCCATACTCGCGCCTCCCCGAGGCCATGTTCGACGTTAGAACGGTTATGCACGGCGGCAACGTCCGCTCCTTCCCGAAATGCAATCAGCAGGAATATTGACCCGATTATGTGTGTGTCCCGGAACAGCGCCGGCCGCTTGGCGCAGCTCTTCGCCCTTCTTCTTGCCACATCCACGCTCGCGGGCTGCGTGACCAGCGGCGGACCGGCGAAGCCGAAGGGACCCGATCCCTACTATGTCGCGATGTACGGACCGAAGCCCGACGAAAAGTTTCCGCTCGACGCCATCGACATCAGCAAGGTCGACACGCGCTACCTGCGCCAGCAGGTCGCCTACGCCACCCATGAGCCGCCTGGCACGATCGTGATCGACACGCAAAACCGCTTCCTCTACCTGGTCCAGGATGGCGGCATGGCGATGCGCTATGGCATCGGCGTCGGCAAGGCCGGCCTCGAGTTTGAAGGCGAAGCCCGCATTGGGCGCAAGGCCGAATGGCCGCGCTGGACGCCGACCTCCAGCATGGTGGCACGCGAACCGGAACGTTACGGTCCGCTTGCCGGCGGCATGGAGCCCGGCGTGCGCAACCCGCTTGGACCGCGCGCGCTCTATCTGTTCCAGGGCGACCGCGACACCCTGTTCCGTATCCACGGCACCACCGAGGCCTGGTCGATCGGAAAGGCCGTGTCGAGCGGCTGCATCCGGCTCTTCAACCCAGATATCATCGACCTCTACAACCGCGTCCCGAGGGATTCGCGCGTCGTCGTCCTGCAGGCACAAGCGCCGGTGAACGAGATGCTCGCCCCGATGTCGACGCCGGCAAATGCCGGCGAACCGCTGATGTACTAAACCCGTCGCCGGGCGCCTACCAGGCGTCCGGCGTCCGCACCATGTGCACGATGTTGGCGGGGTTCATGATCCAGCCGCCGCGAAAACCCTCGCCAAGATCCTCGACTACGTCACAGCGCACCACACCTTTTTCGGCAAGCCTGCCGAGTGCTGCCTCATGGTCATCGGTGAAGAGTTCGAGCCATACTTCCGCCTGGCTGTAGTTCGGCGCTTCGTCGATCCAGAGCCTGTTGGGGCCGAGGATAAAGCCCTTGGCCGGCGCCTTCTCATCGAAGGGCTCCAGGCCGAGCGTGTCGCGGTAGAAGGCGACGACCGCCTCGTACTGATGCGACGGCACCTTCATAGCGATGTTGATTCCACCGGTAATCGTCACGGCGATCTCCCTCAGAGCTGCGGTTCGGTCGCCGGCTGCCCGGACAATTCGCTGACGTAGTAGCCCTCACGCAGGTTGATGCCGTATTCGAGCCAGGCCTTCATGCAGGCCAGCATCTGCGACCAGCCTTCGCAGTTCATGTAGGAACTCTTCTGTCCACGGGCATTTTCGCGCCAGCCGGTCTCGGCGATCGTCACCATGGTGGCACCATCATCGAGCGGCTTGAAGCGCATCTCGACCGTGGTGCGATAAGGCTCCTCCCCTTTCTCGACCATCGCATCCCAACGAAAAACGATGCGCTCATGCGGTTCGACGGCCTCGACCTCAATCGGCACATTGCCCCACCAGGTGACCGTCGTGCCGGGCACCATGGGCCCGCTGACCCCACCAAGGGTGACGAAATATCTGCTGATCTGATCCGGATTGACCACAGCGCCGAAAACCTCGGCGACGGGCCGATCGATACGTCCATTCACCCGAAATTCGAAAGACATGACCTCTTCTCCCATTGTGCTGGTGCAGCATATGTTATAAAAACATAACATGTCAACCGAATCGAAAGACGACCTTGTTTTCAAGGCCCTCGCTAACGGCTTTCGCCGGCAAATCCTCGATGCCCTCAAGGATGAGCCGCAGACGACCGGCATGCTCTGCCTGCGGTTTTCAAACCTGGACCGCTGCACCGTCATGCAGCATCTGAAAGTTCTCGAAGAGGCCGAGCTGGTGATCGTCCAGCGTGAGGGCCGGGAGCGCTGGAACCATCTCAACGCCATGCCGATCCAGGCCATCCATCATCGCTGGATCAGCCAGTATGCCGGCCACGCGATGTCCGTCCTTTCCGCCCTGCAGCGAGGCCTCGACCACCCCACGGAATGACGGTTTCGGCTTTCCATTGCCCAGCTTTCTTCGTATGAACGCGCGACAACGCAATCTGGGGATATCGTCTTGCGCTACCTCATCACCGGCACGGCCGGCTTCATCGGCTTCCACCTTGCCAAGCGACTGATCGACGAGGGACATTTCGTCGTCGGCTTCGACGGAATGACGCCCTATTACGACGTGACGCTCAAGGAGCAGCGGCATGCGATCCTCGCCCGCTCCAACGGCTTCAAGGCGGTCGTCGGCATGCTGGAAGACCGGGATGCGCTTGATCACGCCGCAGAGCTTGCCGAGCCGGAGGTCATCATCCACCTGGCGGCCCAGGCGGGTGTCCGCTACAGCCTGGAAAATCCCAAGGCCTACGTGGATTCCAACCTCATCGGCTCCTGGAACATGCTGGAACTGGCGCGTGAAATCGGCCCCAAGCACCTGATGCTGGCTTCGACCTCGTCGATCTACGGCGCCAACGAAAAGATCCCGTTCGCCGAGACCGACCGTGCCGACGAGCCTATGACGATTTATGCGGCGACGAAGAAATCGATGGAGCTGATGGCGCACAGCTACGCCCATCTCTACAAGGTGCCAACGACGGCCTTCCGCTTCTTCACGGTCTATGGCCCCTGGGGCCGACCCGACATGGCGCTGTTCAAGTTCATCGATGCCATCCACAACGACAGGCCGATCGACATCTACGGCGAAGGCCGCATGAGCCGCGACTTCACCTATATCGACGATCTGGTCGAAGGCATTCTCCGGCTCTCCCATGTCGTTCCTGCCGAGGAAAACCGGGTGCCATCCGAAAAGGCTGCGGACACGCTGTCGCTGCAGGCACCGTTCCGGGTCGTCAACATCGGTGGCGGCCAGCCGGTCGAGCTGATGACCTTCATCGAAACCATCGAAAAGGCGGTCGGCCGCCCGGCGCTGCGCAACCTGCTGCCAATGCAGCAGGGCGACGTGCCGCGCACTTATGCGTCTCCGGATCTCCTGGAGGCGCTCACCGATTTCAAACCGTCGATTTCGGTGGAAGATGGCGTCGCCCGCTTTGCGGCATGGTATGACGAATATTACGGTCGCCCTGAAAAGGCCGGCTCGCCAGCCCGCCAAGCCTGAGCCGATCGGCGACGACCGCCGTCGCCAATACTCTGCATAAGCGAAGCTCTCGCAACAAAAGGAAGAGCAGATGAAAGTCACGATGATCGGCGCCGGCTATGTCGGACTTGTATCGGGTGTGTGTTTTGCCGATTTCGGCCATGACGTGGTCTGTCTCGACAAGGACGAAAGCAAGATCGACGCCCTGATGCAGGGACGCATCCCGATCTTCGAACCGGGCCTCGATCATCTCGTCGCCAGCAACGTCCAGTCCGGCCGCCTGTCGTTCACCACCGATCTCGTTTCGGCGGTTGCCGACAGCGACGTGATCTTCATCGCCGTCGGTACGCCATCGCGCCGCGGCGACGGCCATGCGGACCTCTCCTACGTCTATGCCGCAGCGCGCGAGATTGCCGTCAACCTCAAAGGCTTCACCGTGATCGTGACCAAATCGACGGTTCCGGTCGGCACCGGCGACGAAGTCGAGCGCATTATCCGCGAAACCAACCCGGACGCGGATTTCGCGGTCGTCTCCAATCCGGAATTCCTGCGCGAAGGTGCCGCGATCGAGGACTTTAAGCGTCCCGACCGCATCGTCATCGGCCTTGCCGACGATGATGCGCGTGCGCGCGAGGTCATGACCGAAGTCTACCGCCCGCTCTACCTCAACCAGGCGCCGCTGGTCTTCACCTCACGCCGCACCTCCGAACTGATCAAGTATGCTGGCAATGCCTTCCTGGCGATGAAGATCACTTTCATCAACGAGATGGCCGACCTTTGCGAGAAGGTCGATGCCAATGTCCAGGATGTGGCCCGCGGTATCGGCCTCGACGGCCGCATCGGCGGCAAATTCCTGCATGCCGGCCCAGGTTATGGTGGCTCCTGCTTCCCCAAGGACACGCTGGCGCTGGTCAAGACTGCCCAGGACTTCGACAGCCCCGTGCGCCTGGTCGAGACAACGGTCGCGATCAACGACAACCGCAAGCGCGCCATGGGCCGCAAGGTGATCGCGGCTGCCGGCGGCGACGTGCGCGGCCGCAAGATCGCCGTTCTCGGCCTGACCTTCAAGCCGAACACCGACGACATGCGCGACAGTCCGGCCATCACGGTGGTCCAGACCCTGCAGGATGCCGGTGCCCATGTCGTCGGCTACGATCCGGAAGGCATGGAAAATGCCAAGAAGCTGATGGAGGGGCTCGATTTTGCCAAAGACCCTTACGAGGCCGCCACTGACGCCGACGTGCTGGTGATCGTGACCGAATGGAACGAGTTCCGCGCGCTCGATTTCCGCCGGCTGAAGGCCGTGATGAAGGAACCGGTTCTAGTCGATCTCAGGAACATCTATCGGCCGGACGAAGTGGCAAAGCACGGTTTTGCCTATGCCAGCGTCGGGCGACCGAACTGAGGCCGTCAGACAGGACATCTCTCGCCGGGTACTGCACCCGGCGACCACCTCTGGCAGGCAGCAACAGGTTCACGCCTTCGGTACCGGCTGGGGTGGTAGCGCCTCCCAGCTTTTCCCGGCGAGGATGACGCAGCTTCGGCCGGTCACGTCAGTGACGATCAGGGTCCAGGTGCCGCTGTCGGCGGCATAAATTTCCATCACCGCGTGCTGGTTGATCAAGCCGATCCCAGCGGGCTTTTCCTGGTACTGGCGCAGGAGAAATTCGATCACTTCCGATCGCTGGGCGCAGTTCGCAACAGCTTGCGAACTTGCCGGGTTTGGATGTGCCGTCACTGCGGCCGCCAATATGACGGCTCGAGCGAGGCCACGGATCACATTGCGTCCCATGACGCACCTCCTTTCGCCGGGAAACCCGGCGGAAAAGGAGTTTCCGCTGACCTCGTCCGCCGTAGACCGGCATGGTTATGATCGGCACTTGCTCGCGACACGATACAGGTGCCGCCACGAGGTCAGTATGGCGGTGCGTCCGGTATATTACAATTACCTAATTCATAGAGGATAGCCCGGAAGTCCGTACGACTTCCGGGCTACACGCATTATTTGCGCTTCATCGCTTCCATAAGCGCGGCACCGAAGGCGCCTTGCGACGGCTGAGCTTGCTTCTGCGGACGCACAGGCGCGCCGCGATTGGCATTGTTCGATGCCGGCGCCTTCGCCTCGCGGCCCGTATCGGCACCGCCGTCCTTACGCATCGTCAGTCCGATGCGCTTGCGCGGCACATCCACCTCGGTCACCCGCACCCGAACCACGTCGCCGGCCTTGACGACCTCATGCGGGTCCTTCACGAACCGGTCGGCCAGTTGCGAGACGTGGACGAGGCCATCCTGGTGGACGCCGATATCGACGAAGGCGCCGAAGGCGGCAACATTGGTCACGGTGCCTTCGAGCTGCATGCCGACCTTCAGGTCCTTGATGTCATCAATGCCGTCGGCAAATGTTGCGGTCTTGAAGCTCGGGCGCGGGTCGCGGCCCGGCTTTTCGAGTTCGGCCAGAATGTCCTTGACCGTCGGCAGACCGAAACGGTCGTCGACGAAGACGCGTGGGTCGAGCTTCTGCAACGCCGCGCTGTCGCCCATCAGCGAACGCACGTCCCGCCCGCAGGCAGCGACGATCTTCTTGGCGATGCCATAGGCTTCCGGATGGACTGAGGACGCATCGAGCGGCTCCTTGCCATCAGGAATGCGCAGGAAGCCGGCGCACTGTTCGAAGGTGCGGGCGCCGAGACGCGCCACGTTCAGCAATTCCTTACGGCTGGCAAACGGCCCAGTGGCATCACGGTGCGCGACGATCGCTTCCGCCGATGACTTGCCGAGACCCGAGACACGCGCGAGCAACGGCGCCGAGGCCGTGTTCACATCGACTCCAACCGCGTTCACCGCGTCTTCCACCACCGCGTCCAGCGAGCGGCTGAGCTTCGACTGGTCGACGTCGTGCTGATACTGGCCGACGCCGATCGATTTCGGCTCGATCTTGACGAGTTCGGCCAACGGATCCTGCAGGCGCCGGGCGATGGAGACAGCGCCACGCAGCGAAACGTCGAGGCCGGGGAACTCAAGGGCTGCCGTCTCGGAAGCGGAATAGACCGACGCGCCGGCCTCGGAAACGATGACCTTGGTCGGCTTCGGTGCCGGCAATTGCGCGAGCATGTCGGCAACCAGCTTTTCCGTTTCGCGGCTGCCGGTGCCGTTGCCGATCGCGATCAGCTCGATCTTGTGCTTGCGGATCAGAGATGCAAGTTCCGCCTGCGTGCCGCGCACATCGTTCTTCGGCGGGAACGGGTAAACGGTCGTCGTCTCCAACAGCTTGCCCGTGCCGTCGACGACGGCAACCTTGACGCCGGTGCGGATGCCTGGGTCCAGCCCCATGGTAGCGCGCGAACCGGCAGGAGCTGCCAACAGCAAATCCTTCAGATTGCGCGCAAAGACGTGGATCGCTTCCTCTTCTGCCCGCTCGCGCAGTTCGCGCATCAGGTCGAGCGAGAGGGACATGGACAGCTTCACGCGCCAGGTCCAGCCGATGACTTCCGCCAGCCACTTGTCGCCCGGCAGCTGCCCGCCGACAGTGTAGGCGGCGGCGATCATGCGCTCCACCGGTTTGACCGGGGACGTATCGTCCTGATCGACGACGATATCGACTGACAGCACCTCTTCGTTCCAGCCGCGCAGCATGGCGAGCGCCCGGTGACCCGGCGTCGTCGCCCAGCGTTCGGAATGGTCGAAATAGTCCGAGAACTTTGCACCCGCATCCTGTTTGCCGTCGACGACCTTGGCTCGCAGGAACGCCGCGCCCTTCATATGATTGCGCAGGCGCCCGAGCAGGTCGGCATTCTCCGTCATGCCTTCGGCGATAATGTCGCGCGCGCCGTCGAGGGCCGTCTTCACATCGGGCACATCGGCCGTCAGAAACGCGCCGGCACGATCAGCCGGTGCAATCGTCCGGTCGGCAAGAATGGCTTCGGCAAGCGGACCGAGGCCACGCTCCCTGGCAATCTCGGCCTTGGTGCGCCGCTTCGGCTTGTACGGCAGATAGATGTCCTCGAGCTCGGCCTTGGTTTCGACTGCGGCGATCTTGGCTTCGAGTTCGTCGGTAAGCTTGCCCTGTCCGCGGATGGATTCGATGATCGAACCCCGCCTTGCCTCCAGTTCGCGCAAATAGGTCAGCCGTTCGGCCAGCGTCCGCAGCTGCGTGTCATCGAGCCCGCCGGTCACCTCCTTGCGGTAACGGGCGATAAACGGCACCGTCGCGCCCTCGTCGAGCAGCTCCACGGCGGCGATGACCTGGGGGATCGTCGCCTTGATCTCGCTGGCAATGATGGCGGCGATTGGTTTTGCTGGGCTGGCCATGGTGGGGTCCGTCTTTCCTGTTTTCAGTCGGCGACCATAAAGGCGCAGGCCTTCAAGGCCAAGTGAAGGCCTGCGCGGCAAAACCGGAACTCCACAGGAGATGGGCGATCAGAACACGCTGCCTGTGAACGGGTCCATGGGACGTGTCATGGAGTTTGGCTTTTAGGCGTGTCGTTTTGCCGAAGGCGCCGCGCGCTCGGGCGGCATGCCCTAGATATCCACCGGCTCGAGCGGTGGACGGGTCTTCTCGAATTCCATCAGTTCCCGTTCCTTCGCCTCTATGTAACCGCGCGCGAAAGGCACGGTTTCAAGCGACGGCGACAGCTGCAGCTGGAAGATGAAGTGTTTGTCATGCAGGAAGGCCGCTTCGGACGCGGCAAGATAGAACTCCCACATCCGGAAAAAGCGTTCGTCGAACAGTTTTACCACCTCTTCGCGTCGCGCCAGGAAGCGCTGCCGCCACGCTCTCAATGTCCAGGCATAGTGCATCGGCAAGATCTCGACATCCTTGACCAGAAGACGTGTGCTTTCCACGGACGGAAAGACTTCGGAGAGTGCGGGAATGTATCCGCCGGGAAAGATGTATTTCTCGATCCAGGGATTGGTTGCCCAGGGCTTGTAGACTTGCCCGATGGAGTGCAGCAGCATGACGCCATCCGGCTTCAGCAGCTCCCTGACCTTGCGAAAGAACCGGCCATAGTTGCCAATGCCGACATGTTCGAACATGCCGACCGAGACAATGCGATCGAACTGCCGCCCCTGCATCGTCCTGTAATCCTGGAGTTCGAAGCGGACGCGATCGGACAGGCCACGCTTGGCTGCCCGCTCACGCGAGATCTTCAGCTGCTCTTCGCTCAGCGTGATGCCCGTCACCTCGACGTCGGAGGATTCCGCCAGATACATGGCCATCCCGCCCCAGCCGGAGCCGATCTCAAGCACCTTCTGACCAGGCTTCAGCAACAGCTTGGCGGTGATATGGCGCTTCTTGGCGAGCTGGGCTTCGTCGAGCGAGATGCCCGGCGGCTCGAAATAGGCACAGGAATATTGCCAGTCCTGATCCAGAAAAAGATTGAAGAGCTTGCGGTCGAGATCATAGTGATGGGCAACATTGTGCCGGTTGCGATTGACCGGCATCCGGCTCTTCACCTGCTGGCGCAACACATGCTGAAGAGCAACCAGCATGTTGGAAACGGTCGCCGCATGCTCGAGGCCGTTTACCTTGGCGATCGAGAGCACGTCGAAGATATCGCCGTGCTCGATGACGGCCCGTCCGTCCATGTAGAGTTCGCCAAAACGAAGGCTGGGATCGACGGCAATCGCCTTTTCAGCTTCTGCATCGATAATACGGACCGTTGCCGGCTTGCCCGAGCCGTCGCCCAGAATCACTTGTTCACCGGACGAAAAGAACACCGTCAGATTGCCCTTGCGCACCAGACGGCGAAGCATATTCAACAATGCCGCATTCATATCCATCCCCTGCCAGATCAACGCATCTGTCCCGTGGCAAGGGCACGGCGGCGGGGCCGGGTTCTATCGGGGCTTCCGAGAGGCGATGCGGCATGACGCGGAGCGCGAGACATGACGCGGCGTACGTCCGGAAGCGGCGAAAACCGGCTCGGTCGTGGCCGCACCGTATCCGGCAAACATCCCACGCTCCTCGTGCGCGCATTGCCGGAGCCGCTTGAGGCCAGCCGCCATCGGGCTCCTATCCATCAAAACTTCCACTAACGTAGTAAGCTTCGATCGATTGGCAATGGGCTCTTTATGCGCCCTCAAAGATTTGTTTGCTTAGCAAATCGGCCGACCTCGCATCAGCGCCGGCGACCCCGCGACCCGGTAGCGAATGGCGATCATGGGGGCGGGTGAAATCGAGCAAGGGGCCGGCCGGCACGATGTGGGTCGGATTGACATGTGTGATGCCGTAATAGCCTTGCTTGATATGGTCGATGCGCACCGTCTCGGCGATCCCCGGCCATTGGTAGATTTCTCTGAGATAGTTGGACAGCACCGGATAGTCTTCGATCCGGCGGATGTTGCACTTGAAGACGCCGTGATAGGCCGCGTCGAAACGGACGAGTGTCACGAACAGACGGATATCGGCCTCGGTCAGGTATTCACCGGCGATGTACCGGTTGGTCGTCAGGTGGTGCTCGAGTGTGTCGAGCATCTCGAACAGGCTCGCGACCGCCTCGTCATAGGCATTCTGAGTCTTCGCAAAACCGGCGCGATAGACGCCGTTGTTGACGCGCTCGTAAATCGGGCTGTTCCAGCGATCGATCTCCGCTTGCAACGCATCCGGATAGAAATCGAGGCGGTTGCCGGTGAGCTCGTCGAAGGCCGAATTCAGAATACGGATGATGTCGGCGGACTCGTTGTTGACGATGCGCCCTTCCTTCATATCCCAGAGGACGGGAACCGATACCTTGCCGGTGTAGCCGGCGTCGCTCGCTGTATAGAGTTCGTGATGGTAGCGGATCAGACCGACGCGCGCGCCGGCATCGACAGGCTCATCATAGACCCAGCCGTCGTCGCCAAGCATTGGGCTGGAAACCGTCAGACCGATAACGTCCTCCAACCCCTTCAGATTGCGAAAGGCGATCGTGCGCGACGCCCAGGGGCAGAGATAGGAAACGAGCAGGCGGTAGCGACCGGCTTCCGCCGGAAGGCCTGGCTGCCCGTTCGGCCCGGGGCCGCCATCGGCCGTGATCCAGCTGCGAAAACGGGTCGGCTCGCGATGAAAGGCCCCACCCTTCATCTCGCTCGCTGCAACGTCGCCCTTGACCCATTTTCCATCGACGAGCTGCGGCATGACTTCTCTCCTGAACCTGCGGGAACGCTCCTTCCCTCTCACGCGTACGCAAGCCGGTCAATTCGACCGCGGGGTGACAGATCGTTCGCAATATGGCGACCTCATGCAAAGAGCGGCGGCGTCACCACAGGGGTCGACAGTGCCGAAGATCTTGAATTGGTGCCGGAGAGCCGCTCGGACTACGTCTGGACCAACCGTGCGGAGACGATCGGACCGATGCTGGCAGAAAGCCAGCTTGCGCCTTGATGGTCCGGCGTATGCCTGTGAAGCCGAGGGTCACATTTCAAATGAAACCGCCCGCCAGCAAGGCTGGCGAGCGGCGTCAATGCAGTTTGTGAAACGCGCCGATCAGCGCGGGAACTCAAGACCCATTTCGCGGAAGCGCTCGGGGTCGTCGCCCCAGTTTTCGCGCACCTTGACGAATAGGAAGAGGTGAACCGGTTGTTCGAGGATCTCGGAGATTTCCTTGCGCGACGCGGTGGAGATCGCCTTGATCGCATCGCCGTTCTTGCCGAGTGCAATCTTCTTCTGGCTTTCGCGCTCGACGTAGATCACCTGTTCGATACGAACGGACCCGTCCTTGCGCTCTTCCCACTTCTCGGTTTCGACATGCGAGGCATAGGGAAGCTCCTGGTGCAGGCGCAGGAACAGCTTTTCGCGGGTGATTTCGGCCGCAAGCTGGCGCATCGGCAGGTCGGAGATCTGATCCTCAGGATAATACCAGGGACCTTCCGGCAGCTTTTCGGCGAGATAATCCATAAGGTCCTTGCAACCGGAGCCGGTCAGCGCCGAGATCATGAAGGTGCGCTCGAACTGGATCGTCTCGTTGGCCGCTGCCGCGAGCTTCAGCAGATCCTCCGGCCTGACCTGGTCGATCTTGTTCAGAACCAGGATCTTCGGCTGGTGGACTTCCTTCAGGCCCTGCAGGATCGTTTCCGCATCGCCCTTCAGGCCACGCTCGCTGTCGATCAACAGCATGATCACGTCGGCATCCTTGGCGCCGCCCCAGGCGGTCGTCACCATGGCCCGGTCGAGCCGGCGCCGGGGCTTGAAGATGCCGGGCGTATCCATGAAGACGATCTGTGCGTTGTCGTGGATGGCAATGCCGCGCACGATCGCCCGGGTCGTCTGCACCTTGTGGCTGACGATCGAAACCTTGGCGCCCACGAGGCGGTTGACCAGCGTCGACTTGCCGGCATTGGTGGCGCCGATCAGCGCCACGAAACCCGAGTGGGTCGGCGCGCTTTCGGCGCCCGTATCTTTTTCCATATCCGTCATGTTTTCCGTCATTTTCCGGCGGAGATTTTCCGCCACACGCCTTCGCGTTCCAACAATTTCGTCGCGGCCACCTGCTCGGCGCCGCGCTTGGATCGATCCGTCCCGGTCTCAGGCGCAACGCCGGCGACCTCAACAGTCACGGTGAAACGCGGATCGTGGTCGGGGCCGGAACGGTCATCCGTCCGGTATGCCGGCGCGATACCAAACTTGGCATGCGCCCATTCCTGCAATTCAGTCTTGGCATCGCGACGGGCGCCGTCGGCGCGGGTCGCACGCTCTTTCCAGTGAAGCAGCACGAATTTGCGCGCCGCCTCCAGCCCGCCGTCAAGATAGATCGCGGCGATGAGCGACTCTACCACATCGGCGCGCACATTCATCATCGCCTTGCCGGTGATTTTCTTCACGTCGGAACCGGTGCGGATAAACTGGTGCAGTTCCAGGTCGTCGGCGACCAAAGCGCAGCTCTCGGCGCTGACGAGCTGGTTCAGTCGCACCGAAAGCTCGCCCTCGTTGGCGTCGTGAAATGTCTGGAAGAGAAGCTCGGAGATGCAAAGCCCCAGCACCCGATCTCCGAGGAATTCGAGCCGCTGATAATTCGAGCCTCTGGCATTGCGGGCGCTGGAATGGGTCAGCGCCCGGTCGAGCCGTTCCTTCTCGCTGAACTGATAGCCAATCACGGCCTCGAGCTTGGCCCGATCTTCCGCGCTTAGCGACCGCGCCTTCATCATTCGACCGCCTTGAACAGGCGGTCGTAGCGCAGGTTCGCCGGCCACTTCCAGATCTCGCGGAACGAGGTGTCGTTGCCGAGCGAGAAGAAGATCAGGCTGGCGCGGCCGACAAGATTTTCGGCGGGCACGAAGCCCACGTCAAAGCGGCTGTCGGCCGAGTTGTCGCGATTGTCGCCCATCATGAAGTAATGCCCTTCGGGCACGATGAACTCGCGGGTGTTGTCGCCGCGCGAATCCGGGAACTGGTCGAGCGTGTCATAGGAAACGCCGTTGTCCATGGTTTCGCGGTAGACAGGCACGTCGCCGCCGGTGTCGTACTGGTCGTCGGCGCGGAAGACGCCGTCAGGCACCCGGTCGATGGGCTTGTCGTTGACATAGAGAATGCTGTTGCGCACCTGGATGCGATCGCCCGGCAGGCCGACCAGACGCTTGATGTAGTCGATGTCCGGGTTCGGCGGGAAGCGGAAGACCACGATATCGCCGCGTTCCGGCTCGCTTGCGAAGATGCGGCCGGAAAACAGATCCGGCGAGAACGGCAGCGAATACTTGGAGTAGCCGTAGGCGAACTTGTTGACGAAGATGTAGTCGCCGACAAGCAGGGTCGGCATCATCGAGCCGGACGGAATGGTGAAGGGCTGAAAGAAGACGGTGCGAATGACCACGGCCAGGAGCAGTGCCTGGATGATGACCTTCACATTCTCCCAGAGACCGCTCTGCTTCGCTTCTGTCTTTTCTGCCACGCTGCTGTCTTCCTTTGTCATCGGCGCGCGCTTGAAGCGTGCCGCTCAATCAACTGTCGTTTGCGCTCGTTCCAGCCCCAAAGGCGGATGCGCACTTGTTAGCTCTGCCGCGATGGCCGGCCCACGCAAACGGGCAGCCCGGTTTTCTCAACGGAATGCTCTAAACCGTTCCCTCTGGCGGGGCAACGGGCAGTGCTTCGATAATCACGAAGGCCTGCGCCAGCGGAAAATCGTCGGTAATCGTCAGATGGATTGCCGCGCGATGCCCCTTCGGTACCATCGCCTGAAGCCGTTCGGCAGCACCACCGCTCAAATGCATGGTCGGCTTGCCACCGGGCAAATTGATGACGCCCATGTCTTTCCAGAAGACGCCGTGCGCTATCCCCGTGCCTAGTGCCTTTGAGCAGGCCTCCTTGGCTGCGAAGCGTTTGGCATAGGAGGCGGCGCGGTTCTTCCGGCCCTCGGACTTTGCGATCTCCACTTCGGTGAAGCAGCGATTGACGAAACGCTCGCCGAAACGCGAGAGCGAGTTTTCGATGCGCCTGATGTCGATGAGGTCGCTGCCGATACCGATAATCATGGTGTGGACCTTGTCCCGGTCGAGCGTGCGTGTCGACGGCGGGACTGAAAAAGACGGGCGGCCTGATAGGCCAGGGGATAGAAGATCAAGGCGCCGGCAGCGGCAAGCGGAACCGATCCGATCAGCATCGGCTTGAACACAGGGCCCCAAAGGGCCGAAAACTCCAGGTGTTCGACCATATGCGCGACATCCGCGCCAGTCGCCACCTCTGCCGCCTGCTGGCCGATGATGACGCTGCCAAGCTCGTAGGACGCCGTCAGGATCATCGGGATCGTCACCGGATTGGCGAGCGCCGTCGTGATCGCTGCAGCAAGCAGATTGCCGGAGAACACGGAAGCAAGCGCGACCGCAATGACGATATGCAGCCCGAAGAAGGGCGTGAATGACGACGCCGCACCTGCGGCAACGCCTACCGCGATAGAATGCGGTGACGACGACAGGCGCAGAACACGCAGCGCCATGTATCGCGGACCGCGCCGAAAGCCCTTGCGCGGCCAAACAAGCGCGCGAAGCCTTTCGGAAATCGTGACCGGTTTTCTACGTCTGAATAACATTATGCCGTCATGACCGCATCTCGACACCGCCAGTCGGCACAAGACAGCGTGTCCGCCTGTTTGAAGGCCGCAAGATAGGCGTCATGCCTGCTGCTTGCAACCCGGTGGCGTATGGTGCAGCGATCACGAATGAGCCATTCGCCTGACGCATGGCTCGCCATTCCCACCCTCATGCGGGAACAGGCAGCAGCTTAGTAGCCGTTGCGGAACAGGCCGCGATCGATCTGACGCTGACGGTATTCGAGATCGATGCGATCGACCGAACCGTTGAGATAGGCAAGCTCACGCTCTTCCTGAGTGGCGACGCGCAGAGCGCGGGTGATCTTCTTCAACTGATTAAACATGGCAAACCTCTTCGTTTACCTCCCGATCCAGAAGATAGTTTAGAGGTCACTGTTCCACCAGAGCCATGAAAAGACGGCAGCCATGCGCGGCAAGCATGCCTTGCCGCTTTTCAAGCCTTGGTCTGCCTGATTTCAAGGCAGCTGCGTAAAACGGACGCGCATGCCGAGCCGATGGGAGTGCGATGATGACAACCAGCGCCCCTTCATTCGAAGAGGCGCTTGACCGTAGAAATGCTCGGCAGTTCTTTCAGCTGGGTAATCAGATGGTTCAACTGCCTGAGATCCCAGACCTCAAGATCGAACTGCAACTCACTGAAGTCCGCAGCCACACGCCCCATGGAGAGCGAGCGGATATTGACATCGCTCGTTGCGATCGATTGCGCGACTTCGGCCAGCGTGCCTGGCTCGTTCAAGGCACTGATGGCGATCCGCGCCATGAACCGGCTGCTGTTGGCCTCGTCCAGATCCCAGCGCACGTCGATCCAGCGCTCGGGCTCGTCATCGAACTTCTGCAGGATCGGTGACTGGATCGGATAGATGGTGATCCCCTTGTCCTTCTCCATGATGCCGACGATACGATCTCCGGGAACAGCGCCGGCAGCGCTGAAATGCACGCCGGCATTGCCCGAGAGCCCGCGGATCGGCAACGCTTCCGGACCTTCCGCCTGCGCCGGCTCGCCCGCTTCCTTGGATCGACCGGGTAACTTGAACACCATGCCGGCCGCACTGCGCATGTTGAACCAGCCGTCGTCGGCATTCGGCTTGACGGTGACGCGTTCATCCTGGTGATCGGGGAATACTGCGCGCAGGACATCGAGCGAAGACAGTTCGCCGCGCCCGACCGATGCGATCGCATCCTCGACCTCTTTGTGTCCGAGCCGGTGCAGCGCAGGCTTCAGGGCCTCGCGCGAAAACGTCTTGCCGGCGCGCTCGAAGGTTCGCTCGAGAATTCGGTAGCCGAGGCCGGCATATTGCTTGCGGATGGCCGCCCGCGTCGCGCGCCGGATGGCGGAGCGCGCCTTGCCAGTGACGACGATCTCTTCCCATGCGGGCGGCGGCACCTGGATGCCCGAGCGGATGATCTCGACTTCGTCGCCGTTGTTGAGGCGCGTCACCAGCGGCATGATGCGGCCGTTGATCTTGGCGCCGACGCAGGTGTCACCGATGTTGGTATGGACGGCGTATGCGAAATCGATCGGCGTCGCACCGCGCGGCAGCGCAATGAGCTGCCCCTTCGGCGTGAAGCAGAACACCTGATCCTGGAAAAGCTCGAGCTTGGTGTGCTCGAGAAACTCCTCCGGATTATCGCCTTCGGCCAGCGATTCAATCGTGCGCCGCAGCCAGGAATAGGCATTCGATGTCGGTGACAGGGCAGTCTCTGTCGATGCGCCCTCGCCGTCCTTGTAGAGCGAATGCGCCGCAATACCGTACTCGGCGATGTCGTTCATCCGTCGTGTGCGGATCTGCAGCTCGATGCGCTGACGCGAAGGCCCGACGATGGTCGTGTGGATCGACTGATAGTCGTTCTGCTTCGGGGTCGAGATGTAATCCTTGAAACGACCGGGTACGACGCGCCAGCGCGTGTGCACGATGCCGAGCGCGCGATAGCACGACGGGATATCGTCGACGACGATACGAAAGCCCCAGACGTCGGATAGCTGCTCGAAGGACAGGGATTTCGACTGCATCTTGCGGAAGACCGAATAGGGCTTCTTCTGCCGCCCTTTGACCTGCGCGCCCTTCAAGCCCTCGGCCTGGAGCAGCTCGGTCAGTTCGTCTTCGATCTTCTTGATCAGGCCCTCGTTGCGCTCGGACAATTCTTCCAGGCGCCGGGTGACAGTCTCGAAAGCCTCCGGATTGATATGGCGGAACGAGAGGTTTTCCAGTTCCTCGCGCATATCCTGCATGCCCATGCGCCCGGCGAGCGGCGCATAGATGTCCATCGTCTCCTCGGAGATGCGCGCGCGCTTCTCGGCCGTCATATGGTCGAGCGTGCGCATATTGTGCAGACGATCGGCAAGCTTGACCAGGAGGACGCGCACGTCGTCGGAGATCGCCAGCAACAGCTTGCGCAGGTTTTCGGCCTGCTTGGCTTTCTTGGTGACGAGATCGAGTTTCTTGATCTTGGTCAGGCCCTCGACGAGCGCGCCGATATCCTCGCCGAAGAGATCGTCGATCTCCTGCCGGGTCGCTGTCGTATCCTCGATCGTGTCGTGCAGGAGTGCGACCGCGATGGTCGATTCGTCCAGATGCATTTCAGTCAGGATCGCCGCGACTTCCAACGGGTGGGAAATGTAGGGGTCGCCGCTTGCCCGCTTCTGCTGCCCGTGCTTCTGCATGGCGTAGACGTAAGCCTTGTTCAACAGGGCTTCATTGACGTCGGGCTTGTACTTCTGAACGCGCTCAACGAGCTCGTATTGGCGCATCATTCGCGGGCGGCTCCGTGGGAAAAGACAATAAAAAAAGTGCGCCAATCATACGAGTGGCGCACTGCTTTGATAACACGCGGGAACGTTTGTTCCGTTACGGATCTCAGTAGTCGTCGCTCTTTTCCGGGGGCACCAGGCCCTCGATGCCGGCCAGCAGTTCTTCTTCCGACATGCGGTCGAAGGTGATTGCTTCCGGCTGATCGTCGTCTTCCGCCGTCGCGGCAAAAGTCGTGTCGGCGTCGGCCTGAACTAGCGAAGCCGGATCGGGCTCGGGCTCGTCCACTTCGACATGCTTCTGCAGCGAATGGATCAGGTCTTCCTTGAGGTCGCCCGGCGAGAGGGTCTCGTCGGCGATTTCGCGCAGTGCGACCACGGGGTTCTTGTCATTGTCGCGATCGATGGTGATCGCTGCGCCCTGCGAGATCAGGCGGGCGCGGTGGCTGGCGAGCAGCACGAGTTCGAAACGGTTGTCGACCTTGTCAATGCAATCTTCGACGGTGACGCGGGCCATTGCCTGTCCTTTTGGGCTCAAAGCGCGGCGATCATCGCCGCAGCACGGATTAACGACACGAGACCGGAACGGCCGCCGGATGACGGCCTCATCGGCTCCGATTTCTGGAATTAGCCGCTCGGATACAATCAAAACAACAGGAGTTCAAGTTTTTCCTGCACTGAGCGCTCACATCACCCCGTGTTGCATGGTAAAATGCCACGCGGGCGGGCTAGACTTCGCGAATACACACCCTGGTTGCACTTCCAAATGCAGACCGGAAACGTCTGGTAGAAACTGCAGACTTGCGATGTGGACGAACTGCAGCAACTGCTAAAACTAGCTATATTCGCGGGAAGCCGCTTGGAATAATGCAAGTGGTTAACTACATTATTTGCAATATCAGCAATTATTAATGTAATCGACGTATTTTCGCGCATTCGCCGAAGGGCCGCTTAGCCGAGCGAGATGCGCACTAAAAAGGAATAACGATGTTTGATCCACGCGAGAAGATCGCTCTTTTTATCGACGGCGCCAATCTCTACGCCGCATCGAAGAGCCTCGGTTTCGACATCGATTATCGCAAACTGCTCAAGGCATTTCAGAAACGCGGCTACTTGCTGCGCGCCTACTACTACACGGCTCTCATCGAGGACCAGGAATATTCTTCGATCCGTCCGCTGATCGACTGGCTGGACTACAACGGCTACAAGGTCGTGACCAAGCCGGCCAAGGAATTCACCGACTCGCTCGGCCGTCGCAAGATCAAGGGCAACATGGACATCGAACTCGCGATCGACGCCATGGAACAATCGGAAACCGTTGATCACCTGGTGATCTTCTCGGGCGATGGCGATTTCACCACGCTCGTCGAGGCGCTGCAGCGCAAGGGTCGAAAGGTCTCGGTCGTGTCGACGATGTCGACCCAGCCGCCAATGATCGCCGACGACCTGCGTCGCCAGGCCGATCACTTCATCGATCTCGTCACGCTGCGCGCGGAAATCGGCCGCGACCCGTCCGAGCGCACCCCCCGCCAGCATATCGAGCCAGTGGCAGACCCCGTCGAGATCTGAGCCCAACCCCACCACTCGCCAATCAGTAAAGATAGAGCCACGTCCGCGCCGTGGCGAGCGCGGGGCTGCGTTCAGCCCCGGTCCTTGAGCAACCGGCTCTTCTGCCGGTTCCAATCGCGCTCCTTGGCGCTTTCGCGCTTGTCGTGCAACTTCTTGCCCTTGCCCAGCGCCAATTCAAGCTTGGCCCTGCCCTGATCGTTGAAATAGATCTTGAGCGGAATGAGCGACATGCCTTCACGGTTGACGGCGCCCTGCAGCCGGTTGACCTCGCGCTTGGACAGCAACAGCTTGCGCCGACGGCGGGGCTCGTGGTTGAAGCGGTTTGCCTGCAGGTATTCCGGCAGATAGGAATTGATCAGCCAGATCTCCCCGCCCTCGTCGGTGGCGTAGGATTCCGCAATATTTGCCTTGCCTTCGCGCAGCGACTTGACCTCGGTTCCGGTCAGAACCATACCGGCCTCGTAGGTATCGACGATCTCGTAGTTGAAGCGGGCCTTGCGGTTTTCCGCAACAATTTTCTTGACTGTGCGCTGGCTTCCCTTGGGTGCCATTAGTTCATCAATCCTGCATGCCTGAGCGCCGAATCGATTGCGGCTTCCGTTGCTGGCTCGAGTGTCGAAAGCAACGGCGAACGAACCGCGCGGCTCATGCGGCCGAGACGGTTCAGCGCGTACTTGGCGCCGCAAAGGCCAGGCTCCATGAAAATGGCCTTGTGCAGCGGCATCAACTTGTCTTGATAGTCCAGCGCCTTCGCATAGTCGCCGGCAAGCGTGGCCTGCTGGAATTCAGCACAAAGCCGCGGCGCGACGTTTGCCGTCACCGAGATGCAGCCGACGCCGCCATGGGCGTTGAAGCCGAGCGCCGTTGCGTCTTCGCCGGAAAGCTGGACGAAACCCTTGCCGCAGGCCATGCGCTGCTCGGATACGCGTTCGATCTTACCGGTCGCATCCTTGACGCCGATGATCGTCGGGTAGGCCTTGGCGAGCGCAGCCATCGTTTCGACGCTCATGTCGACGACGGAACGGCCGGGGATATTATAGATGACGATCGGCAGCTTCACGCTTTCCGCGATCGCCGAAAAGTGGGCGAACAGGCCCTTCTGCGTCGGCTTGTTGTAGTAAGGCGTGACGACAAGCACCGCATCCGCACCCGCCTTTTCGGCATGTTGCGCAAGCTCGACGGCTTCGATGGTGTTGTTGGAGCCGGCGCCGGCAATCACGGGCACTCGCCCGGCGGCCGCCTTGATGCAGAGTTCGACGACCTGCTTGTGCTCGGAATGCGAAAGGGTCGGGGATTCGCCAGTCGTGCCGACGGGCACGAGGCCAGTGCTGCCCTCTTTTATCTGCCATTCCACATGCGCGACGAAACCTTCCGCATCCACCGCGCCGGTGGTGGTGAACGGTGTTACGAGAGCGGGAATGGAACCCTTGAACATGCACAACTCCTGACGGCTCAAAGACGCAAGCACACTCACGCTTTGGCCGTAATCGACGGTTAAAAAACTGCCGCACCATAATCATGTGGGGGGGCTGCGGCAAGCACCGTGACACGGCATTTCTTGCCGGTTTTCACGTAAAAGCTTGACGTTGAAGCCGTATAATCCTCGTCGCTTGCCATCCGGTACTAAGGCGCCCGACGATGCAATTGCGATGAACGGTAAATCCCGGTAACCTTTCGTTAGGCAATCCGGCGGCAAATGAATGCGAGACACGGGGAAACACGGGGCTCTTGATGCGCGGATCAATTCTTCTGCCTGTCGCCGCCATGGTCGGCGCAGCGCTTCTGGCCTCGTCGGCCTTTTCTTCCGAGCCCCCGAACAAAGTGCCGGTACCAGGCGCCAAGCCGGTGACCTCTGACAAGGCTGGTCGCGTTTCCGGCAAGGACATCACCGGCGCGATCCACGCAACGCCATCGCCGATCCAAAGTGAGCTGAAACTCGGACTGGACGCGCTTTCCAACAAAGACCCGGCCACGGCAATCGCTGTTCGAAACCGCATGGCTGACGGCACGCTCGACCGTCACATTCTGACATGGGCGATCGCCGTCTCGGGCCAACGCGGCATCCGCTCCTTCGAAATCGCCAGCGCCCAGCGCGAACTGCAGGGGTGGCCCGGCCTCAAATCGCTGCGTGCCAACTCCGAACGTGCTCTCTATCGCGAGAACCCGCAGGCAGCCGACGTTCTTGCGGCCTTCGGCCAGACACAGCCTGAAACCACGGAAGGCACGATCATTCTTGCCCGCGCGCTTGTGGCCCAGGGGCAAAGTGCGACGGCCGCCACGCGCTTGCGTGCGCTCTGGTTCAAGCAAGGGCTCGACAAGGATGTGGAGACCCAGATCCTTTCCGAATTTTCGGGCCTGCTGACAGTCGCCGACCACAGACGGCGAATGGCGATGCTGCTTTATCGCAATCGCGTCGAGCAGGCGGAACGCTTCAGCGATCTTGGCAAGGCGCAGTCTCTCTATCGCGCCTGGGCGGCGGTCAACCGTGGCAGCGCCGATGCCACGGCGCTGATATCGGCGGTAGACCCCTCTTGGCATAAGGACCCAGCCTACCTGTTTATCCGCATCGAGAACCTCCGCAAACAGGACAAGTATGCGGAGGCCGCCAAGCTGCTGGCGACGATGCCGAGCGACGAGGACGCGCTGATCAATCCCGGAGAGTGGTGGACCGAGCAGCGGATCATCAGCCGCGGGCTGCTGGACAAGGGGGATTTCCGCGGCGCCTATCAGGTCGCCGCCAAACACAGGGCAACCGAAGCGACCGATATCGTCGATGCGGAGTTTCATGCCGGCTGGTACGCACTGCGTGGCAAGGAGGACCCGGCTGCCGCCGCGCGGCATTTCCGACGCATTCTCGATGTTTCCACCAGACCGCTTTCCGCATCGCGCGCCTGGTACTGGCTTGGACGATCGGCGGAAGCCGGCGGACCGGGAAACGCCAAGGACTATTTCGCCAATGCCGCCCGGTTTCCAGGCACGTTCTACGGCCAGCTCGCAGCCGCACGGCTCGGCCGCAAGGTGCTTAACGTGACCTATCCCGCGCCCTCAGCCGAAGACCGCGCCCGTTTCGAAAGCCGCGAGGCGGTTCGCGCCATCTCACGGCTCGAAACGGCAGGCCACGGCTGGCGCGCCGACAGCATCTACCGGGCATTGGCCGATGAACTGACAAGCCCTGGCGAGTTGGCCATCCTTTCGGCCCGCGCCGAAAAAACCCGCAATCACCAGCTTTCGCTTCAGATCGGCAAGACGGCCTTCGGCCGCGGCATCGACGTCGCGGCGCTCGCCTTTCCCGTCGGCGTCATCCCGCCGACCGCCAACATCGACGGCTCGGGCAAGGCGCTCGCCTATGCCATCGCGCGCCAGGAAAGCGCCTTCAATCCTGCGGCTGTCTCAACCGCCAACGCGCGAGGCCTGCTGCAACTGCTGCCGGGAACAGCCAAAGGCGTGGCGAGCCGCTACGGTCTTGCCTATTCCAAGGACCGGTTGACGAGCGATGCCGGATACAACGCCACCCTTGGCGCGCACTATCTCGGCGAACAGATCAACAGCTTCGGCGGGTCCTACATTCTCACCTTCATCGCCTACAATGCCGGCCCGCGCCGCGTCCCGGACTGGCTCAGCCGCTATGGCGATCCCCGCGGCAAGCCAATCGACGAGGTCGTCGACTGGATCGAGCGCATCCCGTTCCAGGAGACGCGCAATTACGTCCAGCGCGTCATGGAAAACTACCAGGTCTACAAGGTGCGGCTCGGCCAAAATGCCGATATCGTTGAAGATCTCAGGATGGGACGTTCACCGTCCTAGCGACGTGAGACGGCAGCGAAGCCCCTGGTAAACGCCCGAGACGAGCGTGCACTCAAGCCACTGCAGCAAGTCATCTGCGCACTTAAGCGCTTCGCGATCTTCCAGATTCGCTTGGTGCGCTTTAAGTTCTTGTTTTTGCGCATTTCGTTATCGCAAAACCGCGGCACACTTTTGCGCGACATGCTCTAAAATTTACGCTTGGCAAACTGCGGGAGCGCGATTTTTCACCCCCATGCTTACGCCCGTCGCACTGACAAAGGTCGCGGCATCACGACATGGCGACCCAAGCGCGGTCACTAAAGTTGTTCAAGCTCGAACGGGGTCACCGAAACAGCTCTACCTCTTTGTTTTTACAAATTTTCTGACGAAGAAGCTCTTCGCACTTTCCCCGAATGCGCTCTATTCTCTCTTTGACGATCAGAGGAAAGGCCAGAGCCATGCAGCAGGACGGTTTTAGCGAGCGCTATTTTTTATCGAACGACGGCTTGCGGCTCTACGCACGTATCTATGGTCACAAATCGCTCGAAGTTGGCGGTTCTTTACCCGTCGTGTGCCTTGCGGGCCTCACGCGCAACAGCCGCGACTTCCATTTCCTCGCACAACATCTTTCATCGCCGGTCGGTGGCTCGCGCACTGTCTTCTGCCTCGACTACCGCGGCCGTGGACAATCGGAGCGCGATCCGGACAAGAGCCACTACAGCATCCCCGTAGAAACGAACGACGTGATCACGGCCTGCCATACACTTGGAATTGAGAGAGCAGTTTTCATCGGCACGTCCCGCGGCGGATTGATCCTGCATCTGCTCGCGCAACAGACGCCGTCGCTCATTGCCGCCGTGGTGCTAAACGATATCGGCCCTGTGATCGAACGTGGTGGATTGCTGGCAATCCGCGACTACCTCAATAACGGTGGCAGACCGCAGACCTGGGAAGATGCGCCGGCTCATCTTCGAGCCTTGCACGGCACAGAGTTTCCGGCACTTGGCGAAATCGATTGGCGCGACATGGCGAACGCCATTTACCGCGATGAAAACGGATATCCAGTCCCGGACTTTGACCAGGCAATTGCGAAGCAGTTGCTACCGCTCGACGCCAGCACTCCCCTGCCCGATCTCTGGGAGCCCTTTCAGGCGCTCGGCCAATACCCTTTGTTACTCGTCCGAGGAGAAAACACACGGTTGCTGGCCGAAGAAACAGCCACCGAAATGCACCGTCGGCATCAGAAAATGACTTCCGTTACCGCACTTGGCCAGGGACACGCGCCACTGCTGCATGTCGGTGACCTCAAGCAAGACATCGCTGAATTTCTGGAGACTATTGTGCGCGGTGCTTAAACAGGGCCTGTGACATTCATCACAACGAAACGGCTCCACCGACCTTTGCGCAAAAACGAAAAAGCCCGGCTCGAAAGCCGGGCTTCTCTAATCTGACCGAGGTCAGATCAGATTAGAAGTCGCGCTGCAGGCGGACGAAACCAAAAACCTGGTCCTCAGAGCCACCGCCGACTTGATCTTCGTCTTCGTACTGAACCGACACGCGGGTCGCCAGACCTTCGGTGATCGCGTAGTCGAGGGTCACGCCAGCGCGCCACTTGTCGAGGCCGCTGTCGAAGCCGAAGTTGCCGTCGTTCAGATCGCCGAAGTACTGAGCACCGGGGGTGATCTTCAGCTTGTCGGTTGCCTTGAAGGCGTACGACGCAGCAACGGTCCACTCGGACTCAGCCCAGTAAGCGTTCGGGTCGGAAGCCCAGATACCAGCGAGCTGGAAGGTGCCCGGACCGAGGTCTGCCGAAAGCAGAGCGCGGATCGCGCCTTCTTCAAGTTCGGTGTCGAAGCCGCCGAGCAGGTCGAACGATACGCCGCCGACCGAAGCCGAAACGATACCTGCAACGCCAATGCCGTTAGCCTTGGTGGTAGCAGCTTCGAGTTCGTCGACAGAGATACCAGCCTGGAACGAGCCACCGTCATAGAGGTAGGCGATCGAG
>NZ_JBXAIA010000008.1:0-337866 GCF_058795755.1 Ensifer sp. GW823-FHT05D09 | reverse complement strand
TATCCGCTCGGGCGAGCTGATCGCGCTGCTCGGTCCCTCCGGCTCGGGCAAGACGACGCTGCTCAGGCTGGTGGCCGGTCTTGAAAGCCCGACCGACGGCACGATCTTCTTCGGCGACGACGATGCCTCGCAAAAGACCGTGCAGCAGCGCAACATCGGCTTCGTCTTCCAGCACTATGCCCTGTTCCGGCATATGACGGTGCTCGACAATGTCTCCTTCGGCCTCAAGGTGCGGCCATCCAATCGCCGGCCGCCGGCGGCCGAGATCCGCAGCCGAGCCCTCGACCTGCTCGATCTCGTCCAACTCTCCGGCCTTGAGAAGCGCTATCCGGCGCAGCTGTCGGGCGGCCAGCGCCAGCGCGTGGCGCTCGCCCGCGCCATGGCGGTCGAACCCAATGTGCTTCTGCTCGACGAACCGTTTGGCGCGCTCGATGCGCAGGTCAGAAAAGAACTCCGGCGCTGGCTGCGCGAGATCCACGACCGCACCGGCCACACCACCATCTTCGTCACCCATGACCAGGAAGAGGCGCTGGAACTCGCCGACCGGGTCGTGGTGATGAGCAAGGGCGCAATCGAACAGGTCGGCACCCCCGACGAGATCTACGACCATCCGGTCTCGCCGTTCGTCTTCGGCTTCATCGGCCAGTCGAACGCGCTGTCCGTCACGCTTCAAAACGGTGAGATCTGGTTTGAGGACCGGCCGATCGGCCTCAGAGCCCCGACCGAGCCCGATGGTGCGGCCACGCTCTACTTCCGCCCGCATGACATCGAGCTGATCGATGGCTGCGGCGGCTGTCTTGCTGGCCTCGTCACCGCCAGCCGCCGTGTTGCCGGCACTCGCCATCTCGAACTCGACCTCGGCCGCAACCACCCGCATGCCGAAATCGAACTGCCGCCCGAACGCACAACAACACAGGACCGCGCAAGGGTCGCATTCCGGCCGACAAAGTGGAAACTCTTCAGGGACGACAAGGCGGGCGCCGAGGTCACCAGCACCGATGTCGAAGCGGAAACGCAGGCACAGCCGTTCGAACTGGCACGCACCGGAACCTGACGGGTTTTCCGCCGCCCGGTCCACCCAATTCCCGTTTCTCACGAGATGCGCTACAGCGTGCTATGCGGTGAGAAAAGCGGGAGACCAGGCGCATGTCCGTCATTGACGATTTGAAACAGGCACTCGGCGATGCCGTGCTGACGGGCACCGAGATCGGTGAGCGTTATCGCAGCGACGCCAGCCTCACCGGCCGCACCCTGCCCAAGGCCGTCATTCGCCCCGCAAACACGCACGAGGTCTCAACCGTGCTTCGCATCTGCGACGCCTACGGCCAGGCGGTCGTCGTGCAAGGCGGCCTGACCGGCCTTGCCGGCGGCGCCAACCCGGATAATGACGCCATTTCCCTCTCGCTCGAGCGCCTCGTGGGCATCGAGGAAATCGATCCGCTTTCCGCAACCATGACCGTCCTTGCCGGCACGCCGCTCGAAGTCGCCCAACGCGCCGCCGACGATGCAGGCTTCCTGCTACCGATCGATCTCGGCGCGCGCGGCTCCTGCCAGATCGGCGGCAATCTCGCCACCAATGCGGGCGGCATCCGCGTCATCGCGCACGGCGTCACCCGCGACAACGTGCTTGGCCTGGAAGCTGTGCTTGCCGACGGTACGATCCTTTCCTCGCTCAGCAAGATGATCAAGAACAACACCGGCTACGATCTGCGCCAGTATTTCATCGGCTCGGAAGGCACACTCGGCGTCATCACCCGCGCCGTCCTGCGATTGAAGCCGCGCCCTGCAGGCCGCCTGACGGCGCTTTGTGCGCTCGACAGTTATGATCAGGTCGTCGCCTTCCTGGCGCGGGCGCAAAGAGGGCTGCCGGGCCTCTCGGCATTCGAAGCCATGTGGGACGGATACTTCCGCTTCAATTGCGAGGCGGAAGGACAGCGCTTCTTCGAGACGCCCCCCGCCTTTGCGGTGATCGTCGAGCAGGATGTCCAGGGCCGTGACGAAGAAAGCGAGGATTTCGAGAATTTCCTCGGCGCCGCCCTTGAAGACGATGTCATTGCCAACGCTCTCATCGCGCAGTCGGAGAAAGAAAGCCGGCTGTTCTGGCAGGTGCGCGAAGGGCACGCGATGGACCGCCTGCTGCCGGGACTGATCAATCTCGATGTCAGCCTGCCCATCGGCGAAATCGGCCGTTTCGCGGCGGAATGCGGCACGGCGCTCGCCGCTCGCTTTCCGCAGGCGCACATCTCCTTCTTCGGTCATGTCGCCGACAGCAACCTGCACATCGCCTTTTCAACGCCTGAAAGCGACGAGCACACCCAGCATACGGTCGATGGCATCGTCTACGACATCGTCCGTCGTTATCGCGGCTCGATCTCCGCCGAACACGGCATCGGCACCTTGAAGCGGGAGTTCCTCGGCCATTCGCGCAGTGCTGCTGAACTCGAGGTAATGCGCCGGATCAAGAACGCGCTCGACCCGAAAGGCATCCTCAACCCCGGCAAGGTGATTTGAAACGGGCTTGCCTGCATCACAGCCACGAAGCAGGAGTCTTCGGCAAGCGATTTTCCGGATCGACTACCGTCAGCTCCGCCCCGCCTGCATTCCACCGCCAGAGTGCGACGCAGCTACCGCCCGGGGACATGAAGGAGGGGTAGATCAGGCCATCGAAGCCGCGTGCGGCCAGATCCGCCTGTAGGCGATGCGTCGCAGGCACGACGCCGCGATCGAGCGCGTCGCGCCATTCCTCACGATGAATAGCCTCGGTCACGCCGAGATCGGCGAGTACATCCGCCGCCATCGTGTCCGCAAGCCGCGCATGCCGGAGTTCCAGCTGAGCGATGAGCGCCGGATGCTGGACAAAGCCCTGGTTATATTCCGCCCAGGCGGTCGACAGTTCGCGCGCTGCATAGATCGTCGGCAGCCCGACCGGGTTCCAGCGGCCACCGAAGCGCGCCGCACCATCGCCCGAAAACGGCGCATGCGCCCAGCGCGGCACATAGGCACGCCAGAGGCGCACCGGCTCCTCCGTCGACATCAGGCGTAGACACCCGACCGAACGGCTTCGAGATAGGCGAGAACCTTGTCGGCATTGCCTTCTCCCACAAGATCATAGGCGGTCTTGCCCGCCCATCCCGGGATTGGCTGGTGCTTGAACCAGATGACCGCCCGGCTCTCTTCACCGGCCATTTCCGCAGCCATCGCCAGGATTCGCACGACATTGCTGAGCGCTGAATCGACCTTGCGGGCGCTCGACTTCGCCGTCAGCGTGTTTCGCGCGACGCCGATCAGCTTCGCCAATTCGGCAAGTGTTACGCCAAGACGGTCCGCGACCAGCCGCGCTGACAGAAAGGACGACTGGCTTTCGCCGAAATGCGAAGCAGAGATGTTGAAACCGACCGCTGACATGGCACAATACAATCTCATTCTGATCACTACTGGATCAAAATAAGCTCAAAATCCGCCCAAATCAAGGAAGAGACGGTTGTCGCCAGGAGGGGTCGCGCCGCTCGAAGAAGGCGGCAACGCCTTCGCGCGCCTCTGCGCTTTCCCAGCAGTCGGCAAGCTGCTCGATCGTGGCGGCGATGGTCGCCTCGGTGATCGGCTGCCCGAGCGAGCGAGCAAGCCGCTTCGCCCGTCCCGTCGCGGCGGGCGCCGTCTGAAGATAGGGCTCGATTTCCGCTTCGATGGCTGCATTCAGCGCATCGGGCGCGGCAATCGACGTCACCAGCCCCGCCTCCCTTGCCTCTTCGGCGCCGAACAGGCGCGCGGACATGAACAAAGGCCGCGCCCTGCCCTCGCCGATGCGGGCAACAACATAGGGGCTGATGGTCGCTGGAATGAGGCCCAGCCGGGTTTCCGTCAGCCCGAAGCGCGCATCGGCAGACGCGATGACGGCATCGCAGACGCTCATGAGGCCGACGCCGCCGCCAAAGGCATTGCCGTGCACGCGCGCGATCACCGGCTTGGCGATCTCGTTCAATGCCTTGAACATCAGTGCCAGCCGCGTTGCCTCGGCGATACGGGTCGACCGATCCGCCTCGAACTGCTCGCGCATCCAGGCGAGATCACCGCCGGCGCAGAAGCTGCGCCCCTCGGCATCCAACACCACGACGCGCACTGCTGCATCGGCTGACAATCGTACCGCCGCCTCGGTCAGTTCACTGATCATGACGGCGGAAAGGGCATTGTGCTTTTGCGGCTGCGCCAATGTCAGCCGGGCGACACCTTTCGCATCGACGGCGTATCGGATCGTTTCGAACATCATGCAGAACTCCTCAACGATCTGGCGAAGGCGGCAGCCTCTTCAAGCTTTGCCGCATCCAGCCCCGTCGAAAATCCGCGGCCGAGGACAAAGGCGTTGACTGCCAGCGTGTCAATATTGCCGGCCGCACCCGGCGCGTAGGGGCATCCGCCGAGGCCGCCGGCCGAGGCGTCGAAGACGCGCAAGCCACGCTCGAGCGCGACGCCGATATTGTCGAGTGCACGTCCGGACGTGTCGTGAAAATGGCCCGCCAGTTGTCCGGCCGGCACTTGCGCCAGCACGGTTGCCAGCATCGTGTCCACCGCCTCCGGCGTGCCGCGTCCGATCGTATCGCCGAGGCTGATCTCGTAGCAACCGAGCGCCAACAGGGCGGCGGCGACTTGAGCAGCACTCTCCGGGGCAATCGCGCCTTCGTAGGGGCACTCGACGACGCAGCTGACATAGCCTCGCAACGGCACTCCGTTGGCGCGGCAGGCTTCGGCAACGGGGCGAAAACGCTCGATGCTTTCAGCAATCGAGCAATTGATGTTCTTCTGCGAGAAGGTCTCCGACGCAGAGGCAAAGATCGCCACTTCGTCGGCCTTGGCCGCAAGGGCCGCTTCAAAGCCCTGCATGTTCGGCGTCAGCACAGTGTAGCGCGTGCCCGGCCGACGCCGGATTCCGGCCATGACAGCCGCCGCATCCGCCATCTGCCGCACCCATTTCGGGCTGACGAAGCTCGTCACCTCGATGCGTTGATAGCCGCAGGCCGACAGGAGATCGACAAGGCGGATCTTGTCGGTCGTATCGACAAGCCGCTTTTCGTTCTGGAGGCCATCGCGCGGCGCCATTTCGACAAGCGTCACATGCTCGGGCGCCGCCACGCTCATTCGCCGCTCTCCGCCTTCAACACCACGAGGATCGCCCCGGCACTCACCTGTTCGCCAGACGAGATCAGCACATTCTCGATGATGCCATCGCGTGATGCCGCCAGCGTCAGCTCCATCTTCATCGCCTCCATCACCACCAGCGGCTGGCCTTTCGTCACCGGGTCGCCGGCGCTGATATGGATGAGTTTGACGATACCGGGCATTGGCGCCGCAATCTCGTCCGCGGCCGCCTCGCCCGCATGAGCTTCGGCAAGTGGATCGGGAAGGCGAAGAACGAATGTCTCGCCTCCAACAAAAAGCGTGATTGTCTCCCCTTCGCGCAGAAAGCGGAAGACGCGCTGCTCGCCTGAGATCTCCACCCGGGCACCATCGTCGAACCGATCGAGTACGAGCACAGGAAAGGTGCTTTCACCAGCCCGGACCGCGAACTGATCGCGCCCGCGGGCTGCAAGCGTGACGACCGATCGTCCGCCGGCATGCTCGACGGCGACGCTTCTGTGCGCATCTCCCCAGATCTGCCAGTGGCCGAGTGACGACCAGGGATCGTCGGATTTCATCGGTCGCAGCACGCCGGTGGCGGCGATGGCGGCCAACGCCAGTGCCTCATCTCCCGCGACGACCGGCGTGGTCAATTGCTCGATCGACCGGTCGATCAGCCCGGTGTCCGGCCGCCCGGCACGAAACTCGGGCTCGGCGGCGAGCCGGGCGAGGAAATCGAGGTTGGTGATGGTGCCGCCGATGCGGCAGGCCTTGAGCGCACTCTCCAGTCGGGCAAGTGCTGAAGAGCGGCTTGGACCATGCACGATCAGCTTGGCGATCAACGGATCGTAATAGGGGGCGATGACGTCGCCCTGCCGGACGCCGGCATCAACCCGGACGCCGTCGACAGGAAAATCGAGCATGGCAAGCCGACCGGTCGCCGGCAGAAATCCGCGCGACGGGTCTTCGGCATAAATCCGCGCCTCGAACGCCCAGCCATCGATGGCGATTTCGTTCTGCCGCTTGGGCAAGGCCTCGCCGACGGCGGCGCGCAACTGCCATTCGACGAGGTCAATGCCGGTGATCGCCTCGGTGACGGGATGTTCGACCTGCAGCCGGGTGTTCATCTCCATGAAGTAGAACTGGTCCGGCCAGAGCCCGTTGGTGACATCGGCGATGAATTCCACCGTGCCGGCACCGACATAGCCGATCGCCCGCGCCGCTTTGACCGCCGCCTCGCCCATGGCGCGGCGCACTTCTGCCGTCATGCCAGGGGCCGGCGCCTCTTCGATCACCTTTTGATGGCGGCGCTGCAGCGAGCAGTCGCGTTCGAACAGGTGCAGGATGTTGCCGTGGCGATCGCCGAAGACCTGGACTTCGATATGCCTGGGCTTGGTCAGGTATTTCTCGATCAGCACCGCGCCGTCGCCGAAGGCGGCTTCGGCTTCGCGGCGCGCTGCTTCCAGGGCCGCGACAAATTCATGCGGTTGCTCGACCTTGCGCATCCCCTTGCCGCCACCGCCGGCGCGCGCCTTGATCAACACAGGAAAGCCGACCTCGGCCGCCCGGTCCGCCAGGTAGGACGGGTCCTGTTCATCGCCGTGGTAACCGGGCACGACGGGCACACCAGCCTGTTCCATCAGCGCCTTGGCCGCATCCTTCAGCCCCATGGCGCGAATGGCGGCCGGAGACGGACCGACGAAGGTCATGCCCGCCGCTTCGACAGCCTCGGCAAACTTGGCGTTTTCCGACAGGAAGCCGTAACCCGGGTGAATGGCATCGGCATCGACGCTTCTCGCCGCAGCAATAATGCGCTCGATCGAGAGATAGCTTTCGGATGCCGCCGCCGGTCCGATGCGGATCGCCTCGTCGGCCAACGTCACATGCAAGGCATCGACGTCGGCGTCGGAGTAAACAGCAACGGTTCGGACGCCCAGACGTCTGGCGGTGCGGATAACACGGCAGGCGATTTCACCGCGGTTGGCAATCAGAAGCTTTGAAAACATCGGCATATGGCCCGCCCTATTGCGCCGCTATCACTTCGACTTCGAGCAACCAGCCGGCGTCGAAGATGCCGGCAATCACCACTGTCATCGCCGGCGCAAGCGGACCCAGATATTCCGCCCGGGCCGCACGGTTGGCCATGGTGTGGTTGCGGTCGGCGAGAAATGCCGTGACCTTGACGATATCGGCCTTGCTCATGCCAGCGGCCTTCAACTGGGCATCGATGTTCAACCAGACCTGCCGGGCCTGCGCCTCGAAGCTGTCGGGCAGTTCGTCGTCCGAATTGAGCGGCACCTGACCGCTGACGAAGACCAGCCGCTCGAAATTCTCAAGCCGCACGGCCTGCGAGTAGCCGCCGCGCGGTTGCGGCGCATTCTTGGCGTTGACGTTTTCGCGCTTCATCGCGATCTCCTACATTCTGAACAGGCCGAAACGCGTTTCTTCGATTGGTGCATTGAGCGCCGCCGAAAGCGATAGTGCCAGCACGTCACGGCTCTTGCGCGGGTCGACGACGCCGTCGTCCCAGAGCCGGGCGGAGGCATAGAGCGGATGGCTCTGGCGCTCGAAGAGATCAAGAACCGGTTGTCGGAACTTGGCCTCCTCCTCTTCGTTCCAGGGCGTTCCCGCCCGCTTCAGCGCCTCGCCGCGCACCGTCGACAGCACGCCTGCCGCCTGTTCGCCGCCCATCACCGAAATCCGGCTGTTCGGCCAGGTCCACAGGAACCGCGGCGAGAAGGCCCGACCGCACATGCCGTAGTTGCCCGCACCGAACGAGCCGCCGACAAGCATGGTGATCTTCGGCACCTGCGCCGTCGCCACGGCGGTCACCAGCTTGGCGCCGTGCTTGGCAATGCCTTCGGTCTCGTATTTGCGCCCGACCATGAAGCCGGTGATGTTCTGCAGGAAGACGAGCGGGATCTTGCGCTGGGCGCAGAGCTCGACGAAATGCGCGCCCTTCAGGGCGGATTCGGAAAACAGCACGCCGTTGTTGGCGATGATGCCGACAGGAACGCCGTGAACATGGGCGAAACCGCAGACGAGCGTGGTGCCGTAGCGCGCCTTGAACTCGTCGAAGCGGGAGCCATCGACAAGACGGGCGATGACTTCGCGGATATCGTAGGGCGTGCGCAGATCGGCCGGGACAATACCGGCAATTTCCTGCGGATCGTAGAGCGGCGGCTCCGGGCTCTGCAGCTCCACCGACGCCGGTTTGTGGCGGTTAAGTGCTGCAACTGCCCGGCGCGCAAGTGCCAGCGCATGGGCATCATCACGCGCCATATGGTCGGCAACGCCGGACAAGCGGGTGTGCACGTCGGCGCCGCCAAGATCCTCGGCCGAGACCACTTCGCCGGTCGCCGCCCGCACCAGCGGCGGGCCGGCCAGGAAGATCGTGCCCTGGCCCTCGACGATGATCGTTTCGTCCGACATGGCGGGCACGTAGGCGCCGCCCGCCGTGCATGACCCCATGACCACGGCGATCTGCGGAATGCCGGCAGCGGACATATTGGCCTGGTTGTAGAAGATCCGGCCGAAGTGATCCCGATCCGGAAAGACCTCATCCTGGTTCGGCAGGTTGGCACCGCCGGAATCGACCAGATAGATGCATGGCAGCTGGTTCTCGGCAGCGATCTCCTGTGCGCGCAGATGCTTCTTGACCGTCATCGGATAGTAGGTCCCGCCTTTGACGGTCGGGTCGTTGCAGACGATCATGCATTCACGGCCGGACACCCGGCCGATGCCGGTGATCAGGCCTGCTGCCGGCGCATCGCCGTTGTACATGCCGTGGGCAGCGGTCGAGCCGATCTCGAGGAAGGGCGTTGCCGGATCGATCAGCGCGGCGACCCGGTCACGCGGCAGAAGCTTGCCACGGCTGACATGGCGCTCGCGCGCCGTGTCGCCGCCACCGCCGACCGCCATCTTGACGGCATCCTCCACGGTCGCGATCGCCTCCGCCATCGCCGCCTGATTGGCCCTGAACACGTCGGATGAGGGCGAGATGTGGGATTTCAGAACAGTCATGAAGTCCTCATTCGATCAAGGCGGATTGCAGCTTCGGCGGCTCGTTCGGGCGACTATCTGGTCTCGTTGAACAGTTCGCGACCGATCAGCATGCGGCGGATTTCACTGGTTCCGGCGCCGATCTCATAGAGCTTGGCGTCACGCAGCAGCCGCCCCGCCGGATAGTCGTTGGTATAGCCATTGCCGCCGAGCGCCTGGATTGCCTCCAGCGCCAGCGCCGTTGCCTTCTCGGCAGCGTAGAGAATGCAGCCGGCCGCGTCCTTGCGGGTGGTCTCGCCGCGATCGCAGGCCGCGGCCACCGCGTAGACATAAGCGCGCGCTGCGTTCGCCGTGACGTACATGTCGGCAAGCTTGCCCTGCATCAGCTGGAACTCGCCGATCGCCTGACCGAACTGCTTGCGCTCGTGGAGATAGGGGACGACGACGTCAAGGCAAGCCGACATGATGCCGAGCGGTCCGGCGGACAGGACCACACGCTCATAATCAAGGCCGGACATCAGCACGCGGACGCCGCCGCCCTCGTTGCCAAGGATGTTTTCCGCCGGCACCTCGCAATCGCGAAAAATCAGCTCGCAGGTGTTGGAGCCGCGCATGCCGAGCTTGTCGAGCTTCTGGCCGGTGGAAAACCCGACGAAACCCTTTTCGACGAGAAAGGCGGAAATGCCGCGCGGGCCTGCACTGGGGTCCGTCTTGGCGTAGACCACCAGCACATCTGCATCCGGCCCGTTGGTGATCCACATCTTGCCGCCGTTGAGGACATAAGCGTCGCCGCGCTTCTCTGCCCGCAGCGTCATGGACACGACGTCGGAGCCGGCACCCGGCTCGGACATGGCGAGCGCGCCGACGTGCTCGCCAGAAATCAGCTTCGGCAGGTAGCGCGCCTTCTGCGCCTCGTTGCCGTTGCGGCTGATCTGGTTGACGCAGAGATTGGAATGGGCGCCGTAGCTCAAGCCCACGGAAGCGGATGCACGGCTGATTTCTTCCATGGCGACGCAATGGGCGACATAGCCCATGCCCGCACCGCCATAGGCCTCGTCTGCGGTGATGCCGAGCAGGCCGAGATCGCCCATTTCCCGCCAGAGCGGTGTCGGGAAAGCATTGCTGCGATCGGTCTCGTCCGCCAGCGGCGCGATACGCTCGGCCGCAAAACGGCGCACGCTGTCGCGCAATGCGTCAATGTCCTCGCCGAGCGCGAAGCTCAATCCGCCCTGAAACATCTCTCGTCTCCTCCCCTCGGCCCTGTCGGCGATCTCCTCACCGCCAACCGGGTCGTCTGCGCTCCATCCTCTACGCGCCACGCGGCGATTGCAATGATGCTCAACGCCGCGAAGTCGAGCGACGATAGCACCGCGCCTTGCTAATTTCCTTCCAAAGAGGAAATCCGCAAAGCACGATCTGCAAAGTTTAAGAGCGTTTGGCGATGCATCCGCTGCGCGAAGCGGTTTCGGTCAATCTGGCTCGCCGCAGCGTTCGCGTTGCGATGGAATCGCTTGCTAAGCGTTTACTTGTTCGGCCAGATTTCCTGCGCCTTGCCGACGTCGGCAAGGCCGCGCTGCGCGTCCCGGTTGCCAGTCGCAGCGACAGCCTCGAAGATGCGCCGGGCTTCGGCGTAGCGCTTGAGATTGAGATAGGCGTAACCGCGCAGCACCATCAGGTCCGACCGCTGCGTCGAGATCTGCCCAAGCTGATCGAGGAAAATCAGCGCCTCGCGATACCGTTTCGCATCGAAAGCGGCAATCGCCCTGTCGGAGAGAATGGCGCTCTGCAATTCGTCGGCACGGCGACGGCTCTGGGTCGATTGCGTCGCGGCCACCGCAGCCCTATTGGTCAGCCCGGCCCGCAGATAGGCAAGGCTTTGGCCATAGGCGGCATCTTCGCGCATCTGCGATGCCGGTGCCTGCAAGGCGACCGCGAAGGCTTCGGCCGCTTCCAGCGGACGATTGAGGTCCATCAGGCACCAGCCGCGCGTCAGCGCCGCCTGCGGTGAAAGCCGCGCCGGGTTAATGGTCGTCCGGCATCCCGTTGCGTTCCTGCCAGTCGTTTGCGTTTGCCGCGCAACCGCAACAGGCTGCTCGACCACATAGCGCGTCGCCGTTCGCGGCGCTGCCTGCGTCACGACCGCAGGTGCCCTTTGTTGCCCACCGGATATGGGTGCCTGCTCGCGCGCCAGCGGCTGTTGTTGCCGGGCAATGGCGTCGCGCCGTTCCTCCTCGGTCTCGCCCAGGCGCGCAATGCGCTCGGAGCGTCCCGCCCAAAGCCTCTGGATTTCCGCGACGCCGGCGGCATCACCGAGTTGGTTGCGGCTCAGCGCCAGACCATAGGCCGAAGGCTCATCATCCGGCTTCCAGCGTAGGGCCGTTGTGAACCATTGTGCAGCCGTCGCCGGCTGTTCCATGGCACGGGCATACCAGCCGAACTGCTGCGCGGTGGCCGGATCACGCCCCTTTGTCGTCTCCTGCGCGATGCGGCTCAGCACTTCCTCGCTGAGCGCCACGGGCGGCTCGATCGCCAGCAGGTTTGCCGTCGCGGCAAAATAGGTGGCCTTGGCATCCTCCGACGCGTCGCGCCAGGGATACAGCACCTTCTCGGCGTCCTCATGCGCCTTGCGCGCGATCAACGTCAGCGCCAATCCTTGCGAGGCAGATGCGGAATCCTCTTTGTCATGGGCGCGCCGGAACCATTGCTCGGCCGCGCTCATGTTGTCGCGGCGCAGCTGGTACCAGCCCAGAAGAAGGGCATCGCTCGCCAAGCCATCGGTTTCTACCAGGCGTTCGAGGCGCAGGATGTATTTCGGGTCGACGGCCAGCTTGCCATCCCCATCGCCTTCGGCGACGAAGCGTCGGGCCAGATCGTCGCCAATGCTCTCGAACTCGCCGCCGCCGCCGGGCGCCGTGCGTTCAAAGGCCAGCAGTTCCTGGGCAATGTCATAGGGCAGTCCGGATACCGCCTTCTGCACGGTCGCCAGCCGTTCCGGGGCACTGTCGCAATTCTTCAGCACATAGAGATAGGCATCTCGAGCGCGATCCGGCCGCTTGGTCTGCGCGAACGCATCAGCCACCCGCCAGAGCACGTCCACTTCAGAACACGTCAGCAGGCTCGGCGTACTCGCCGCCACTTCGATGACCGTCTCGTACTGCTTGAGATCGGAGGCATTCACCAACCGCGCTCGGGCTTCGGCAACATTCAGCCGCTCGAGCAGATCTGCCGGCGGCTTCCAGGCGGCCTCGGCTGCCTGGCGCTCGGCGATCGCTTTTCGAACTTCCGCGTAGCGCCCCTCCGAATAGAGCTGCCACATCGTTTCGAGCTGGGTATCCTTGTTGCGCGGAACGGCCAGGGGATCCTCGGGAGGCGTCCAATCGGGATAGAGCGCCCTCAGCCGCGATATCTCGGCCTGCAGCCGGGCCGTATCGCCCTTGCTTGCGAAATAGCGCAGCGCCGATTCGTCGACCACCGGCGCCGTTGCCTGCGGCCGCGTTGCCTCGGCGGCAGGCTGCGTGTTCTGCGCGACCTGGCGAAACTCGGGTGCGGCCTGTCTCGATGCCTTGTCAACTATGCCGAACGACGCCTCGCCGGGAGGCCCGCTTCCCTGCTCGCCGTTGATCGGCGTACCGGCGACGCCGCTCAAATTCTTGCGCAGAAGCCCGTCGTCGGCAAATCCGGCAATCCCGGCCGCCGTGAGCATAATGCCGGCGATGACAACGGTTGAGGACTTCATAGACACTCCGGACGCTTCTCCTTCGCATAAGACAACCCGAGAAGGTGCAGTGTCGAAGGATAGTATTGCGTCGGGCTGAACACCTTGACGCTGTCGGGCAACGGTACCCGCTCCAAGACACAGGCCAGAATATGGTTAACAAATTGATAACCGGGGTCCGTCAAGGCCGACCGGACGGCCCCCGTCGCGACGTCACTGATGAGCAAATCGCCATTGCTGCCAAGCATGCCCTGCCGCAATCTTGAAAGCAGTTCGGTATCACCATTGCCTGCGCGAACGAGATAGAGGGGGATGCGCAGGGCGTTGTAACCGAACTCCGCCGGAAAGCCCTCGGCCGCCTTGAGGCGCGTCCTGGCACTGACCCAATCGGCCGGCATCTTGCGCGGCCCGAGCTGCAATGCGTCGAGCATGCTCTCACCATCGACTCGCAGGGATTCCCATTTCGGCGAAGGTGCCACACGGTTGAGGACGGGGAAAGCCTCGAAGATCCAATAGGAAGGGTTTATGACAGGGCCATCGTTTCGATCGGTGGCAGAAAACCCGGCAACGCCCGGCAGCAACAACGTCCGGCCGCCATAGTCGATCACGGCCCTGTCGAGGATTGCCTGGGCGATCTTGGCCGCCGCCGCGAGATAGTCCTCCCGTTTCCATTGTTCGCCGGCCAGTGTCAGCGCATAGGCGATCAGGATATCGCCATCGGTCGCATTGTTGACGTCGATGACATGGGGTTTTTCAGCCGGGCTCCATTTCCAGGCTGCAAGTCCGTCGTCGCGCAGGAGCAGTTCACGTAGCGTGAAGGACCAGATCAGCTCGAAATCGGCAGCGTTGTCCGCGAGCACCGCCAGCAACAGGCCGTAGCCTTGACCCTCGCTATGGCTGATGCCGCCGTTGCCGTCGTCAATGATGCGCCCGCCGGCGTCGACGAACTTGGCCTTGTACGTCTGCCAATCCTCAGCACTCACGGTTCCGCTCCGTCCCTGGGCTATCGCGGGCGCCTGCGGTAGAGCAGCGACAAGAGCAAGGGCGAGGACGAGAACCGCGCGCAAGCTCATGGCCGGCGCCCGAGCCGGCTGAGCATGGACGACGTGGCAAGCCCGAGCAGCACCGACAACACAACCAGCGCCACGGCATAAAAGAGGATGTTGCTCGAAAGCCAGTTGGCAATGATCAGACGGTAGTTGCCGATCGATGCCGGCCTTGTCTGCACAAACGTGAAATTGGTCACCGGCACCACGTTGATGGCGCTACTGGCCGGCTCGTAGGTCGCGATGTGTCCGGCGATCCGTTGCCATTGACGGATGTCGGAAATGGCTGACACGCCGTCGTTCAAAAGCTTGGCGGTCGGTGCCGCGACCAATGTCCATGTGGCGTCATCCGTCGGATTTGCCCCTTGGGCGACAAGCAACGTTGCCGTTTCCGGCGGCGCGAACTCGGCCTGTTCCTGTGGCAGGATACGCAGCGAACTCAGGGAGATGTCGAACTCCTGCTTCACCCAGTTCTGAAGCGCCGTCATCTGGGTGCGCCAGGCGCCACCGCTCAGGCGCGTCTGCCATTCATCGATCGCCTTCTGCGTATCCTCGCCGCGACCGGTGGCCTGTGCACTGCCCCAGGACATCTGGCGGCCGGGATCGATGCCGACCTGGGTGAGTACCGTCTTCGGCAATTCAGGCAACGTACCAACGAAGAGTGCGTTGCGCGTGCCCGCGGCCAACGGTGAAGCGATCATCTCCACGGCAATCGGCCGTCCGCCGGCAACCGCAAGCCGTGCAAGGAATGTCGCTGCGGCCGACAGTGTGTCGGCGTCCGCCCGGTCGATGAAGAGCGGGATCGTTCCGGCACTGTTGCGATAGGGTGCCGCCGCGCCGGACAACGCCGCGAGATTGGGCCGAAGACCGATCCGGGCAAAGTTGGGCATATGGAGCTCGGACGTATCGAACAGTGCAAAACGCGAATCCGTCGACGCCGGTGCCCCCGGCGCGCAAACCTTGTCCTGATCCGTCAAGAGCACGGCCTCGAGCTCGATCAGGTTCGGTCCGGGCCGGAAATGGCGCATCGTCACGTTGATCGGCAGATGGCGCAGAATGCCGCCGGTCGCCGAATCGAACGGTACGGTCGACGCGATGTTGCCGTTGACGTAGATGTCAATCCGGCTGCCTGGGCGAACCGTCTCGGTATAGGCGGCGTCCAGCAGGATCGTCGCCTCGCCATAGGCGTCCGCGTAGAAGTCCGACGGCACAGCCACCGAAAACCTCGACCGGAAACGGCGCCCGGTAAATTCGCTTGTCGAAACACCCAGTTCCGAGAAACGCAGGCGCGTGTTGCCCGCGACCACCGGCGTTTCGGGCAAGAGCCAGCGCTCCGTATTGATGACGTCGCGGGGAACATCGCTCGGTCGATCCATCGGTTCGGCGACAGCCTCGATGGCGGCCCGCACGGCCGACCAGTCAGGACCGCTCAGAACCAGAACCGGTGCATTTGTCTTGTCGTCGCGCACAAAAGCGGCGACCGATCCGCCGGCGGCCCCATCGGGCAGCGCGGCAATAAGCGGTGACACCTCGTCGACGGTACCGACAACCACGGTCAATTCGCCGGGCTTTCCCAACTCCGGCAGGTCCTGGCTGAGAATGACCCTCTGCGCCGGCATGTGACCGCGCAGCGCCAAGCCCTGGGCAAGACGCATCAAATCGGCAGCGCGGCTCGGCTGCGCCATTCCCGGAACGACGAGATTGAACTGCGTGCGGCCTTTGCCGTCGACGCCAACGGCACGGATGTCGTCAACGCTCGTAAAGACGGCGCTCTCGGCATCGGCAAAGCTGATGAAAGCCGTGTCAGGCGCAATTTCGGTCCACAGTTCATAGGTGGATTCGATCGTGCAGTCGGTGCGGTGGCGTTGTTGAACCCGGAACCGGATGTCATTGGAACCGGGGCGCAGCAAACCGGCACGCAGCTCGTAGCGACGTTCCTCGGGGGTATCCGACGCCTTGATCGGCCCTTCGCCAACCAGCTCTCCATTGACGAAAACCGAAAGGGACGAGACCTCCGGTGCAATCACGATCGCATTCTGATAACCGAAATTCAGCGTTGCGGGCGATTGCGCCTGGGCCGGCGTCAAATACATCGACCAGGTGCGTTCATCGACCTCGCCGCTGAGCGACAGCGCGTCGAAGGGCACAATAAACCGCCTGAAATCGTCGCGCTCGCCGCCACCGAGTGTGTCCGCGCCGGCGTCTGGCTCGCTTGCCTTCTGGCCCCCGCCCTCCTCTTGCCTTGGCATTTCGACCGGCGGTTCGGCCGCCGGACGTTCGCTCGACATGTCGAACGGGTTCGATTGAGCAAAGGTTTGCGTGGTCGCGGCAAGAAGCACCACAAGAAGGGCGGCAAGCGTCCGGTTCATCGCGTCGCCTCCGCTTGGTCGGACGAACGCAGGCTGCGGGCGAAATAGATCAGGCCGCGGCTCATCTGGTAGAGAGCCAGCCACAGGAACCAGACCGTGCCGCCGACCAGACCAGGATTTCCGCGCCGCGCCTTCTGGAATTCGCTCCATTGCTGGGAGTTCGCAAAGATCAGATCCGCCACCAGGCTGTGGTGGCGCGCCACCTCCGGCAGGTAACGGCAACCGAGCGTGGTGATGTCGCCGGCGATTTCCTTGTTCTTGACCGCAACCGGCAAGGTCTCGGAGGTGCCGTCGCCGCTATAAGGCTCGAAGCGGATGAGACCGTCCGTGTCGACGGGAAGCGTCGCCGCATCGACGCCATAGACCTGAACGCGGGCGCCGTTGGCCGATACGTCTTCGATGGTCGCCGGGTACCATTGGTCCGCGACGCCGAATTCGCAGCGCCGGCTGACCTTAACGCGCCGTGAGGCCGCCTTTTCCCCACGCTCAGAAACGACGCCGAGCGCGCAGCCTGCCATGATCAGGTTGAGGAGGTTCCACCCTCCCACGACCAGGGTGACGTCGGCCTTGTAGGGTTCGGTGTAGACCCGGTAGACCGTCATCAGAAGCGCGACGAAAAGCACGGCAAAGATGACGAAGAACGGTCGGCTGATTTCCGACAGCCGGCTTTCCTGGATCGACTCGTCCTTGGCGGTCACCTTGAACGTCGGCCTGCTCGGGCGCATCAGCACCGAGATGACGGCCGGCAACAGATGCACGGTCTGGGCATATTCGTACAGCTCCGATATCCACGGCCAGCGGAAGGCACCGTAGAGATAGTTCTGCATCATCAGGTTCACCATCATATAGGCGAGCGTATAGGCGAGGAACTCGCCGCCGGATGCGGTGAAGATCTCCAGATCGAAAAACAGGTAGAAAAGCGGTGCGAACAGAAAGATCGTGCGCGACACCGGAAAGAGCCAGAACAGCGTCGATGACATGTAGCAAAGCCGCTGCGGGATCGATAGTCCGCGCTTGAACAGCGGAAACCGGAACAGAAGGATCTGCATCATGCCCTGGGCCCAGCGGCTGCGCTGGCCGATGAAGCTGGCAAAGGTTGCCGGCTGCAGTCCGGCAATCAATGGCCGGTCGACGTAGATGCTGTTCCAGCCTCGGCCATGCAGCGCAAGTGCCGTTTCACAGTCCTCGGTGATGCTCATGCCGCTGAAGCCTTCGGTATCCTCAAGCGCCTTGCGTCGAAGCACCGCTGCCGAACCACAGAAGAAGGCCGCGTTCCACTTGTCGAGGCCGCGCTGGATGATGCCGTAGAACATCTCGTTCTCGCTCGGCATCTTCTCGAAGGTCCGCAGGTTGCGCTCAAGCGGATCGGGGTTGAGGAAGAAGTGCGGTGTCTGCACCAGGAAAAGCTTCGGGTCGCTCTCGAAATAGCCGACCGTTTCCAGGAGGAAATCGCGCGCTGGCGCGTGGTCGGCGTCAAAGACCGCGATCAGTTCGCCGTCCGAATGCAGCATGCCGTTGTTGAGGTTGCCGGCCTTGGCGTGTTCGTTGCGCTCTCGGGTCAAATAGCGCACGCCAAGATCGTCGCAGAGCGCCTGCAGCTCGACATGCCGGGCAGAGGCACGCTGCGCCTCAACCAGATTCATCGAGTAGCGCTTTTGCTGCGTGCCGCCATCATCGAGCAGCCAGACCGTCAGCTTGTCGGCCGGGTAGTCCATGCCCTTGGCCGCGGCAAGCGTATTGGCCAGCAGCCCCGCATCCTCGTTGTAGGACGGCACGAAGACGTCGACCTTCGGAAACGCGCCAGGCGAGACGGCCTTTGCCTTGCGCGGCGGCAGCGGCATCGCGACGACGAACAAGCTCAGCGACAGCATCATGACGCTGTACATTTCGGCGAGATAGAGCAGGAAGCCTGGGATGAAGTTCTCAAGCTGGTTCAGCGGAGGCAGCGTGCTGGTGGTGCGCCAATACACATATCGAAGCACGATGGCCGTACCGAAGGCGAGCGCGATCAGGCGCCAGCGACCTTCGGCCTTGATGAGCTTCAGGATCGCCATGAATGTGACGACCAAAACGCTCACGATCAGCTGGGTCTGAAGATTGACCGGCAACGTGATGACTGCAATGACGCAAAGGGAGAAAAACGCCCATGCCGCAACGGGACCGATCTTGCTCATTCATTCTGCCTTCCAGCATTCGGCATCATGCCACTGGTATCGCTTGACCTGATTTCACCTGGGCTTTTCCAAGCCCGATACCAGCCCATACCAAATGATGGTTAGGAGCTGATTAAGGGCAATTGCCTCCCGCCGGCGCATCGCAAGCGGGCGGGGGAACAATGACAGTCGCTCCAGCCTTTGCCACTCCACCTGGCTCAGGTAACGGGACAGAATTCGCCGTCGCCGGCACGGCAACTGGCTGCTGACGCACGGGTTGCTCAACGCGGACCGCACGCCTGACCGGCGCGGGTGCCGTCATCACGCTTACCGGTCGAATGTCGGCGGGCGCCGGTTCCTTGCGGTAGATCGGGTTTCCAACCCTGCCAATGCCCGCCTCCAGCGGCGGCGGCGCGCCGTAAGGATTCCAGGCGGGATCGCCGAACGTCCCGGTAATCGTGTATCCGTAGACGGGCGCCAGAAGCTCGTTCTCGCTCGCACCAGCAGCGCAATAGCGAAAGCGGATTTGAATGGTGCCGTAGCCCCTGAGCGGCGAGCGATGGTTCTCTGCGCCACGGATCTGCTGCCAGGCGAAAATGCAGGCGTCATCGCCACGGCCACGGCCATAGGCATAACCGAACGGCCCGTAGTTGTTCTGTAGAAAATCCGACGACTGCGCCAGCGCCACGCCGGGGAGCGCACGCCGTGCCTGCCGCATCATCTCGGAGCTTCTGACCGCGACGTAGCCGCTCGTCTTCTGCTGGTCGAACCGGGCCTCCATCGGACCGAAGAACTGCGCGCGCAGGACATTCTGTCCAGGCGTCGAAGCCGAGGTGAAAAGGTAAATATCCTGCTCGATCGCGTTGGTCTTTCGACGCTCGACCACGTTGAGAACCGCCGGCCCACCCGGCGGCGGCAGGATCAGCGCATTTTCTGCCGGAACAATGACCGCATTCGTCGGCGTGCCGACATCGTTATGTGTCGAGCAGCCGGAAACCAGGGCGCCTGCAGCGAACACAGCCGCAAACGCGACCGTGCCTCGCAGCCAGACAGCGGGTGCGGAACGTTCGCTCCGTGCGCCGAATCGCTTGCTGAAAAATCGTCCTGCCATACCGGAGCATTAGTTGATTCAGGCAAATTCGCAAACCCGTGAAGGATAGGGGATAACATTTCGACGTTCGCCCCGAGAGACAGACCTGATGCCGGACGCTATCGCAAGCGGCGGAGCCGGATCGCCATTGCACATCCGGTCAATGGTCGTCGTACCGCCAGCGGCGCCTCGATCGAAAACAGGCCACCAGAGGTATCGCTACTCCCTTTGCTCCTTCATGTACGCCATTTTTGCAGATCGACGGACGATGAAGCCGCCACTTAGACTTTCCCGTCTGCACCAGTCGAGTGGAAGAGGGACAAAATGGGGCTGCCTGCTGTCACATCGAAACCAGAGGATCGCGTCGCGATTGCGCACCTGGGTCAAGCCTTGAAGACCGCGCTCGCAGACGAGAAAAGCCCATTGAGAGCGTTTCTGAATGGAGATCCGCAGTCTCGCCGGGCGATCGAGCGCGACCTTGAACCGGCGGCGGTCGATGACCTCCTGCGCTTCGGCGTTGCCGAACAGACAGACGACCTTTTACGCCCACGATTCCAGGCGCAACTTATCGGCCCACACCTCGTCTTTTCGGACCTGCGCCAGTCCATGCGCGTGGTGCGCAAGACGGAAGAGCGAAACGCCTACGTCGATCCGATGTGGGAGGGGCCAACCCTCTCCAATCTGCTCGTGAGGGAACCCGCCGAAAGTGGTCTGGACATGGGATGTGGCTGCGGCGTCATCGCCCTGGCGATGTCTACCTATTGCAGGAGGGTCGTGGCGCTGGACATGAACCCGCGGGCGCTCATGCTCGCACGCTTCAACATGGCGCTGAACGGTGTCGACAATGTCGAAGTCCTGGAGTCCGATCTCTTCTCGGCCGTGGAGGGAGCGACCTTCGATCGGATCGTTTTCAACGCGCCCGTCGGCATGGAACTGCTGCCGCGCAACGCGCTGGAGTCCGGGGAGCAGATCTTGATCCGGTTCTTCAGCGCGCTGAGCAAGCACCTCAAGAGCGGCGGCATGCTTCACATGAACGTGTGCGTGAAGGAATGGAGCAGGGCGAGCTTCGCCACGAACCTGCGCGCGTGGCTTGGAGAAAACCAAAAGGACTTTCAAAGCCTCTTCATCGAGTTATGGCGCGTCGAAAGAGGCCTCAAGTTCAAGGTTCGCAGATGGATCGCCCCCTTCGTGCTGCCGCGCCAATACGGGCGATTGCTTCACATTCGGCGCGGCCTGCTTATTGCCGAAAGAAACGGCGTGGCACGACATGCAGAGACAGCCTCTGCTTACGACACCTGGGCGACATCTCTCGGGCCTCGGTTTGGCGCATCATTGGTGAGGTCCTTGATGGGTGCCGATCCCGGCAAGGCACCCGCCGGCCCTTCCACGGCAGTGCTCAATACCTTGGATGACGACCACCGGCCGTTGGGTGGCTCGGTGACGACCGCAATTTTCAACAAGCTGCAAAACGTGCCGGCAGCCGCCCTGCTTTGACCGGTCGCCGTCATCGTCCGACAGGATTTGGCCGGCACGAACACGACAACGCCAGGGCCGGTCTGGCTGGGATACCGCCACGTCCGACCACCCGCGTTCCCACGGCACATCGAGAACGCATGAGCAGGTGTTGCAATCACGCCTCGGCACCCACCTGCTGCCTATCACGGTTCATACAGGGTGCCGGATAGACCATCTGGCGCAGCGACGAAAGCACCGGAAAGCGTCACGGCCCATTGGAAGAATTCCTGCCCGTCCTGGCACCCGCTGGCGCTTTCGTCGTTGGATGCGAGGCAGTTCTGCTGCGACCACCTCCGAACACCAACGGAAACCGCTGCTCGATCAAATAGAGAACAAGTTCGGTCACAGGAAATATGTCGTCCCCATACGGCTACGGCTTGTTAATACTTCACGCCGGCTTCGTGATTAACCGTTAAATGTTCTCACCAAGAGAGATTTATCTTATCTGCGCATTTACTTCTCAAAAACCGGCGCGCAGAATAGAAAAACTTTCCAGCCAAAGAATTTTTCGGCCTTCTTCGCAGGAGAACGAGCCGGATCGAGATTAGGTTGGAGATAGATTCGATCTGCCTGATCGAATTCTTGAACGAGCCAAAGCCTCTGCCAGCGGGTTCCTTTGAGACCGTCTCGTCATCGCAGCGTGCTGTCAGCCATGGCTGACTGCCGTCGCAAGCAGAGTGAAATTGGAGCTCGTCATGAGAAGCCTACTTCCTGCCCGTTTCCAGGATTACGATTTCAGCCCCATTTTCGTGGGCGCCGGATTCACGCTTGCGATCGCCATCATCGCCTATGGCTCCCTGTTCGGCCGCATTCTTTAGATCGCGGTCCGTTCAGAAGCACGCTCCAGCGTTGGCCGCGAGTCCGTGAGCGCAAGCAGGTGCTTTGCTTATGCGACCTGCGTCTGCAGCCAGGTCTTGAACAGCGATGCATGCGGCGTCTCGGGTTTCAACGCCGATTGGATGAGACCATATTCGGAGCCGTCGGGCGTGAACCCCATCGGGGCGACCAGCCGCTCGTTGCGGATATCGTCCAAAGCGATGATCCTTGGGCACATGGCCACACCGAGGCCAGCGGCAGCGGCTTCAGCCATGAGGAAATGATGATCCATGTGGCGCGTGGCGCGCGGCTTCGGTGCGCCCGGGTTTGCCCGCTCCCAGTTATCCCAGGCATCGGGCCTCGTCTTTGACGCCAATGCGACATAATCACCGGCCCAAAACCGCTCGACCATGCCTGCCTGCATTACGGGCCCCATTTCCTCCCTCGCCAGGGTCGTGATCGCGCACCGCGAGTCGATGGCAAAATCCAGCCGCCGGATGGCCAGGGTCACGCGGTCACGGGTGAAGTCGAATGCTCCGCCTCCGACAGCGAGGTGCAGATCGACGTCCGGATACCGGTCCTGAAACTCGGCCAACCGCGGGATCAACCAGCGCATCGCCAGCGATCGTTCGCAGGAGACCAGAACCGGCTGCGCCGACGCTGCACTGCGCAGTTCATCAAGGGTCGTGGAAACGACGGCCAACGCCCTGGTCGTTGCCTGGGCCAGCTTCTCGCCATCTGCGGTCAGGCGCAAACCTCGGCCGTGAGGTTCGAGAAGCTCAAGACCGATGTCACCGGCAAGCTTGGACACACGGCGACTGACGGCGCCGTGGGTGAGGTTCAGCTCTATGGCGGCCGCGCGCACCGAGCCCAGCCTCGCCACGACTTCGAAGGCGCGCAGGTCGTCAAGAGAGGGAATATCCGAGCGTTTCATTGGTGATTATCTATCACCAATACAGGTCAGATCATATCGCTTTTTATCGACTTATCCGGGCGGTATTTTCACCGCATGGAAAACTTTGGTGACATATTCGATCGCATCGGCATCATTGCCGACGACCTTACAAGTGCGGCGGACGGGGCTGGCCCCTTCCTGGAACGGGGCCACCGACCCTGCATCCATCGCCGAACTCTGGCGACCGTCGAAACGGCCATCTTGTCGGTCGATACCGGCAGCCGCGGCATGTCGGTGACCGACGCGGCCGGCGCAACGAGAGCGGCCGCCTCGGCATTCGCCAGAGATCGTACCCTCTACAAGACCATGGACTCGACCTTGCGCGGCCATATCAGGGCGGAGATACTGGCGGCCTTCCACGCGAGCCGACGGCAGCGCCTCGTGATCGCACCGGCCTTTCCCGCCGAAGGGCGCACGACGATCAACGCGATCCAGTGGCTTGATGGAACGCCTGTTGCCGACACTATCTACGCGCAGGATCCGGCTCATCCCACACGCACCTCCAACATCCGCGACCTCGTCGACCCCAGCCTAGGCGACACTGCCCTCGTCACAGTGGAGATGAGCGACGCGGAGGTTCGCAACGTTGCCTCCAGCAATCGTGTCGTCATTGTCGATGCGGACAGCCAGGAAAAGCTGAACGAGAGAGTGGCATGTCCTGCGCGGATGGGGCCGGCGCTGTGGGTCGGCTCACCCGGCATGGCCCAGGCGCTCGCCGCCCTGACGGCGGCCGCCGCATCCACCGCACCCGCAACGCCGATGCCTTCGGTTCGACGCGTTCTTGTCGTCGTCGGCAGCGCCAACAGGGTCAGCCGCGGGCAAACGCCTGCGCTTCACGCAGCTGGCGCCGCCATCGCCACACGAGCCTCCGACATAACCGGTGAAGCGCAGATCGCCTGCCTCAGAGCGCCGGCGTCACGCGAGGCGGATGCCAGGAATGTGCTTTCGACGCTTGTCGACGAGGCCTATGCGGTGCTCCAACAACACCGCTTCGGCGCGGTCATTGCGACTGGCGGCGAGACCATGGACGCTCTTCTGCAGCGGCTGTCTGTCAAAAGCTTCGCTCTGATCGGGGAACTCGAACCCGGATTTCCCATGGGATACGCCACGCGAGAAACGGGGCAATCGCTCGTCATCGCCTTGAAGGCCGGAGGCTTTGGCACACCAAAGACACTCTTGAACGCGGCACGGCACCTTGTTTCGGCACAGAACGGACACAGCACCCATGATTGACCCAGAGCGCCCCATCGCCATCACCATGGGCGACCCTGCAGGCATCGGCCCGGAAATCGTTGCCAAGGCAATGCTCGACAGGCAGATTCGTCGACGATGCGTCGTCATCGGCGACCCGCTCGTCGTCCAGCATGCCTTCGCGCAGATAGACGCCGCGGTCCGCGTCCATACGATCCGGAACACCAAAGCATCCCGATTGGCGGACGGATCCGTAAACCTGATCGCATCGTCTTCACTCGACGTTCTGCCACCGGCCGGGACCGTCGATCCGGCCAGCGGCAAGGCCGGCTTTGACGCGATCACGACGGCAATTGATCTTGCCCTTGTGGGCGCAGTGGCTGGCATCGTCACGGCGCCGATCCACAAGGAGGCCCTTGCCGCCGCCGGCGTCTCCCATCCCGGGCATACGGAAATCCTCGCGGAGCGGGCCGGAGCGTCGCGTGTCGCGATGATGCTGGCCAACGAGGATATTCGAACGGTTCTCGTCACCATCCATTGCTCTCTGCTGGAAGCGATACGGCGTGTGGATTTCGATGCCGAGCTATCGGCCATCCGGCTCGCACATGCAGGTGGTCGCGCGCTCGGCATAGAAGCGCCGCGGATCGCGATCGCAGGCCTCAACCCGCATGCCGGAGAAGGTGGCTTGTTCGGCGATGAGGAGATCACCATCATCGCACCGGCGATCGAAGCGGCGCGGCGAGAAGGCATCGATGCCAGCGGCCCATGGCCGGGCGATACCGTTTTCATGCAGGCGCGACACGGCCGTTTCGACGTGGTGGTGGCGCAATACCACGATCAGGGGCTTATCCCCGTGAAGTACCTGGGGCTGGAGAAAGGCGTGAACATTACGCTCGGTCTGCCATTCGTCCGAACCAGCCCCGACCATGGAACCGCGTTCGACATTGCCGGGCGTGGCATCGCAGACCCGGCAAGCCTCAAGACCGCAATCGACTATGCCCTCCGCCTTGCAGACGCGGCGCACGCACAGGAGCAATAACATGTCCGAACCAGACTTCATCTTCATGCTGACGCGCAATGATCGCACCGTGCCGGACGCTGCCGTTCACGTGCGCACAGCGCTTGCCGCAGGCGTGCGAGATATCGGCTTCAAGGATATCGGACTGCCCTTTGCCGAGCTTGCTGCCCTCAACCGGACGATCCGGGACAATGGCGCGCGCAGTTACCTCGAAGTGGTGTCGCTTGATGGCGACAGCGAAATCGTCTCCGTCCGGGCAGCGGTCAAATTGGGCGTCGATTATCTGTTGGGTGGTACCCGTGTTGCCGACGTGCTTCCGCTGCTTGCAGGAACCGGCATCAAATATTATCCCTTCGCCGGCGGGATCACCGGGCATCCAAGCGCCTTGGAGGGCTCGATCTCCGACATCACGGCCAGCGCCATCGATCTGGCAAACCACGATGGCGTCCACGGGCTGGACCTGCTTGCCTATCGCTCTCAAACAGATGTGCCGGCGCTGATCAAAACCGTTTGCGCCGCCGTGAACAAACCGGTGATCGTCGCCGGATCGATCGACAGAGCCGCCCGCATCCAGGCCGTTCTCGACAGTGAGGCTGCCGGCTTTACGGTCGGCACCGCTGCACTCGACGGCGTCTTTCCAGCATCGCGGCCGGGGCTGACCCAGCAATTGTCGGCGATCAGGGCCACAATGGCAAAAGCGCCCTAACGCGCGCCGCAGCCGGCATCCCGCAACGCCGCCTAGCTCGACAAACCCAGATCGCGGAGTGCTGCAAGCGTTGCCTTGATCACATCGGCCGCGGATTGATCGACATCGACGACGACGGTTCGGGGCTCGCCGATTGGCTCTTCCAGCGTCGCCAACTGCGTATCGAGCAGCGACGCCGGCATGAAATGTCCTTCGCGGTGCTGCATCCGGCCGGCGAGGACATCACGGCTGCCTTGAAGATAGATAAAGATCAGATCGCCACCGGCACGCTCGCGCAACAAGGCGCGATAGCTCCGCTTCAACGCGGAACAGGAAACAACGAGAGGCTCGGTACTTGTGGAAAGCTGCCGGCCGATCTCGCCAAGCCAGGGCCATCGGTCCTCATCGGTGAGCGGGATGCCGGCCGACATCTTGGCGATATTACTTTGCGGATGCAGGCCATCGCCCTCGATGAAGGCGCAACCGAAAGCCCGCGCCACGGCCTCGCCGACGGAGGTCTTGCCGCAGCCGGAGACGCCCATGACGACGATCGAGCCGGGGAATTTGCCCACCTGGTCAAGGGGGGATGTTTCGGGGCTCGCCATGGATCGTTCGTCTCTCCGGCTCGTGATTGCGACGCCGTTTGCTGATAGCGCCGCACCGGCGCCGAGACAAGCCGACTTGCTGCGAAACGACGTCCGCCGCTGACGGTAGTCCTCGGGCGTCGTGCCCTGCCTGAGCGAAACCAGTTCGCAGCTGCCCTCGGAGATCCTAGGGCAGCTCATCCGCCTTCATCATTTCACATGAAAGCGGGAGGCTCTAGCTGGCGACACGTGGGCGTGCGATGTCGTTGACGCCCTCGTCGTCCGGCGCCTGGCCGTAACTCATGCGGCGCATCTGTGCGATCACCCGCTCCATCTCGTCATCCGGCAGAACCGGCGGTTCACCGAGCGTCAGCGCCTGCACGTACATGCGCGAAAGGGTCTCGATCTCGATTGCCATCCACAGCGCCGATTCCAGCGTCTTGCCGAGCGAGATCTGCCCGTGCTGACCGAGCAGGCAGGCGGTGCGATCCTTGAGCGCCACGAGCGCATTGTTGGAAAGCGCCTGGGTGCCGAAGGTCGCATATTCGGCACAGCGGATCGTCGTCCCGCCGGCAATGCCCGTCATGTAGTGGAAGCTCGGAATGGTCCTGTGGTGGCAGGCCAGCGTGGTCGCATAGATCGAATGGCAATGAAGAACCACGTTGATATCCGTGCGCTCGCGCAGGATGTCGCGGTGAAAGCGCCACTCGGATGACGGTCGCGGACCGGTGTAGTTGCCTTGGAAATCCATTTCGACCAGATCGTCGGGCTGCATCGTGTCATAGGCAAGCGAGGACGGCGTGACGAGGAAGCCGTCGGGGGTGCGTACCGAAAGATTACCGGCCGTCCCCTGGTTGATGCCGCTTGAATTCATTCGGCGGCAAATGTCCACCATCTCGCGGCGGAGGGAGAGAATATCGGGCTGGCTCATCGGAGTTTCCTTTCGAAGTGTCATTGAAAAACAGGTTCGGCTTGCCGGCGCGCGCTGGCGCGCCATTCTGCTGCGTAGTTGGAAATTGCGGTGGTGAGGGGCGGGACATCTGTGGCTTCGGCCAGGGAAAGCGGTGCCGGCCGTTTCCGCGTGCGTTGACCGGCAAGCAGAGCGGCCCCTGAGGCGACGCCGTAGGTATCGAGATTGAACCGGACCTGCCGGCCCGGCAACAAGGCTGCGACAAGGCGGGCATAAAGCGGGTCGCGCAGGAAGCTGCCGTCGAGAACGACGAGCGGTCCCGCCCCCAGCGCCTCGACGCATTCGGCCGTCAACAGCGCACAATAGAAGAGGGCCAGCGCCTTGCGCTCCATCGGCGTCTCCGGCTTGGGCCCGGTGATATGTCCTTGACCGGCGCTGCCGGGAAACAGACCGTTATCGTCACCGAAGGATGGCAGCGCCATGGTCTTCAACGCGATCAGTTGCCGAACGATTTGTTCAGGCACAGGTCCGCCCGGCTGCCCGTGACCCGCAACATGCGAGAATTCACGCCCGCCCATGGTCAGCACGCCGCCGAGCGGCTTGCCGAAAACATCGCTGTTGAGCGTCATGCCCCTGTCTTCGTCGAGCCGGTCGAGGGGAGTCTGCCCGCAGAAGCCGACAATCCAGGTGCCGGTGGAAATGACGGTGAAATCGCGCAGTCCCGCAGCATGGTAGCGGTAGTGATTGAGGCTGCTATCGTGCGCGCCGGTAAGGATACGAAGATCCTGCGGCAAGCCATGACGGCGTGCCAATTCCACCCGCACCGGACCGAGATCCTGCCAGGCATCGGCAAAGGGCGGCATCAGCCGGCCCCAGCCGCGCTGATCGACGATCGGGGCGAAATGCCGCTCCGCCACGTTCCAGAGATGGGACTGCGCGCCGAGCAGGCTCGCTTCGGATGCCACGACGCCGGAGAGACGCCACGCCCAGTATTGGGGCAGACCGAGATACCACCGCGCCCGGGCAAAAGCTTGCGGTTCACACTCCTGCATCCAGAAGAGTTGTCGGGCCTGATGGGTCGCGGCGTGCATCGTCGCGCTGCCGCGGTCGAAGAATGAACCGGAGAGCGGAGCATAGCCCGCCCGGATGGCCTCGGGCGGCGCCTGTTCGTAGTCGATCATCGGCAGCGCCGCGCCGTCGCCTTGCTCCGGATCGGCCCCGACCAGCACGCCGCCGGAACCATGCCCGGAGGCGACGAAGGTCGAAAGCCGGTGGCGCCGGGCGAGCTGTGCGAGGCCGGAAAAGACCCACTCGCCGATAGCGCCGAGATCATGATGAGACCAGGGCGGGCCTGGCAGCACCGGGTTGGCGATGCTGAGGGTCTCGAGCACGGCGCCATCGGCCGTGACGGCATTGAGCTTGACGTTGGTCTTGCCGACATCGAGCACCGCGATCGTGCCTTCATCGTCGCGTGATGACGTTGGCATGACGCCGCACCTCCCTCACCTTCCGAACCGCCAAGCCTGCCTTCTAGATCAGGCCGTATTGTTTGGCCTTGTTGCGCAGGAACGGTAGGCCGTTGCCCATCACTTCCTCCTCGTCCTTGGCGACGGGTCGCCAGACGGCGAGGCCATAGGCGACTTCCGGCGGCATGTTGATGAAGCTTTCCATCGCAAGACCGCCCTTGAAGCCGATCGCTGCAAGTGTCGCGAAGATCTCGTCCCAGGCGCAGTTGCCGTAGCCGGGCGTGCCGCGATCACTCTCGGAGAGGTGGATGTATTTGATGTGCTCGCGCGCATCGAGGATGCCGGTGCCGATGCCCTTTTCTTCGATGTTCATGTGGTAGGTGTCGAGATGCACGAAGACATTGTCGGCGCCGACGCGCTTGATCATGTCGACGGCCTGCCAGCCAGTGTTGATGAGATGGTTTTCATAGCGGTTGACTGCCTCGACGCCGAGTTCGATACCACGCGACTTCGCATGTTTTGCCGCCGCCTGCAGCACGCGGGCGATGTTGTCGTATTCGGCCTCGGTCGGCGGTACGCCGGTGCGCTCGCCGATGCCGCCATAGATGACGCCGGACAGCGCTTCGCCGCCGAGGTCGGCCGTCTTGTCGATCGCGACCTTGAGGTGCTCGATCGCCGCATCGGGCCGGACGGAAGCCCAGGCGCGCTCGGGAAGGCCGAGCGAGCAGACCGCGCGCAGCTTGTTCTTCTCCAGAAGTGCCTTGGTGTGGGCGGTGTCGACCGCCGGCGGATTAAGCATGGGGATCTCTATGAAATCCACCTTGTACTTGACCGCCGCCGCGACGGCCCGCTCGGCGCCGGGCCGATCCCAATTCATGGTCCACATGCTCGTATGGACGCCAAAACCCTGCATGATCACGTTCCTTTTCTGACAAATGAAATCTTGAATTTGGAGGCGGCGAACCGCAGCACCATGACGCCGACGAGAAGCAAGCCCCAGACGGCGGTCGCGAGATGTTGATTGGCGCCGATCAGGTTGAGCCCTGATGACAGCAGCTGCAGCACGACGAGCGCCACGAACACCGGGATCACCCGGCCGAAGCCGCCGAACGGATTGACGCCGCCGAGGAAGCAGGCAAGCACCGTGATCAGCAGATAGGACTCGCCGTGGCCGATGCGCACCGAGTTGAACCGAGCCAGCATGATGATGCCGGCAATGGCGCACATTGCGCCCGAGAGCGTGTAGACGAGTACGATCACTTTGCGGGTATTGATACCGGAATAGCGCGTCGCCTCGAGATTGGAGCCGATCATGTAGGTGTTGAAGCCGAGCTTGGTGCGGGTCAAAAGAAGATGCCAGGCGAGCACGCAGATGATGAAGACGATCAGCGGCACCGGTATGCCCGCGATCGAGCCATGGCCGAGCGGCCCGATGAAGGCGGGAAAGCCGGAGACGTCGCCGCCGCGCGTCAGAAACTCGCCGAGGCCGCGCAGGAAGATCATCATCGACAGCGAGACGAGGATCGGGTGCGCGCGGGTGAAGGCAATGACCAGCCCCATGACCACGCCGCTTGCAGCGCCGACCATCACGGCTAGGACGCAGCCGAGCGCGAAGGCACCGGCGCCGGCATCCGCACCGCCATTCGCCTGCAAGACCCAGGCAAGCGTCAGCCCGGCAATATTGGCGGTGAAGGTGACGGCAAGGTTCAGGCCACCGGTCAGGATCGGCAGCAGCATCGCCAGCGTCAGTAGCCCGAGTTCGGGAAGCTGAAACGCGACCGAACCGAAGGTCGCAGCGCTCAGGAACTGCGGCGAGACGAGACCGAACACCAGGATCACGGCGACCAGCGCCAGGCCGGGACCCGCCATTTCGGGGCCGAACCATGCCTTCAGGCGTTCCGAAAAACCTGTCATCGGCGTGCACCTTTCTGGGTGGCGAAGGGCAGAAGCCGTTCGATGCTGGTGTTGGAAAGGGTGATGGCGATTAGGATGATGGCGCCAACGATCATCTTGAAGGCGAAGGGGGAAACGCCCATCAGGTTCAGGCCGTTCTGGGTGATCGCGATCAGGAGCACGCCGAGCACGCAGCCGAGCACCGAGCCCTTGCCACCGCCGAGTCTTGCGCCACCGAGAACGACGGCGGCCAGCACGTCGAGTTCTCGCCCATAAAGTGCGTTCGGCACCACTTCCTGCGCGTAGTGCGCCTGCACCAGCCCGCCGATCCCGGCCATAAGGCCGAGCCAGCCGAAGGCGATGAACTGCATGGCGCCGATGTTGATGCCGAAGCGGCGCGCGCCTTCCGGATTATCGCCGAAGGCATAGAGTTGCCGTCCGGTGGTCGTGCGGGTGATCAGTACCCAGGTGGCGATGACGCACAGCACCATGACCAGCACCGGAAGCGTGATCTCGATCCAGCTGCCGTCTGCCATTTCATGTTCGAACAGAACGACACGATCGGTCAGCCATTCCGGCAGGTCGTAGATCGACACGCCCTTGGTGAAGAACATCAATAGCCCGAAGTAGATGTTGAAGGTCGATATCGTCGCGACGATCGAAATGATGCGGAAGCGATGGATCAGGAGCGCATTGACTGCGCCGAGGCAGATGCCGATCGATCCGGCAATGACGAGGCCGGAGATCCAGCCACCGCCGCCGATCCAGCCGAGCGCGATCGCCGTCCCATACTGCACGACCGAGGCGGCGACGGCGAAGGAGATGTCGATGCCGCCGGCAATCAGCACGACCAGCAGGCCAACGGCGAAGATGATGTTGACCGAACTGGTGTTCAACAGATCGAAGGCGTTGCCGATCGAGAAGAAGTTGGCCGTCGCGAACGACAGAACCGTGCAGATGACGGTTATGACGGCGAGAAGCGCGACCTCGGTCGCATGTGTACGGGCGAAACTATGCATAGACCGCTCCCTCGATTTCGGCGAGCGGAACGCTACAGGGATCGTAGCTGCCGACGATGCGACCCTGCGCCATATGCAGGACGCGGTCGGCGTTGAAATAGACTTCCGGCACCTCGTCGGAAATCAGGATGATCGCAAGGCCTGTCTCGGCGAGCTTGGCGACGATGTCGAAGATGCCGGCACGCGCGCCGACATCGACACCGACAGTGGGGGCGTCGAGGATCAACAGCTTCGGGTCGGTCGCCAGCCATTTGGCAATGGCGATACGCTGCTGGTTGCCGCCTGACAGCGTCGAGATCGCGTCGCCCTGCAGGCCGATCTTGACGCCGAGATCGGCAATCCAGCCGGCGACGAGCTTGCGCTTGCGCTCGTCCGACAGGAAGCCGCCGGAAACGATCTTGCCGAGCGAACTGATGACGAGATTGTCGGCGATCGACTGCGGCTGGATGAGGCCAAGCGACAGGCGATCCTCCGAGAGATAGGCGACGCCCGCCTTGATCGCATCGCGGTTGGAGGAGAAATGCACCGGCTTGCCCTCGAGCGTGATCGTGCCGGCGGCCGGCTGCAGCATGCCGAAGAGCGTTTGCGCAAGCTCGGTCCGGCCGGCCCCGAGAAGGCCGGTAATCCCGAGCGTCTCGCCGCGTCGGACGGTGAGTGAAATATCGTCGAACTGGCCGGGTCGGCTCAGCCCCTTTACCTCAAGGACAACAGGTTGATCGTCGCGCGATTTTGCGCGGACCTGCTGGTCAAAAGTCTTGCCAGTCATCAGTTCGGTGATGCGCGATTGCGTCATGCCGGCGGCGGGATAAACGCCGACCAGCGCGCCGTCGCGCAAGACGGTGATCCGGCTTGAAATTTCCAGCACTTCCGCCAGGCGGTGACTGACGAAGACGACGGCGACGCCTGCGGCCGAAAGACCGCGCACGATGTCGAGCAGATGGTCGGTTTCCGATTGCGTCAGCGATGCGGTCGGCTCGTCCATGAAGACGAGCTTCGCTTCGCCGACGAGCGCGCGGGCAATCGCCACGATCTGGCGCTGGGCAATGGCGTATTCCTTGAGCGGCAGGTCGACGTCGAGCGTGATGCCGAGACGCTTAAGCGCGTCCGTCGCAATCTTGCGCATGCGGCCATAGTCGACCAGCTTCGGCCAGCGGCCGAGGACGGTCTGGAAGGCGATGTTTTCCGCCACGCTCATTTCGGGGAAAAGCGCCAGATCCTGCCAGATGACCTGGATGCCGCGATCCTGGGCGGTCACCGGCGACATGTGGGAATAGGTCTCGCCGTCATACTCGATCGAGGCGCCATCGGCGGGACGGTAAACGCCGGTGATGATCTTGATCAGGGTGCTCTTGCCACAACCGTTCTCACCGGCGAGGCAGTGCACCTCACCCGGGCGGACGTCGAAGCTCACATTCTTGAGCGCCTTGACGCCACCGAAGGTCATGTTGATGTCGTGCAGGGACAGAAGCGGCTTTTCGCTGCCTCCCGTGATCGCAAGCTGTTGCATGAACGTGTGTCCTAAGGACCGTTTTTGAAGGACGTGCCAGGCCGACCGAAGCCGGCCCAGCAGCCGGGAGAACCCGGTGCATGCCGCCCGGGATCGCATCGATCCGGGGATAGGGCATGCAACTATTCAAAATGCGGCAGCGGCGGTGGCGCGTCTGAGGCGTGCGGGCCGCTGCGGCAGATCAGAGCCCCATCGCCGCGAGATCGGCGACCGTGTCCTTGTTGATCGGCACGAGCTGATCAACGATGATGTTGCGGTTTTCAAAGTCCGGCTTGACCTTGCCGAGACCTTCGATCTCGTCGCCGTCCTTCACCTCTTCACCCTTCATCAACTTGTCGGCAAGCGTCACGAACACCTCGCCTGCCTGTTTCGGATTCCACATGAAGCCGCCGGAGATCGCGTCCGACTTGACGAGCTTCTGGCCCTGCCCCGGCGAGAACGGGCCGAGCACGAAGATCTCGCCAACCTTGCGGCGCTCTTCGACGGCACGGCCTGCCCCGATCGGTCCCTGGCTGCCGAACGCGAGGAAACCCTTGAGGTTGGGATGGGCAGAGATCAGGTCGAGCGCTGTCGACCGGCTTTTGTCGACGTCTTCCGCGACCCCGTAGCGTTCGCCGACCAGCATCATGTCAGGATGGTTCTTCTTGATATAGGCGATGGCAGCATCAGCCCAGGCGTTGTGCAGCGGCACGGTCAGCGAGCCGACGAACACGGCATATTCGCCCTTGCCGCCCATTTTTTCGGCAAGCAGCTTGCCGTGCGCTTCGCCGAAGCCGGTCGATGACGCAAGCTCGAAGTCCCAATCGGCACCCTTCTGGCTCGGCGATTCATGGGTGATGACGATGATGCCCTTTTCCTTGGCCTTGGTCAGAACCGGCTCCAAAACCTTGGCATCATTGGGCACGACGCCGATGACCTTGACGCCCTGGGCGATCAGATCCTCGATGGCGCGCACCTGCAGCGCCGGATCGGCGCTCGTCGGGCCGACCATGAAGGCGTCGATGCCGAGCTTTTGGCCCCGTTCCTTGATGCCTGCCTCCATGGCGTTGAACCACGGAATGCCGCCGATCTTGACCACGACGCCGACCTTTCCGGCATCCTGAGCGAATGCGGCAGCCGCACCGGCAAGCGAAAGCGATGTCGCTAGCGCAGCGACCAGAATTTTCTTGATCATGTCTCTCCTCCACTCGTTCCCCATAGGGAACACGCCCGGCTGCAGAAGCGCCGGCCTCCAGTTTCAAATCGCAACTGGCTGGGAACGAATTCCCGCCTCCCTGATCGCCGCCTCCTCAGACGACCCATCAATTTGCACAATCGATATTTCTTGTTTGCACAATCGATGGTGCAAAGACTATTGTGCAGACTTAATCTTTCGTCAAGGGGAAATCGGCACTAAGACGATGAGGGAGGCCAACGATGACGAAGACGAGCAAGAAGAAGGCGACCATCTACGACTTATCGGTGCTGTCAGGCAGCTCGCCTTCAACCGTGAGTGCGGTTTTGAACGGCACCTGGCAGAAGCGGCGGATCAAGGAGAGCACCGCGGCCCTGATCCGGGATCTGGCGGAGACCCACCAATATACCGCCAACCGTCAGGCCCGCGGATTGCGCAGCTCCCGCTCCGGCCTCATCGGCCTGCTGTTGCCGGTCCATGACAATCGCTACTTCTCCTCGATGGCGCAGACCTTCGAAGCGCATGTCAGAAGCAAGGGTCAATGCCCAATCGTCGTCAGCGCCAGCCGTGACCCGGAAGAGGAAAGAAAGACGGCCGAAACGCTGATCTCATACTCGATCGATGAGCTGTTCATCTGCGGCGCGACCGACCCGGACGGCGTGCACGAGGTCTGCGAGACCGTCGGCCTGAAGCACATCAACATCGACCTGCCCGGCACCAAGGTTCCGTCCGTCATCAGCGACAACTACCAAGGCGGCCGGATGCTGACGGAGGCGATCATCCGACACTTCCCCGCGGATCAGCCGCTCCGCCCGGATGAACTCTACCTCTTCGGCGGTCGCGACGACCACGCAAGCCGCGAGCGTATCCGCGGGTTCCGTGCGGTGAAGCGCGAGCTTCTGGGCGAAGACCCGGACGGCTGCATCCAGCCGACCGGCTACGCGCCCAACAATGCAAGGCTCGCTTTCGAAGCCTTCTACGAAAAGCACGGCAAGCTGCCGCGCGGCGTCTTCATCAACTCCTCGATCAACTTCGAGGGCCTGTTGCGCTTCATGGCTGGCCACCCGCATGAAAACTTCGCAGACCTCACCGTCGGCTGCTACGACTACGACCCCTTCGCCTCGTTCCTGCCCTTCCCCGTCATCATGATCCGCCAGGATGTCGAGGGCATGATCACCAAGGCATTCGAGGTGATCGAGGAGGGGCGGCCACAGCCGCGTATTCACCTGATCAGTCCAGAGCTCGTCCAGCCGCGCACCGCGCTGACCGGACCGCTCGACGCGCTCAAGGATATCGGCTGAATGGCACATCGCTGAATCTTCGGCCGTACGGCATAATAGCAACCGATTTTTCTGTACACACGGCTAGTTTCAACGTATTCATTGGAAATGGATGAGATCGACAGAAAAATCATTGGAATTCTCGCGCAGGACTCCCGCAGGTCGCTGACCGATATCGGTGCGGCGGTGGAGTTGTCGCCCTCCTCGGTCAACGAGCGCATCCGCCGGCTCGTCGCAAGCGGAGTGATCCGCCGTTTCACGATCGACGCCGACCATCGCGCGCTTGGGCTTGACGTGCTCGCCTTCGTCTGGGTCGGGCTGTCCCCGGATGCGGATGAGGAAGCGTTTCGCACCTTCATGGCCGGCCATCCTTCCGTTACGGAATGTCACCACGTCACCGGCGCCTGGTCCTATTGCGTCAAGGTTCGCATGCCGTCGCTTGGCGATATCGAGCCTTTCCTGGCCGAACTCAAGCGTCGCCGGTTTCTCGCTCGCAGCGAGACCGTGATTGCCCTGTCGACCGTCAGGGAAACCTCGTTCACCGGCCCGGAGCGCTGAGCAATGTCGATGCTGCTGTTCGCAAAAGGCCTGCTGCTCGGCCTCGCCATTGCCGCTCCCCTCGGCCCGATTGGCGTCCTGTGCATCAACCGCACGCTCGAACGCGGCTTCTGGGCCGGCGTCGCCGGCGGATTGGGAACGGCGCTCGCCGATGCCAGCTACGCGCTGCTGGCGGCAGCCGGCTTTGCCGCGTTCGCGACCCTTCTCGCCACGGTGGCGACGCCGCTCAGCCTTGCCGGTGGCGCCTTCATGATCTGGCTCGGCTGGCGCGGGCTGCAACCGAGCCCGGTCGCAGCCGCAGCCAAGGTCGGTGCGCGCGATCTCATCCAGACGACCGCAGCGACCTTCCTGCTAACGATCGCCAATCCGCTGACGATCCTGTCCTTTGCCGCGTTCTTTGCGGTCCTTGGTCTGGCGAAAGCCGGTGGACTTGCAAACGCCACCGTCGTCGTTGCCGGCGTCTTCCTCGGCTCGCTCGCCTGGTGGATGCTTTTAAGCGGCGGGATTACCCTTGCCCGAACACGCCTGCCCGACAGTTTCGTCACGTGGGTCTCACGCCTTTCGGGCCTGGTCCTGATTGCCTTCGGCGCAGTGGCAATCGGCTCGGTCGTGGTGAACCTCATCTAAGGCTACAGCCGAAGAAGGCGGCGCTGCCGCAGTCTATTCAGCCGCCGGTCTGACGCATTCGACATGCCACCATTTCGGGCGTCCGCCACGGTAGCTGTGCGAGACCGGGATGAGATCGGCGGCGTTGGTCTTGTCGAAGCACCCGAGCATCAACGCGACGACGGGCGCATCGTCGATCGCGCCGAGCGTGCTGCCGCAGGTGCCGCAGAAGGCCCGGCTGGAGTAATCGGAGGAGCGATAGGTTGCGGGCGCTCCCCCAGGCCCGGTCCAAGCCACGGCGTCGCTTGGGAATTCGACCCAGGCGACGGTCAGCGCGCCGGAATGCTTTTGGCACAGTTTGCACGAGCAGGTGTGCGGCTTTCCGGCCGGCCCTTTCGCCTCGAACCGAATTGCTCCGCAAATGCATCCGCCTGTGTGCGGCTTGTTCTTTTTGGTCGCGGCTCTTGTCACGCATTACCTCCAGCTGCAGTCTCGAATCATCAGCAGTATAACTTGCGACGGGCAGATTAGTGTATCGCCGCGATGATACACCCCATAAGGGCATTCGTTCATTTGATCTTGGCGGCAGCGGCCTCAGTATCGACCTCGCAAAGATCCGAAAAGCGCATCCGGCGCTCAGTAAAACCACGCGCCAATGTCGCGAAACGCGCGTTTGCTCTGGTCGCGCCTGTTTCCATCCCGCGCAGACGTGCCCTCGCCGATCGGCAGGCTGAAACCGAAGGGATCGGACGGTTCGCCGCCCCTGTCCGCCCAATAGGCATCGAGATCGGCCACCATCATCCGCCGACGTTTGCGCCGTCGGCGGTTGATCACGTGCCTGTCGTTGGAGACGGCATAGAGGTGCGTTGCGTTGCCCTCAGAGGCGAGCCCCTGCAGCGTGAGCAGAACCGCATCCTTTGGCCGCAAGCCCCCGAGGTCGCGGGTCGCGGTAATCAGCGCCCGTTTTCCGTCGCCTTCACGCGGCCCCTGCATGCCGCCGATCACCAGGCTATAGGCGTCATCATCGCAGCGCACGAAGGCGAAACTGACCGTGCAAAGCGCGTAACGATCGCTTTGGCGGCTAAGCCTGATCGCAAAGGCGCCCTCGTGGCGCCCACCGCAATGGTCGGCCAACAGCAACTGGACAGGGTAATTTTCACCGCGCCCGGCGACCGTTCCCATCTCCATCGACGTACCGCGCCAAAGCGCCATCAGCGACCGGCGTGACAGGACTTCGCTCGCGACATCGAAATGGTTCATCAGCAGTTCAAGCCGTTGGCTTGAGCGAGCTCCGTGCAACAGAAATGTCGGTACCGACTTGCGAATAAGATCGTCGTGCGGAAGACCCAATTTGTAGCGGTCGCCGAACGCGCTGAGAAAGGTGAGCCAGCGCGTCGTCAGCAGCGGATGTCGGGCGAGCCGCATCGAGAACACGACCGCGCGCTTCAAGGTCAGCCGCCCGCCAAGCTTGAGAACCTGCCACAGGATCTGACGGGCCGACCGGCCACGCTCCGGCATGTTGGCAGCGGCGACAAAGCCGACAGATGCCGGCTGGGTTTCAACTCTCTCACCACCGCCGTTGGGCAGCGATGGCAAGTCCGATCGAGCGCTGTATTGCGGCAAACGACCTTCCAGGGACATGGCGTAATTCCTTGAAAGCAAATGCTTGTCCAAGCATCGCCGGGATATCCGGCACCGCTGGGTTTGCATTCTGTTTGTCAAGGGAATGCGGAGAAGTGATCCGGAATCGAGCGCCTGTTGGCGGAGCGATCCGCCCGCATGGACAGAGCCGGCGTGCGGCCCTCACCGAACGCCGAACGGCCCCGATCAGGCCTTCAAGACGATAACGATGGCGCTCAGGCGGCGCTTTCGCGCGGCAGCATGATGGTGATCATCGCTCCGCCGCCGGGGCGCGCTGCGAATTCCAGCCGGCCGCCATGGGCCTTGGCAATCGCCTGCACGACGGAGAGACCAAGACCCGTTCCGCCGGTTGCCCGCGAACGGGACGCGTCCCCGCGCCAGAACAGGTCGATCGAGTGGGTCGATACATCGTCCGGAAGCCCCGGCCCGCGATCAAGCACCCGGATGAAGGCTTCGTCCGCGCCACGCGCGCCGGTTTCGCACCGAAGCACGCCGCCTGATGACGCATAGCGACAGGCGTTTTCAACGAGCGCAAGCAACGCCTGCCGCAGGCGCTGGGAATCGCCGGACACCACAGCTGGGACAAGTGCCATCTCGAGCGAGAGACCGGCAGATGCGAGGATCGTGCGGGAGGCGCCGAGCACCTGCGTCGCCTCGGCCGCCAGATCGACCGCACCGCGTTGGGTGACGAGCTTTTGGCCTGCGGCAAGCGAAAGGGTGCGCAGATCCTCGACCAGGGCGGATAGCCCCTCCACCTGGACGAGCAGCTGCCGCACGCGCTCCTGCTCCAACGGAAAGACGCCATCGGCCATGCCCTGCAGATTGCCTTGCAGGATCGTCAACGGCGTGCGCAATTCGTGGGCCACCGCCATCGTGTTGAAACGCAGGCGGCTTTCCATGCTTTCGAGTTCGGCCGCCAGCTCATCGAAAGTCTTGATCAACGTTGCCACTTCTTTCGCCCCCTTCCCAACGGAGCCGACACGAACCGCGAAATCGCCGGCACGCAGGTCTTCGGTTGCCTGAGCGAGCAGTTCCAAAGGACGGCTGATCTTGCGGGCGAGCCAATAGCCGATCAGGCTGCAGGTTGCCGCAGCGATCGCACCGAAGGTAATGATCGACAGGTCGATCTCGTTGTTGCCCCATTCCTCGATCGCGGGAACGCTGGTGACAAACGCGCGAAGGTTTTCCTCCGTCGGCATCCGGCCGGCATTGATATCGGTATAGGCTTGCGCCGCCCCGCGCGACATCATCTTGAGCATCCGCTCCTCGAGGTCCGCCTCCATCCACATCACGCCGAAATAGACGATGCAGACACTGACCACGAGCAGGACAGCCTGCAGCATGGCGGTGAGAACGCCAAGTGGCAGGCGCGATATTCTGATCTTCATCTCGGCTCCACGAAACGGTAGCCGACGCCGCGAACCGCGGAGAAGAAACCGCAGGCGCCGAGATCCTCGAGTTTGCGGCGAAGGTTGGCGACATGGGTGTCGACCGTTCGCGCCAGCGCGTCACTGTCGGGAAGGCAGGCATCGAGAATGTCGGCTCGCTCGAAGGCATGCGTCGGGCGCCGGATCATATGGGCCAGGATACGAAACTCGCTGAGTGTCAGCGGCAGGGACTGGCGCTTGCCGGTGGTTTCGACAAAGGCCGCATGCGCATCGAGATCGACCTCGACATTTTCGAAGCGCAGCACCGTGGCGCCGGCGCCGTTTCGCGTCCGCCGCAGAACTGCATTGACGCGGGCCACGACCTCCTGCGGGTTGAACGGCTTGACGACGTAGTCGTCCGCACCGAGCCTCAGCCCCGCCAGCCGATCGAGATCCTCGGCCAATGCCGTCACCATGATCGTCGGCGTGTTGCTCTCGCGGCGGATGCGCGCCAGCACCTCGAAACCGTCGAGCCGCGGGATGCGCACGTCGAGGAGAACGAGATCAGGCGAAAGCACGGAATGATGGGTGAGCGCGGTTTCGCCGTCCGCCGCCCGTACCGTCCTGAAGCCGTCACGCACGAGGTAGGCATCGAGGATCTGCGCGATCTCCGGCTCGTCCTCGACCAAAAGGATGAGACCCTTGTCGACCATCTGCAAACTCCTCGCGCATGTGTTGTGGCAACGAGCTTATGGGATGAAAAAATTCGGGTTGCAATTCATCCGGGCAGCGCTGGACACCATCGCCGGCCGTTCCGCATCAAGCGTTCTTCGTTTCTCCGCCATTTCTTGACAAATCGCGTCGAGTGTCCGCCTGCCACCGTCTGATCGAGTGTCGAACGCACGGTGTATGTGCCCTCGAATGCCGATTTTGCGGCTTCACCCCAGATTCCACCGACCCACATAACAAACGTCCCGGAACGCCTTCGCGATCCCGGCCAAGCAAGCGGCGCTGACGCTTTCCGTACGATGGCTCGCGCAGGGCCGCAAGCAACCCAAGAGGGGAATTCTCATGCCTGTTGAAACGAGCGAACTGACGTCAGCCGATATCGGCAAGATCTTGCAATGTATCCCGCATCGTTACCCCTTTCTGCTGATCGACAGGCTCGTTTCGATCCGCGGCGAAGAAAGCGGCATTGGGATCAAGAACGTTTCGATGAACGAACCGCAGTTCCAGGGGCACTTCCCTGGCAATCCGGTCTTTCCCGGAGCGCTGATCATCGAGGGCATGGCGCAAACTGCCGGTGTCATGTGTGCGGCCGCCAAGCTTGCCGTGGGTTTGACGCCAAAGATCATCTACATGTTGACGGTGGACAAGGCCCGATTTCGTAAGCCCGTTCGCCCGGGTGACGTCATCGAGTATCACATGACGAAGCTGGCCTATCGCCGCAATGTCTGGCGCTATCGCGGCAAGGCACGCGTCGATGGCGCATGCGTTGCCGAGGCCGAGATTGCGGCTTACCTGGAGACAGAGCAACAGCGGCCCGACGCCGCCGCTTGAACCCGTTCCCCGCGGCGGGCGGCGATCCGAACCGTCGCCACCCTCTCCTATGCGAAGGTGCCGCGTAGCACCTCCTCCGCCTCCGGGTCCGCAACGATGGGCGGGCGGAAAACTCTGCCCGACAGCCTGGCGCCGTACGCGGAAGACCGATGCGTTTTCCGCTCCGAGCCTTCTCCAGTTGCCCGCCCATCCTTGACAGTCACCAGCAATTCTCGTGCTCGCCTCCTCCTGTTTTCCCATCGCGAGCGTTCGGAATGTCCAGCATCCTGCAATCCATCACGACACCAGCTGCCGGCCATTGGCGGCGGGTTGCCAATCCCCTGACATGGCCTGCCCGATTGCAGGCCCAGATCTGCCAACACCCGGTTCAGACGGCCGCTTCGGCAACGATATTTGCGGGCTTCGTGTTTATGGCTTTTCCCGGCATCGATCTGGCCGTGTCACGCTGGGCGGCGGCAGGCAATGCAGACTTTCCGTTGTCGCGGGAGCACGCACTGCGTCTGCTGCGTGATTTCAACCGCCTGATGCCGATTTTGCTCCTGCCCGCCCTCGCAGTCATGCTTGCCGGGCAGATGCGCCGGCCGCGCGCATGGCTGCCACGTCCGCATAAAATATTGTTTTTCCTGACTTTCTATGCGCTCGGCCCCGGCCTTGCCATCCAGTTGCTGAAACGGCTGGTCGGCCGCGCCCGCCCTTCCGAGATCGTCGAGTTCGGCGGAACGCTGCCGTTTACGCCCGCCTGGCAGGTTTCCGGCGCGTGCTCGCGCAGTTGTTCGTTCGCGTCTGGCGAATCGGCGACGGCGATTGCCTTGTTCGGCTTGGCATTTTTCCTGCCCCTGGCTTGGCGTTGGAAGGCGATCGTTGCGCTCGTGCCTGTCGTGCTCGTCTTCTCGCTCAACCGCATTGCATTCGGCGCGCACTTCCTCTCGGATGTCGTGCTCGCCTGGCTGCTGATGCTCTGGATCATGCTGTGGCTCTGGTCCGTGTTTGCAGCCCATGGCGCACGCATCGATGCCGCGCTGACGCGTGGCGGACTGTCCATCGCCGCCTGACGTCGGTGGCAGCCTTGCCACCGACCGCTCACCGTCCGATCAGGCGCTACGGACGGATCGGCGCCAGACGAAGGGGGCGTTGAGCCGCAACGATTGCGATTGTCCGACGTCGTCGCTCATCAGCCATGCAACCGCCGCCGCCGCAATCTCCTCGATGGGCTGGGCGAACGTGGTCAACTCGTAGGAACTCCAGGCGGCCTGCGGAATGTCGTCAAAACCGACGACGCAGAGATCGTCGGGGATCGAAAGCGAAAACTGATGCCGGGCCGCATCCATGAAACCGAGCGCAACGAGATCGGTCACGCAAAAGACCGCATCCGGACGCTCGCGACGGGTCATCAACCGCTGCGCCAGGACCTTGCCGCTTTCATAACCCGTCGGGCCGAAGCGTTCGACGGTCACATCGAGCCCCTGCTCCCGCGCCGCTGCGACAAAACCCACTTCGCGCGTCATGAGGCTCGGTGTCCCGGCTTCTGAATTGGCAAAAGCGAGACGGCGACAGCCGGCCCGCAGGAACGCCGTCACCACGCTTTGCGCCGTATCATCGTCGTCGAGGTTAATTCTGAGTGGGCCTTGATGCTCGTCGTCGCGATTGATCAGAACCAGCCGCTGACCGTTCCGGACGCAGAGATCGACGAGCGACTTGTCCGGCATGCCCGACAGCACGATCGAGGCATCGGCGCGGTACCGGATTGCCTGGCGCAAAGCCATGTCGACGCGTTCGTCGGATCGATCGGTATTGACGATCATCGCGATCTTGCCGGCATTCTGCAGCTGCTGCGTCAACGCCTTGATCAGCGCCGAACGGTAAGGCGTGCCCATGTCGGAAACGACGAGGCAGACAATGCCGCTTTCATTGCGCATCAATCCGCGGGCCAGATGGTTGACGTGATAGCCGAGTGCTTCCGCCGCCTCCATGACCTTGCGGCGCGTCTCCGGCGCGATGCTCGCACCCGCTGTGAACGCGCGCGAAACCGCGGAGCGGGATACGCCGGCCTTCCTTGCCACTTCCTCTGCACTGACGAATATCTTGTCGCTCATCGTGACCCACCCTTGCACGGCTTTGCAAACTTCTTGCAACAAATATCAGACCTGTGCAAGCTTGCACAAACCCAATCGATTAAACTTTCCACTTTCGGCCGAACTCGGATTGACAACATTCCGATCCATGTGACACCTTGCACGCGCTTGCATTACTGCGATGTGGAGGCATCGCACCATTGGGAGGAAGTTATGAAAGCTGTATCCATTTCGGTCGCGCTTGCCGCAACCGGCCTGACATTCGCGGCGTCTCAGGCGCAGGCGGCAGGCAGTCTCAATCTGATTTGCTCGGCGGACGTCGTCATATGCGAGCAGATGACCGCCGATTTCGAGAAGGAAAGCGGCATCAAGGTCAACATGGTTCGCCTGTCTTCCGGCGAGACCTATGCCAAGGTGCGCGCCGAAGCGCGCAACCCCAAGACCGATATCTGGTGGGCAGGCACCGGCGACCCGCACCTGCAGGCCGCATCCGACGGGCTGACGCTCGAATACAAGTCGCCGATGCTTGATCAGTTGCAGGATTGGGCCAAGAAACAGGCCGAAGGCTCGGGCTACCGCACCGTGGGTGTCTACGCCGGCGCGCTAGGCTGGGGCTACAACACCGAGATCTTCCAGAAGAAAGGCTTCAAGGAGCCGAAATGCTGGGCCGACCTGCTGGACGCGTCGCTGAAGGGCGAGATCCAGATGGCCAACCCGAACTCGTCGGGCACTGCCTATACGGCACTCGCATCGCTGGTGCAGATCATGGGTGAAGATCAGGCCTTCGACTACCTGAAGAAACTCAATGCCAACGTCGCGCAATACACCAAGTCGGGTTCGGCACCGGTCAAATCGGCCGCGCGCGGCGAAGCCGGCCTCGGCATCGTCTTCATGCACGACGCCGTCGCGCAGACAGCCGAAGGCTTCCCGATCAAGGCGATCGCCCCTTGCGAGGGCACCGGCTACGAAATCGGCTCGATGTCGATCATCCGCGGCGCCAAGAACCTGGACAATGCCAAGATCTGGTACGACTGGGCACTGAAACCTGAGGTCCAGTCGCGCATGAAGGACGCCAAGTCCTTCCAGCTGCCGTCCAACAAGAGCGCGGAAGTGCCGAAGGAAGCACCGAAGTTCGAGGACATCAAGCTGATCGACTACGACTTCGCCACCTATGGCGACTCCGAAAAGCGCAAAGCTCTGCTCGAGCGCTGGGACCGCGAGGTTGGTGCCAACGCCAACTGACGCCATTCGGTTTGCGGTCGGCCGGGTCGAACGATCCGGTCGACAGCACCTCGAAAGACCGCAGGTGTCTCCGGCTCTCGCCAGCCGGCCCTGCACCATGATCGACATTCCAATAGCGAAAAGACGCGAGGACCGTGATGGAACATCGCAACCGTAGGCTCGACCTCACGCTCGGGCTTGGGCTGGCCGCATTTCTGGTCGTGCCCTGGTACCGCATCGAGGGAGGCTTCTTCGGCCTTGGCTGGCTTTCCAGCTTTCCCTCCGACGCTGCCGTGGCACCGGGCCTTGCGCAAATCTTTGCCCACGGTCGTCCATGGCTTGTGGTCGCGCTCCTGCTTCTCGGCGCCTGTGCCGCCGCCCGGTTCATCCGGGACCCGGATCGCCGCGGCCTGGTGCTGGCGGTGGCCGGTGCAGCCGGCCTCCTGTTCATTGCTCTCCAGGGCCTGGCGATCGGCTTTACCGGCTGGACCTGGACGATCAGCGAAACCCTCTTCGGCCCACTTGCCGACGGCCAGCCTTCCATGGGTGCCGGCGCCGTTCTCGCGTCCCTCGCCTTCATTCTCATCTTCGCATTCGGGCTGGCTGAACGTGGCGCCATGAAGGGCGATGCCTTCATCGTCGCGTCGATCTCGCTGCTCGTCTGCCTCGTGGTCGTCTTCGTGTTCTATCCCGTTGGCAGCATGTTTGCGGCGTCCGTCCAGGATTTCGACGGCTCGTTCAAGCCGGATGGCTTCCTGCGCAACATTCAGGACGGTTCGATCTGGAGCCTTGGCTGCGTCACGGGCGGCGAGCGCTGCGGCGTCGCCTGGCGCACGCTCTGGCTGGCGCTGATGACCGCCTCCGGCTCGACCCTGCTCGGCCTTGCCTTTGCGCTGGTCGCAACCCGCACCCGCTTCCCCTTCAAGAAGGGCATGCGCCTGTTGACGGTGCTGCCGATCATCACGCCGCCCTTCGTCATAGGCCTGGCGCTGACGCTGCTCTTCGGGCGCGCCGGCGTCATTACCGAGTTCCTGTCCGACGCCTTTGGCATCGAGCCGGGGCGCTGGCTTTATGGCCTCACCGGCATCTGGATCGCGCAGGTCCTGTCCTTCACCCCGATCTCGTTCCTCGTGTTGATCGGCGTCGTCGAGGGCGTCAGTCCGTCGATGGAAGAGGCGTCGCAGACGTTGCGCGCCGATCGGTGGCGCACATTCTGGCACGTTTCGCTGCCGCTGATGAAGCCGGGTCTCGCCAACGCCTTCCTGATCGGCTTCATCGAGAGCATGGCCGATTTCGGCAATCCGCTGGTTCTCGGCGGCAGCCACGGCGTGCTTTCGACGGAAATCTTCTTTGCTGTCGTCGGCGCACAGAACGATCCATCCCGCGCCGCCGTGCTCGCGATCATCCTGTTGTGCTTCACCCTGTCGGCTTTCCTCGCCCAGCGCTATTGGCTGGCGGGCAAGAACTATTCGACCGTAACCGGCAAGGGCGACAGCGGCTCGCATATCGCGCTGCCACGGCCGCTGTCGATCGGCCTCCATGCCGTGGTGATCCCGTGGATGATCTTCACCGTCGTCGTCTACGGCATGATCCTGTTCGGCGGATTCGTAAAGACCTGGGGTCTCGATAACTCGCTGACGTTAGATCACTACATCAAAGCCTTCTCGATCTCGCTGACCGACGGCGCCCTCGCCTGGACGGGCGTCGCCTGGAACTCCTTCTGGACGACGATGGAGATCGCGCTGATCTCGGCACCCTTGACGGCGATCGTCGGGCTGTTGACCGCCTACCTGATCGTTCGGCAACGTTTTGCCGGACGGGATGTGTTCGAATTCGCGCTGATGCTGAGCTTCGCCATTCCCGGCACGGTCATCGGCATCAGCTACATCATCGCCTTCAATCTGCCGCCGCTCGAAATGACCGGTACCGCGCTGATCCTCGTTGCCTGCTTCGTCTTCCGCAACATGCCCGTCGGCGTGCGCGGCGGCATCGCGGCGATGAGCCAGCTCGACAAGAGCCTGGACGAGGCCTCGCTGACGCTGAGGGCAACGAGCTTCCGCACGTTGCGCAAGGTCATCCTGCCGCTCTTGCGTCCGGCCATCGTCGCTGCTCTCGTCTATTCCTTCGTCCGCGCGATCACGTCGATCAGCGCCGTCGTCTTCCTCGTCAGCGCCGAATACAACATGGCGACGTCCTACATCGTCGGCCTTGTCGAAAACGGCGAGTTCGGCGTGGCGATCGCCTATTCGTCGGCCCTCATCGTGGTGATGATCACCGTCATCACCGGCCTGCAACTGCTTGTCGGCGAGCGCAAGCTTCGGCGGGAGAACCGCGTCCTCGGCGCGGCCCCAGTCCGCACCGCCACCAAGACCCTTTCCCAGGAGAACCCCGCATGAGCACTCCCCGCACCGGCTCGGTCGTCTTCCAGAACCTGCGCAAACAGTTCGGCGCGTTCACCGCGATCCACGACCTGTCGCTGACCATCGAACCCGGCACCCTCGTCACCCTGCTCGGGCCGTCGGGCTGCGGCAAGACCACGACGCTGCGCATGCTTGCAGGCCTTGAGCACCCGTCTTCCGGCCGGATCATCATCGGCGGCAAGGACGTCACCATGCTGCCGGCCAATGAGCGTGACGTGTCGATGGTGTTCCAGTCCTACGCGCTGTTTCCGCATATGACGTCGCTCGACAACGTCGCCTACGGCCTCGAATCCTCCGGCATGAAGAAGAAGGAGGCGCGGGACCGGGCAGAGGAAGGCCTGAAGCTCGTCGGCCTCGGCGGACTTGGCCAGCGGCTTCCCGCTGAGCTGTCGGGCGGCCAGCAACAGCGTGTCGCCGTCGCCCGCGCTCTGGTGCTCGAACCGCAGGTGCTTTTGCTCGACGAGCCGCTCTCCAACCTCGACGCGCGGCTGCGCCGGCGTGTTCGCACGGAAATCCGCGAATTGCAGCAGCGGCTCGGCTTTACGGCCGTCTACGTCACGCATGACCAGGACGAGGCGCTTGCCGTTTCCGACCGGATTATCGTGATGAAGGACGGCGCGATCGCCCAGGAAGGCGCACCACGCGACCTCTACGAGTCGCCGGCATCCGCCTTCATCGCCGATTTCATGGGCGAGGCCAATGTGCTGCCCTGCGAAGTCACCGGGTCCGATGCCGGCCTTGCCACCATCCGCATTGGCGGGCTCGAACATCAGCTGCCGTCGCGCGATGCCCGGCCCGGTCCGTCAAAGCTCGCCGTGCGTCCCAATGCCGTGACGCTGACGCCGGCAAGTGCCGCTGCCCTGCCCGGCGTCATCAGCACGGCATCCTATCTCGGTGGCCACATCGAGTATGAAGTTGAAACAGAAACTGGATTGCTATTTGTGGTTGATGACGCGATCGAACGGATGTTATCTCCTGCGACCGAAGTCGCCATCGGCTTCCGCAATCGCGGCCTTGCTTTGATTACGGCATAATTTTCGAAATCGACACAGGAAGGACTTTTTGCATGACTTCGCCAATCGCGGGCCTTGATGCCCGTTTCGCGCTCGCCAAGACCGTCGCCATAGAAGCCGGAAAGCTCGCCCACGACTACTTCCTGCGGCGCGAGACGCTGGTCATCGAGACCAAGGCCGACGCCCATGACGTCGTCTCGATCGCCGATCGCAACGTCGAGACGCTCATCCGCGATCGCATCAGCGCTGCATTCCCGAGCGATGGAGCCCTTGGCGAAGAACATGGACTTGTCAGCAGCACGTCGGGCTTCACCTGGGTGATCGATCCGATCGACGGCACGACGCCTTTCGTCAACGGCATGCCCAACTGGTGCATCTCGATCGCCGTGCTTTATGCCGACAAGCCGGTGATCGGCGTGATCCAGTCTCCATGCCACGACGAACTCTATGCGGCCGCGTCCGGTCAGGGAGCAACGCTCAATGGCAAGACCCTGCGTCTTGACGGCACGCGAACGATCCGCGATGCGGTGACCGGTCTTGGCGCCAACAATCACGTGACGCCGGCCGAAGTCGCCGGGATCGTCGAGCGGCTCCTTGAAGCCGGCGGCAATTTCATGCGCAACGGTTCGGGCGCGCTGATGATCGCCTATGTGGCCGCCGGTCGGCTCGTCGGCTACTACGAGCCCTACATGCATGCCTGGGATTGCCTGGCGGGCTATTGCCTCGTCAACGAGGCGGGCGGCTGGTCGCTGCCTTTCCCGACACAGGGCGAAGCGCTGACACGGGGAAGTGCCGTTCTGGTCGCAGCACCCGGTGCGATCGACGACCTGCTCAAGGTCGCTCAGCTGGAACGCAAGGCGGCCTGAACACAACGACCCCGAACGCGATCAGCTCGCCTGCTTGTCGGCCTTGGCCGTCAGCAGGTTGACGAGCTCCATCGGGAACGGAAAGACGATCGTCGAATTCTTTTCGCCGGCGATGACGTTCAAGGTGCTCAGATAGCGCAACTGCATGGCTTGCGGCTGCCGGGCAAGGATCTCGGCCGCTTCGAGCAGTTTTGCGGCCGCCTGCTGCTCGCCCTCGGCATTTATGACCTTGGCACGGCGTTCGCGCTCCGCCTCCGCCTGGCGGGCGATGGCACGGACCATGCTTTCGTTGATGTCGACATGCTTGATCTCGACGGTCGCAACCTTGATGCCCCAGGCATCGGTCTGGCTGTCGAGGATCTTCTGGATGTCGTCGTTCAGCCGGTCGCGCTCCGCCAGCATTTCGTCCAGGTCGTGCTTGCCGAGCACGGAGCGCAATGTCGTCTGGGCGAGCTGGCTCGTCGCCATCATGAAATCCTCGACCTGGATCGTCGACTTTTCGGCGTCGATCACCCGGAAGTAGATGACGGCGCTGACGCGGACCGACACGTTATCGTGCGAGATGACGTCCTGGCTCGGAACGTCGAGCACGCGGGTTCTCAGATCGACCCGCACCATCTGCTGGACATAGGGCAAGAGCAGGATGAGCCCCGGCCCTTTCACGCCGGTGAAGCGACCGAGGGTGAAGATGACGCCGCGTTCATATTCGCGCAGGATCCTGATCGCGTAGGCGATCACGAGCAGGACAAAAAACAGGATCGCGAGATAGGGAGCGAGGCTCCCAAGCATGTCCATGATCTCTACTCCTTCTACCGCAGGCGTCAGGCCTTCGCCTCGTCGCGCGCGACCTCGAGCGTCAGCCCGTTCCGCCCAACCACTTTCACGTTTTCACCGATTGTGAGCGTCTCGCTGCTGACGGCCTGCCAGCGCTCGCCGTGGGCAATGACATAGCCCTTGGCACCAGCCCAACTGTCGACCTTGCCGGCGATGCCGATCATCTGCTCGCTTCCGGTGACCACGGCACGGCGGCGGGAACCGAAGGCGAGGCGCCCGACGAGCAGACTGAAGCCGAGGCTGGCGATGCCGACACCGGCGAGCAACGCCCAGGACACCCGCAGCCCCGGCGTGTCCGTATCGAAAAGGATCGCAGCGCCGAGAACAATCGCCAGGGCACCGCCCGTCCCGAGCACGCCGAACGAAGGCGAGTGCGCCTCTGCAACCAGCAGGCCGATGCCGAGCAGGATCAGGCCGACGCCGGCATAGCTGACCGGCAAAACGGCCAATGCGTAGAGGCCGAGCAGCAGACTGATCCCGCCGACAGTGCCCGGCACGACAGATCCGGGCGTCAGGAACTCGAAGATCAGTCCATAAACGCCGATCATCGTCAGAATGATCGCGATGTTCGGATCGGTGATGACCGCAAGCAGGCGCGTGCGCCAGTCGGGTACGAAAGTCTCCACGCCAAGCCCAGCCGTTTCAAGCGTCACGTCCGTCTGCTCGACGCGAACACTCCGCCCCTGCGTCTGCTTCAACAGGTCGTCGATGGAAACGGCAGTGAAATCGACGACTTTCTGCTGCACGGCCGCCGCGGCCGACAGGCTGGCCGCCTCACGCACCGCCCGCTCCGCCCAGTCGGCGTTGCGTCCGCGCAACTCGGCCAATCCGCGGATATAGGCGACGGCATCGTTCACCAGCTTTGCATCGCTCGCCGTCTGCGCCGGCTTGGCGGCAGTGTCTTTGCCTTTTCCGTCGGGGCTCTCATCCTTCTCTCCGCCAAACATGTCTCCGCCAATGGCGATCGGCGTTGCCGCCCCGAGATTGGTTCCCGGCGCCATGGCCGCGATATGGCTCGCGTAGAGGATATAGGTGCCGGCGCTGGCAGCCCGCGCCCCGCTCGGCGCGACGAAACTCGCAACGGGGACCGATGAGGCGAGGATCGCCTGGATGATCTCGCGCATCGATGTATCGAGACCGCCGGGCGTGTCGATTTGCAGCACGACAAGCGGCAGGTGCCGGTCGTTTGCCCGCTGCAAACCGCGTTTGACGTATTCGGCCGTTGCCGGACCGATTGACCCCTTCAGATTGAGCACCAAGGCAACCCGCTCGGTTTCTGGCGCGGACGCTGCTGGAAACACGCATGTCGATATCAGGGCAAGCAACAGGCTGAGGATTCGCAACATCCGTCGTCAAAGCCTCGGAATGCGGGCACCTTCGGCGAAGACGTCCCGCGCCAACAATATTAGCACACCATAAAGTTAAGACGAAGCACAACACACCACCGCAGTCCGGACGGTGAGCGGGATGACAAAGTCCCGCATCGGGGCTATCTGCATGTCAGGACAACCGCACTGCTTCGCAGAAATGAACGACTTGCCGTGCTTGCCGAGGCGAGCCGCCTTCGACCTCTAGAGGAAACCCGCCCGCTTGGAGACAACACTCTATCTGCCGATCAAGCGCTTCCTCGAAGAGGCCGGATATTCCGTCAAGGGCGAGATCGGCGGCTGCGATATCCTTGCGCTCAGCAACGACGAGCCACCGCTCGTCGTGATCTGCGAATTGAAGCTGACGTTCAATCTGGAGCTGGTCTTGCAGGCGGTCGATCGGGCCAATGCCGGTGACGAGGTCTGGATCGCAGCACGCGTTTCGGCAAAAGGCAAAGGGCGCGAGAGCGACCGGCGCTTTCGCGATCTGTGCCGCCGGATCGGGTTCGGCATGCTCGCGGTTGCCGACAACGGCACGGTCGACGTCATCGTCGCTGCGTCCGCCGCCATGCCGCGCAAGAACCTGAAGAAGCGGGCGCGTCTCATCAAGGAGCACCACCGTCGCAAGGGCGACCCGACGCTCGGCGGCAGCACGCGTTCGCCGATCATGACGGCCTACCGCCAGCAGGCGCTTGCCTGCGCCGCCGCCTTGCAAAGTGGACAGCTGCGCCCGCGTGACCTGCGCGAAGCCGCGCCCGACGCCGCCAAGATCCTGCAGGGCAATGTCTATGGCTGGTTCGAACGGGTCGACCGCGGCATCTATGCGCTGACCGAAGCGGGGACGGAAGCGCTTCGGCGCTGGCCGCAAGCTGCGGTTTCGGGCGCGTCAGAGATCGAAACGATGGCAACAGTGTCCGAAGACTGAGCTGGCGCGGAGAGCACAGATGAACCTTCCCCTCCGTTTGCTCTGTCTTGGCCTCGGCTGGCTGATGGTCGGCTTCGCCATCGCCGGCATTTTTCTGCCTATCCTGCCAACCACGCCGTTTCTGTTGCTGGCGGCGGGCCTGTTTGCACGCGCCTCGCCACGGCTTGAGCGCTGGCTGCTGGAGCATCCGACATTCGGCCCCTCCTTGCGGCTCTGGCGGGAAAAAGGCGCGATACCGGCCCGGGCAAAGACCATCGCCCTCGCGCTGATGCTCGTGAGCTTCGTCTTCTTCTGCCTCGCCAGCAAACCGAGCCTGCTGCTCGCGGCGATCGTCGGCGGGGCAATGCTGCTCCCGGCCCTTTTCATCATTACCCGGCCGAACGCCTAGAGCATTTCCAGGAAAAGTGCGAAGCGGTTTTCCGTCAGGAAATGCATAAAAACAAGGTGCTAGAGCGCTTCTGCGACTCTGTCCAAGCCGGAAACGCTCTAAAAGATCAATCCCTTCGCCGTGGCATTGCCGGAAGCGGCGATCAAAAATTGCTGGCGTGAAGCTCCATCATCGCACGGCGAAGATCGTCGATCGGCGTCATGCCCGAGGTGGTTGTGCCTTCCAACTCCCTAGGCATCTTCCAACCGGGATCGATGCCCTGCATGTTCGGCAGCTCATGGGCGATGCCCTTGTGGCAGTCGATGCAGGTCGCCTTGCCGGACAGCAGATAGCGCGTGTGGATGGTGGCGGCGCGCTCCGTCTGCTTCTGCAGGTCCATGGCCACGGAGGAGTGGCAATTGCGGCATTCCAGGCTGTCATTGGCCTTCAGCCGCGCCCATTCGTGCTGAGCGAGCTCGAGGCGTTTTTCAAGAAATTTCGGGCGGGTGTTGATGGTGCCGAAGATCTTGCCCCAAACCTCCTTCGACGCCTGCATCTTGCGGGCGATCTTATCGGTCCACTGGTGCGGCACGTGGCAATCCGGACAGGACGCGCGAACGCCGGACCGGTTGGAGAAGTGGATCGTGCGCGTCAGCTCCTCATAGACGTTGTCCTTCATCTCATGACAGGAGGTGCAGAATTTTTCTGTATTGGTGATCTCGAGTGCCGTATTGAAGGCACCCCAGAACATCACGCCGCCGATGAAGCCGCCGAGCGTCAGAAAGCCGAGGCTCAGCGTTCCCGCCGGCGTGCTGACCAGCCGCCACGCCCACAGGATAAGTCTTTTAATCCGCTCCATGGGCTCACTCGCTTCCGGCCGGCTTGACGCCGAGTTCGCTCATGTCCTTGAAGCCATTGTCGACCAATGGGCGAACATCCGCCTGCGGCACATGACACGCCGTGCAGAAGTAGCGCCGCGGCGAAACATCGGCGATCATCTGCCCGTCGCGCGTCATGTAATGGGTCACGCTGATCATCGGCGCGCCGCTGTCCTGGGTGAACTCGCGCTTGTGGCAGGAAAGGCAGCGATTGGTATTGACCGAGAGCTGGTAGCCCTCGATCGAGTGCGGGATGATCGGCGGCTGGTCCGGATAGGCGCGCATCTTGCGTTCGTCATCGACCACCCATTTCGGCAAGGTCGCTGCCGCCCCTGTTTCCATCTGCGGTGTCGGGCCCTCAAGCTGCGGCACCATTTTCTGGACGACCTGGGCAATCGCCGTGGTCGTCACAAACAGGGCAAGCCCGATCGCAACAACCACCCATTCTGGCCGCTTCAAGCGACGGAGATGATCTTGACTGCGCATTTTTTGAAATCCGTCTGTTTGGAGATGGGATCCGTTGCGTCGAGTGTCACCTTGTTGATCAGCTGGCTCGCATCGAACCAGGGCACGAAGATCACGCCCGGTGGCATGCGATTGCGGCCGCGCGTGTCGATGCGTGAGCGGATCTCGCCGCGCCGCGACAGGATCCGCACTTCCGCGCCCTGATTGATGCCGCGTTTGCGGGCGTCGTCCGCGTTCATGAAGCAGCGGGCACCGGGAAACGCGCGGTAAAGCTCCGGCACGCGCATGGTCATCGAGCCAGAGTGCCAGTGTTCGAGCACGCGGCCCGTCACCAGCCAGAGGTCGAACTCCTCGTCGGGCGATTCCGCCGGCGGTTCGTAAGGCACGGCGAGAATGACCGCCTTACCATCAGGGCGACCGTAGAATTTGACGCCCTCGCCGGCTTTGACATAGGGGTCATAACCCTCGCGATAGCGCCAGCGCGTCTCCTTGCCGTCGACCACCGGCCAGCGTAACCCGCGCTCCTCGTGGTAGCGGTCGTAAGGCGCCAGATCGTGACCATGGCCGCGACCGAAGGTGGCATATTCCTCGAACAGCCCCTTCTGAATATAGAAGCCAAAGGCTTCGGCTTCGTTGTTGGCATAGTCGCCGCTGATTTCGCTCAAGGGGAAGCGGTTGACCTCTCCGTTCTGGAACAGGACGTCGTGCAGGCTCTTGCCCTTGAACTCGGGATTGGCCGCGAGAATCTCTGCCGGCCAGACTTCGTCGGTGATGAAACGCTTGGAGAACTCCACCAGCTGCCAGAGATCCGAACGCGCCTCGCCCGGCGCCTGCACCAGCTGGTGCCAGACATGGGTGCGCCGCTCCGCATTGCCGTAGGCGCCTTCCTTCTCCACCCACATGGCCGCCGGCAGAATCAGGTCAGCGCTCATCGCGGTGATCGTCGGATAGGCATCGGAAACGACGATGAAATTCTCCGGGTTTCTGTAGCCTTGCCAGGTTTCGTTGCTGGTGTTGGGAGCGGCCTGGATGTTGTTGTTGACCTGGACCCAGTAGAAGCTGAGCTTGCCGTCCTTCAGCATCCGGTCCTGCTCGACGGCGTGATAACCGGGCTTTTCCGGAATGATCCCGTGCGGAATGCGCCAGATTTCCTCGGCATGCTTGCGATGTTCCGGATTGGTCACGGTCATGTCGGCCGGCAAGCGATGGGCAAATGTGCCGACCTCGCGCGCCGTGCCGCAGGCGGAAGGCTGGCCGGTCAGCGAGAACGGGCTGTTGCCGGGCTCCGAGATCTTTCCGGTTAGAAGGTGGATGTTGTAGACCATCTGGTTGGCCCAGACGCCGCGCACATGCTGGTTGAAGCCCATGGTCCACAGCGACATCACCTTGCGCTGCGGATCTGCATAAAGCTCGGCCAGTTCTTCAAGGAAAGCCGGATCGACGCCGGTCAGTTCGGCCGTCTTCTTCAGGGTGTATTCCGACACGAAGGCCTTGAACGCCTCGTAGTCCATCGGCTCCATCTTGCCGGGATCGGACGAATTCGCCGCCTTGACCTCGACAGGGTTGTCCGGCCGCAGGCCGTAACCGATGTCGGTGACGCCGCGCATGAAGGTGGTGTGCTTCTGGACGAAGTCCTCGTTCACCCTGCCCTTTTCGATGATGTAGTTGGCGATGTAGTTGAGGATCGCCAGATCGGTGCCGGGCTTGAACACCATCGGGATATCGGCAAGGTCCATGCTGCGATGTGTGAAGGTCGACAGCACGGCGACCTTCACATGCGGCTGGCCAAGCCGCCGATCGGCAAGCCTTGTCCACAGGATCGGGTGCATCTCGGCCATGTTCGAGCCCCAGAGCACGAAGGCATCCGCATGCTCGAAGTCGTCATAGCAGCCCATCGGCTCGTCCATGCCGAAGGTGCGCATGAAGGCGTAGGCAGCTGACGCCATGCAATGGCGGGCATTGGGGTCGAGATTGTTGGAGCGGAAACCGGCACGCATCAGCTTCGTCGCCGCATAGCCCTCGAAGATCGTCCACTGGCCGGAGCCGAACATGCCGACGGCGGTCGGGCCCTTTTCCTTCAGCACCTTCTTGCACTGTTCGGCCATGACGTCGAAGGCTTCATCCCAGCTGACCGGTTCGAACTCGCCGTCCTTGCTGTAGGCACCGTTCCGCTTGCGCAGCATCGGCGTCTTCAGCCGGTCGGTGCCATACATGATCTTGGAGAGGAAATAGCCCTTGATGCAGTTGAGGCCGCGGTTGACCTCGGCCTGCATGTCGCCATGGGTGGCGACGACCTGCCCCTCCTTGACGCCGACCATCACGCCGCAGCCGGTTCCGCAGAAGCGACAGGGCGCCTTCGACCACTTGATTTCGAGCGCACTGATGCCGCCCGGCACGGGTTGTGCGGCTGCCGGCAGTGCAATACCGGCGGTGGCGGCGGCGATGCCCGCCGCGTGTGCCTTCAGAATGTCACGCCGCGTCAGTTCGGTGGTCATCGTCCGTCACTCCTTCCGTTTCGACATGTTCGAAAACCATGTTGGCCGCCACCACGCCCTCAAGCGTGGAGATCGTCGACAAGGCTTCGCCAAGCATGCCGGTAGTCGTCCCCTCGATGACGACGACAATCTTGCCGCCCTCGTGTCCGTAAACCTCGACATTCTCCATGCGCGCCAGCGCGGCAAGCACTGAGTCCGCCATCGCCGGAAGAGCGACGACGACGGCGCTTGAGACGTGATATTGCCGGGATTGATCAGGCATGGACGCCCTCCTCGTGTCGCTCGGCAATGCCGATGGCGCCGACCGGACAGATGCCGATACAGGCGCCGCACCCGCTGCAGCTGTCGACGTCCACCTCCGGCAGAAATGGGCCGCCCGCGCGCGGTCGGAACCGGATCGCCTGCTCAGGGCAGGCATCGCGGCAGGATTGGCAGGCGACATAGTTTTGCGCGAGACAGCCGTCGCCGATGGCAACCACATGGGCAAGCCGCGTCGAACCCGGGGCGGCAAACACCGGCTCCGGACAGACCCTGGCGCAGTCGCCGCAAAACGTGCATTCGCCGCCGGAAAAATCGAGCGACGGGCGTTCGTTCAGCAATGAAATGATGTGGGTGGGACAGTGTTCCACGCAACGACCGCAACCGGTGCACGCCGCCAGGCTCTCAAGCGTGACGCCAGGCGGCAGGACGCGCTTCCGCTCTGCCCGCCGGCCCAGCAACAATCCACGTCTGGTTGTCACCGCCCCCATCGATCACCTCAATGCCCGAGCGGGCCCGGAGGGCCAAAGATCATTTGATAGAACCAGACCAGGAAGCCGTAACTGGCAACCGTCCCAACGGCGACAATCGGCCAGATGCCGAAGGCAAGAACAAGAAAAGTCAGAAGCTCCTGCCGCCGGCGCGAGCGCGGCTCCTGATCGGTCAAGTGCTGTGAAGGTACCTCTGACACGTCAGGCTCCCGGGCTCGTTGATCCGGAAGCATAGTAACAACCCGTGACAGAAAATAAAGCAGAACAAACTATACAATTACAATCAAGTATAAAAATAACATCTGTCAATTCAAAGGGATATTTACCCCAACAATTGCAGTGGTTCTTTGCAAATCGGGACCAAGAGTCACACTTCGTATTTTCGTAAATCACCATATGAAGAGAACAATGAAAGAACGATGGCCCGCTCCAGCGCGTCGGTGAAAGCGCCAGCCGCCCGCAGCTTGGTGACATCGAAGACATTGGATTTTGAAGAGAACTTGGCGATTCGCTGCATCGCCGATTGCAGATTTGCCGAAGCGAACAGGTCTTCGCACGACAATACTATGCGCCGCTCAGCGGTCTCGCCCTCTCCCTGAACGACAGGCCAACCGTACTACCTTCCCCGCGATTGCCGGTTGACAACCCGCATGAGATCAGGACACATATTGCATTACAAAGGGATCAATTCCTTAATAAGGGAATAAACGGAGGACTTGGGGTGCCGGACTTGCTTGTGAGCTTGTATTCGCCGACGCTCGCCAATCTCAAGCGGAAAACCGACACGACGGGCATTCGCATTCGCCCGGCGCTTCCGCCGGAAATGCATGTCGTCGTCGAATGGGTAAGGCAGAACTTCAGTGAGAATTGGGCGAGCGAGGTTTCCGTCGCCTTTTCCCGCCAACCGATTGCCTGCCTGATTGCGGTGGACGATGGAAAGCTGCTCGGCTTTGCCTGCTACGACACGACCGCGCGCGGCTTCTTTGGCCCGACCGGAGTGTCGCCCGAAAGTCGCGGCCGCGGCATCGGCGTCGATCTGCTCACCGCGTCGCTCGAGACCATGAAGACACTCGGACACGCCTATGCCTTCATCGGCGATGCCGGTCCGGTCGACTTCTACGCCAAGACCATCGGCGCGGTCGCCATCCCCGCCACCGACAAGGGCATCTACGAAGGCATGCTTCGTAGCCCATCCAAATAATCACCTGAACATCGGAGCTTTCCCATGGCATCGACGCCGCTTGCCCTTTTCGTCGGGCTTCCCAATCCCACACTCTCGGACGACGAGTTCGCGCTGTTTCGCGAAACCAATCCGCTCGGTCTCTTCGTCGGCCGCCGCAATCTGCGCGAGCCTGGCCAGGTCAAGATCCTGATCGAGCGATTTCGCGAGGCCGTCGGCCGCGAGGACGCACCTGTCTTCACCGATCAGGAAGGCGGTCGCGTCCAGCATCTCGATGCCGGTCCCTGGCCGCTTTTCCGCAGCTTCGGCCAGTTTGCCGAGCTTGCCCGCCATGACCTTGACCTCGGCCGGAAGGCGCTTCGCCTGTCGTCGCAGGCCATGGGCACCATGATGACCGAACTCGGACTGACCAGCGGCTGCTCGCCGGTTCTCGATCTCGTCTTCGAAACGACCAGCTCCGTCATCGGCGCGCGTTCCTTCGGTTCGGATCCCGATTTTATCGCAGCACTTGGCCGCGAAGTCGTCGACGGCCTGCTCGAGACCGGCAACATGCCCGTGATGAAGCACATCCCCGGCCATGGCCGCGCAACACGTGATTCCCACAAGGAACGCCCTGTCGTCGACACGTCGCGCGAAACGCTTGAAGCGACCGATTTCAAGCCCTTCGTTGCCCTCAAGGATACACCCTGGGCGATGGTCGCCCACGTCGTCTATTCGGCCTATGACAGCGAGCTGCCGGCCTCGATCTCGCCGACCATGCACGACGTCATCCGCACGGACATGGGCTATGAGGGCGTGCTGGTCTCCGACTGCATCTTCATGGAATCGCTGCGCGGCACCCTGCCCGAGCGTGTGAAGCAGGTGCTCGACGCCGGCTCCGACGTCGCACTCCACAGCCATGGCGACCTGGCCGAGAGCGAGGCCGCGGCCAAGGCCGCGCGTCCGCTGACGGAGGCCGCGCAGAAGCGCATCGCCGCCGGCCAGAGCCGGATCGGCAAGCTCAAGGTCGACGTTCGCGCGGCGCACGCCGAAGTCGAAGAGATGTTCAAGAGCGTTCTCGTCGCCTGACGGGACGCCATTCACCAATCAAGGGGGGAGAAACCATGAAAACATCCATTCTCTGGGCAGCGACCGCGCTGGCCCTTTTTGCCGCACCCGCGATGGCGCAGTCGGTCCTGACCGTCAACATCGAGCCAGCCACCACCTGGGTTCGCAACTTCAACCCGTTCAACCAGACATCGGCGCGCCAGAGCACGCTCGACTTCATCTATGAGCCGCTGATCGTCTTCAATCGCTTCGACGACAACAAGCCGACGTTCCGCCTCGCGGAAAGCTTCAAGCTTGCCGACGACCTGAAGTCGATCGAGTTCAAGCTGCGCCCGAACCTGAAATGGTCCGATGGCAAGCCACTGACCGCCGCCGACGTCAAGTTCACCTACGACTACCTGAAGAAATTCCCGGCGCTCGATTTCGTCAGCATCTGGACCTTCATCACCGGCGTCGAAGCCGTCGACGGCCAGACCGTGCGCTTCACGCTCGCCAATCCGAGCTCGCTTGCCGCCGAGCAGCTGGCGCAGCTGCCGATCGTGCCTGAACATGTCTGGAAGGATATCGCCGAGCCGGTGACCTTCGCCAACGAGACACCTGTCGGCAGCGGCCCGATGACGGAAATCCCCCGCTTCACCGGCCAGACCTACGACCAGTGCCGCAACCCGCACTACTGGGATGCAGCGACCCTGAAGGTCGATTGCATGCGCTTCCCGCAGCTGGCCGACAACAACCAGATCCTGACGGCGACCGCGTCGGGCACGCTCGACTGGGGTGTTTCATTCATCCCGGATATCGAGAATGTCTATGTCGCCAAGGACCCTGAACATTTTCATTTCTGGTACTCGCCGAGCAGCATGGTCGCTTTCCTGTTCAACCAGGAAACCGCCAACGAAAACAACCGCAAGGCCTTCAACGACGTAAAATTCCGCCGGGCGGCCTCGATGGCGCTCGACCGGGGCACCATGGTCGACGTTGCCGGCTACGGCTATCCGACGCTCAACGAAGATCCGGCCGGCATGGGCGAACTCTACAAGAGCTGGGCTGACCCCTCGGTCGCGACCGACTTCGGCACCTACGGCAAGTATGATGCCGATGCCTCCAAGGCACTGCTCGACGAGGCCGGCTATGTCGACAAGGACGGCGACGGCTTCCGCGACAATCCGGACGGCAGCAAGATCTCCTTCTCGATCATCGTGCCGAGTTCCTGGACCGACTGGATCGATACGGTGACGATTGCCGTCGAAGGCCTGCAGGCCGTCGGCCTCGATGCAAAGATCGAAACACCTGAGGAAGCCGTCTGGACCGGCAACCTCATCAACGGCACGTTCGACGCGGCGATCAACAGCCTGCCGGCATCCGCCTCGCCCTATTATCCCTACAAGCGTGCTTTCAGCGCTTCGGACAAGGGCAAGACACGCTTCACCGCACAGCGCTGGTTCAACGCCGACGTGGAAAAGCTCCTGACCGAGTTCACCCACACGGCCGACCTCGCCAAGCAGAAGGAAGCCATGAACAAGGCGCAGCGCATCGTTGCTGAAAACATGCCTGTCATGCCGGTGTTCAACAACCCGAACTGGTACCAGTACAACACCAAGCGCTTCAAAGGCTGGGTGACGGCTGAAACCCCGTTCGTCAATCCGTCGATCTCGCGGACCAACCCGGCGCGCCTGCTGCACCTGTTGGCTCTTGAGCCGGTCAACTAAACATCCCAGGACTGGCGGGAGCGGCTCACGATCGGGCCGCTCCCGTCTCCGCGTGGGCTCTTTGAGAGCAGACCTGCTCAGCGAAGGCTCGCGCCGTTTCTAAAGGTTTCTGCCGCCTCTTCTGCCGGTAACGGGATCAGGCGCAGTCGATGGAGTCCCCATGGCTTTCCTGCTTCGCCGCCTATGCTTCTATCTGGCAGCCTTCGTCGCGGCGGCGACGATCAATTTCTTCCTGCCGCGACTGATGCCGGGCGATCCCGTGCAGATCATGTTTTCGAGCGCGGGCGCGGAACTGCCGCCTGAAAGCCTGCAGGCGCTGAAACTGACCTTCGGTTTCGTCGACGGCCCACTGTGGCAGCAATATCTGACCTATCTCGGCAGCATCTTCAGCGGCGATCTCGGCCGCTCGATCAAGTATTTCCCGCTGCCGGTGTCGACGGTTCTCGGCAATGCACTGGTCTGGACCGTGGGCCTGATGGGCACGGCGACGATCATCAGCTTCACGCTTGGCACCTTTCTTGGCATTCTCGCCGCCTGGCGTCGCGGCAGCCTTTTCGACGTCATCGTTTCCGTCGGCGCGATCTTCGCGACCTCGGTTCCGGCCGTCGTCACCTCGCTGATCGTCGTCTTCTTCTTCGGTTTTACGCTCAACTGGTTCCCGACAGGCTACGCCGCCGACCCGGCGCTCGACCCGGCCTTCACGCTCGAATATCTCGGCAGCGTGCTCTATCACGGCATCCTGCCGATGTTGACGCTCTGCACCGTGCTGACAGGCGGCTTTGCCGTCACCATGCGCAACAACATGATCAACCTGCTCGGCGAGGACTATATCGTCATGGCTCGGGCGAAGGGTCTGTCCGACGGGCACGTGATGCTCTGGTATGCGGCGCGCAATGCGCTGTTGCCGACCGTGTCGAGCCTGGCCATCGCCATCGGCACGATCCTCGGCGGCTCTTTGGTTACCGAAGTCGTGTTCAACTATCCGGGCCTCGGCAACATTCTCTATCAGGCGATCCTTGCCCGCGACTACCCTGTCATCCAGGGCCAGCTTCTGATCATGACCGCGACCATGCTCGTCGCCAATTTCATCGTCGACGTCAGCTATGTGTTGCTCGACCCCCGCTTGAAGAGGGCGTGAGATGAAGTCCCAACCCTTCGGATTGATCCGAAACCGCAAGGCCCTTGTCGGCGTCGCCATCATCGCCTTCATTCTCGTTGTAGCACTCGCCGCACCGCTGCTGACCCCTTATGATCCGGGCGCGCGCGTCGGCCGCCCGCATCAGGCCCCGTCGCTCGCCCACTGGCTCGGCACCACCCGCATCGGCCAGGACGTGTTCACGCGGCTGATCTATGGTGCCCGCACCTCGTTGGCCGTCGGTTTCGGTGCAGGCCTACTCATCACCATCGTCGGCACCGCGCTTGGCATTCTGGCCGGCTATCGCGGCGGCAAGGTCGACGAGGTCATCAGCTTCTTCACCAACATGGTGCTGGTGGTTCCCAACCTGCCGCTGCTGCTTGTTCTCGCCGCCTTCATCGGTCAGGCGAGCCCCTGGGTCATCGCGCTGATCCTTGGCGGAACATCCTGGGCATGGGGCGCGCGCGTCACCCGCGCCGAGACGCTGTCCGTCAAGCAGAAGGACTACGTCAAGTCGGCAGAGATGATGGGCGAGCCGCGCTGGCGCATCATGACCTTCGAGATCTTCCCCAACCTGATCTCGATCGTCGGCATCAACTTCATCGGCAGCGTCATCTTCGCGATCATCACCCAGGCAACCCTTGAGTTTCTCGGCCTTGGCGATCCGAAGGTCGTCTCCTGGGGCACGATGCTCTATGCCGCCCAGAAGGCCTCGGCCCTCTCTGTCGGCGCGTGGTGGGACATTCTCACGCCCTGCTTTGCGCTTGCCTTCCTCGGCATCGGCCTGTCGCTTCTGAATTTCGCCGTCGACGAAATCGCCAATCCCAGGCTGCGCACCGGAAACCGCCTAGGACGCTGGTCCGCCCTAATTCGTTCCGGGGAGGGTCGCCTGTGACCGCACCATTGCTATCGGTGAAAAACCTGACGATCGACTATATCGGCGAGGAGAAGGATTTTCGCGCCGTCGACAACGTCAGCTTCGATGTCGCACCGGGCGAAGTCTTCGGACTTGCCGGAGAATCCGGCTGCGGCAAGAGCACCATCGCCTTTGCCATCAGCCGGCTGCACAAACCACCGGCGCTGATCCGGCGTGAAAGCACCATCCTGCTCAACGGCCGCAACGTGCTCGATCTCGACGACAAGGGCTTGCGCGATTTCCGCTGGCGCGAGGTCGCCATGGTGTTCCAGAGCGCGATGAACTCGCTCAACCCGGTGCTGCGCATCGAGCAGCAGTTCTACGACGTCCTGAAGACGCACAAGGGCATGAGCCGCGCGCAGGCACGTGACCGCACCGCCGAAATGCTGAAGCTCGTCGACATCGCCCCAGACCGCATGCGTGATTACCCGCATCAGTTTTCCGGCGGCATGCGCCAGCGCATCGTCATCGCCATCTGCTTGGCGCTCGATCCGCGGCTGGTCGTCATGGACGAGCCGACGACCGCGCTCGATGTCGTCGTCCAGCGCGAAATCCTGCAACGGATCAACGAATTGCGCCGCAGCCTCGGCTTTGCCGTCCTGTTCATCACCCACGACCTCGGCCTGATGGTACAATTCTGCGACCGCATCGGCATCATGCTCGCGGGCAAGCTCGTAGAACAGAACACAGCCGAAGCGATCTACGGATCGCCCGAGCACGACTATACCAAGAAACTCTGGGCCTCCTTCCCCTCTCTCCATGGAGGTGTCCTGCTATGACCGGCATGCAGACCCCGATCCTCGCTCTCGACAATGTCACCAAGACCTTCGGCAACGGGCCAGGCGCCGTTCGCGCTGCCCGATCGATTTCGTTTTCGCTGCATGCCGGTCGCGCCCTTGCGCTTGTCGGCGAATCCGGCAGCGGCAAGACCACCTGTGCCCGCATGGCGATGCGCGAATATCTGCCGACGGAAGGCAAGATCCTGTTCAAGGGTCAACCGGTCGAAGGCAGCAATGCCGCCGAAGCGGCCCACTACCGCCGTGCGGTGCAGATGATCTTCCAGGATCCGTTCGCCTCGCTCAATCCGGCCCACACCATCGCCTATCATCTGAAGCGGCCGCTGCTGCTGCATCGCCCTGACATCAAGCGGTCGGAGATCGACGCGACGGTGCGGGCGCTGCTGCAGCAGGTGAAGCTCGATCCCGACCTTGTCGCGCCGAAATACCCGCACGAACTCTCCGGCGGCCAGCGCCAGCGCGTCAACATCGCCCGCGCGCTTGCCGCCAAGCCGGAGGTGATCGTCGCCGACGAGCCGACATCGATGCTCGACGTCTCCGTTCGCCTCGGGGTGCTCAATCTCTTGAGCGAAATGAAGCAGCAGATGAAGCTCGGGCTGCTCTACATCACCCACGACATCGCCACGGCGCGCTATGTCGCCGAGGATATTGCCGTGATGTATTCCGGCCAGATCGTCGAATGGGGCAATGTCGGCAAGGTGATCGACAATCCCGCCCATCCCTATACGAAGCTCCTGCTTTCCGCAGTTCCCGACCCGGATATCCGCTTCGACGACCCGAGCGTGCGGCTGCGGCCGGAGGATGTGGAGGAGATCCGGCGCAAATCGGCGATGACGCAGGACAGTATCGTCGAGGTCGACAGCGATCACTTCGTTCGCGCCGCCTGAGCCGGCAGCGACGGCCGGCGGTCAGCCTCTGGCTAGGCCATCTTCGCAAAGTGCCGAAACAGCACGCGCCCCGCATTCGAACGGGGCATTCTCCATAGCACGGGCGCAAACCCTGAGAATGCATGTCTGCCGACAGCCTTACTCAATTCTCCCTCATTCCGGCCTTGTGCCGGAATCCAGCGAGCTGACGTCCGTCAGATCAAAATACCCTCCCACCCAGGGACTTGGGTGGGCTAGATTCCTGTGACAAGCACAGGAAAGAAGGTGGTTGTGACGAGCGCTGAGCCTTCCCGACTACCAACCCGGGCATTATCGGCAGCCCAAAACAAAAACGCCCCGCTCGAAAGTGGGGCGTTTTGTTTTGGCGACCGTCGCCGATCGCCTATCCTTGGAGGCAGAGCCGTTTGTGGCGTGCCGCTAGGGCACGCCACAAACCATGCTCAGGCCGCCTTCATCTGGCTTTCGACATCGGTCGGAACCGTGGAGATCGTCTTCAGGATCTGCGCAGCGATCTGGTAGGGGTCACCCTTGGAGTTCGGGCGTCGGTCTTCAAGATAGCCCTTGTAGTCGTTGTTGACGAAGCTGTGCGGAACGCGGATCGAGGCACCGCGGTCAGCAACGCCGTAGCTGAACTGGTGAATCGAGGCGGTTTCGTGCTTGCCGGTCAGGCGCATGTGGTTGTCAGGACCGTATACGGCGATGTGGTCGGCGCGGGCTTCGGCGAAGGCCGCCATCAGGTTTTCGAAGTATTCCTTGCCGCCGACTTCGCGCATGTAGGTGGTCGAGAAGTTGGCATGCATGCCCGAACCGTTCCAGTCGGTGTCGCCGAGCGGCTTGCAGTGGTATTCGACGTCGATGCCGTATTTTTCGGTCAGGCGCTGCAGGAGGTAGCGGGCAAGCCAGATTTCATCGGCGGCCTTGCGCGAGCCCTTGCCGAAGACCTGGAATTCCCACTGGCCCTTGGCGACTTCGGCGTTGATGCCTTCATGGTTGATGCCGGCTGCCAGGCAGATGTCCAGATGCTCTTCGACGATCTTGCGGGCGATGTCGCCGACATTGCCGAAGCCAACGCCACAGTAGTAAGGGCCCTGCGGCGCGGGGAAGCCAGCTTCCGGGAACCCGAGCGGGCGACCGTTCTGATAGAAGAAATACTCCTGCTCGAAGCCGAACCAGGCGCCGTCGTCATCGGCAATCGAAGCGCGGGTGTTGGACGCATGCGGCGTCTTGGCATCGGGCATCATGACTTCGCAGAGAACGAGCACGCCGTTCTTGCGCTCCGGGTCCGGATAGACCGCAACCGGCTTCAACACGCAGTCGGAGCTGCTGCCTTCGGCCTGCATCGTCGAGGAACCGTCGAAGCCCCAGAGCGGAAGCTGTTCAAGCTGCGGAAAAGCGTCGAATTCCTTGACCAGGGTCTTGCCGCGCAGGTTGGGGGTCGGCTTGTAACCGTCGAGCCAGATGTATTCGAGCTTAAACTTTGTCATTTCTTTCTCTCACGTGACGCCAGGAATGGCTTGGTTCCGAAGCGGTTGGGCAATCCAGATCGGCTGCCCGACGACCGTTAGATATAAGAAAGCATTAATCGTGCCAGTTCGCTTTTCCTGGCCAAAACACGAAAAAATCAACGCCCGCGGCATCCGCTGTCCAGTGCAAGCGGTAGCGCAAGACTAAGGATGAAGCGGACTGCACAGAAAATAGGCACCATCAGCCGCGCTTTGAGGCACGGCCATGCAATCCGCTGCCAAAGAAGGCGTCGGGCGGCAAGGCGGCCGCCGCGTCGTCGCCGCCCGGTCAACAAGGGCGATCACAAAGGCTGCTCGAAAAACATGCAGGCAGTCACCAGCCAGAAACGACACTGCCAGACGCGTGACTACCGGGAAATCATCGCCAGTACGCGATAGAGCCGCTCATCGGTCGATTGGGCGACGTTGAAGCGCAGAAATCCCGAAGCCGCGCCGGAATGGCTGAAGGCATTGCCGGGCGCCAGAACGATATCATGCGCCAGCGCCTTCTGCGCCAGTTCCGACGCATCGAGCCCCTCCGGCAGTCGGCACCAGAGGAACATGCCCGCCCGCGGCTCGATCCAGGGTGTAATCCCGACGGCAGCAAGCCGCGCGGTCGTTTCGGTCATCGTTCGGGTCAGGCGCAGCCGCAGCGCCTCCATATGTTTTCGGTAGCTGCCGTCGCGAAGCAGGGTCAACACCAACTCGGCGGCGAGGTTCGGGCCGCCGAATGTGGTGGCGATCTTGAGGTCGATCAGCCCCTCGATCCAACTCCTGGGGGCGGCGATGTAGCCGCAGCGCATCGATGCAGACAACGTCTTGGAAAAGCTGCCGATCTGCACGACACGGTCGAGACCGTCGAAGGCGGCCAACCGCGGCGCCGGCTCATGCTCGAAATCGGCAAAGATATCGTCCTCGACGATGGTCAAGCCCGCCTGCTCGGCCAGCCGCAGCAGGCGATGCGCAACCACGGGAGACAGCGTCGCGCCGGTCGGATTGTGCACGGCGGAGTTGGTGATGTAGAGGCGGGGGCGATGGGCTTCCAGCACCTCGGCGAACCGATCGAGATCGGGACCGACGGGCGTGTAGGGCACGCTGACGACATTGACGCGGTGCGCCCGCAACAGCGCCTGGAAATTGAAGTAGCAGGGATCGTCGACCATGACGGTGTCGCCTGGTTCGAGCAGGAACCGGCAAAGCAGATCAATCGCCTGGGTGCCGGACTCAGTCAGGATGATCTGATCGGGCGATGCCTCGACGCCATGTTCGCCAAGGCGCCGCGCCAGCAACTGCCGCAAGGGCCGCAGGCCGAGCGGCGTGCCGTATTCCGTCAGGCTCGCCGTCTCCGCGCGTGCGATCGAGCGCAGCGCCCGCCTGAGTGCTGCCTCCGGCATCCACGACGCCGGCAGCCAGCCGCAGCCGGGTTTCAGCACCTCGGCATCGGTTTCAAGGGCTTGTCGCGAAACCCAGAGGGGGTCGACCGCGCGGTCGAGCCGCGGGCCGACCTCGGTCAGCGACAACGGCGCCAGCGGCGCAGACACGAAAAAGCCGGAACCGGGCCGCGAGCGGATGGCGCCCTCGGCGGCAAGACGCTCATAGGCTTCCACAACCGTCGACTTGGAAACCCGCATGGTCGTCGCGAATGCCCGAATGGAAGGAAGCTTGGCACCCGGCGTCAACGATCGCCCGGCAATGCGTTGCCGGATCGTGCCCATGACGCCCTCAATCAGGGTCTCACTACCGGTCTCCGTCTGCTGGAATGCCATCTGTATCGGACCTTGATGCATGACAGTTTGGCGCAACTGTACCGCATTGTCTCTGGAAGAACCACTGTCTCCGACCGATACATGTAGAAAAGGAGACGACAATGGACAGGACGACTACCGGCTGGTTAAACGGCTTCCTCGGAGTATTGATTTTCAGCGGCTCGCTGCCGGCCACACGCGCTGCCGTCATGGACTTCGATCCAGTATTCCTGACCGTCGCCCGCGCGGCGATCGCCGGTGCGCTGGCGCTCTGCCTGCTCCTCGTCTTTCGCCAACCCAAGCCGACGCGCACCGATCTCGTGTCGCTGGCAATCGTCGCCTTCGGCGTCGTTCTTGGCTTCCCGCTCCTGACCGCACTGGCGCTTGAGCATGTGACATCGGCCCACTCGATCGTCTTTGTCGGCCTGCTGCCTTTGGCGACCGCCGTCTTCGGGGTGCTTCGCGGCGGCGAACGGCCGCATCCGGCCTTCTGGCTGTTTTCCTGCGTCGGCAGCGCGCTGGTTGCCGGTTTTGCGCTGACGCAGGGTTTTTCCGCCTCGCCGATTGGCGATCTCCTTATGCTCGCCGCCATCATCGTCTGCGGCCTTGGCTATGCCGAGGGTGCTGCCCTTTCGCGCAAGCTCGGTGGCTGGCAGGTCATCTGCTGGGCTCTGGTGCTGTCGCTGCCCGTCATGATCGGCATCGGTCTTTTCACCAACGCACCAGCCGTCGAGATGGTGAACGGTGGCGCCTGGGCTGGCCTTGCCTATGTCTCCGTCTTCAGCATGCTGATCGGCTTCGTCTTCTGGTATCGCGGACTGGCGCTCGGCGGCGTCGCCGGCGTCGGACAGTTGCAACTGCTGCAGCCGTTCTTCGGCCTGGCGCTGGCAGCAGCGCTGCTGCATGAGCCGGTGAGTGGAGCGATGCTGGCGGTCACCGGCGCGATCGTGCTTTGCGTCGCCGGCGCCAAGAAATTCGCGAAGTAGAAGGCCAGCTTTCGGCCCATCGTCAGAGATGGTCGAGCTTCAGCCGCTTGCTCAACAGGTCGATGAACGTCCGGACCTTGGCCGTGGGCGCCCTGCCCTCGCGCCACAGGATATGAAGCGGCACAGGGGCCGGCTCGAATTCCTCAAGCACCACCTCGACCCTGCCGTCGGCAATCAGATGCTCGATTTGCCAGAGCGGGGAATACCCGAGACCGAGCCCTTCGCCGACGGCGGCATAAATTGCCGCCATGGCGTTCACCCGCAAAGGGCCGCCAACCTTTATCCCACGCGACTTGCCGTCGATCGTCAGCATCCAGGTGCCCTGCCGATCATCGCCCAGGCGCGTGACGCAGTCGTGGTGCTTCAGGTCCTGTGGGTGCTTGGGCCGACCGCGTGCGGCAAGATAGGAAGGTGCACCGAAGACGACGCGGCGCAGACCGCCCAGCCGCTTCCCCGTCAGGCTCGAGTCGGCCAGATCGCCAATGCGCACCACCATGTCGAGCCCACCGCCCACGAGATCGACGAACGCGTCGGAAAGGTCGAGTTCGACTTCGACTTCCTTGTATTGCCGCATGTATTCGGCAACGATCGGCATCAGGAAGCGCGGAGCAAACAGCGCCGGAGCCCCGATGCGCAGCACGCCTGAAGGCTCCAGTCGGCGCCGCGCCGCCTCCAATCGGGCTTCGCGGATTTCATCGATGGCGGGCTTCACCCGTCGATAGAAGATCTCGCCCGCCTCGCTCGGCGAGGAGCGCCGGGTCGTTCGGTGAACGAGTTCCACCCCAACATCGTCTTCAAGGGCTGCAAGCGAACGGCTGACGGTCTGCAGCGGCCGCGAAAGGCGATTGGCAGCCGCCGTCAAGCTCCCGAGCTCGACCACGGCGACGAACACTTCCAGATCCTCGATACGGCCCATTCAATTCTCCCATTTTTCGGGAGTATTAATCACATTTCCGGCCAATTGTCTGTATTTCCGCCGCGGAATACCCTGTCTTCACATTGCATGAGACGAACGTCAGGAAGGCGAATTCGCATGGCACCGACAACGACAAGAACCGCGGGAAACAGGATACTCGTCGTCGGTGCGACCGGCCGGTTTGCCGGCCTCGTCGTGCCCGAGTTGGTGGGCCGCGGAGCTATTGTTCGCGCCCTAGTCAGGGACCAGTCCAACACCGGCTTGGCGCAGTCACTTGGCGCCGCGGAAATTGCGGTCGGCGACCTCAGGGATCGCCAAAGCCTCGACGTTGCGCTGCAGGGTATCGACGGTGTTTTTCATCTCGGACCGGCCTTTGCGCCCGATGAAACGGCGATGGGCGTTGCGATGGTCGAGGCGTCGGTTCGCGCGGGTGTGCGCAAGTTCGTCTTCTCCTCGGTCATCCAGCCAACCAACACACGACTGAAGAACCATGCAGCCAAGATCCCGGTCGAGGATGCGCTCTATTCGTCCACGCTCGAATACACCATTCTGCACCCGGCCAACTTCATGCAGAACCTCCGCTCGGCGTGGCCGGCGATCGTCGAACACGGCGTCTTTTCAGAACCCTTTCCGAAGACCACGCGCCTGGCGCGCGTCGACTATCGCGACGTTGCCGAGGTGGCGGCGATCGCTTTGACTGAGGATCGCCTCGCTTACGCCACCCTCGAATTGTGCGCCGATGGCCGCCACAACAGGGAGGAAATCGCCGCGATGATGGCAAGCGCGTCGGGTCGCCCTATCGAGGCGGGCGAGATCAGCTTCCACGATTGGGCCGCACCGGCCCGGACCAAATACACCGAACAGCAACTCGGCTTGCTCGCAAAGGTCCATGAGCACTACGCAGCCGTTGGCCTTGGTGGCAACAGCCTGTCGTTGAGAGCGGCACTCGGGCGGGAACCGCGAAGCCTGCGGGCCTTTATCGAAGAGCTCGCGACCGCTGCCACTGCTCGCCCACACCTCCAAGCCTGACACTTCCAAACCGGAGCATCACCGCCATGCCAAAGAAACTTCCCGCTCGCTACAACGCCATCGCCATGCCTCTGGTGCTGTCGGTCCTGATGTCCTGCCTTGTCTCGGCAGTTTCCACAGTCGCCAGCGTCGGAGCCAGCGCCGACCTCTTCGCCCTATGGATGAAAGCCTGGGGCATCTCGTGGCTCGCGGCGTTTCCGAGCCTGCTGCTCGTATTGCCGCTGGTGCGCATGATCGTTGGCGCGCTGGTGCAAGCACCGCAAACCCGGCGTTGAACCGTTAAGCCGGCGGTGACTGAAAGGCCGTTGCGGGGCGATCACTGCCGCGGAACGATCGAGGTCGGCGAGTGTCTCGGCGGTAACACGGCCGTCGTCGCGCGCCGGCACACGCCATGGCATCCGTGAGACCGTCGGCATCAATTGAGAACGGGACTGTTCGCCGGCGCTGCGATCGCAGCGAGCCGATAAGCCCGCTGCACGCCCACCCTCACGCGCCCCAGGTCGTTTCCAGCACCCGGATCCAGTTGCCGTGGCAGATTTTCGCCAGCGCGGCCTCGTCGTAACCGCGCTTGCGCAAGAGGTCGACGAGCAATTGCAGGTCGGCCGCGTCGCGCATCGACGCAGGGATCGTCGTGCCGTCGAAATCAGAGCCGAGCGCGACGTGGTCGAGGCCGATGCGGTTGGCGATATAGTCGATGTGATCGGCCAGAAGGTCGAGACTGGTGTCCGGGTGCCTGATGCCGTCGGAGCGCAGGAACAGGACGCCGAAATTGATGCCGGCCAGCCCGCCGGTGTCCTTGATCGCGTCGAGCTGGCGATCCGTGACGTTGCGGCTGTGCGGGCAGAGCGCATGCACGTTGGAATGGGAAGCGACCAGCGGCCCGTTGGAAAGTGCCGCGATATCCCAAAAACCCTGCTCATTCATATGCGACAGGTCGACCATGATCCTGAGCTCGTTACAAGCACGGATCAGGTCCTTGCCGCTTTCCGTCAGCCCCGGACCGATATCGGGCGATGACGGGAAACGGAACGGCACGCCATAGGCAAAGATGTTCGGCCGGCTCCAGACGGGTCCGAGCGTGCGCAGGCCGGCAGCATGCAGCACGTAGAGCGCGTCGAGATCGGCGGCGAACGCTTCGACACCTTCGATATGGAGCACCGACGCGAACACACCGTCTGCGATCGCCTGGCGGATATCGGCTGCCGAGCGGCAGATCTTCAGCTTGTCTTTGGCCCGCCGCTCAAGGCGCATCAGCAGGCTCGCCATGCCGAGTGTACTCTTCAGCGCGTCCTGTTGATCCGGCGTCGCGAAATCGCCGTTGGTGTCCTTCTGCATGCTGGGCGAGGCGACATAGACGGCGCAAAGGCCACCGGCGAGCCCGCCCTCTTTGGCCTTCGCGAGATCGATATGGCCGGAGCTGCCGCCATCGATGAAACGGGCTTGAGCGTCTGGCTGCTGCGAGTGCCACAAACGCGACAGCACATCGTTATGTCCATCGAAGACCGAGATTTTCGCCTGTGTTGCCAATTGGGGATCGCCTTTCAACCTGTTTTCCGGCCACGCCGGCCGGTTGCGCGCGACTCATCGCATCGTCGTGCGCGACCATAATCTTCCGCCAGCCCTAGGGGAAAGCCGTCCACCGACGCAAATGCAAACCGTGCATAGGCCTTGCCGAAATCGGAATTGGTCGCGCCCAGCCATGTTGTGCTTAATCCGCCCCCTACAAGGGAACACGGCCGGCATTGAGGTTATCTGCAAAAGCCTCACGGCGGCCGTTCGCATGACGATAAGTCCGAGAAGGGGATATTTCCGATGATTTCCAGACGCAACCTGTTGATCGGCGGTGCTGCCGTGCCGTTTCTGTCCTATGTCAGCCTGGTGCCGGCCTTCGCCGAAACCCCGAAAGACATCCTGGTTGTCGCCCAGCAGCTCGACAACATGACGAGCCTCGACCCGCACGAGAGCTTCGAGGCGGTCGGCAGCGAAATCTGCGGCAATATCTACCAGAAGCTGGTTCACCCCAATCTCGACGACGCCAACAAGGTCGACCCGACGCTGGCCGAATCCTGGGAAGCGGACGCCGACAGCAAGGTGTTCACCTTCAAGCTTCGCGCCGGCGCCACCTTTGCGAGCGGCGCGCCGGTCACGGCCGAAGATGCGGCCTTCTCGCTGCAGCGCGCCATCAAGATGAACAAGGGCCCTGCCTTCATCATCGCCCAGTTCGGCTTCACGCCTGAAAACGTCGAAGAGCGCATCGTCGCCGTCGACGGCTCGACGCTTCGCCTCACGCTCGAACAGCCGGCCTCGCTCGCCTTCCTGCTCTACTGCCTCTCGGCCAATGTCGGCAGCATCCTGGAGAAGAAGGTCGCGCTCGAAAACGAAGTCGACGGCGACCTTGGCAATGCCTGGCTGCAGAAGAACACCGCCGGTTCGGGCGAATTCGCGCTGCAATCCTGGAAGCCGAGCGAGAGCGTCGCGCTGACGGTCAATCCGAACGGCCCCTACAAGGGCAACATCAAGCGCATCATCCTGCGCCATGTCGCCGACCCCTCCTCGCAGCTCCTGATGCTGCAGAAGGGCGATGCCGATATCGCCCGCAACCTCAGCTCCGAGCAGCTGCGCACGCTGCAGGGCGACGAGAACTACACGCTGGTCCGCAAGGGTGTGGCCTCGCTGGTGCTGATCTCGCTCAACCAGAAGCAGGCGAACCTGGCAAAGCCGCAGGTCTGGCAGGCAGTCAAGCACGCGCTCGACTACAAGGGCATGCAGGAAAACATCGTTCCGCTGACCCACAAGATTCACCAGAGCTTCCTGCCGGAGGGCTATCCCGGTGTCGTCAACGACACGCCGTTTGTGAAGGACGTGGCCAAGGCCAAGGCACTAATGGCCGAGGCAGGCCTCGAGGCCGGCTTCGACATCGTCATGGATCACTATTCGGCGCAGCCCTATCCGGATCTGGCGCAGGCGATCCAGGCAAACCTCGCCGAAATCGGCATCCGCGTGCAGCTGCAGGCGGCCGAAAACCGCCAGGTTCTGACCAAGATGCGCGCTCGCGAACACCAGATGGCGCTTTCGGCCTGGGGCTCGGACTACTTCGACCCGCATGCCAACGCCGACGTGTTCTGCATCAACCACGACAATTCCGATGACGCGAAGTCGCGTCCGTTCCTGTGGCGCTCGTCCTGGCAGGATGAGGAAATGGCAACAAAGGCCGAAGCGGCACGCGACGAGAAGGACCCGGCAAGGCGCATCGCGCTCTACGAGGAACTGCAGCGCGCCCACATGGAGCACAGCCCCTTCATCTTCATGCTGCAGACGACGACCACGGCCGCCTGCCGCAAGTCGGTTGCCGGCATCCGGCTCGGTACGCTCTCTGACGCCCACTCCTATGCAGAGGCGTCCAAGGCTTGAACAAGCGTATCAAAAGCTTTTCCACCACGTTGAGCAGCGTCTTCCTAACGCTGCTCGGCCTGACGATCGTCACCTTCATGATCGGGCGCGTCATGCCGGTCGACCCGGTGATTGCCGCGGTCGGCGACAACGCGTCCGAGGCAGTGATCGCCCAGGCCCGCATCGAAATGGGCCTCGACCAGCCGCTGATCGTACAGTTTTTCCGCTATCTCTGGCAGCTGCTGCACGGCGATCTCGGCATGTCGATCCTGACGCGCAACCCGGTCTCCACGGATATAGCCCGGTTCTTCCCGGCAACGCTGGAGCTGGCAACGGCAGCACTGCTTCTGTCGGCGGCGATCGGCATTCCGCTCGGCGTCTGGGCCGCTGTCCGCCAGGGCAAGTTCGTCGACCAGGCGATCCGCGTCGTCTGCCTTGCCGGCCACTCCGTTCCGGTGTTCATGCTGTCGCTGATTTCGCTTTTGATCTTCTACGCCACACTTGGCCTGGCACCGGGACCCGGCCGTCAGGACGTCATCTTCGATGGCATGATCGATCCGGTCACCGGCCTTCTGACGATCGACACGCTCGTTGCCGGCGACTGGGATGCCTTCCGTGACGCCGTGGCGCACATGGCGCAGCCTGTCTGCATCCTTGCCTATTTCAGCATGGCCTATATCACCCGCATGACCCGGGCCTTCATGGTCGACGCCTTGAAGGGCGAGTTCGTGATCACCGCACGGGCCAAGGGACTTTCGGCCTCCACCGTCATCTGGAGCCACGCGTTCCCGACGGTCGCGGTGCAGCTGGTGACGGTGCTGGCGCTTACCTATGCCGGGCTTCTCGAGGGCGCCGTCGTCACCGAAACGGTGTTCAGCTGGCCGGGCCTCGGACAATATCTGACGGTGTCGTTGATGAACGCCGACATGAACCCCGTGGTCGGAGCGACCCTTCTGATCGGCCTCATCTATGTCGGGCTCAACCTTATCGCCGACCTTCTCTATCGTGTACTGGATCCCCGCGTCCGATGATGCTTACGACCTTCAGAAACTGGGCGCTGGATGAAACGCCCGCCTCCCGCACCCAGGCCTCCTGGGGCCATCGCTATCGAATCTGGCTGAAGCTCAGGTCCAACCCGCTGGCGATGATCGGGCTTGCGATCATCCTCTTCTTTTCGCTGCTTGCCTTGTTTGCTCCGGTGCTGGCGCCGCACGATCCGGCGATCCAGAACCTGGCCAACCGGCTCGCCGCACCGAGTGCCGCCCATTGGCTCGGCACCGACGAGCTTGGCCGTGACATCTTCTCGCGCATCCTTTTCGGCGGTCGCGTGACGCTCGGCATGGTCGTCTCCGTGGTCGTCCTCGTCGCGCCGATCGGCCTTGCCGTCGGCTGCATCGCCGGCTATTTCGGCGGCGTCGTCGATACGGTGCTGATGCGCGCCACCGACGTTTTCCTCGCCTTCCCGCGCCTCATTCTGGCGCTGGCCTTCGTCGCGGCGCTGAAGCCCGGCGTCGAAAGCGCCGTTCTCGCCATCGCGCTCACAGCCTGGCCGCCATATGCGCGCCTCGCCCGTGCCGAAACCATGACGGTACGCCGCAGCGACTTCATCGCCGCCTGCCGGCTGACCGGCGCTTCGCCATGGCGCATCATCATGCGTCATGCCGCACCGCTTTGCGTGCCGAGCCTGATCGTGCGCATTACCCTCGACATGAGTTCGATCATCATCACCGCGGCCAGCCTCGGCTTCCTTGGCATGGGCGCGCAGCCGCCGTCGCCGGAATGGGGCGCAATGATCGCCACCGCCAAGCGCTTCATCTTCGATCAGTGGTGGGTTGCAACCGTGCCCGGCATCGCGATCTTCCTGGTGTCGCTCGCGTTCAACTTCCTCGGTGACGGGTTGCGCGATGTGCTCGATCCGAAGGGAGACTGAGCTATGCTGGTTGATATCCAGAACCTTCGCATCGCCTTCGAGAACCGCTCCTCCCGCTTCGAGGCCGTGCGCGGCGTCTCGCTTTCGCTCGGCGCGGAGAAACTCGGCATCGTCGGCGAGAGTGGCTCCGGCAAGAGCCTGACGGCTCGGGCGCTGATGAAGCTCTTGCCATCCAATGCCGCCATATCAGCCGATCGGCTCTCGTTCGACGGCATCGATGTGCTCGCCGCCTCGGAAAAGCAGATGCGCCAGATCCGCGGCAAGCGGGCGGGCTTCATTCTCCAGGATCCGAAATATTCGCTGAACCCGGTGATGAACATCGGCCGGCAGGTGTCTGAAGCCTGGCGCGCCCACAAGGGCGGCAGCAAGAAGCAGGCGCTCGAGGCTGCGATCCACCTTCTCGACCAGGTGAAGATCCGCAATCCGCGCGAGGTCGCCGCCTCCTACCCGCACGAAGTCTCGGGCGGCATGGGCCAGCGGGTGATGATCGCGATGATGCTGGCGCCCGATCCGGAACTGCTGATCGCCGATGAACCGACGAGTGCGCTCGACGCGACCGTGCAGGCGGAAATCCTGCGGCTGATCGAGGAACTTGTGTCCGAGCGCAACATGGGCCTCATTCTGATCAGCCACGACCTGCCGCTCGTCTCCCATTTCTGCGACCGCGTCGCCGTCATGTATTCCGGACGGGTCATGGAAGAATTGAAAGCCTCGGAACTGCTGAACGCGCGCCATCCCTATACCAAGGGGCTCCTCAACTGCATGCCCTCCCTTACGCATCCCAGGGACCGGCTGCCTGTTCTCAACCGCGATGCTTCGTGGCTCACCGCATGATCGACGTTGAAAATCTCCGCATTAGGTTCGGCGACCGCGAGGTCGTCAAAGGTGTCTCGTTTTCGGTGAAGAAAGGCGACAGCTTCGGTATCGTCGGCGAAAGCGGCTCGGGCAAGTCCACCATCCTCAGGGCGATGGCCGGGCTCAACGAAAGCTGGGAAGGCCGCATCGCCTTCGGCGGCGAGCCGGCCGCACTGAAGCGTCCGCCGGGCTTTTTCCGCCGGGTGCAGATGGTGTTCCAGGACCCTTACGGCTCTCTGCACCCACGCCAGACGATTGACCGCATTCTCAGCGAATTGCCGCTGGTGCACGGCATGGACAACATCGACAAGCGCATCGTTCAGGCCTTGTCCGACGTCGCCTTGCCACAGGCGGCCCGCTTCCGCTTCCCACATCAGCTTTCCGGTGGCCAGCGCCAGCGCGTGGCGATTGCGCGCGCACTGATTGCCGATCCGCAGGTGCTGCTGCTCGACGAACCGACGAGCGCGCTTGACGTCTCGGTGCAGGCGGAAATCCTCAATCTCCTGTCCGACCTTCGCGAAGCGCGCGGCCTCACCTACATTCTCGTCAGCCACAACCTCGCCGTCATCGCCCATCTCTGCGGTCAGGTCGGGGTGATGTTGAATGGCGAAATGGTGGAACAACTGAGCGCAGAGGATCTGCGGGCAGGCAAGACAAGCCACGCCCACACGACGGAACTGCGCACGCTGAGTGTCGGGCTGGAAGAACCGGCCTGACCTCGGCCTTGTCGTGACAACAAGCACAATGGAAGACCCCATGCAGGCACATCTCGATTGGCACGCAGCATCCACCGCCGCCCAGGCATTTGCCGAGCAGTGGGCGCAGAACGAGCCCGGCGGCGCGATCGTCGGCTTCGACGAGAGCGGCATCCGCTTTTCGCACACACGCGGCGTCGAGAGCCTGTCGACGCTCACGCCGTTTTCGCCAGAAAGCGTCGTGCGCTACGCCTCCGTCACCAAGCACTTCTTCTGTGCCATGGTTCTTCAACATGAGGACATCATCAAGCTCGACGATCCGCTCGGCCAGCATCTGCCGGAACTCGCCTCGCCGCTTGCCGACGTGACGGTCGGCCAGGCGCTCGACATGAGCGGCGGTCTGCCGGACACGCGCGAATGCCTGTCGCTGCTTGGCCTCTCCGTCTACACCGAGACCGAGGCTGCTCCACTTCTGGCGTTCTTGGCACGGTTGCGGCGGCTGAATTTCGATGCCGGCAGCGAAGTTTCCTATTCCAACACCGGCTATCGCCTCGTCGAGGCGGCGCTGGAGCACCGCGGCTTCAACTTCGACGACTTCATCCAGAGCGATGTTGCCGGACCGCTCGGGGTCACGTTCAAGGCGCCAGACGTCTGGAACGATCCGGTGGCGGGCCTGGTGCCGGGCTACTGGCACAACGGCAAGCGCTGGCAGCTTTCCGCCGCCGGCCTGCATATCTCGGCCTCCGGCAGCCTGACGGGGAGCGCCAATGCGCTGACGGCCTGGCTGCAGGCATTGATGCGTGGCCAGGGCCATTTCGAAGGTGTGCTGGAGAAGCTGCAGGCCACACGCATCCTCGCTGATGGCCGAGCCAGCGGCTACAGCCTCGGCCTGCGCCAGTCGATGCTCGGCGAGCGCAGCTTCATCGGCCATGGCGGTTCGCATCCGGGCTACAAGACCTATTTCCTCATCGACCCGGAAAGCCGCTCGGGCTTTGTCGTCGTCTCCAACCGCGAGGACACCAACGGCAACAAGATCGCGCTCGAAAGCATGGCAGCGCTAACGGGCCTGCCGCTGCCGACGCCGGCAACCGGCATTCCCGACGGCCTCTATGTGACCGAACAGGGTCCCTGGTGGCTGGAGATCAAGGGCAGCGTCTGCACCTATCTCGATGCCGACGATACGCTCTATGACGACGGTGACGGCTGGGTTTCGTCGCGCTCGGCCTCCTCGCCGATGCGGTTGCGGCTGGAGGGATCGGCACTCGTCGGCGAGGCCGGTCATGCGGCGCGACGCTTCCTGCCGGTCGCCGACAAGCCATCGGTTGAGGTATCTCTTGCCGGAACGTGGCGGTCGGCGGAAGGCGCCGAGTTCGAGGTCCGTGACGATGCGGTGGTGATGGGCGTAGGCCCGGTGCGGCACACGATGCCACTCACTGCACTCGGCAACGGCCGCTATCTGTTCACACTCCACGACGGACCCTGGACGAAGCGCGTCTGCCTGCATGTCCTTGACGACAACAGGGTGGAGCTGGTGCTCAACCGCGCGCGGATGATGGAATACCACCGTCAGGGCTGATTTTTCTTGAAGCATGCCCAACTGTGCCTAAAAGGGGTCATGCTCCCGCTGCAAGGCGGGAAGTGACGTCTTTTCAGGAGTGCATGCTGTGGAAATCAAGTGGCTCGAAGACTTTCTGGCACTGGCGAGCACGCTCAATTTTTCAAAGGCAGCCGACGAGCGGAACGTAACCCAGTCCGCCTTCAGCCGCCGGATCAAGCAGCTCGAGGCCTGGGTCGGCGCCAGCCTCGTCGACCGCGCCACCTACCCTTCGCGATTGACCGAGGCGGGCCAAAAATTCGTGCCGGTGGCGCAGGAGACACTGCAGCATCTCTACCAGTCGCGGCGCAACCTGCAGAAGGAAGAAGGCTCGGACGCCAAGACGATCAAGGTGACCGCGCTCCACACGCTCTCCTTCACCTTCTTTCCCGACTGGATGAACCGGATCAACAAAAAGGCCGGCTCGGTCTTCTCGCGGCTGCGCCCGGATTCCGGCAGCATGGAAGAGAACCTCAACTCGCTGGTCGACGGGTCCTGCGATTTCCTTTTGACCTATGCCCATACGCAGGTGCCCCTGCTCCTCGACCCGCAGGCATTCGAACACCGCTCGCTCGGCCACGAGAAGATCATTCCCGTTTCAGCCCCCAACGACACCGGAGCGGCCGCACACCTCTTGGAGGGCGGCACGAAGCCTTTCCCCCACATCAGCTACGAGAAATCGTCGTTCTTCGGGCAATTGCTGGGTGAACTTGTTGGCGCCGACCTGCCGCCGTTTCAGCGGGTGCATGAGGGCAGCATGTCCGTCGGCCTCAAGGCGATGGCGCAGGCCGGTTGGGGCATCGCCTGGGTGCCGGAAAGCCTGATGGTGGCCGAGCTTGCCTCCGGCGCGCTGGTGCGCGCCGCCGATCCGCGCTGGGATATCAGCGTCGAAATCCGGCTTTACCGCGCCAAGGACAACCGACGCCCGGTCGTCGGGCGGATCTGGCAATCGCAGGAGACGGTTGCGACCTAAGGGAAGAGATGAAGCGGCTCCCGTCAGGATGCGCTTCATACCCTCGACCGTTCAAAGCCATCCGCAGACGGCTAGATTGCCGTCCGACGGGCATTCTCCAGGTAGAGCTCACGCAAACGCTTGACCATCGGTCCGGGCTTGCCGTCGCCGACCGGTTTGCCGTCGATGCGCGTTACCGGAACGACGAAGTTGGACGCGCTCGTCAGGCAGGCCTCGCGGGCTGAAAGCGCCTCCTCCAGCGAAAACGGCCGCTCCTCGACCGTCAGCCCTTGCTCGCGCGCCAGCTCCAATGCGGCAAGCCGGGTGCAGCCAGGCAGTGTGGCATTGCTGTTGCCGCGCGTCACGATCCGGCCGTCGTCGGTGACGATATAGGCAGTCGAAGATGCGCCTTCCGTGACAAAGCCGTCCTCGATCATCCAGGCTTCGTCGCAGCCTTCGGCCTTGGCGATGCGCTTGGCCATCACCTGCGGTAAGAGACACACGCTCTTGATATCGCGTCGCGCCCAGCGCTGGTCGGCGACCGACTTGACGGAAACCCCCTTGTCGACGGCAGCCACATGTTCCAGCGTCTTGACCTGGGTAAAGAGCAGCAGCGTCGGCTTGATGTCGCCTGAAAACAGGAAATTGCGATCCTCGGCACCCCGCGTCAGCTGCAGATAGACGACGCCCTCGGTGAGGTTGTTGTCGCGCACCAGCCGCCGCTCGATCTCGACGATCTCGGCAACGGACACCGGAAGCGGCACATCGATCTCGCGGGCGGAGCGTTCGAGCCGTGCCATGTGCAGCGCACTGTCGATCAGCTTGCCTTCCAGCACGGCGGTCACTTCGTAGATGCCGTCGCCGAACAGGAAGCCGCGGTCGAAGACCGAAAGATGGGCCGCGTTCTCGGAAACGAACTCGCCGTTCAGGTAAACGATACGGCCGGTCGGGTTGGACATGGGAACTCCGTCTGAGGGAAGAGAATTAGGCCTTGAGGGCTGCAAGCCGATCAAGCGAGATCGCCTCGACCGAACTTGCCTTGCCGGTAGCGGCGTTGAAGCCGCTCGTGGATTGCGCCGTGACCAGCGAATTGAGGATCGCCTCTTCGGCGGCCTCGATCGTCGCTTCGAACAGCGGTGAGATCAGGTCGTTCGGCAGATCGGGATATCCGGAGATCGCGGCGCGTCGCTCGCGCGTGCGCCGGACGGATTCTGCGGTCGAGAATGCCAGCGAATAGTCTCCGGACCCGTTGCTGAGGGCGGCACCCGTGCGGGACAGCCCCCCAAAGGCGCGCTCAGCCAGGCGTTTCAGATTGCGTGCCGACAGCGGCGCGTCGGTTGCAACGACGATGACAATCGAGCCGTCACGATCATGTCCCGACGGCGCGTCGTAAGGCTGGCCGCAGACCAGCAGTCTGCCGCCATAATTGGACTGCACCAGTACACCGACAGTGAAGATCTCGCCCGCCACCTTGACGCGACGCGAGCTGGTGCCGATCCCACCCTTGAGACCGAAGGCGACCGTGCCGGTGCCGGCGCCGACGGCGCCCTCCTCGACCGGGCCGGGTTCAGCCGCAGCAAGCGCCAGGCCGATCTCATCGACCGTTGGGCGTCCGGCGCGGATATCGTTCAATCGGCTGTCATTCGTCTCGCCGACGACGGCATTGAGTGACACGACCTTTTCGTTGCCCGGCTGGGCCAGTGTCCAGCGGTTGATCGCCTCGATCGCCCGGCCGGTCGCGAGCGTATTGGTCAAAACGATTGGTGTTTCAAGTTCGCCCAGCTCTGCGATCTGGGTGGAGCCGACAAACTTGCCGAAGCCGTTGAGGACCGCGAGCGCGGCCGGCACCTTGTCCTGAAACAGATTACCGGGGTGGGGAAGGATGGCGGTGGCGCCCGTGCGGATCCTGTCACCCTCGACGATCGTTGCGTGACCAACGGCGACGCCGGCAACGTCGGTGATCGCGTTCAGCCCACCGGTCTCGTAGACGCCAGGACGAAATCCGAGATCGCGAAGTCTTTGACGCGTTTTTGCCGCCATGTGGCCGTTTCCCCATTTTGCCAGAGGGCGATCGGTTGCACACGACCGTCGCCTTGATTGGCTGGAAGCTACTCCGCCCCGCGAGAAAACGGCATCGCAAAAATGGAATAGTTCTATGAGAAGTCCGCAAGACGACTGAGCATCTCGCGCAATGGAACGCGGGCCGCCTCAGTTCGGCGGCAGTTTGCGGCTCTTCCAGCTTGCCTCCGGCACGACGCCACCGATCGCGTAGCTGAAGGAAACGACCTCGACCGTCTCGAGGTTGACCTTGCACTTGAAGTTGACGTCGTACCAGGTGCCCTTGCTGCGGTAGGCGCCGCCGCTCGCGTCGATCTGTTCCTTGCCGATGAACCCGCCCGAAGGCCCGAACGGCACGAGCATGTCAGGAAAATCCCTTGGCCGCTGATTGCGGATCTGCTCCAGCGCCTCGATGCTGCAAAGCTGGAGGATGCGCTTCTTCACCGGCAGCTGCCCCATTGCCTGCTTGACGCGTGGGTCGGCGATCGATTTTGCCGAGAAAAGCTCCTTCGCCTCGACAAACCTGTCGGCGGGCAGCTTCGCCTTGGCCTCGGCCTTGCCTTCGGTTGCGTCACCCTTCTCCTTGTCGTCCGACGGCTTGCGCACCGGCACCGGATCAGCCTTTGGCACCGCCTTTTCGGCCTCCGTCTTGGCCGCCGGCTTGCTTTCGGCAGCGCTCTTGTCACCGTTGGTGGAGCTTGAAAGAACAGCAAGCTGCTGCTGTTGCGGATCTTTCACCTCCGGCTGCTTCTGCGCCTTGGCCTCCTCTTTCGCAGCCTTCAGCGTCGCAGTCGCATCAGCGGCGGCCGCTTTCTTCGGCTCGTTTACCGCGCCCTTCTTCTCAGCCTTGGCGGTGGGTGGAAGCTCAGCGACCTTGGCCTCCTGCTTGATCTTGGCGGCGGCCGACTCGAAAGCCTGTGGCTGCTGACGGGCAGGTGCTGGCTGGGGCTTCGGCTGTTCCTTCTTCGGCTCTACCTTCTTCGGCTGCGCCTGCTCTCTGGGCTTTTCTTGCTGCTTTGGCTGCGGCGGCGGCACGATTTCGACGTTGATGCTCTGCTCGCCCTCAGGCTTGGGCGTTTCCTGCGGCAAACGAAACAGCACGAGCACGATCACGAGCAGATGCAGGCCCACCGAGACCGGCGTGCCCCATCGTATCTTCTCCCACCATTTTTCGGAAAACAGCTGCATCGCCTACGAGATAATAGAGCACAGGGGCGGAAGCTAGGTGCGCGCCAAATCTGACGGAATTATTGCGTGCTGGCCCGGACTTTAAATATAGGACGTCGTTCTGTGGCGCAGACGGGAGGCCTCGTGGAAACCGGGCAGATTTTCTTTGCTTTGCTTGTCGGCGTGCCGATCATGGCGCTCGCCATGATCCGCTCTATATGGCTGGTCTATGTCGTCAAGCGTCCACTTCTCGGAATTGTTGGACTAGCAATCGTCGGTACGACGTATTGCTACGGCGAGGGGCCTTCCCTCCTGTTGCTCGCTCCGGGTGTCTTTTCCTGCATCGCCGCGACCAAGGGGTCTGGAATGACCCTGTCGAAAAGAATGCAATGAGCTAAACCCTCATCGTCTCGCCGCCCGTAGCGGACGCCGCGAAGCGGTGGCCGCTTCACCTCGAAGCTGACATCGCCGCCATTTTCAATTGAGATCGGAAATTTCTTCCCGCAATCGCGGAGATTCAGCACATTCATCTCTATTCTATATTTTCTATAGATTTAAAACTTCCCGGAGTTGCGGCCCTGGATTTGACGGGCGGCGCGACGAACGAACATCATGGCCAGGAGCCTCTTCATGCAGCGCAATTCCACACGAAGCCGATTTTTCACAAAGGCATTTGCAGCGACGGCAGCCCTTACGGCGGCGTTGATCGCGTCGTCGGCGCTTGCCGGCGAAACCCTCGACAAGATCAAGGCGCGCGGCCTCATCAAGGTCGGCGTCGGCACCACGCCGGGCTTCTTCACGCCTGATAGCAGCGGCCGCTGGCAGGGCTTCTTCGTCGATTTCGGTCGGGCCCTTGCCGTCACCGTCTTCAACGATGCCGAGAAGGTCGAGTTCACCAACTCCTCGCCGCAGCAGCGGCTTCCCGCCCTGCAGTCGGGCGAATTCGACATCCTGCTCTCCGGCGTCACCCAGACCGTGACCAGAGCCTTCAAGCTCGGCTTCCACTTCGGCCCGGTGGTCTTCTACGATGGCCAGGGTCTCTTGGTGCGCAAGGATCTGGGCGTCGGCAAGGGTGAGGAACTCGACGGTGCGACGATCGGGGTTCAGAGCGGCACGACCGGAGAGCTGAACATCGCCGACTTCTTCCGCAAGACCGGCAAGACCTTCACGCCGGTCACGATCGAAGAGACCGGCGAATTCCTGAAGGCGCTCGATTCCGGTCGCGTCGACGCGCTGACCCAGGACGCCACCGACCTTGCCGCCAAGCGCACGCAGCTGACGAAGCCGGACGACTACGTGCTTCTGCCTGAGCGCCTGTCGAAAGAACCGCTGGCACCGGCCATCCGCGCCGGCGACGACCAGTGGCTCGAAATCGTCAACTGGACCGTCTACGCCACCATCCAGGCGGAAGAATTCGGTATTACCCAGAAGAATGTCGACAGCTTCCTCACCAGCGAAGATCCGGGCATCAAGCGCTTCCTCGGCGTCGACCCGTCGCTCGGCGAAGCCATCGGGCTCGACCCGAAGTTCGCCTACAACATCGTCAAGGCCGTCGGAAACTACGGCGAGATCTTCGACCGCAACGTCGGCAAGGGCACGCCGCTCAATTTCGACCGCGGCTACAACCAGCCCTGGACTGCTGGCGGCCTTCTCTATTCGCCGCCGTTCCGTTGAGCCATTGCCGGTATCTGCGATGACATCCACTCTTCAACCGGGCCCACAAGGGCCCGGCTTTCCCTCACGCCTGCGCACCTGGCTCGGGCCATTGCCGTTTCAACAGCTTCTCCTGTTTGCCGGCGTGCTTGCGATCTTTGCCCTCTTCGGCTCCAACACCGCCGACAGCATGCAACGCATGGGTCTGACGCCCGGCTTCGGCTTTCTCTTCCATCAGGCGAACTTCGAAATCGGTGAGACCGTATTTCCCTATGCGGCGGGAGACACCTACGCCCGCGCACTTGCGGCCGGCCTTGCCAACACCGTCAAGGTCGCCATGGTCGGCTGTGTGCTCGCCACGGTTCTCGGGGTTGCCCTCGGCATCGCCCGCCTGTCCGGCAACCTGCTGCTGGCGACCTTCGTGCACGCCTATGTCGAGCTGCTGCGCAACACGCCGCTCCTACTCCAGCTCTTCCTCTGGAGCGCAATCATCCACGCGCTGCCGCCACCGCGCGGCGCCTATGCCTTCCTTGACAGCGTCTATCTCAGCAATCGCGGCGTCTACGTCCCGTCCGTCTCGCTGCACGGCCTCTCCTGGGCGATCTGGCTGCCGGCGATCCTGCTGACCGCCTATGCGTCGCTGTCGCTCGCCCGGCGTCTGCTGACCGGGGCTGCGTTCTACATGCCGAAGGCCGCCGTGACCGTGCTCGGGTCGCTTATCGTTTGCAGTTTTGCGCTCACCTCCTTCGGTCTTGCGGCCACCGTCGATCTGCCGGCCAAGGGTGGCTTCAACATCAAGGGCGGCCTTTCGCTGACGCCGGAGTTCTTCGCGCTTCTGATCGGTCTTGTCGTCAACGCCTCGGCTTCAATTTCCGAGATCGTGCGCAGCGGCATCCAGTCGGTGAAATCGGGCCAATGGGAAGCCGCGCGCGCGCTTGGGCTGAGCCCCGCGCAGATCCTGCGCCTCGTCGTCCTGCCGCAAGCGTTGCGGGTCATCACGCCACTGATGATCTCAAGCTTTCTCGACCTGACCAAGAATTCGAGCCTCGCCGTCGCCATCGGTTACCCTGATATCGTCAGCGTCGCCAACACCACTGCCAACACCACCGGCCAGGCTCTCGAAGCCATCTGCATCATCGCGGCGGTCTATCTCACGCTCAGCCTTTCGGTGTCCGCCCTGATGAACCTCTATAACCGGCGCGTCGTGCTTCGCGGGGAGTTGCGGCGATGAGCCATATCGAACTGCCGCCACCGACAGCCCCGGACTGGCACCGCTGGCGCAGCGGCCTCTTCGGCGGCTGGGGCAACAGCCTCATCACACTCGCCGCCTTCGCCGTCTTCGTCTGGCTTCTCCAACCGTTCCTCCGCTGGGGCATATTCGACGCGGTTTGGACGGGAACGGCAAAGGAGTGCGCCGTCGACGGCGCCGGCGCTTGCTGGGCCTTCATCGGCGCCAAGCTGCGCTTCATCCTCTTTGCGTTCTACCCACCGGACGTGCAATGGCGCCCCGCCCTTGTCGTCGTGGTGGTGATCGCCTTGCTGGTGCTATCGGCCACGCCCCGTTTCTGGAGTTTCCGGCTCGTGCCGCTGTGGATCGCAGCGCTCGTCCTGAGCTGGCTGCTGATGGCCGGCACGCTGACGCCGCCTCAGGTGTCGACCAACAATTGGGGTGGTCTTCCGATCACCCTGGTGGTCTCGATCGCCGGTCTTGCCTTTGCGTTTCCGATCGCGCTCCTGCTGGCGCTTGCCCGGCAGTCAAGCATGGGCATCGTCAGGACGCTCGCGATCGCCTTCATCGAGACGTTGCGCGGCGTGCCGATGATCGCGGTGCTCTATGTGGCAATGCTGATCGTTCCGCTCGCGCTGCCGAGCGGCGCTGCAATCGACAAGCTCTTGCGCGCGCAGATCGGCGTGACGCTGTTCTTCTCGGCCTATCTTGCCGAAGTCATCCGTGCCGGGCTGCAGGTGGTGCCGTGGGGGCAGCGCGAAGCAGCGCTTTCGCTTGGCCTTGGCTATATCCAGACGATCCGCCTTGTCGTTCTTCCCCAGGCACTTCGCGCCGTCATCCCGGCGATCGTCAATCTCTCGATCGGCATCGTGCTCAACACGTCGCTCCTGGCTGTGATCGGCATCTATGACCTGCTGAACGCGGCAAGGACCTCGGCTACCGATCCGACATGGCTCGGCTTCTATACCGAAGCCTATGTCTTTGCCGCGGCCGTCTACTTCGCCATCTGCTTCGCCGGTTCGCGCTACAGCATCTGGCTCGAAAAACGTCTCAACGCCATCGCCCACCATTGAAGCTGCGCGTTCACACCGCCTTGCGCGCGGCGCACTGACGCGCCAAGAGTGGCGTCAACAGAATCGGATGCCGGACGAGCGCATGAAACGAAGCGAAATCGCGATCATCGGCGGAGGGCCGAGTGGGCTGATGGCTGCAGAGATCCTGTCTCTGCGGGACCATTCAGTGACGGTCTATGACAGCATGCCGACCGTCGCGCGCAAGTTTCTGCTCGCCGGCAAATCCGGGCTCAACATCACCCATTCCGAAGACTTTCAACGTTTTGCCGGTCGTTTCGGCGAAGCGTCGAAGCCCATGCGAAGCGCACTCGACGCCTTCACACCGGCGGACGTGCGCGCCTGGGCGGACGATCTCGGCACGGAAACCTTCGTCGGCTCCTCCGGCCGTGTCTTTCCAAAGGCCATGAAAGCGTCGCCGCTGCTGCGCGCCTGGATCAAACGTCTGGAAGCGCAAGGGGTGCGGATCCTGACGCGGCACCGATGGATAGGCTTTGACGGCCAGGCCCTGGTCTTCGAGACCCCGGATGGACGCAAACTCGTCCATAGCGATGCCACGCTGCTCTCACTTGGCGGCGCCAGCTATCCGCGGCTCGGGTCCAATGCGAGTTGGCTTGAGGCTCTAAAGGAAGTCGGCGTCGAAATTGCCGATTTCCGTCCCGCCAATTGCGGTTTCGACGTCGCCTGGAGCGATCCATTCCGAGAGCGTTTTGCCGGCGAAGCGCTGAAATCCGTGACCGCGACGTCGAATGCGGGCACCATTCCCGGCGAATTCATCATCTCCCGGCACGGTATCGAGGGCAGCCTCGTCTATGCGCATGCGGCCGAGTTGCGCGATCGGCTGGAAGCTGATGGAAGTGCAGTGCTGACCATCGATCTCGCACCCGGCCGTACCAGCGAGCGGCTGGCGAAAGACCTGGCGCGCCAGGACGGCAAGGCGAGCTTTTCCAACCGGCTGCGCAAGGGCGCAGGACTGGAAGGCGTCAAATCGGCGTTGCTGCGCGAGATCGCGCCCGACGCGTCGCGCGCCGACCCGAAAGCTCTCGCCGATCTGATAAAGGCGTTGCCGATCACTGTCCTTAGGACCCGCCCGATCGCCGAGGCGATTTCCTCGGCCGGCGGCGTACGGTGGAGCGCCGTGGACGAAACTTACATGCTGAAGGCGCTTCCGGGTGTTTTCGTCGCCGGCGAGATGATCGACTGGGAAGCGCCGACCGGCGGCTACCTGCTAACCGCCTGTTTCGCCATGGGCCGCGCCGCCGCGCGCGGCATCGACGCCTGGCTGCGGCGATAGGCATAGTCACGAAACCTGCAAGGCGGCATCGCCCTTACCGCCGAGACCAGAAGACAAACGCAAGACGGCGGCACACTCGGGTGCCGGCGTCTTGCGTTTCAGCGGTTATGCATCAGCCTCAGCTGTCGTTTAGCACCAGGCCCTTGGTCAGTTCCAGAGCCTGCCGCTCGAACAGGCCGCGGTAGATGCCGCCGTCGAGGCGGATGAGCGCCTCGTGCGTGCCTTCTTCGGCGATACGGCCATGGCTGAACACCAGCAACCGGTCGAGCGCGCGCACCGTCGACAGCCGATGGGCGATCACAAGGGTTGTGCGACCGAGCATCAGCCGTTCCATCGCCTGCTGAATAAGCACTTCCGATTCCGAATCGAGGCTCGACGTCGCCTCGTCCAGGATCAGGATCGGTGCATCCGCCAGGAACGCCCGGGCAATCGCAATGCGCTGGCGCTCGCCGCCCGAGAGCTTCACCCCACGTTCACCCACCAGCGTGCCATAGCCTTTCGGCAGGCCGGTGATGAAGTCATGGGCGCTCGCAAGCTTTGCCGCCTTTTCGATCTCGGCTTGCGTCGCCGTTGGCCGGGCATAGGCGATGTTTTCCGCAAGCGAGCGGTGGAACAGGATCGGCTCCTGCTGGACGATCGCGATCTGCTGGCGCAGCGACGCCTGGGCGACGCCCGCGATATCCTGGCCGTCGATCCGGATTTCACCGGACTTCAGGTCATGCAGGCGCTGGATCAGCTTGACGAACGTCGTCTTGCCCGAGCCAGAGTGCCCGACAAGGCCGACACGCTCGCCCGCCGGGATCGTTACCGAGAACCGGTCGTAGAGCGGCTTGCGGTGGGCACCGTAGTGGAAGGTCACATCGTTGAATTCGATGCGGCCATCGGTGATACGGATCGGCTTGGCGCCATGCTTGTCTTCGATACCGAGGGGCTGGGCGTGAATGTCCACCAGCTCTTCCATGTCGTTGACCGACCGCTGCAGGTTTCGGATGTGCATGCCCACTTCACGCAGGTACCCCTGCAGGATGAAGAAGGAGGTCAGTACAAAGGTGATGTCGCCAGCCGTCGCCTGCCCTTTCGACCAGAGAAACAGCGCAAAGCCGATAACGGCGGCGCGCAGGACGAGCAACAATGCACCCTGTGTCGTGCCGTTCACCGTGCCACGAACCCAGGTGCGGCTCGTGCGGTCACGCCATTTTGTGATCACCTTGACGAGGCGCGCATCTTCGCGCGCTTCCGCGCCAAAGCCCTTGACGACGTTGTTGCAGCTGACGGCATCGGCAAGCGAGCCGCCGAGCTTGGTATCCCAGCTGTTGGCGAGCCGCGCCATCGGCGCGACATAGCCCAGCGACAACAGGACGGTCGCCGCGATGAAGATGAGTGAGCCGACACCAATGATGACACCCATCATCGGCCAGTACCACGCCATCAGCGCCGTCGAGCCGACCAGCATGATAACCGAGGGAAACAGCGCGATCAGCAGCGTGTCGTTGAGCAGGTCGAGCGCCCACATGCCGCGCGTCACCTTGCGAACCGTCGAGCCGGCAAAGCTGTTGGCATGCCAGTCGGATGAGAAGCGCTGAATGCGGAAGAAGGCGGCCGAGGCGATGTCGGACATCATCTTCAGCGTCAGGTCGACGACGCCCATGAAGGTGAAGTGCCGGAAAATGATGGCACCGAGCGACAGCGCCGTCATCGTCCAGAATGCAGCCAGGGCTGCATCCCACGCGACCTGGTCGGAGGCGGCACCTGTCACGACCGCGTCAACCAGCCGACCGGAGTAAAGCGGCGTGAGTACATCGGCGATCGTCGACAGCATAACGGCGCCGAGGATGAAGGAAAGGCGAAGCGGCTGGCGCTTCCAATGAACCCAGGTGAAACCGAGAACGCTGCGGAACGCACCGCCGCGCAAGGCGAAACGAGTAAAAGCCATAGTGATTGCCCAACGCATCGAGCGTTGGCCTCAAAATTCTAGTCAATGAAACATGCCGAAAAGGGAAACGGTTTCCGATCGGCATCAACGATTGGTCGCTTCCGCATTGAGGGAAGACCAAAGTCAGCGAGACATGTTCTGACTTGAAAGAGCTAAAGAGCGATGCTCTCCAGCGTCACTTTCAGAACTGTACGCCGCCCCGTAGGGAGAAAGAATAAGCTGGCATCTGAAACCTCCCTGATCTGTTGCCGGAAGTCGGGTTATAGGCGAATCGCCCGCAACCGCCAAGCGAGGAAATCTAGCCATGCTGCCAAAGTGCAACCGGTGCGGCCCGATTGCAACAGTGTATGGAGGCCTGTCGGGGTTTACGACGGGACGGTCTTCGTAGAAAAGTGACCCGTCGACCGATGGCGAGATCAACCCGCCGGGACGCCGACAAAGAGGGAGGGACCGCGCGGGCTTTTTCCAGAAAGAGCTGGCGCCGGTCGTGGTGACGTAAAGTGCTGAAGTTTCGGTTCGTCATTCTTGCGGCGTTGCGGCTGCTGGCTTTTGCCGGCCTCGCCATGCTCGTGACCGCCGCGCGTGCCGCCGAAAAACAGGATCTGGTGATCGTCACCTCCTACCCGCCATCCTTCTTCGAGCCGTTTCGGCGTGCATTCGAGACTGCAAACCCTGATATCCGCCTGTCGATCATCCAGCGCAACACGGCAAGTGCCACGCGCTTCGTCATGGAGAAGACCGATGTGCCGGCCGACATCTTCTGGGCCTCGGCGACCGATGCTTTCGAACTGTTGAAGCGCAGCGGCGAACTGCGGCCCATCGCACCGCGCCAGACAGGCGCCGCGGAGAAGGTCTTCGGCTACCCCGTCAACGATCCCGAGGGCTATTATCTAGGCTTTGCCCTGTCCGGATATGGCTTCGTCTACAACCAATCCTACCTCGCCCAGAACAAGCTGCCGGTGCCGCGGGACTGGCAGGACCTTTTGAACCCCGTTTATTCCGGACAGATCGGCATCACCACGCCGTCGCGATCCGGCACCACCCATCTGATCGTCGAAGCGCTGCTGCAGACCTACGGCTGGGAAAAGGGCTGGGCGATGCTGTCCCAACTCGGCGGCAATCTGTCGACCGTCACAGCTCGCAGTTTCGGGGTTGCATCCGGTGTCGCCCAAAGGCGCTTCAGCATCGGCATCACCATCGACTTCCTCGCCAATGCACCTGAATTCGCCGACGCTGGCAACGTCTTCATCCTGCCGCCCGATACCGTTTTCGTGCCGGCCAGCATCGCGATCTTGTCGCGGGCGCGCAATGTTCCGGCCGCCGAGCGCTTCATCGATTTCGTCCTGTCGGAAGACGGCCAGAAGGTGCTGTTGCTGCCGACCGTCTCCCGCATCCCGCTCAACCCCGCGCTCAACAAGGACCTGCTGCCGCAGGAAAGCGGTGACGGCCTGTTGAAGTACAGTGGTTTCGATGCGGCGCTGTCGGCGCGCCGTTATGGTCTCGTCAATCTGATCTTCGACGACTATATCGTGCGCCGCCGCGCAACGCTTGCCCGGCTTTGGAAGAGGGTGACGGACCTGGAAGCGATCGAGATCGAGGACGCGCAACAGCGCAGTATGCTCGCAAGAGCCCGGCGCCTGCTCGCCACGCCGCCGCTTTCAGCAAGTGACGTCGAAAACGCGGACGAAGCGCTGAAGGCCGAGTGGCCGCGCAGTATCGCCCGTTCACCGGCGCATACGGCGATGACGCAGAGGCTGCGGGCCACGATCGAGCGGAACCTGGCGACGGCCGAAATGCTTCTTTCCTCTGTCGGGCGGCCGGCGGCGGACCTGACGCCATGGCGGCAATGATGAGCCAATCGATAGCGCCTGCGGGCGACATCCGCCGCTGGCGCTTCGGTATCGGTGCACGCCTTATCCTGGCCTTCGTCGCCATCGTCGGCCTCGCCGTTGGCGCTTGCCTGGTTGGCTGGCTGTCTTATGAACGGCTGTCGGGCGAACTGTCTCGAATTGCCGAAGACCAGATGCCGCAGCTCGCTTTCGCCTCGCGGCTGTCGAAGGCGGGCGCGGATATCGGTTCGGTCACCACGGTTCTCGCTGGAGCCGAAACACGTGCGGAGTACAACGAGATTCGCAGCAGCTACGCCGCGCGCCTGCTGACGCTTCGATCGCTGCTCGGGGAAAGCGGGCCGAAGTCGGATGCGACCGACCTCTTACCGCTGGCAGAAGCGATCGGCGAGAACCTCAACAAGATCGACCTTGCCGCCGGCAAGCGCTTCACTCTTCGCGAAGCGATGCGTTCCGACATCGACGAGTTGCGTTGGGTCCAGGCGGACCTGCTCGAGGAAGCTGATCCGCTCGTCGACGATATTCGCTTCAACATCGAAGCCGAGACCCGCAACGGCCACGGGGCTGCAGCGCTTGCGGAACAGCAAAAGAGCGAGGCCCTGTTGACGGCGGTGTCGCAGGCAAACCTCGCCACCGGGCTGATCGGCAGGCTCGTCAACGCCACCACGCAAGAGGAAATTCAGGAAACCAACGCCTTTCTCGGCGACAGCGCCGACGACCTTGCAAGCCGCATCGCCAGCCTCGAAAACTGGCCGGATAGCATCACCGTCCGCCAGCTGGCGCGCCGCATTCTCGACCAGTCCGACGTGTCGACGGGTATCCCCAATCGCAAGCGTTCGGAAATGATCGAGGCGGCAAAGCTCTCCGAACTTGCCGCTCAGAACGGCCGCCTTGTCGACGATCTCGCACGCAGGATCGAAACAGAAGTCGTGGCGATCGAGGCGAGCGCCGCCGCCGCCGCGCAGCGCGCGGCCACGGCGATCGAAACCGGCCGCAGCCTGCTCTTGGCGATCGCCATTCTCGCGGTGCTGCTGGCGACAGCGATCGGCTTCTTCTACGTCTACCGCAATCTGCTGGCGCGCATCCGGCTGCTTTCGGCCGCTGCCGGCGCGATCAGCAGCGGGCGTCCGGCAACCGCCATCCCGGCAGCAGAGGCGGACGAACTCGGCGATCTCGCCCATGCCCTGGTGCTCTTCCGCCAGACCCGCGACGAATTGATCCAGTCGGCAAAGCTCGCCGCCCTCGGACAGATGGCGGCGGGCATCGGCCACGAGCTCAATCAGCCACTGGCAGCCCTTCGGGCACATATCCATAGCGCCACGACGCTGATCGGACGCGGCAAGGGCGAGCAGGCGGTCACCAATCTCGACAAGATGAAGGGATTGACCGGGCGCATGGCCGACCAGATCAGCCATATCCGCCGCTTTGCCCGCCGACCCGACGCGCAGTTGCGGCCGGTCGATCTGACGGCTGCCGTCCGTGACGCATTCAGTCTGCTTGAACACAGGTTCGAGGAAGAGGCTGTCGAAATGCAATTGCGCCTGCCGGAGGACGCCGCGGTCATGGTCATGGCCGAACCTGTGCGGCTGGAACAGGTGGCGGTCAATCTCATCGGCAACGCCCTGGACGCTATCAAAGACAGGCCCGTACGCCGGGTACATGCGACGATCGAACAGGCAGGCGCCGATGCCAGGCTCATCGTTGGCGACACCGGCAGCGGTATTGCCGCTGATGACGTTGCCGCCGTCTTCGACCCGTTCTTTACCACCAAGCCAGTCGGCTCCGGCCTCGGTCTCGGACTTTCCATTTCCTACAACATCGTCAAGGACTTCGGCGGCGAGATCTCGATCCTTGAGACCGGTGTGCATGGCACCCAATTCCTCGTATCCCTGAAAGGCCCGCAATGACGTTGGACCCGGATATCATCCTGATCGACGACGATGCCAGCGTGCTTGACGCCTGTTGCCAGGTGCTCGAACTGGAAGATTTCAGCGTATCCCCGCACGGTTCGGTGGCATCGGCGCTAACAGGCCTTCGCGCCGACAGCCGCGCCGTCATCGTTTCCGACGTGCGCATGCCGGATCATGATGGCTTCGATCTGGTTGCAGCTGTGCGCAAGATCGACCAGGACATCCCGATCATCCTGATGTCGGGCCATGGCGACATCCCGATGGCCCTTCGCGCCATGCGGGACGGCGCCTGGGATTTTCTGGAGAAGCCCGCCGATCCCGAGCATCTCATCGAAACCGTGCGGCGCGCCCGCGACCATCGCCGCCTGCTGCTCGAAAACCGGCGGCTGCGGCTGTCGGTCGATGACGATGGTTGGGAAACGCGCCTGATCGGGCATTCAGCGCCCATGGTGGCATTGCGCGAAAAGCTGAAGCGGATTGCGGCAGCGGCGACCGATGCGCTCATCATCGGAGAGACCGGCACCGGCAAGGAAGTGACGGCACGCGCGCTCCACGATTTCAGCGGGCGCAAGGGGCGTTTCGTTGCGGTCAATTGCGGCGCCATCCCCGAAACCATGCTGGAATCCGAACTCTTCGGCCACGAAGCCGGCGCCTTTACCGGCGCGCGCGAAAAGCGCATCGGCAAGATCGAATACGCCGACGGCGGCACGCTTTTCCTCGACGAGATCGAATCGATGCCGCTCGCCGCCCAGGTGCGGTTGCTGCGCGTGCTGCAGGAGCGCGTCATCGAGCGGCTCGGCTCCAATGTCGAGCTGCCGGTCGACATGCGCGTCGTGGCGGCGACCAAGGCGGATCTGCACGCCGCGGCGAAGAAGGGCGATTTCCGCGAGGATCTGGCCTACCGCCTCGACATCGCCCGCGTAGAATTGCCACCGCTGGCGCAACGCAAGGGTGACGTCGGCCTGCTGTTCCAGCATTTCCTCGGGCTCGCCGCCCGTAGGCAGGGCCGCACGCCGCCACGGGTAAGCGCCGAGCTTCTGGCTGATCTTAATGGCAGGTCATGGCCGGGAAACGTTCGCGAGTTGCGCAACGTCGCGGAGCGCTTCGTGCTCGGGCTTGAGGATCGGTCCGAGCTCGACCGGGCGACGTCAAGCGGCGAGACGCTGGAGGTGCAGATGGACCGGCTGGAGCGCGCCATCCTGCTCGACAGCCTCGCCAGAAACGACGGCCGCGTCGGCGCGACCGCAGATGCGCTCGGCATTTCCCGCAAGACGCTCTACCTCAAGATGCGCAAATTCGACATCGCTGCCCAGAATGATGGTGACGCCGGGTGATGTTACCGGTTTGACCCCACGGTCTTGCCGGGATGTTACCGTTTTTACCCAAAGCTCAATGCGAACCCCTGATTTCCGGGCATTCTCAAACTGGCACGGCGCTTGCTCCCATAGGGTCGGACACCAAACAAGCGGTGTCCCTATTGGGAGGAGATACCTATATGTTGAAGACCATTGCTGCGGCGATGCTGATGTCGGCCGCCTTCGTTGTGACGGTTCACGCCCAGGACGGCGGAAAAGTCACGATCGTCACGTCGTTTTCCAAGGACGTAACCGATCCGTTCAAGGCGGGTTTTGAGGCCGCAAATCCCGGTTTTACCCTCGACGTCCAGAACAAGAGCACCAGCTCGGGCGTCAAATACATCGATGAAACCAAGGTGAACAACCAGGTCGACCTGTTCTGGGCGTCGGCGCCGGACGCATTCGACAGCCTCAAGAGCCGCGAACTGCTGGCCAAGTTCACCCCTTCGGTCACGGGCCTTCCCGAAAAGGTCGGCTCCTACCCCGTCAACGACAAGGACGGCTATTACTTCGGCTTTGCCGCCTCGGGTTACGGCATCATGTCCAACGACCGTTATCTCGAAGCCAATGACCTGCCGAAGCCGGTCGAGTGGAGCGATCTCACCAAGCCGGAATACCACGACCACATCGCGATTGCCGCCCCTTCGCGTTCGGGCACGACCCACCTGACGATCGAAACGATCCTGCAGGGTGAAGGTTGGGACAAGGGTTGGGCGACCCTGAAGGGCATCGGCGGCAATCTGCAGCAGGTGACCGAGCGCTCCTTCGGCGTTCCTGACGCCGTCAACTCCGGCCAGACCGGTATCGGCATTGTCATCGACTTCTTCGCCTTCTCGGCGCAGGCGAGCGGTTTCCCGGTTTCCTTTGCCTACCCGTCGGTCACCACGGTCGTTCCGGCCAATATCGGCATCGTCGCCAACGCGCCGAACCAGGCGGGTGCGGAAGCCTTCGTCAACTACCTGCTGTCGGAAAAGGGTCAGGCCGTGCTGCTCGAGCCGGCGATCCGCCGTCTGCCGATCAACCCGGCGCTCTACGAGAAGGCACCGGAAGGTTTCCCGAACCCGTTCAAGGATCCGCGCTTCCAGTCGATGATCACGTTTGATGCCGACGTTTCGAAGAAGCGGACCGACGTCGTCGATACGCTTTACGACCAGCTGATCTCGTTCCAGCTCGACAACATCAAGGGTGCCACCAAGGCGATTCATGAAGCGGAAAAGGCCGTTGCAGCCAACGAGCAGGCAGCCGCCCGCGCATTGTTGACGGAAGCCCACGCGCTGATCGCCGCCATGCCGATCACGGCCGAAGAAGCTGCCAGCCAGCAGATCCGCGACGCCTTCACTGGCGGTGAGGAAAAGACCGCCCGTCAGGCGGAGCTCGAGCAGAAATGGGCCGCCTTTGCGAGCGAGAAATACGCCGCCGCCAAGGCCAAGGCCGAAGAAGCGCTGGCGCTCGTCGACTGACATCGGCTCAAAAGGCCGCCTGCCACGGGCGGGCGGCCATCCCCGAAAACTTTTGCCTTCGCCAAGCCTGACGCGCCTGCCAGTCGGCTCTCAGTGGTCTGAACCGATCCTGGAGCAACGGTGCAGCAGTCGAAAGCGTTGCCGCGACCCCAGCGATCCAGAGGCGCGGGGCGCAGCAAGCGCGTCAGGCTTGTCGACCACAATCCGGAGTCTGCCCCATGGCGCTCGTTCAATCCATTCCCATAAGACGTGTTTCGGCCAAGCCCGGACAGATCTTCGCGATCTCGGTAATCGCGCTTTTCCTTGCAATTTTCCTGATCATCCCGGCCGGGACGGTCATCTACACCGCCTTCACCGAAAAGGGCACCGGCGCGCTGACGATCGTCAACTTCGTCGATTTCTTCAACACCGACCTGTTCCGGCGGTCGTTCTTCAACTCCGTTTACGTCTCCGGCATGTCGGTGGTCTGGGCGAGCGCCATCGCACTGCCGCTTGCGGTGCTGACGACGCGCTTCGACTTCCGCGGCTCGCTGATCATCCAGACGCTCGGCTTCGTGCCGCTGATCATGCCGCCTTTCGTCGGCGCCGTCGCGATGCAGCTGCTCTTCGGCCGCAACGGCACCGTCAACCTGATCCTTAACGACTGGTTCGGCATCCGCATTCCCTTCATGGAAGGGCTGAACGGCGTCATCTTCGTGCAGTCGCTGCACTACTTCCCCTTCATCCTCATCAATCTGTCGACAAGCCTGCGCAACATCGACCGCTCGATGGAGGAAGCCGCACAGAACCTCGGTTCGTCGGGCGTCCGGCTGTTCCGCCGCATCGTCTTCCCGCTGGCAATGCCGGGCTACCTCGCCGGCGCCTCACTGGTCTTCGTCAAGGTCTTCGATGACCTGGCCACACCGCTGCTTCTCAACGTCAAGGACATGCTGGCGCCCCAAGCCTATCTGCGCGTCACCTCGGTGGGCCTCACCGATCCGATGGGCTACGTCATCTCCGTCATTCTGATCGCGGTCTCGATCTTCGCCATGTGGCTTTCCGCCATTGCCATGCGCGGCAAGGACTATTCGACGACCCAGCGCGGCGGCGGCGGCCTATCCCGCCGCAAGCTCAGCCGCGGTGAAAGCGTCATTGCCTATGGCGTCGTCGGCCTGATCCTGCTGCTCGTGCTGTCGCCGCATATCGGCCTGTTGCTGCTGTCGCTTGCAACCGTCTGGTCCTTCAGCCCGATGCCTGATGGTTTCACCATGGCGCACTACGGGCGGGTGTTCGGCGAAAGCTCGCTCTACATCAAGAACACGCTGATCTACGCCAGCCTCGCCGGCCTGATCGACGTGGTCATCGGCGGTGCGATTGCCTATCTCGTGCTGCGCACCAAGGTCGTCGGCCGCCGCTGGCTCGATTGGGCGGCAACGTCCGCTCTTGCAATCCCCGGCGTCGTGCTCGGTATCGGCTACCTCCGCACGTTCTACGGCGTAACGCTGCCGGACGGCACACCGCTCGCCACCCTCTGGGTCATGGTGGTTCTGGCGCTTGCCATCCGCCGGCTGCCCTACGCGCTCAGGGCCTGCTACGCAGCACTGCAGCAGGTTTCGGAATCGCTGGAAGAGGCGGCAGAAAACCTCGGCGCCACCAAGCAGCGGACGATCCGTCGCATCGTGTTGCCGCTGATGACGGGCGGTCTGCTTGCCGGCTTCGTCACCAGCTTCTCGACGGCTGCCGTCGAGCTGTCGGCAACGCTGATGCTGATCCAGAGCAACTCGGACGCACCGCTCGCCTACGGGCTCTACGTCTTCATGCAATCGCCGGCGGGTCGTGGCCCGGGTGCAGCCCTCGGCGTCATCGCCGTCGTCATGGTCGCACTCTGCACCCTGCTCTCGCACTACGTCATCGAGCGCCGCCAGAAGGCGCTGGGCATGACGAAATAGAAATTCGGGAGGAACATTATGACTGTCAACATCAACAGCGCCGCTCTCGCGGTCAGCCCCGCCAAGGCGATCAGCATCAGCGACGTCAATCTCTATTACGGCGCCCTTCACGTGCTGAAGGACATCAACCTGGAGATCCAGCCGGGCGAATTCTTCGCCTTTCTCGGCCCGTCCGGCTGCGGCAAGACCACGCTTCTCCGTCTGATCGCCGGCTTCAACGAAGCGCGGCAGGGCAAGGTCGTCATCGGCGGCCAGGACGTGCTCGACATGCCCGCATGGAAGCGCGACGTCGGCATGGTCTTCCAGTCGTATGCGCTCTGGCCGCATATGACCGTTGCCGCCAATGTCGCCTTCGGCCTGGAAGAGCGGCGCCTGCCCCGCGCCGAAGTCGAGCGCCGGGTCCAGGCGGCACTCGAACTCGTGGGGCTGAAACATCTCGCTGACCGTCGCCCGTCACAGCTTTCCGGCGGACAGCAGCAGCGCGTGGCTTTGGCGCGCACCATCGCCATCGAGCCGAAGGTGCTTCTGCTCGACGAGCCGCTTTCCAACCTCGACGCCAAGATGCGCGTCGAAGTCCGGCGCGAGTTGCGCGAGCTGCAGCAGCGACTGAAGCTGACGACGATCTTCGTCACCCACGACCAGGAAGAGGCCAACACCGTCTGCGACCGCATCGCCGTCTTCAACGAAGGGCGCATCCAGCAGGTCGGCACGCCGATGGGGCTCTACGAGAAGCCCGCCAACCTGTTCGTCGCCAACTTCCTCGGCACGGCGAACATTCTTGACGGCACTGTCTCGGGTTCCGGCACGCAGCGGACGTTTGAGGTAGCCGGTGCCGGCTCGATCCCGATCCCGGCCGGCGCGTCCGTGCCGGCAGGCGCCAAGCTCGTCTTCCGGCCGCAATATGCCACCCTCGGCACACTGGAGCCGGGCGCGGTAGCCTTGACCGGCACGATCGCGCATCGCGAATTCCTGGGCGCGACCGTGCGCTACGGCGTGCAGGTCGGCACCACCACGGTACTGATCGATGCACCGTTCCACTCCGGCGAAGCGCTGCTTGAGACCGGAGCGACGACGACGCTCGGCCTCAAGCCGTCCTCGGCGCTCTGGCTTGCCGAGTGAACCATTGGGCACCCGCCGGCCATTCTCCGGCGGGTGCCCTCCTCTCTTCAATTCCGGCCCGAGGCCGCAATATTTCGAGCATGCCATGACCTCCCCCCTGCCCAACATCATCCTCATCCGCCACGGCGAAACCCAATGGAATGTCGCCGGCCGGCTGCAAGGCCGAAAAGACACGCCGCTGACGGCCAACGGCGTGCGACAGGCACTCGCCGTCGGGCTCAGGCTTTCCGAAAGGATAGCCGGCGAGACCAACCTCAAATTTTGGGTCAGTCCACTCGGGCGCGCGCGCCAGACGGCCTCGATCCTGGCCGACACCTGGTCGGTTCCCTTCGAAGAGTTCACCCATGACGAGGCGCTGGTGGAAAGGGCCTATGGTACCTGGGAGGGCCGCGCCCACGACGAGATCGAGCGGGATCTGCCGCATGAATACGAGGCGCAGAACGCCGAGCCTTGGGATTACGCCATGCCTGGCGGCGAAAGCCGGATCATGCTCGACACTCGCCTGCTCGCCTGGCTTACGACCCTCGATCACGACAACACGCACGTCGTGGTCACCCATAGCGGCTGCGTGCGCGCCCTGCGCGGCATCTATACCAAGGCCTCCCGCGAGGAGATCCTTGCCTATCGCGAACCGCAAACGGCGTCCTTCCTGCTTTCGTCAGGCCAGGAAACCATGGTCGGCATTCCGCTCAGCATCCTGCGAGCGCTTGGCTGCGAGGGCGAGGGCCGAACAGTCTGGATCTGAACGGCGCGGGCCGACGTTGGCTTGAGCAGGCCGGCTGCGCGCTCTAGCGGCTTTCAGTCAGGAAAGGCTTGAAAACAAAGAGATAGAGCGCCTCCGCCCAAACCGGAGGTGCTCTGTTCCAGAAGATTGCTAGGTCACGACCAAGCCCGAAGAGCAGACCGTCATGCTCCGTCCCCGCGCCTTGGCGTCGAGCAGGGCGGCATCGGCTCGCGTCAGAAGCGTTGCCACCGTACCCTCGCGCGGCGACGAGGCGATGCCGATCGACACCGACACGGAGCCGAGGATGCGGCCACGATGGGAAAGCGGCGTCGTGCCGATCTTGTCACGCAGGCGCTCGGCAAACTCGAAGCCCGCCGCCTCGCTCATGTCTGGCAGAAGCATGGTGAACTCTTCGCCGCCGAAACGATAGGTCGTTGCGAGTTCGCCGGCCGCGTCGAGCATGATCTGGGCCACATATTGCATCACCACGTCGCCGGCATCGTGGCCGAACTCGTCGTTGAAGCGCTTGAAATGATCGATGTCGATCATCAGGCAGACGAGTGGCTTTCCGGCCCGCTCCCGCGATTGCTTGTTCAGCGCTTCATCAAGGCAGCGCCGGTTGAGGAGCCCCGTCAGGGCGTCGCGGACAGCCAGATTGGTCAGCTTCTCGCGCAGCTGCAGATTGGCGACGGCAAGGCCGATGTTTTCCGCGATCAGTTCGAGATAGAGCCGCGACGTCTCGACGGCTGGCTGCTCGGGTGAGCGCTCCTCGAAATAGAGCAGGCCGATCGTATCGCCCTGCGCCGTCAGCGGCACGCATAGCCCCGCGACATCGCTCTCGTCCAGATGCTGGCAGGCGATATCGCTCTGGCCGCCATTGCTGACATGCGGCCGGCCGCGCCGCAATCCCCAGCAGGCACTCGACGGGAAAGCGTCTGCCGAATGCTGCGGGTCGAGCCAGGTGCCGACAAGCGTCAGCGACGTCCGGTTGTCATTCAGCACATAGAGATGGCCGGCAAGGTTGGGAAAGATCTGCGGCGCAAACCGTGCGACCACCTCTGCCAGCTCCTCCTGGATCTGGCAGGCCTGCAGCCGGTGCATCATCTGCAGGATCAGGTCCTTGGTCTGCTGATCGAGCCGCCGCTCGGCATCCAGTCGATCGCGCTCCAGCCCGTTGGTGCGAAAGATATGGATCGCCTCGTTCATCTCGCCGATCTCGTCGCGACGGCGGTCGAGCGGCACTTCCACTTCGTAATCCTGCTTGGCAAGCCGCGTGACGATGCCGGTCATGCGCACGAGCGGCATGGCCACACGCCGTTTGAGCACGAAATAAAGCACGCCCAGGAACAGTGCCGCCGTCATGGCGAGCATAGTCTTCGCCGCGATGCCGAACCAGTCGCTGCGCTCCTTCGCCTGTTCCAGAGCCGCACCGGTCCTGGCCTTCGTCAGTTCGCGGAAGCGGACGACCGTTTCAAGCAACGCGGTCTGAAGCCGGTCGTGCTCCGGGCCGAAGAGCATCCGTTGCGCCGCCGCCTGATCGCCCTTCTGATAGGCGTCGATCGCGGCAACCTCGATCTTGTCGAGAGCCTCCGCCTCGCGCTCGACCTCCTGAAGAGCGGCCAGTTCCTCAGGCGCAGCGCCGAATTCGCGCACGCTCCTGATTGCCGCCTCGTGGGTGCGCTCCTCCTCTTCCTTGCCATGGAAGTCTTCGAGATGGCGCAGGTCTCCCCGCATCACATAGAGGCGTGCGGCATCGCTTCGCTCTTCGGCACCGAGCGCGAGTTCCTCGCCAAGCGTGTCGAGCACAAGGTGCTGCTCGGCCGCCTGCCGCTCCTCGATCGCGCTGTTCGTTGACAGGATGAAGGCCACACCGGACAATCCGGTCAAAAGGACCGTGACGCCGTAGGCCCAGTTTGTGATCGCATTGATTCTCATGGGATGAACTATAGCCGATGCCGATGGAGAGCGGATTAAGCGCTTCGGCCGCTTTTGGCGACAGTTTTTCTACGTGTACGGGCGGGCGCCCATGTAATCGCGCTCAAGCCCCTCCTCTCCCCGGTCCTGCGACGTTGACAATGGCTATCAGCCGTCGCGTCCTGAGGTTCTCGTTATCTTTCGATCGTCCGGAAATCACACCGCACACACTGCTCGTGCCGGAAGTGCGTCTCGCAAAGTCGAGCGCGCCCCGGACAGGGCCCTGCCCCGGGGTCGCTCGGATCAGCTATGCAGGGCGTGAGACTACCATTCCTTGCTGAGCTTCAAGGTAAACGTCCGGCTTTCGCCATAGCCGCAGACCGAAAGTCCCTGGCACCCCTTCACATATTCCCTGTCGAAGAGGTTGGAGACATTCAGCGACGCCGCCCAATCGTTCTTTTCATAGCGGATCGCCGCATCGACCAGGGCGGCCGAAGAGACCTTGCGTGTGTTTACCGCATCAGCCCAGGATTCGCCCTGGTACCTGACGCCTGCGCCAAGGCTGACCCCTTCGAACGCTCCTGATGGCACGGCATAGTCAAGCCAGAGCGATGCCTGAGCATTGGGAACAAGGTACGGCGTCTTACCCACCAACGCCGTGTTGGCGTCTTCGGTCACCTCAAGATCGATGAAATCAAGGCCGGCGATCAGCTTCCAGTCCTCGTTGATGTTGGCCTTGCCCTCAAGCTCGATGCCGCGGGACCGCACCTCGCCCGTCTGGGTGGAAATGCTCGTCAACGGGTTGGTCACGAGGGCATTGCGTTTGGTCAGCTGGTAGAGCGATGCGGTCAGTACACCGTCGAAGAACGTTGGCTCGTACTTCACTCCGACCTCGAACTGCTCACCTTCCTGGGGCTTGGTATTTCCTGTGGCGGTCACCGCCACGATCGGGTTGAAGAAAGTTGCAACGCTGACATAAGGCGTCACGCCGTTGTCGAACTCGTAGGCAAGGCCAGCGCGGCCGCTGAAAGCGCCTTCGTTGTAGCTGAAGCTATTGTCTTGCGTCGGCGCCCAGAAGGTCGGGCCGTTCCTGGTGTTCGTATCCACGTAGTCGTAGCGGCCATTGAGCGTCACGAGCCAGCCGTTGCCGAACCTGATCTGATCCTGCGCGTAAACGCCCAACTGCTGCTGCGTCACCACCTGATTGATATAGATGGCGTTGGCGGGCTGCGGCGCACCGTAAATCGGGTTGGTTGCGCTGATGGGTGTAGCAGCCGACGAAGCCTGAACATGATCCAGCCGGTAATATTTGTAATCGAGACCAACGAGCAGCGTGTGCTCCAGCGCTCCTGTCTCGAACTCTCCTTCGACACGGTTGTCGACGGCGAGGGTATCGACCTTCGATGTCGCTTCGAACCCGAGGCGATAGAGCAGATTGTCCGGGGTGGCCGGCACCGTCGACGACGGGAAAGGCAGGCTCGGATCGTAGTAGCCGTAGGGATAAGGGCCGTTCTCATGCTTGTAGAGATGGCCGTAGCGCAGGTTCTGGCTGAATTGCCATCCACCCTCGAACTCATGCTTGAACTCATAACCGGCCATCTGCTGGACATAGCTGCCCTCGTCCAGATCAGGCTCGCCAAAAAATGCATCGCGATCGATCTTGCCGAACGGCGCATCGACGACAGTGCCGACATAAGGCAGGAAGCCGTTGCCGACATGCACCTGATCGAGCCCCTGCAGGACGCCATAGACCGTCAGGCTGGTTGCATCGTCGGGTGCATAGGTTATCTGCGGAATGAGGAGGCCGCGCAGATCGTTCGAGAAGTCGGTGTAGGTGTCGCCGCCCGACACCTTGCCGGTGACGCGATAGCGGATGGTGCCGTCGTCCGTCAGCTTGTCGTTGACGTCGAAGCCGGTGAAGGCGTTGCCGTCGCTGTTGATGCCGATCTCGGTGTAATACAGCGGCTCGTCGAGCGGCCGCTTGCTGATCAGGCTGATGATACCCCCCGGATTGGCGCCGCCGTAGAGAACCGATGCCGGGCCTTTGAGCACCTCAACGCGCTCCAGCATGAACGGGTCGATCTGGAAGCCACCGAAGCCGAAACTGAACAGCGACAGACCATCGAGGAATACGCCGGTCTGCGACGCGTCGAAGCCGCGGATGTAATACCAATCCGTATCGGCATCGACACCGAAGGGCTCGGTGGTCACGCCGGGCGTGTAGCGCAGGGCCTCGTCGATTTTGTTGACGACGCCGCGATCGTTAAGTTCCTCGCGACCAATAACGGAGACGGATTGCGGAATTTCGCTGATCGGCGTGGCCGATTTCGAGCCGGTCGTCGATGCTTTTGCGACGTAACCCTCGACAGGGCCCGTGGCGTCGTCGCGCCCGCCCTGCGCCTGCACCTCGATCTTCTCGAGTTTCGTGGCGCTACCGTCCTGGGCCGCAGCCGCGGTCGACACAAGCAACGCGATGCCGGCAACGCCGCTCGCCAGAAAATCTCTCAAACGCACACTCTTGCCATCACGCTGCATCGTATCGTCGCCCCTGCTTGCCCGGCCTGCTATCCCCACAGCGTAGGGCCTGGCTTTCTGACTGCTGATAAGATGACCGTTTATATCAAGTATTGGGGCGCGGCTTGTTTCGATCGCTGAAAGTTGAACACTTTTGGGCAAATGTGCACGGGCAACTGTTCAACGAAAATGGCATTTGCTCAAGAAAGACGGCTTCTTTTCCAAAGAGCCGGCGTGGCGCCGACCGCCTTGCGGAAGACCCGGGTGAAGTGAGCCTGGTCCGAAAAGCCCGTTTCGGCAGCGATCTCGGTGAGCGACACCTCGTTTTTGACGAGGAGATGCTTTGCCCGCTCGATCCGGGCATTCATCTGCCACTGGTGTGGCGCCACCCCGGTCGAAGCCTTGAAGGCGTGGCTGAAATGCGATTGCGAAAGGCCGGCAAGGCTTGCCAGTTCCTCCAGCCTGATGTTGCGAACGCTGTTTTCCTCGATGTAATCCACCACCCGGCGCAGCTGCCAGGACGCCAGCTGGCTGCGCTTGCGGACGCTGTTGCGGTTGAGCTTCATCAGGTCGATGAAAAGCGCGACCGTCAGCCCGTCGCCATAGAGATCGTGAAGCGGCTGCGGGTTCAGGCATTCCGACGCGATCAGCCGGGCGAGCTGAAGAAATCGCTCGTCCTCAAACATCAGCCGCGGCACGGCGCACTGACCGGCATCGAGGTCCTCCATCAGCCGCCGGCTGAGGATGTCGATGTTGAAGTGCAGATCGAGGTGGCGGATATATCTGACATCGACCACATCGGCCCAGATCTCCATGCCCGACGGGATGTAGGAGATCGCCTGTTCGCGGTAATCCTGGACGATGCCGTTCGCCTGGGATGAGAGTTTGACGTTGCGGTTGCTCCCACCCTGCGCATCCAGCACGATGAACATCCGTGGATCGCTGGAGACGTAGTAGCCACCGGCATGCGGGTCGCATTCGACGTCCCACACGTCGGCGATGATCCCGTTCCATTCCCGACGATGCAACTCGCCCAGGACCTTGAAACCGGCAATCTTGTTCTGCATCCGCGGCTGAAACGTCATTATCGCGTTGCCCGTCTTCGGGAAGGTGGAGTTTTCGGTTGCTTTATTCTTTCCTCTATTACTCACCTTTAGACCGCAACAAAAGTCCCCGGCGGCGGCTTTTCCGATGGGCACAACCCAGAGGGCCTAAGCACGAAACCCGCTGACCACACGACTATTTCACGCAGTCCACACCAAAGGACCACACGGGCAGTCCCCACGGTGGTCGATCAGGCTATAAGACCTTCCATGAACAATCTGGAGACCACAATGGAAACCGTTGAAATCGCCGACCGCAGCGAGTTTGCCCTCTGGGCAATCCAGCGCGCCCAGGAAATCGTCGTAACCGAAGGCGCGTCTTTCGCGATGGCCGCACGCGATATGGACGACGCAGCCTTGAGTGCGGCTGCAGCAGCGCTCGGCAAGGCCATCAGCGAGGCCATGCTCGAAGTCTTTGACGGCCTCGTTTCCGACTGATTGGGCAGACACAAAGGGCAGCGCACATGCGGCCCTGTCTCCCTGTCATTGTCTGGCCTTCTGCCTTGCGAGTTCCTTCTTGAAGGCGGCGCGGGATTGCTCGACGATCCGGCCGAGCAGCCCCGGATCGACGAAGGCATCCTTGTCGCCTGCGTCTCGTCGCGCCGCCCTTCCGAGAACATCGGCGAATTCCGGATGCGCCGGCAGCACCACATCCGCCTTCATGGCCGCAAGCCGGTCGAAGCTCACCTCGAAATCACCGACGATGCCGGGGTAGCGCCTGTTGCCGAAGAGCTTGTTGCCGGCAACGGTGACGCTGCAGGGAAAGACCACCTTGAGCGCGCGTCCGTCCTCGATCGCCGATGTCGACCAGGTGGTGCAGCCCGGTGTGTGCCCTGATGTCAGCGTCGCCTTCATACTGACATCTCCGAGCGTCACGGCGTCGCCGTCGGCAAGAACATGATCGACTTTGACAGGCGGAAACGTCCCGCGCTTGTAGCTGGTCTCGCCGTCATGCAGACCGTTTTCCAGAGCCCAGCGATCGGCCGCGATCGCATGGAGCTTGGCGCCGCTATCTCGCTTGATCTGGGCTACCCCGGCGACGTGATCGTAATGGGCGTGGCTGGTAACGATGATCTTGACATCCGAGAGCTTGAAACCGAGCGCTGCGATATTGTCTTCGACAAGCGCGGCCGTGCTTTTCAGCGTGCCGTCGAGCAGGATAGCCTTTCTGCCCGAGGTGATAAGATAGGCCGACAACCCCTTGGTGCCGACGTAGTAAATGTTGCCGACGACGCGAAACGGCTTTGTCGGTCGGGACCAGTCGGCGTTGTCGGCCGTGGCCGCACTGGCCATGCAGAAGGTGGCGACCACCGTCGCCAGACCGAGCCTCTTCAACGTTCTCATACATGCCTCCGCATCTCGAATTTGGTTTCCGCGAACTTTGGATGCGCCTTGCCTAAGCAGCCGCGACGAGGACGGCAAACGACGATAATTTGCGGCAGCCATTAGAATTATTTGGATTTCGACCATCGGTGACGATCACTATCGGCAGCCGCGCCGCTGACGATTGCAGCAGCGAGAAAATTTCGACCACGCAATGCTCATGCAACCCTTGAGACCGAGTGTCGCTCGCATTGCGACCAGCGGAAGAGGGACGATAGTGAAGGGAACCGGGCTTCACGGCGACGGCGGCACGCAGCAAAGCGTGGTCCGGGCCTGTGTGCGAAGGGTTCGCACGATCGGGCGCTTCCTGCTGCTTGCTTTCACGCCCTGGCTCGCCCTCGGTTTCTTCCTTGTCGAGGCCCATGCCGAGACCAAAGGCGATGCACGAGAGAAATCCGTCGCCATCACCTTCGACGATCTGCCGCATGCCCGCGCCGGCGAAGACGGAACGGATGGGCCCTCCATCCAAAGCATCGAAGAGGCAAATGCCCGCATTCTTTCAGCCCTCAAGGCACACAAGGCGCCGGCGATCGGATTTGTCGTGGAGAGCAAGGTTCGCGCTGTCGGGCCGCGAGCGAAAACCATCCTGAAGAGTTGGACCGGACCACGGCTGACGCTCGGCAATCACACCTTCTCGCATGCGGACACCAATGCGCTCGACCTTGCCGGCATCAAGCGCGAAATCGTCGATGGCGAAAAAACGGCGCGGCAACTCCTCAAGGCCGCGGGAAAGGAGCTGCGCTTCCTGCGGTTCCCTTACAACCACACCGGCGACACCCCGGAAAAGCAGAAAGCGATCGCGACGCTTGCGGCGAAGCGTGGCTACACGATCGCCGCCTCGACCATCGACACCTCGGACTACGTCTTCGATCGCGCCTATGAACGTGCTCTTGCCGAGAACGACACGGAAGCGGCCCACCGCATCAGGACGGCCTATCTGATGCACACCCAGCAACAGATCGCCTATTACGCCGATCTCAACGCGCGGGTCCTTGGCTACGAACCACCAGCGATCATGTTGCTACACGTCAACCGACTGAATGCGGACGCGATGAAGGGGATCCTGTCGCTGTTCGAAGAAAGCGGCTACGACTTCGTCACGCTCGAGAAGGCGCAGGCCGATGCCGCCTATCGGCGTTCGCCCTCCTATGCGACGAAACACGGTCCGATGTGGGGCTATCGTTGGGCGAAAGACAGAAACGTACAGGTTGACGGCAGCCTCGAAAGAGAGCCGCCGGAATGGATCGTCAGCTACGGCGAATAGCCACAAGCTGCAACTGTCGGCCTGACCGCCCCATCACGCCCAACTCCGAGACATCGCCCATGACTTGGCAGAGCTCCCGCCCGAATGCGGTGGTGCCTATGCCGCGCTGCTCGCGGCCGCTCGCTCGGATTGCAGGCAGCTATCTTCCTTTTCCGCCATCAACCAATCGTGGAAGGCGGACATCGCCGGCGTCGGGGCGCGCGATTTCAGCCGGGTCAACCAGTAGCTGCCCATCGAGGTATAGACGTCGAAGGGCTGGCGCACCGTGCCGTTCGACAGCAGCCGGGAAAACATGAGAGGCGGCGCAAGCGCAACGCCAATGCCCTGGGCTGCCGCCTCCATCATGGCGAGCGACGAATCAAACACCACACCTTTGAGAAGCGGCGCCGGATAAGTGATGCCGGCTGCGGCAAACCAGTTCACCCATTCATCCGCCCGGTAGGAGCGCAGCAGAGTCTGGCTGAGGAGATCAGCAGGACGACGCAGCGTATCGGCCAGCTCAGGAACGCACAGGACCGAAAGCGGCGCTTCGAACAGCCGCGTCGCCTCGATGTTGTGCCACGAACCGCTGCCGAAGCGAATGGCGTAGTCGAGCCCCTCGGCCGCCATGTCGACGCGATTGTTGTTCGTCGACAACCGGATATCGATGAAAGGATATTTTTCCTGAAAATCCGCAAGCCGGGGCAACAACCAGCCAACGGCGAAGGTGCCGACGGCGCCGATCATCAGGACCTCGCGAAGATGACCGCCCTCGAAGCGTTCCATCATATCGGCCATGCGATCGAAGGAATCCTGAAGCACCGGCAACAACGCCTCGCCCTCGGCGGTGATCATCAGGCCGCGCGGCAGGCGCTTGAACAGCGTCACGTTCAGCCTGCTTTCCAGGAGCTTGACCTGATGGCTGACAGCCGCCTGCGTCACGCACAATTCGATCGCCGCGCGGGTGAAGCTCAGATGTCGTGCGGATGCCTCGAAAGCGCGCAGTGCATTGAGAGGGAGATGCGGCCTGACCATGAATGCCCTAATTCAGCTAATGGGTCCTGCAAATAAACGTCGTTTGCTGCCAAGCTGCAAGCCCTTTACGGTGAACTCATGTCGGCACCCCGTTTTGTCGGGGCATGGCCACCAACACATCGAGGTTTTGCCTCTCGTACATGCCCCCTGTGGAGGATCCAACCATGTGTCGTCTCCGCTGAACGCCCATCAGCCACGCGCCCTGCACATGTCGCACCGTCATGCCTGCGTGGATCGCCGCCGCGAACAAAAGCGGCATGTTGCGGGCTTTGGCGGCGAAGGCGGACGACGCTCCCCCTGATGGAATAGACGAAACACCGGGCTCCTGAGCCTCGCCCGCCACCGGCGCATCGCCTTCACGCAACAGGTCTGCGCATGCCAGCCGCTCCCATGAGCAGCGGATGGCGAAGCCATGTCCTTCGAACCCCGAAAGTCGCCCACATCCGCCATGAAATTCACTGCAAACCTGTTCGCCACCCTGATCAACCTTGCGACGCTTTTCGGCGTCGGGCTGGCTTTTTGCGTGGCCGCCCTGACACGTGACCTGCCGGACCATCGGGCGCTGGCGACCTGGGAGCCGGCGGTCACCACACGACTTTACGCCGGCGATGGCGCGATGATCGCGCAGTATGCGCGAGAACGCCGGTTGTTTCTGCCGATCGGCGCCATGCCGGCGCGGGTCAAGCAGGCATTCCTTTCCGCCGAGGACAAGAACTTCTACCTGCATCCCGGCATCGACGTCACGAGCCTTGCCACCGCGCTCTGGTCGAACGTCGCCAACTACGGCTCCGGCCGGCGCATGATCGGCGGCTCGACGATCACACAGCAGATCGCCAAGAACTTCCTGCTGTCTTCCGATCGGACAGTGGAGCGCAAGCTGCGCGAAGCGATCCTGTCGATCCGCATCGACCAGACCTATTCCAAGGACCGCATCCTCGAACTCTATCTCAACGACATCTATCTCGGTCTCGGCGCCTACGGGATCGCGCAGGCCGCGCTGACCTATTTCGACAAGCCGGTCGATCAGCTGACGGTGGCCGAGGCGGCCTATCTCGCCGCCCTTCCGAAAGCTCCGAACAACTACGACCCGTACCGCCATCCGGATCGCGCCGTGACCCGGCGCGACTGGGTCATCGAGCAGATGCGCCGCAACGGCGTCATCGCTGCCGACGTTGCGGCGACAGCGACCGCTTCGCCGCTCGGCATCAAGCCGAAGCGACAGGAGGCATCCGCCGACAAGGCGGACTACTTCACCGAGGAGGTCCGCCGCCAGCTCGGCACCCGCTACGGCGACGCTGCCCTATACACCGCCGGACTTTCGGTGCGCACGACGCTCGACCCACGGCTGCAGCAAGCCGCCATGCGGGCGTTGCGAAAGGGGCTCGTCGCCTACGATCAGGCAAAAGGTTACAGGGGACCGATCACCCGCCTGCCCTCGCTTGACGGATGGCAGCAGGCGCTCGCAGAGCGCCAGCCGCTTTCGGACGTGCCGGAATGGCAGCTGGCTGTCGTCCTCTCCACCGCCAAGGACAAGGTCGAACTCGGCCTCAGGCCGACAGGCACGGAAGCATCGGCAGCGTCCGCGCCGATGGCCACGATCAGCCGTGACCACTCAGCCTGGGCCTTGTGCCGGCTTAGCGAAGGCGGGCGCCGCTGTGCCACCTCTCTCAAGGATGTGCTGTCGCCGGGCGACGTTGTCTATCTCGAGAAACTGGAAACGGGTTATGTCCTGCGCCAGCCGCCGCAGGTACAGGGAGCGCTTGTCTCGATGGATCCGAACACCGGGCGTGTACTTGCGGTCGCCGGCGGCTTTTCCTATGCGCAATCGGAATTCAACCGCGCGACCCAGGCCTATCGTCAGCCCGGCTCATCGTTCAAGCCGTTCGTCTACGCGGCAGCTCTCGACACCGGCTACGCGCCGACCACGCTCGTCATGGACGCGCCGATCGCCATTCCCGATGGCACCGGCAAGACATGGCGGCCGAAGAATTACGACGGGCGCTTCAGCGGCCCCTCGACCCTGCGCACCGGACTTGAGAACAGTCGCAACCTGATGACCGTTCGCCTTGCCCGCCATCTGGGCATGGATCTTGTTGCCGACTATGGCAAACGCTTCGGCATCTACGACGAGTTGCGCACCTACCTGCCGATGGCGCTCGGCGCCGGCGAAACCACGCTGCTCAGGCTCGTATCCGCCTATGCCGTCATCGCCAATGGCGGCAAGGCCATCAATCCCTCGATGATCGACCGCGTCCAGGATCGTTATGGCCGCACGATCTATCGACAAGATGTCCGCCAGTGCCCGGACTGCAACGCGCTCTCCTGGGAAAACCAGGAGGAGCCCGATCTCGTCGATACCAGGGACTATGTGCTCGACCCGATGACGGCCTATCAGGTCACCTCGATGATGCGCGGCGTGGTTGAGCGCGGCACGGCCCGCAATGTGGCCACCCTCGGGGTACCGATCGCCGGCAAGACAGGAACGACCAACGACGAGAAGGACGTCTGGTTCGTGGGCTTCACCCCCAATATCGTCACCGGCGTCTTCCTCGGCTACGACACGCCGAAGCCGATGGGCTACGGCGAGACCGGCGGCGGACTGGCCGCGCCGATCTTCATCGACTTCATGAAGGTCGCGCTTCAGGGAAAGCCCGCAGCCGAATTTCACCCGCCCGCAGGCATGTCCTTCCAGGTGGTGGACCGCAAGACGGGACGGCCGGCCGAGGAAGGCGCGCCGGGCGCCATCTCCGAAGCCTTCAAGCCGGGAACCGGTCCCTGCGACGGCAACTGTACCATCATCGACGACCGGGAGATCGCCGAGTTGCCAGCCACTGAAGCCGACAAGGGACTCTCTCCCGATCTGCGGGAAAAGCTGCTCAGCAATACCGGCGGGCTCTACTGATATGGTTCAACGCATTTCATCACGCGCGGATCGCCGCAAGCGCATCGCCTTTCTGATCGCCATCTTTGTCGCCGTGTTCCTGACGATGCTCGGGCGCCTCGTCCAGCTCGGCACGGCCGAGATCGAGACCACCGGTTATGTGCCGAAGCGCCCCTCCGTCGGCCGCCCTTCGATCCTGGACCGGAACGGCAACCTGCTGGCGATCGATGTCCCGAGCTCCGGCGTATATGCTGAGCCCCGCTTCATCGTCGACGCCGATGAGGCGGTCGAAAAGCTGACGGCCATTTTCCCCGATCTAGATGCCCGCGAGTTGCATCAGCGCCTGAAAAGCAAGGCGCCCTTTGCCTGGATCAAGCGCCAGATCACGCCGGCGCAGGAACAGGCGCTTTGGGACGCCGGCATTCCGGCGGTCGGTTTCCAGCGCGAAAAGCGGCGCGTCTACCCGAACGGTTCGCTTGCCGCCCACGTGCTTGGCACCGTCGATATCGACAACATCGGCATCGCCGGCATCGAGAAGTGGATCGAGACGCAGGGGCTCGACGTGCTGCGCCAGACGGGCATGGATCTTTCCCATCAGAACCTGCAGCCCGTTACCCTGACGCTCGATATCCGCATCCAGCACGCGCTGCAGATCGAGCTTGCCAAGGCGATCGAGAAGTTCAAGGCAAAAGCCGGCGCCGGGCTGGTGCTCGATATCACCAATGGCGAAGTCCTGGCCCTTGCCTCCGCCCCGGATTTCGACCCCAACACCCCCGCCGATGCGCTCAAGCCCGACCGCATCAACCGCATCGCCGCTGCCACGTTCGAGATGGGATCGACGTTCAAGGCGCTGACCACGGCCATGGCGCTCGATTCCGGTCAGTTCGACATCCGCTCGGTGATCGACGCCAGCAAGCCACTCGCCTTCGGCCGGTTCCGCATCCGCGACTATCTCGGCAAGTATCGGCCACTCAGCCTGCCGGAAGCCTTCATCTATTCCTCCAACATCTCGATGGCGAAGATGGCGATCGCGCTCGGACCGGAGAACTTCCGCGCCTTTCTCTCGCGTTTCGGACAAATGTCGCGGCTGACGACCGAACTGCCGGAAAGCGCCCATCCGCAGCTGCCGCGCTCCTGGGGGCAGATCGATACGGCTACCGCCTCCTACGGCCACGGCATTGCAGTGACGCCGCTGCAGGCAAGCATCGCCGTTGCAGCCCTTGTCAATGGCGGCCGCCTGATGCGGCCCACCCTCATCAAGGGCTCCGATGTCGAGGAGCGGCTCCTTGCAACTGACCTCATCAAGCCAGAAACCGGCGAGGCCATGCGCTTTCTGCTTCGTCTCAACGCCAGGACCGGTTCGGCAAGAAAGGCAGAGGTCAAGGGTTACTTCATCGGCGGCAAGACCGGCACGGCTGAAAAGGTCGTCGGCGGGCGCTATGCCAAGGATCTAAACCTCACGTCCTTCATGGGCGTCGTGCCGGCAGATAACCCTCGCTACCTGCTGCTGACCATCCTGGACGAGCCCAAGGGCCTGCCGGAAACCTATGGCTTTCGCACCTCCGGCTGGAATGCGGCGCCGCTCGGCGGCGCTGTGTTCGAGCGCATTCTGCCGATGATGAACCTGATGCCGACATTCGCGGTTCGCGACGTCACATTTCCGTCGATTGCGGCCCAGAATGCCTATGGCTCCGAGCTGTTCTCCGGCCCGAATCGGGGAGAGCACGCAGACCCGGCAATGCCGTTGGGCACTCCTTTGTAGCTGGCCGGACCGCCTAGAGCATAGAGACGCGAGCTGCCGCGTGATATCCCGCGGTTGCGGCAATCGCGGTCAAGGCCGCGCCCCAGATCATGTCGACGATCGTCAGCGTCAGCGACCAATTGCGAAGCGTCGCCAGATTGCTGAGGTCGTATGTGCCATAGGCGACGAGCCCGAGGACGGCCCCTGCCATCAGCGCAGTGGTCCAGCTTCCGGCCTGGAGTGCGGGAGATACCGCGAAGTAGACGATGCCGGCCACGTAAATGACGTAGAAAGCGCCCGCGGCGGCGAAATTGGGCTGGTCAAGCAGCAACCCGCCCAAGCGCTCGCGATAGAACCCCGATGCGACACGCGTGAGCCACAGAAAATCCAGCACCAAAAACACGAATGCGGTGGCGAGGTATGCGGCGACGTGCACCAGCATCAAATCTGCTCCCGTCGGATAGGCCGATCGCTCATATGCCGAGCACTCATATGCCGAGCACCGGCTGGATGAGCCGGACCAACCAGCTCTTGAATTTCAAGGGCGCATCGGTGACTGCAAGGCAAATGCAATCCTCACCTTCGCTTGCCAGAGGTTGATGCGTCAGGCTGGCATCGGCCTCTTCCAGATCGCCGCGCGCAAAGACATCGCTGCCGTCGCGGAATCTTCCGGCGAGCACGAGGGTCAACTCCTGCCCCGCGTGACCATGCTCAGGCACAGGCTTGCCGGCCGGAATCCTGAGCAGTCTTGCAATGGTGCTGGTATCGGCCAACTGGATCGGGATCTGGTAAGCCCCCATCCCGAGCGAGCGCCATTTGAGGCTGTCGATATCGCCGCCAAGATAAGAACGCAGCGGCTCCGGCAAGATGGGCTCGGCACGGCCCGCCTGCGGGCGGTCTTCCGTCCGCTGCGAAACGCCAGTTTCCGCCTTCTCGATCCGGCTACGCATGCGTGCCCAGGCATCGTCGGATGCGGCACCTGTCGATATGTTTTCGAGAAGCGCTCCGCCGATCGTCTCCATCTTCGACAGGCGTTGGCGACAGGATGGGCAAAGCGCAAGATGCGTCGCAACCGCGAGGCTCCAGCCTTCCGCCAACTCGCCCGAAGCGTAGCGCAGCAGCAACTCGTCGCTAATGTGGTGGTTGATCGACATCATCGCTCCTCCAGTGCCGCGCGCAGCTTGGCAAAGGCAAGACGGATACGTGACTTCACCGTGCCGAGCGGGATCGAGAGCGCCTCGGCAATGGCACTGTGGGAGCTGTCCTCGTAGAAGGAACGTTTCAGAAGATCGAGCTGCTCGGCCGGCAAAGCCGCCATCGCGCGGCGCAGCCGCTCGGCCTCCTGAAACGCCTCAAACGCCTTGTCGGCAGGCGCCGCATCGTCCTGAACGAAGGCGGGATCATTGAGGTCGAACTCCGGTCGCTTCGTCCGGCGGTAGACATCGACCCGCACGTTACGGGCAATCGTGTAGATCCAGGTCGAGACAGTGCCGCGCGAAGGCTCGAACTGGGCAGCCTTGTTCCACACGACCATCATGGTTTCCTGCATCAGTTCCTCGGCGGCGGTGCCATCCCTGGAAAGGCGCGCCATGTAGGCCTTCACGCGCGGCGCGTAGTGGCGAAACAGCACCTCGAAGGCCTCGACATCCCGGTTCAGCCCGACCGAAACAAGCAGGCCGGACATGTCGTCCGTGGGCTGTTCCTGATCGCTTTCATCCATGCGCGTGCGCCTGCTCCCGCTTTTCGGCAAAGCCCTGGCGAGACGATCCGGACTTGGCTTCCGCTCGTTTTCGCATGGCGCCGCAAGGATGGGAACAGCGATTGTCATGCGGGTTGATACGGATGGTCGGAACCGACGGATCACCGCGCCGAAAAATTCTTCGGGCGATCGATCCAATCACGCACCGGCTTCGTAGTGATGAGCAGGTTCAAACGTGAGAGGTTCGTGAATGGATGTCGGGGGCGGAGAAAAACGGCAGCAGCGAAGGCGCGTTGCGGTCATCGGAACCGGCATATCCGGCCTGTCAGCCGCGTGGTTGCTCAGCAAGAGCATGGACGTGGTCCTCTATGAAGAAGCCGACCGCCTCGGAGGGCATGCCAACACCGTGACCGTGCCCTCCCCGATCGGTTCCGTCTCCGTCGATACCGGCTTCATCGTCTACAACGATCGCAACTACCCCAACCTTGTCGCGCTTTTCGACCATCTCGACGTCCCGACGCTTGCCTCCGACATGTCGTTCTCGGCCTCTCTGGATGGCGGGTCGTTCGAATACTCAGGATCCGGTTTGCGCGGGCTTCTCGGCCAGAGACGCAATGCGGTGCGTCCGCGCTTCTGGCGGATGCTGTCGGAGATCGTCCGGTTCTATCGCGAGGCGCCGCCCCTGCTTCGGCAACCGGAGTTCGAAGCGGTCTGCCTCGGCGACTATCTCGACCGCGGCGGCTACGCCCGCTCCTTCGTCGACGATCACCTGCTGCCGATGGGTGCAGCCATCTGGTCGACGACGGCCAGCGAAATGCGCGCCTATCCGCTGCACGCCTTCATCCGCTTCTTCGAAAGCCATGGCCTGCTTTCACTGTCGAACCGGCCGCGCTGGCGAACCGTCGAGGGAGGAAGTCGCCAATATATCCAACGGCTGATGGCAGATTTCTCGGGTACCGTGCGGCTTGCGAGCGCCGTGCGCAGCGTCCGCCGTATCGGGGGCGAGGTCGAGGTCATCGATCGACGCGGTCACGTCGACCGTTTCTCGGATGTGGTCATCGCCACCCATGCGGACCAGGCGCTTGCTATGCTCGACGATCCCGACGGCCAGGAGCGTCACCTGCTTTCGGCGTTCAAATACACGGCCAATCATGCGGTGCTCCATTGCGACGAGAACCTGATGCCGCAGCGCAAGCAAGTCTGGGCGAGCTGGAACTATATCGGCGACAGCGCACATGAGGGGGTGAAACCGCTCTGCGTCACCTATTGGATGAACCGCTTGCAGGGGATCGATCCTTCGGCGCCGCTGTTCGTGACCCTGAACCCCTGCCGTCCGGTGGCAGCGGAGCGCACGCTCGGAACCTTCGCCTACACCCACCCGCTCTTCGATCAGGTCGCCCTCGTTGCGCAGCGTCAGCTTTGGCAGCTGCAGGGACGCCGCAACACGTGGTTCTGCGGTGCCTATTTCGGCAGCGGCTTTCACGAGGACGGACTACAATCGGGCCTCGCGGTCGCAGAGGAGCTCGGCGGCGTCGACCGACCCTGGGCGGTTCACGAGCCGTCAGGCAGAATTTTCCGCAGCGAAGCATTGTTGGCAGCCGAATGAACCTGGAATCATCGATATACACCGGGCATGTCGCCCATGCCCGCCATCGGCCCCGCTCACACCGGCTGCGCTACCGCGTGTTTTCGCTGCTGCTCGATCTCGACGAACTGCCCAACCTCGACGCGGACAGCCGGTTGTTCGGCTACAACCGCGCGGCCATCTTCAGTTTTCGCGACGAAGACCATGGCGATGGCAGCAGGGGTGGTTTGAGGGATTGGGTCGGCCGACAGCTGGAGGAGGCCGGCCTCGCGGCCGGTGACCTGCGGGTGCGCGTGCTCTGCTATCCCCGAATTTTCGGGTATGTCTTCAACCCGCTGACAGTCTACTTCTGCTATCGACCCGACGCCAGCCTGTGCGCCGCGCTGTACGAAGTCTGCAACACCTTCCACGAGCGCCACACCTATGTCATCCCGGTCGGCGAACCATCCGGCGGCGCGATCAGACAGTGTTGCGACAAGGCGCTCTACGTGTCGCCATTCACCCCCATGGCAAGCCGCTACGACTTTCGCGTCGAGCCGCCGCGCGAGCGCGTTTTCGTCGGCATCAACCAGTCGGACAACGATGGTCCGCTTCTGGCGGCGAGCTTTGCCGGAAAATACCTCGCCTTCTCAGACAGGGCGCTGCTGAAGCTGCTTCTCGCCTATCCCCTGATGACCCTGAAAGTCATGGGCGCGATCCACGTGGAGGCCCTTCGGCTATGGCTCAAGGGCGTGCCCGTTCATCCACATTCGGCGGCAAACATGCCGCGCGCCACCACCATCGTCATCGAGCAAAACGCCTCTCAGCAGAGCCATGCGAAAGCGCGGGCCAGTTAGTCCCTCGCCTCAGTCGCGCAGCATTCGCCGCGTTATGGCAAATCTCAGGCGGGCGGGCATCAGCCTCAGAGCCTTCATCGCCATGGCCATCTGCCAGGGAAAGATGATCTCGTAACGGCGCGCCTTCAGCCCGCGCACGATGATCGTCGCGGCCTTGTCCGCCGGGACCAGAAACGGCATCGGAAAGTCGTTCTTCTTCGTCAAAGGCGTGTCGACGAAACCGGGATTGATCAGGCTGAGATCGATCCCAAGCTTCCTGAGTTCAGGATAGAGCGCCTCGCACATGGCAATCAGCGCCGCCTTGCTCGCGCCATAGGCTGCCGCGCCCGGCAAGCCGACGAGGCCGGCGGTGGAGGCGACGACGGCGATATGCCCGCTGCCGCGGGCGAGCATGTGCGCCATGGCGACGTCCAGGCAATGGACCGTGCCGAGAAGGTTCAGATTGACGATCGACGAGAAGCGAGTGGCATTGAAATCCTGAACACCATCACGCGCGTAAGTGCCGGCCGAGAACACGGCGAGATCCACCGGCCCGAGGCCGTCCTCGATCAGTCGGAACGCTCTGGCGACAGACGCAGCATTTGTGACGTCGACGGGAAATGCAAAGATCCGGCCGGGAACGGCGTCCTCAAGCGCCAGCAAATCGTCCTTGCTGCGCGCACTGATGGCCACCTCCCAACCTTCGCGCGCCAACTCCACCGCAAGCGCGCGCCCTATGCCGCTGCTGGCGCCGGTGATCCAGGCGATCCCGGCGGTTGTGGAAGTCTTGCGCCTCGTTGTCTCAACGACCAATTTCAGCACCCGAATGAGATTTCAACATATGCAGATACGGTGTGGCACGGCAGTTGGTTCACCCCGCCTCGATTTTTTGCCTCAAGGCGCGCTGCTCGGCCTCGCCGATCGGAAAACGCCACATCAGGGCGATCGCCGTGAGTTTGGCGGGGATCGGCAGCCAGGCGTAGAGCATCGAAAGCGCATCGAGCGCTCCGGCGGAATTGTCGCTTTCACCTGCAAAACCGGCAAGGGCAAGCAGCGGAAAGACGATGCCGACTGCGGCGGCAAGCGACAGTTTCGTCGCAAGGCTCCAGGCAGCGAAATAGACGCCGGATCGCTGTTCGCCCGAAGAGGCGGTATCCTGATCGATCACGTCCGCCTGAATGGCAGGAGGCAGCACGAGATCGAAACCGAGCATCAAGCCTGTCGCAACACAGATGGCAACGAAGAGATAGACATCCCCCGGCTCAAGAAAGCCGGCCCCGGCGAAGACGGCGCAAGCCACCGCCATCGCGATGCACCAGGCCCGGTGCTTGCCGAGGAAGCGGGCCGAGAAAAGCGCAAGCGGAACGCCAGCAAGGCCGCTGACGAAATAGGCAAGCAACAACGGCCCGCTCCATTGCGCCGCCTCCAGCCGCTGGCCAACGAAATAGAGGAACAGCGTCGCCGGGACGGCATTCGCAAAGCCGTTCATGACAAAGGCAAGGATCAGCCGCCTGAAGGGTCGATTGGCGACCAGAAAATGGCCCGCATCTCCAAGCGAGAGGCGATGCCTTGATCTATCCAGCGGTTCGGGCACGCAAAGGAAGGCGACGCATGCCGAAAATGGCAGAACGACCGCGACGAAGATGGCGAGCGGTCGCAGGCCGCCTGGGGTCGACAAGGCCTCGTTGCCGGCTGCGAACGGCAAACCGATCGCGCATAACGTCCCGAGCAGGGTCGCGCCCTCCCTCCAGGCCGAAACGCGCAGGCGCCCCGAATAGTCGTTCGCCAGTTCCGCTCCCCAGGCGGAATAGGGCAGCAGCATGCCTGTGTATCCGAGCGACAGAACAGCTGCCCAAAGAGCGAGATAGGCGAGCCCTGCGTCATCCGGCGGCCAAAACAGCATGTGGGCACCGAGTGTGGTGGGCGCGGCCGCGGCCAGAAACAGCGTGCGCCTGCGCCCGGCCCGCGCGATGATCCGGTCCGCCAGCCAGCCGATGGCGGGATCGGCGATCGCATCGACAATACGGATCGCAAGCAGCACAAGACCGACTGCGCCAAGCGGCAAACCGAGCGTGCTGACATAGAAGGTCGGAACGACGATGTAGAGCGGCAGGGCGAGGGTCGCCAGAACCACGGCGGGCAATGCGTAGGCAAGCAACAAGCGGCTTGTCAGCGGGTGCCGGCCGGAGCGAAACGTCATCGCCGGGAACGCCGAAACATGACGCTCGTCCATGCCACGGGCAGGCCGAACTTTGTCACAAGCGCCGTGTTTCGGACCTCGCCGTCATCGCCGAGCACCATGAGATCGTGGAACCGGACTTTGTTCTTCCGGGCAGCGTCGAGATAGACGACATATGAGAACCGCGCCTTGCGGCCATCGATCGTGACTGGCACGTTGCCGACCACATCCTCGCGCGAGCCGAGATATTCCCCCGGCCCCGTCTTGCGAAACCGCCAGGTCTTCGTATCTCGGGCACCATCATCGAAGGTGAAGTCTTCGCGAAGCGTCAGCGTCGCACCGTTCCAGCGCCCCAGCAAGGCGACGGAGAACCGTCGCGACACACCGTTGATCGCCGTGAAGCTGCCCGTCGCCTGAGTTCTGCCCACGAAGTAGCGTTCAAGCGAGAAGACGGGGTCTCGTGCCTGAGCGAAGATCGGCAATGCGAAGATTGAAGCCAATAAGGCAATGGCAACGATACGCATGACGAAGCTCCCGTGCGCTACGGTTGTCGTGAGCGTTGAGGTCGGTCTGGCGGTAAAGGCGTTGCGCCGTGTCATAGCGGCGGCCCGATGCGCGCGGTTCCCTTGTCGCCATTGTCCTGGATCCAGCGGATGCGGGTTTCATCAAGGCGATAGAGTTCGAAACAGAGCTGCGAACCGTCGTACCAGGTGCTGAACTTCTGGCAGAGCCGGTCACCGGCTATCCACCAGGTGCCGCTATCGCGCGGGCGGGTGAACTTTCCCAGCCCTAAAGCTTCGCCAGTACCATCGACGCGGCCGTCGCGGCGATAGTTCAACGGAAACTCCCCGCCGAACGGGACGGCAAGAAACACCGTCTTGCCGACGATCTGGTCGCGGATGTCTTCGGCCGACAGGCGATCCGATGCCGCATCACTGGAATGGGCAACGAGCATGAACAGCAAAACTGGCAGTAGACGCATACGCTCCTCCCTACCGCATCGGTGGACGTGTCGGGTTCTTCCCTGTGAGGTACGCGACATCGCTCGCCTCGGATCACCGGCGGCGGTCGAATTCATGAATGACAGAAGGCATCGGGGAAGCAGGGCCGGCGGCGGATAGCAGAATGGGCGGTGCGGCGTCCGTCGTCACGCAATCATCGGCAGGGTGGCAAAGTCGATGGGGCGCCAAAGCGCTGGAAATGTCGGCAATGAGGCGCGACATTGTCCGCTTTCAGAGGGGTGGCCGGCTCGCCCGTTGCGACAGGCGAGCCGGCCGATGACGTCAAGCCTGTTCGAACCGGCCTTCGGAGACGATCTCGGAAAGTGCCTTTCGCGGACTTGGGACTTCGCGCTCCCTCAGGCCCTCGGGCAATTGCGCCTTGTCGCCGATCCTGCCGATCGCCACAGCGGCCTCGATGCGGTAGTCGGACGGGACGCCAAGGTCGGCCCGAGCCTTGTCATAGTCGAGACCAGCCATGCCGTGCGCCTGCCAGCCGGAATAGGCGGCCTGCAGCGCCAATGCACCCCAGGCAGCGCCGGTGTCGAACGAGTGCGTGTAGGAGGGCACTTCTTCGCCGGCGCCCGGCGGCACCAGCGTTGTCTTCGACAACACGAAGACCAGCGCGGACGCGTCCTTCGCCCAGCTTTGGTTGAAGGCGTTGAGAATGCCGAACAGCTTGTCCCAATGTTCCGTGCCGCGGCGGGCATAGATGAAGTGCCAGGGCTGGGCATTGTAGGCCGAAGGTGCCCAGCGCGCCGCCTCCAGGATGCCGAACAATTCGGCTTCAGCGATGTCCGCTCCGGCATAGGCGCGTGGCGACCAGCGTTCGAGAAAGAGCGGATTGATCGGGTGGCCGGCGATCCGCGAATTGATTTCGATGGTCATGGTTTTCCTGTGTGTTGGCTTTGGTATCTGCTCTCAGCCGCAATCGCCGTCACAAGGCTTCGTAACGCTCCGGTCGGCGCTTGAGATTGGAAATCTCGTCCGAAAGCTCGGCGATGCGATCGCGAAGGTCGTTCGTCGTTCCGTCCTCGAAATCGTCGATGCCGAAACAGTCCCTTGCTTCGTAGAGCTCAAGCTTGCCTTGCAAGACATCGCGGATCGCGCTCAAGCGTTCATATTGTCGCAGGACACTCATGACACACCTCGTCAAAAGCCATCGTTGTTTAGAAATGCGCAAACAACGGAAAAGGTTTCGTTCGATTGCTCGGCTTCAAGCATTCCGAAAATTATCGAGTTAAACAGTAGATTAAAGGAACCGCGGCCCAAAGATCGTGCCAGGCTTGGAAAAGTGATCCGGCGCAGTGGCGCAACCACTCAACCCTCGCTCGGTCTATGCCTACGGCCTTTCGCCTTTCAGGTGCTGCTCCAGGAACGCCAGATTGTCCTGACCCCAATAGATCTCGCCGTCGTAGCCGAAAGTCGGGAAACCGAAGACGCCGCTCCGGACGGCATGATCGCGATCGGAGGCCCATTTCCCGGCAACGTCTTCATCACTTTCCCGCGCGCGCAGGGCGCCGCCGTCGAACCCCGCTCGGATGGCCACCGCCTCGCGCACGTCTGGCTGGCCGATATCCTCGGCGCGGACCCAGAAGGCCTCCTGCAGGGCCGCCGTCAACGCGAGCCAGTCCTTGCCGTCGAGATAGGCGGCAATCACCAGCCGCGACGCAGGCGTCGGATCGGAAAGCGTCGGACGGCCGTCGATCCGAAGGTCCTTTCCGCGAGCCCGGCTCCAACGTTTCAGGTCGCGCGTACCGTACGCGCGGCGCGCCTCCGGCTTGTTGCGCGACAGGATGCCGCCATTCTCCTCGACGACGGTTGCCAGGTACGGCTTGATTTCCGCTTCATGGCGGCGAGCCAGAGCGGCAAAGGCTTCGAGCCCGATGAACGACCAGGGAGAACCGATCGAGAAGAAATAGTCGATGCTTTTCGTCACTGCAGGAATGCCTTCATGGAGTTTGGATCGGGGACTGATGGCGAGGGTTTCAAGCCGCCGCCGGGTTTGTGGAGGATGCCTCGGCGATCTCGCCGCTTGTTTGCGACCAGCCAAGCACCGGCGCGATGCGCGTGACGACGTCATCGAGAATTTGCCGGTACTCGTCGTGTTCGAATTCGTAGGGCAACTCGAGCCGGAGTTCGCGCACGTGCGGCAGGATCGGATCAGCCAGCAGCCGCTCGAGGATCTGCTCGGACGTGCCGACGAGATCGCGGGTATAGAGTGTGCGCCGCTCGCCTTGCGGCGTCAGCGTGCGCTCATGCCGGCCGGCGGCGTAATCGAGATACCGGCGCCTTGTGCTGGCATCGGCACCATCGAGCGGCACGATGACGCGGCCGAGTGCCACGCGTTTCTCTGCCCCGCCCGCCTGCCGATAGGTTTCGAGCTGGCGCGCCTGCGCCTCGAAGAAATCGTCGGTCTGCTCACCGGTCGTGACGTTGCCGATCAACAGATTAAAGCCGTTTTCACCGGCCCACCGGGCTGAACGCAAGGATCCGCCGCCGTACCAGAGCCTGTTGGAAAGCCCCTTGGCATAGGGTTGCAGCCGCGGTCTCTGCGGACCGAAAGGCGTCTTGATCACCGTGTGCGCATCGCCGAGGAAATCCCCGCGCAGATTATCGGCAAAACGCAGCACCCGCTGATGCGAGAAATCGTAAGCAGACCAGTCTCCGTCAAACGCCAGCGGCCCGATGAGGTCGAGATGCGGCGGGCGACCCGCACTCAGGCCGATGTTCAGACGGCCGCGCGACAACACGTCGACGGTCGAGAGATCCTCGGCGAGCCGGTAGGGATTTTCGTAGCCGATCGGGATCACCGCGGTACCGAGCTGGATGCGGCGGGTCCTCTGCGTCGCCGCCGCCAGAAAGGCGGCCGCCGACGAGATGCCGGGTTCCAGATGGCGTTGCCGCACCCAGGCGCTCGCGAAACCGAGCGTCTCGCCATATTCGAGCAGCCGCAGCGTCTGTTCCAGGCCCGCAAGCGGATTGTCGTTTGCGTAATTTCCAGGCGTCAGAAAGCCGATATGATCGATCGAGATCTTGTGCGTCGACATCCTTGCACCTCAGGTTTTCGGCAGACCGGGAGGATTGGTCTCAGACTTCGGCAGCGCCTCTTCCGCCAGATGCCAGCGATCGAGGATCTTGGCATAAGTGCCATTTTCGATGAGGCCATTGGTGGCGACGGTCAGCGCATCGGCAAGGCCGCTGCCCTTGCGGGTGGTGATCGCCACGTCGGAGCGCTCCGGCCAGCCGGCGCTCAAGGTGCCGACGCGCTTGATGTTCTGGTCGCGCGCCGCAATGAAGACAAGCTGTGCATGCGGCTGGACGATCACATCGGCGCGGCCGGAAGCCAGTGCCACAAGGCTCGTCGCCTCGTCGTCGTAATATTGCAGCTCAAGTGGCTTCAGGCCGGCGGCGATATTCTCGTCGTTCCATTTGAGAAGAATGCGCTCCTGGTTGGTGCCGGCACCAACGATAATCCTCAGACCCGCTGCATCCTTCGGCTCCTTGATCGACGTGACCGCGCTGTCGGCCTTGACAAAGAAGCCGTGCAGCCCCTGGCGATAGCTCGAAAAATCGAACTTCTCCTTGCGCTGTTCGGTGACACCGACATTGGAGATGACCGCATCGTATTTGCCCGATGTCAGACCAAGCGGCCAGTCGATCCAGGCGATCGGCACGAGTTCCAGTGTCAGCCCGAGACTGTCGGCGACCGCCAGAGCGTAGTCCGGATCAGCGCCGATCACGGTTTTCGCATCCGTCGCGTAGGTCGCAAGCGGCGGCCCACCGGGGCTGACGGCGACGGTGAATTTGCCCGGGGTCACGAATTTGAATCCCGGCGATATCGCGGCGACTGCCGCGTCGTTGCGCTCAGTACGGATGCGCCCAGGTTGCTCCGGGCTGAAATCAAAGCCGTCCGCTGCCTGTGTTGGACCGAAATGAAGAAGCGCCGCCGCAAGAGCGGCGAAAAATGCAGGGCGTAAAGCGGCTGGACCGAACATGTCTGTCGTCTCCGGATGGGATGGTGGAGGAGCGGGCCGGCAACCGGCCGGCCCGCGATATCAGCGCGATTTAAGAGCCGCTCTTCGGCAGGCCGGGAGGGTTGGTCTGCGATGCGTCGACGGCCTCGTCGGTCAGGCTCCAGCGCTTCAGCACCTCGCCGTACTTGCCGTTCTTGATCAGATCGTTGACGGCAAGGGTGATCGCGTCGGCAAGGCCGCCGCCCTTGCGGGTCGTGACCGCGATTTCGGCGGTCAGAGGCCAGCCGCCGCTGGCAGTGCCGACCACCTTGGTGTCGTTGCGGATCGAGGCCGCGTAGGCACGCGTCGCGTTCGGGTTGAATTCGACGTCGGCCCGGCCCGACTGCAACGCCAGGTCACCGGCCGCGCGGTCGTCGTAATACTGCACTTCGATCGGCTTCAGCCCAGCAGCAACATTCTGCCGGTCCCATTCCAGAATGATCTTTTCCTGGTTGGTGCCTGCACCGGTGATCACCTTCAGGCCCGCCACGTCCTTTGGCTCCTTGATCGAGGTGATCGGGCTGTCGGACTTGACGAAGAAGCCGAGCACATCGCGCCGGTAGGTGGAGAAATCGAACTTCTCCTTGCGCTCCTCGGTGACGGTGACGTTGCTGATCACGGCATCATACTTGCCCGAGGCGACGCCGAGCGGCCAATCGGCCCAGGCGACCGCGACGAGATCCAGTTCGAGGCCGAGGCTGTCAGCGACCAACGAGGCGAGATCGGGATCGGCGCCGACTACGGTCTTCGAGTCCGAGGCGTAGGTGGCGATCGGCGGATCCCACGGATTGACGGCAACCGTGAACTTGCCGGGATTGACGAACTTGAAGTCCGGCGAGATCGCCTTGATCGCCGCTTCGTTACGTTCAGCGCGCACGCGGTTGGAGGTATCAGGGCTGAGATCGAATTTTTCCTGGGCCTGAACCGAGGCAGTACCGAGCGTCGCAATGGCGACCGCTCCTGCCAAAAGCAGCTTTGCTCTGTCGAAAAATGCCATGTGTCTGGACCCCTTTTCATCTTTGGGTTGTGGTTGCTGTCAGTCAGACCCAGCGTCTGCACGCAGGCCTGGAAATTTCAGAGAACCTTGGCGAGGAACTCGCGGGTGCGGGGGTGTTCCGCGGCGGTGAAGATGCGGGACGGCGGGCCGGCCTCAAGGATGCGGCCCGCTTCCATGAAGACGACGGTGTCGGCGACCTCGCGGGCGAAACCGGTCTCGTGGGTAACGATGACCAGCGTCGTGCCGGTGCGCGCCAGTTCCTTGATGACATCGAGCACTTCGCCGACCAGTTCCGGATCGAGGGCCGAAGTCGGCTCGTCGAAGAGCAGGACCTTCGGTCGCAATGCCAGGGCACGGGCAATTGCAACGCGCTGCTGCTGGCCGCCCGAGAGCTGTCGGGGATAGGCGTTGATCTTGTCGCTCAAGCCCACTCGCGCCAAGAGATCCTGCGCCAGCCGCACGGCGTCGTCGCGTTTCAGACCGCGAACCTGGATCGGCGCCTCGATAAGATTTTCGAGCACCGTCAGATGCGGAAAGAGATTGAAATTCTGGAACACCATGCCGATGTCGGCGCGGCGCTTCAAAATGTCCTTCTCCTTCAGTTCATAGAGCGTGTTGCCCTTCTGGCTGTAGCCAACGAGATCGCCATCGATCGAGATGAAGCCGTCATCGACCCGCTCCAGATGGTTGATCGCGCGCAACAGCGTCGACTTGCCCGAGCCCGATGGCCCGAGGATCGCCGTGACGCTACCGGCGGGCAGGCTCAACTCGACATCGTCAAGCACTTTCAGCGAACCGAAACTCTTGGAGATGCCGTGGATGCGGACGGCACCGCCGGCGCGAAAGGCGGTTGCGTCCTGAAAGCCGGCCTTGCGGGCAACAGCACCATTGCTCGCAACCTCAGTCAGCGGACGTCGAAACCGCGAGAAGAAGGCCTGGAACGGCGGCGGCACCGGATTGCGAACCGCACCCTTGGAGAAATGCCGCTCGATATAATACTGGGCGATCGACAGGCCGGTCATGATCACCAGATACCAGACGGTCGCAACCATCAGGAGCGGAATGACTTCGAGATTGCGGCGGTAGATGACCTGAACGGTGTAGAAGAGTTCCGGCAACGCCAGCACGTAGACCATGGACGTGCTTTTCGCCAGGCCGATGATCTCGTTGAAGCCCGTCGGCAGGATCGAGCGCATCGCCTGCGGCAGCACGATCCTGAACGCCTGGCGATGACGCGGAAGGCCAAGTGCGGCCGCGGCCTCGTGCTGCCCATGATCGACGGAGAGAATGCCGCCGCGCACGATCTCGGCGAAGAAGGCCGACTGATTGAGCGTGAGCCCCAGGAAGGCAGCCGCAAACGGCGTCAGCAACTGGGTGGTCGGATAGGTGAAGAAGGTGGTACCGGTGAAGGGAATACTGAGCGAGATCGTCTCGTAGAGATAGCCGAGATTGTTGAGCACGAGCAGCAGCACGATCAGCGGAATCGAGCGCAGCAGCCAGATATAGCCGAAGGAAAGGCCACCCAGCAGCGGCGACTTCGAGACCCGGGCGAGCGCCAGCGCCGTTCCCAGCAGCGAGCCGGAAACGGTAGCAAGCGCCGTGAGCAGCAAGGTCCGCCCGAGGCCCGCAAGCACCGGCTCGGCAAAAAACCACTCGGCAAAGACCGGCCAGCCCCAACGCGGATTGGTCAGCACCGAATAGAGCACGCCGGCAATAACGAGTGCGGCGAACAGTGTGCCGAGCGCGCGGCCGGGATGGCGCGCCGGTACGACACGATAATGCGCGTAGCCCGGATTGGGTTCGCTCGTTCGCCCGGCGCCGGCAACGCCGGCATAATCGGTCAGAATGGCCATGATGCATCCTCTCTGGAAGTGGTTTCGTGCGCCTGTCGGACGCTGGCGCTACGGGTGATGGGCTGCCTGCGGATGCGATGGATTCGGGTCTGCGAGAAGTGCCAGCGACGCGACGAGATGGGTGATGTCCTTCTCGAACGGCAGCGTCTTGTAGACCTCCGGATCGGTGTCGACGTCGAACAGCGCCGTGTACCCGTTGACGAGATAGAGGCCGACGGCCTCCGGCTGCCGGAAACCGGTCGTCAGGTAGATGCGGGAATAGCCTTGGCGCGCGGCCTGGGCTTCGAGTTCGAGCAGAACCTTGCGTGCCAGCCCCTGCCGGCGCAGGTCGGAACGCGTCCAGATGCGTTTGAACTCGGCGGTGCGGTCGTCATAGTGCTTGAAGGCGCCGCCGCCGATCGTCTCGCCATTGCGTACCAGCAACACGAAGTTGCCGTGCGGCGGCGCAAATGCTTCCGGCGGGTAGCGGTTGAGTTCTGCCGCCGCCCCCTCTTCGTTGAAGTAGGTGCCGTAACGGCTGTCATATTCGATGATCAATTCGTCGATCAGCGGCTTGGCACGCGGGTCGAGGGGGGTGGTGTAAAGAAACGTATCGCTCATGGGTTTCGCCAATCCCGTTATCGTCGTCATGCGAGGAAGGTTTCGACCAGCCGCACCCAATAGCGGGCGGCGGGCGCAATGATTGCGTCGTTGAAGTCGTAGTTGGCGCTGTGGAGCGGCGCGCTGTCGCCGTTGCCGACAAAGAGATAGCTGCCGGCCTTCTCCTCGAGCATGAAGGCGAAGTCTTCGCTGGCCGTGCGCGGCTTGAAATCGCTGACGACCTGGCCCGCACCGAAGGCCTCCAGCGCGACGCTGCGGGCAAGATCCGTCTCCGTGCGGTGATTGATCAGTGCCGGGAAGCCGCGACGGTAATCCACCTCCGCGGTAGCGCCGAAGCTTTCCGCCTGGGCGCGCGCCAGAGCCGGAACGCGCTCGCCCAAAAGGCCACGGGTCGTCTCGTTGAAGGCCCGCATGGTCAGCTTCAGTGCCACACTTTCGGGAATGACATTGGAGGCAGAACCGCCGTGGATGGAGCCGACGGTGACGACAGCCATTTCCTGCGGATCGACATTGCGTGAAACCACGCTTTGCAGCGCCGTGATCAGCGACGCTGCGGCCAGCACCGGATCGACGGTCAGTTGCGGTTCCGCGCCATGACCGCCCTTGCCGACAATCCTGATGTTGCATTGATCGACCGAAGCCATGGCCGGGCCGGCGACGAAGCCGAACTGCCCTGATGGAACACCCGGCCAGTTGTGCAGGCCGAAGACCGCATCGACGGGAAACCGTTCGAACAGGCCCTCGGACAGCATCTTGCGCGCGCCGGCGCCGATTTCCTCGGCCGGCTGGAAGATCAGGCGCACGGTGCCGTCGAAGCGACCGGCCTCGGCCAGGTAGCGGGCAGCGGCCAACAAGACCGCGGTGTGACCATCGTGACCGCAGGCATGCATGACGCCGGGATTGGTGCTGGCATGGACAAGGCCCGTCGCCTCCTCGATCGGCAAAGCATCCATGTCGGCACGGATGCCGATGCGGCGCGATCCCTCGCCACGGCGCAAGGTGGCGACAACGCCGGTCCCGGCAATCCCGGTCGCCACCTCGTAGCCCCAGGATTTGAGCCGGGAGGCGACGATCCCGCTGGTGCGGTGTTCGTGAAACGAGAGCTCCGGGTGCCGGTGAAGGTCGTGCCGGAGAGCAACGATTTCATCGAGATAGGCGCCGATGCCCCGCTCGATCGCGTCCCCGGCCTGTGCGTCCTTGACGATCATGTTCATGGGCAGCTCCATCGACGCCTCAGGCGCCGACGGCCCTTCCCTGCTCGATGTCTTCCTCCGGGGCCGCATAGCGGCTTTCGCGATAAGGCAGCCCCAGATGGTCACGCAGAGTCTCGCCCTTCAGGTGCGGGTCGAAATAGCCGCGCTGTTCCAGGACCGGCAGCACGTGGGCGGCAAAGTCTTCAAGACCTTCGGCAATGACCGGGAAGCCGAGGATGAAACCGTCGGCAGCGTCAGTATCGACCCACCGGATGATCTCGTCGGCGATGTGCTCGGCGGTGCCGATGAAGGCGGTTCGCGGCGTTGCGACATCGAGCGCGATCTCGCGCAGTGTCTGGCCGGTCTCGCGCGCCGTCTTCTTGATGCGGTCTGTCGTTGCGCGAAAGCTGTTCTTGCCGATGTCGCCGATATCGGGGAACGGCTCGTCCAGCGGATAGGCGCTGAAGTCGTGATGATCGAAAAACCGGCCGAGATAGAGCAGCGCCTCCTCGATCGTGACCAGCGCGCGGATCGCCTGGTATTTCGCTTCCGCCTCCTCGGCGGTCGCGCCGACGATCGGGGCAATGCCTGGGAACAGGCCGATATCGGCCGCCCTTCGCCCTTGCGCGATCGCGCTCTGCTTGATCTGCTTGTAGAAAGTTTGCGCGTCTGCGATCGGGCCGCCATTGGTAAAGACCGCATCGGCGTGTTTTCCGGCAAGACGAATGCCGGAATCGGAGGCTCCCGCCTGGAAGATGACCGGCTGCCCCTGGCGCGACCGGCTGATGTTGAGCGGTCCTTCGATGCGGAAGAAACGACCCTTGTGGTTCAACCGGCGCAGCTTGGTCTTGTCGACATAGACGCCTGCCTGACGGTCGCGCACGAAGGCATCGTCGTCCCAGGAGTCCCACAGGCCCTTGGTCGCATCGAGATATTCGTCGGCGATCTCGTAGCGCAGCTCGTGTTCCGGATGCTCGCGCCCGTAGTTGCGGCCGGAACCCTCGAGCGGCGACGTCACCGCGTTCCAGCCGGCACGCCCGCCGCTGATCAGGTCGAGCGAGGCGAACTGCCGGGCAATGGTGAAGGGATCGCTGTACGAAGTCGAGACGGTGCCGACGAGCCCGATCTTCGAAGTCGACGCCGCAAGCGCGGACAGAATGGTCAGCGGCTCGAAGCGATTGAGAAAGTGCGGGATCGACTGTTCGTTGATGTAAAGTCCGTCGGCAACGAAGGCGAAGGCGATACCGGCGGCCTCCGCCTTGCGCGCGGTGTCGACGAAGAAGCCGAAATTGACGCTGGCATCGGCGGGACCGCTCGGGTGCTTCCAGGCATTCATGTGGCCGCCGGGACCTTGCAGCATGATACCGAAGGTGACGTTTTTCTGGGTCATGGACGAGATCCTCTTGCGGATGTTCAGGCGACGAGCGAAAGCCGCTCTCTTGCGATGAGTTCGATCGATGCGAAGCGCTCGGCCGCTGGAAGCGCCGGCGTGTCGATCACGAATTCCTTGACGCCGTAGCGGCGATGGAGCGCATCTAGTTCCTGTCGGACCTGACGTGGCGTCCCGTGCAGCACGCTTGGGCTCTTTTCCTCCACCCGGTAATCGCTGACACCGGCCTGACGGGCGAATTCGGCCGCCTGCTCCTCGCTGCCGACATTGACGCTCTGGCCGTTGCCGAGGAAAACCTTGAAAATGCGAAGGCCTGCGACACGCTCGCGGGCACGCTCTTCGCTTTCGGCCGCGAGTGCCGCGACCGCCAGGATAGGGCGTCCGCCGCCCGTCGCACGCTCGTAGGCTGCAACCGTTCGCTCGAGGTTCTCAGGATCGCCGTTGAGATGCGCGGCAAACACCAGCTGCCAGCCTTTCGCGGCGGCAAGCTCAGCACTTTCGACACTGGCGCCGAGCAGGAACCGCTCCGGCGGTTGCGCCGGCAACGGCGTTGCCAGCAAGTCTGCCTCTTCGGTCCTGCCGGGCGCGAGATAGTGGTTGAGGTCGCTCAGCTGTTCGGCAAAACCCGGCTTGCGCTCGGGGTCGATGCCGATCTGCAGCGCCCGCGTCGAGAGTGGAAAGCCACCCGGCGCCTTGCCGACGCCAAGATCGACCCGTCCCGGTGCAAGCGACGCCAGAAGATTGAATGTTTCGGCGACCTTGTAGGCGCTGTAATGCTGCAGCATGACGCCGCCGGATCCGATGCGAATCTTGGACGTGCGCGCCAGCAGGTAGGCGATCAGCGTTTCGGGTGCCGAACTTGCAAGGCCGGCCATGTTGTGATGCTCGGCCAGCCAGAAGCGGTGATAACCCCACTCCTCCGCTTTCGCTGCCAGCCGGGCGGTCGTCTGCAGCGCGTCGGTGGCGGTACTGCCGGGATCGATGGGGCTCTTGTCGAGAAGGCTGAGAAGATAGGACATGCCACGTGTTCCAGATTGTCTCGGCGCCGCCGTCGGTCGCCATTAATCTATAAAACACATAGACAATATGCATTATAAGAAATGCGTTTCTATTTCGCGCCGGCTTGAGAGAAAAACCCGCCCACGCTTAGACCTTGCTGTGCAATCGAAAACACCGAGCGCCAGGCGCGGTTAGTGTAAGCACTCGCTCAAAGTGACGAGAGCTCGCAAATTGGGAAATTGGGTGGGATGCCGTGGCACCTGGGAGGACCAGCGCTCAAGCGCGGTCGCACGAGGGTGTTACCGTCGCAAGCCTCAGCTGGGCAGATCGACGATCCGGAAATGCACGGACGCCGAGCAGGCATCGGCGCGCAGCAGAGCCGCGCGCCGATCGAAAACAAGATCAGTTCACCGAGGTGAGCGTCATGGATGTGCCGGTGGCGGCAACATTGAGGCCGAGCTGGCCCGTGACGCTGACCGTCTGCAGGTGGATGGCACCAGCCGTGCCGCCGATCAGGATGTTGGCCCCGACGCCGGCGCCAAGCGTCGCTTCGGCCGTCGCGCCCTTGTAGATACCGCTGAGCGCACCCTGGTGGTAGCCGGCCGTCGGCGCAAACACAGCCCAGATCAGCCGGCTGCGGGTGGTGAAGCCGACATCCACGCCAAGCTTGCGGATCGCGCCGGCATAATGATCGGAAGCCTCGGCACCGACGGTCGAACGGAAGACGCACTCGACTTCCTTGGCAGATCCCAGCACATAGCCGGCACCGCCGGCAATGTTGCAATCGAGGTAACCGATCTTCACGCCGTTGCGCGCGTCCGGCTCCCTGTAGGTTTCCTTGTAGGTCGGCAAGTCCGCAGCATTGACAGCCCACGCACCGGCAGACGCCAGGGAGGCGGCGGCAAGCGCCATCGCAAGGGTCTTTTTCATGTGTTCGCTCCTTTTCGGGTCGTTATTGATCAACAGCACTCGGTCTTCCGGCAAAAGAATCGAGCTGCAGAGGCGTCACAGTTGAACGCCGATCGGACATTTCGAAGGCACCGCGCCGGACGCGGGGCCCGGCATTGAATTTTGCAGCGGACTGTTGCTCCGGGAGAACACCCGCCTAGAGGCAGCTGCGGCCAAGTACACACAGGATTGCTGATGCCCGGGACCGGTGTGGTGAGAAAACCTCACCGCACGGTGGCCTTGAAAAAGGAATGAGCGGTTATTCCCCCGCGTTTCAGAAGCCAGTACGCGAGGGCGTCTTGCGGTCGAGACCCATCACCCACCCGATCGCCATCAAGAGGACGATTGCGGCAAGGGCGATCAGGCCAATGGCATACATCACCAGGAGTTCGACGAGGCGCGGCACGAAAAGCACGGCCTTGGTCGGCAGCGGCTGAGCGCCCCGCCACGCGGACAACTCATCCCGGTTGAAGGCCTCCAGTCGACGAACAAGAAAACGCATGCTCACCTCTTCCCGCCGACAGCAAGCCCATGCGGCGCGTCGGCAACTCCCGTTTGAACGTTGCACCCCAGTCGTTCGTGCCGGTTGGCAGCCAATCCCAGGTGCCGCGCGGGCTCAATGCAGCGGCGTGGCGCTTTCGGGCTCACGCATCTGGAAACCGCCGATCGCCAGCTTTCCGTCACCGAACGGCAAAGCACGGCGCAGGCGAAGCTCGTCGTCGATCACGGTCTGCATGCCGGCCTTGAATTTCCTGACGCTGAACTGCGCCGTGTGCGCCCTGATGACGTCGGGGCGGAACGCGTCTTCCCGTGCCTCGAAGGCGTAGATCGTCTTGATCAAAGCATCGACGCTCTGCTGTTCGAAAAGCATGCCCGTCAGATTGGGCACGACGGTCTCGAGCGCTCCACCGGCGCCAAAGGCGATGACCGGGCGGCCGCTTGCCATAGCTTCGACAGGCACGATGCCGAAGTCTTCCTCGCCGGGAAAAACCAGGGCGCGACAGCGGGCGAGCTTTTCCTTCAGCACGGCAAAGGGTGCGCGACCAAGGAACGTGACGGTCGGGCCGGCGATCCGCTTGAGCCTGGCGATATCCTGTTCCTTGCCGTCGCCGATCACGACCAGGTTCTTGCCCATTTTCGTGAAGGCTTCTACGGCCAGGTCGATCCGCTTGTAGGGAACGATCTGGCCGGCGCAGAGGTAAAAGTCCTCGATCTGGGTCGAGGGCGCAAAGTCCTCGGTGCTGACGGGCGGATAGACCACGGTTGCCGGGCGCCGATAGTATTTGCTGATGCGTGCTGCCACGTGATGCGAGTTGGCGACAAAACGGTCCACCCGCATGCTGGTGTTGACGTCCCAGGTCCGCAGCATCGGCGCCAGAACCGGCATCATCATCCGCGACAGGAGGCCAGCACTCGACCGATAGGCGTGATAGTGATCCCAAAGGTAGCGCATGGGCGAGTGGCAATAGCAGATATGGGCTGCATGCGGCGGCGGGATGATCCCCTTCGCCGGTCCGGATTCGCTCGAAATGATCAGGTCGTAACCGCTGAGATCGAGACTTTCGAGCGCGAAGGGCATCAGCGGCAACAGCGATTGATAATGCCCGATGGCACCGGGAATGCGCTGCAGGAACGACGAAGTAACCTTGTGCTTCTTGATCGTGTCCGACACGCGGCCCGGATCATAAACCAAAGTGAAGATGTCGGCCTCGGGATAGAGATCGCATAGTGCCTCGATCACCTTCTCCCCACCCCGCATCGATACCAGCCAATAATGAACGATTGCGACGCGCATGGCGCTCCCCTACTGCAACGATCCTGCCGCAGCATGGGGCAGACGGACCTCGCGTGCACAGCGCCAAGATCGGTCCGGCAGTGCATCCGAAGGAACGATCGTCCTACTCGAAAGGTTTAGGGGTCGTTGCCGGCCGACCGGTGTCTAACCATCGGCCGGGGCAACCCTATCCGATGGTGCCGCCGGTTTAGAATTGCTCCCCTAAAGGGATTAGCCGCGATTAGACCGCAGGGAATTTACCTCGAACGTTTTGGGCCGACAATCAATCCGACGCGCCACGCCAAGCTGAACTGTCCAGCACCGCGGCGCGCAGGAACATCTGCGAGGCCCCATGCCCCATGCCGATCACAGTCTTTCGTATCGCCTGTCGTGCCTTGGCCGTGCCTCGACTCTCTGTCTTGCGATAGGCTTAAGCGCTTTGGCTCCACTCCAGCAGGCGCAAGCCGAGCCAGTGTTCCGCCTGCAACCTCAAACGAGGGTCAAGGTCGCGATCGTCGAGTGGGTCGCCTCGACAGGAGAATACAAGGAATGGACGGCGCTCAACGGCGAATATGTCGTCTCGCCCGCCGGCACGATCTCGGTTCCGCTGGTCGGCGAAGTCAAGGCCAGGGATAGAACGCCCTCGGAACTGGCGGCCACCATTGCCGATCTCCTGAAGGAACGCACCGGCCTCAGCAAGGCGCCGGAGACATCCGTCGAAGTTGTCCGTTACCCGATGATCTACGTCACGGGGCTGGTCGATCGGCCGAGCGAACTCGAATTCCGGCCCGGCATGACAGTGATGCAGGCGGTGGCCATGGCCGGTGGACGCGAACGCCGCACGAACCCTGCCGGCGGCTACTCGGACATGGAGCAGATCCGCTACACCGGCGAATTGAACCGGATGGAACTCGAGATGATGCAACTGGCCGCCCGTCGCGCCCGGCTGAGGGCCGAGTTCACCGACAGCGCCAAGATCGAATTTCCCCAGGCGCTCAAGGCTGCCGATGGCGCCGCCATCCAGCAGATCGTGCGCGACGAAAGCACGCTCTTCGACGCCCGGCTCGAGGCCATGCGCCGGCAACTCGATTCCCTTTCCGAGCTCGGCACGCTGCTCAAGAACGAAATCGACGTGCTCGATGAAAAGACGACAGTCCAGCAGCACCAGATCGACATTTCCCAGGACGAACTCAAAGGCGTATCGAAACTGGTGAGTGACCAGACGGTGACGAAGTCGCGCCAGACGGCGCTCGAGCGCATCGTCGCCGAGCTGCAAAGCGACAAGCTCGACCTGCAGGTCGCCGCCATGCGTGCCAAGCAGAAACTGAGCGAAACCGAGCGCGACGCGGTGACCTTGCAGGGGCAGCGCCGCACGGAAGCCGGCCGCGACCTGCAGACGACGGAAGCCGCGATCGAGGATCTGAAACTCAAGCGAAGCACGACGCTGCAACTGCTGCAGATCAACGGCGCCTCGCTCTCCCGCTTCGCCGACATGAAGGCGATGGACCTTGAGCCGCTGGAGTACTGGATCACCCATGGCGGTGGCACCGAACCGGCCGTGAAGGTCACGGAAGCAACTCTGCTCGTGCCGGGCGACGTGCTCGACGTGCGCTCGGCGCTGACGGCAGCGCTGGACAAGAAACTTCTGACGTCGGTCGGCATAGAACAGTCCCAGTAGCAGCAGCAGATCGGTTGAAGCGCAGTGAACTTCGTGGGGAACACAAATGGTCGTGCATGACATCTCAAAAATCGTGATGGATGAGAATTTCGACGCCAAGCGTTCGGCCGGCCAGGAGAGCATATCCTTCCGCGATGTTTCCGACTTCCTGCGGCGTCACCTCGTTCGTATCGGGATTTGTGGCCTGATCGGCCTTGCGCTCGGCGCGTTCTACATCCTCAACACGGCACCGACCTTTACTGCGACCGTCCGCCTGGTGATCGACCCTGAACAGGGGCGCATCGCGTCGCAGGATGCCTCGACCGGAACGATCATCATCGAAGCGGCCGAGATCGCCAGCGAAGTCGAAATCGTCAAATCCGAAGCGATTGCCCGCGCCGTCATCGAACAGCTCGACCTGACCAACGACCCGGAGATCGTCGGCGGCGGCGTCTCGATCCGGGGCATGATCGGCTCGCTCTTCTCCGCAAGCACCAAGAACGCCGACAATGATGCGGCCGACGACGAGTATCTGATGCGGCGCACGATGGCTGCGTTTCTTTCGCGTGTTACCGTGCGGCGCGTTGGCCAATCCTACGTGCTCGAGATCGGCTATTCGTCCACGGATCCACAGAAGGCGGCGAAAACGGCCAACGCCATCGCCGGCGCCTACATCCGCACGGGCATGAACGAGAGATCCGACGCCGCACGAAGTGGCGCCAAGTGGCTCGAAAGTCGCCTGATCGAAGTCGGCGCGCAGGCACGCGCGGCCGCCATGACCGTGGAGGAGTTTCGCGCCAAGAACGACATCACGACGGTTGGCACCGCGTCGACGCTCGACCAGCAGCAGCTTTCCGAACTCAGCAGCCAGATGCTCGCAGCGCGCGCTGCGACGGCGGCCGATACGGCCAAGCTGATGACGCTGCAGCAGCTCATGTCGCAAGACACGATGATCGGCAGCGTCAACGACAGCCTCGACAATCCGCAAATCCAGAAGCTCAACGAAGAAATGCGCCTGGCGAAAGCCAAGCTCGACAATCTCAAGACGCGATACGATAGCGGAAACCCCGCAATTACCGCCGCCGAGGCAGACATTGCGCGGCTCGATGCCTCTCTTCGCAACGAATTCCTGCGCATCGAACAGTTCTACAAGTCGAATGTCGAGATCGCCAAGACCCGCGAAAAGCTGCTCGAAAGCGAGCTTGCCAATCTGACCGCGACGGGTGCCGGCAAGAACGTTGCACGCGTCGAACTGTCCGAGATGGAAAGCCGCGCGACGACCTATCGCAACATGTACGAGGGTATTCTTCAGCAGCTCATCGGCGCGCTGCAGAAGCAGTCCTTTCCACTCGGCAAGGCACGTATCGTGACGGCGGCAACGGCGCCCTTGGGAAAGACCTGGCCGAAGCCCTCGACGATCATGCCGTTCTCCCTGATGTTCGGATTGGCGACCGGCCTCATGTTGTCGGTGCTGCGTGACGGCCTCGACCGACGCGTCAGCTCCAGCGAACGCCTGCGCGCCGAACTCGGCATTACCTCGCTCGGCCACGTGCCGATGTTCAGAAGCAGCCCCCGCCCGCATCAGCCTCCAATCGCCTCCACGATGCTGCCGCTCAGATCGGTCCTGGACATGCCCTATTCGCGGTTCTCCGAGGCCTTGCGCGGCGTGAAGAATTCCGTCGATTCGGCGTTCCCCGCCAATGCATCGGCAGTCATCGGGGTCACATCGGTCGGCCCCGGCGAAGGCAAGACCACGATTGCGGCCAACCTCGCCCAACTCTACATGAACGAAGGCACATCGGTCCTGCTGGTCGACGCGGATTTCATCGGCTCGCGCCTCAGCCGCGTCGCCACCGAGGACGGCGCGGGCTTCGGCATGGAGAGCCTGCGGATCCTCGGCATTCCCGGCCAATATTCCAGGCGCAGGTCGAGCGAGGGACAACAGCACGTCGAGGAATTCGACGGCAAGGCGGTGCGCTGCGTTCCGGTTCTGACCGTCGAACAGACGCGCAAGGCCGCGGTCGGGCATCAACGCTACGGCCACCTGCCGGCACTGAAATCGGAACTCGAACTGCTGAGGCAACGCTACAAGGTGATCATCGTCGACATGTCCGGCTTCGAAGATTCAGCCGACACGCGCGTGATCTGCACCTATCTCGACGGCATCGTCGTGGTTCTCGGACAATCCGACAAGATGACTGTCGAACGGCTCGGCGAGGCCCTATCGACATTCGGCAAATCGCGTGTCGCGTTGCTCGGTGTGATCTCCAACAGAAGCGACGGCCCTCGCCGGACCAACATTCGCTGGGACCGAAAACAATGGCGCAAGTTCAAGAAATGATGCCGGCAACGGATAACCATCCCGCCGCTCGCCCGCTAACGGTCGCCATCGGCATACCGAGTTGCGGGCGAAGCGACATTCTCTCCGCTGTCCTGCCGCTCATCGCCCGGCAGTCCTGGCAACCGGACGCGATCTATGTCTGCCTGTCGTCGCCGGAGGATATGGACCCTCGCTGTGTCGAGGGGCTCGCCTGCCCTGTCACCGTGATCCTGTCCGAACGTGGCCTCTGCCGCCAACGCAACCGGATACTGGCGGAAGTAAGCGCCGATATCATTCTGTTCCTTGACGACGATTTCCTGATGGCTCCGTCCTATGTCAGCGAACTCGTGGCGCTGTTTGCCAGCCAGCCCGATGTCGTCATGTGCACCGGCACTGTCATCGCCGATGGCATCATCGGCCCCGGCATCGCAGTCGACGATGGCCTTGAGATGATCGAGGCCGGATTGTCTCGGCCGGATCTGCCGGCGACCTTCGCGCCGATTTACAGCGCCTACGGCTGCAACATGGCTGTAAGGACTGCCGCGATCCGGCGCTCAGGGCTGCGCTTTGACGAAAATCTGCCACTCTACGGCTGGCTCGAAGATGTCGATTTCAGCCGCCTGGTTGCCCAGCATGGACGTGTCGTTCGGTCGAGCCGACTGCTGGGTGTCCACCTTGGAACGAAGAAAGCCCGCACCCCTGGCATCAAGTTCGGCTACTCGCAGATCGCCAACCCCATCTACCTGATGCGCAAGCACACGATGAGCATCCGTCACGCCACCGTCCAGATGGGGCGAAACCTGATCGCGAACATCGTCAAGGTCTGGAACCCGGAGCCGTGGGTCGATCGAAAAGGACGTCTGCGCGGCAATGCTCGCGCGGTCGTGGATCTGCTGACCGGTCGGCTCGCCCCGCAGAACGTCGAAAGGCTCGAGTAACATCATGGCTCCTCTGCCGCCAGACCGCGTCGTCGTCATCAACGATCGCTCCACCAGGGTCGGTGGCGCCACGAACCTCGCCATCCTGTCGGCTGAACTGCTTCAGCAGCGCGGTATACCGGTGACATTCTTTGCCGGCGACGGCGCGCCAGCCAACAAGCCGGCTGCCGATACGATCAATCTCGACGCCGTTCCCCTGATGGAGCGGCGGCGAAGCGACGCGCTACGTCTCGGTCTCTACGATCCGCCCGTCTATGAGAGACTGAGCGGGCTAATCTCCAGCCGCGACACACCGTCGACGATCTACCATGTCCATGGCTGGTCGAAGATCCTGTCGCCGGCGATCTTTCGGGCACTCGCACCCGTGCGGGATCGCGTCGTTCTCCACGCTCACGATTACTTCCTGGCCTGCCCCAACGGCGGCTTCGTCAATTTCCAGACCCATCGTGTCTGCGAGTTGAAGCCGATGTCGGGTCATTGCCTGACGACTCAATGCGACAAACGCGGTCTGCACGAGAAGGCCTGGCGCACCGCGCGGCACATGCTGCGGGAGCAGTTCTTTCCAACCAAGCGAATGCCCGCAAACATCATTGTCGTGCACGAGAGGATGCGCGCTTATTTCGAGCGTGCCGGCATGGATGGCACCCGGATCGAAACGATCCGCAATCCAGTCCTTCCCTTTGTCGACACCGGGCTCCAGCCCTGGACCAACCGCAACTTCGTGTTCGTCGGCCGTCTGGAACCCGAAAAGGGCTTTGAGGATGCGGCCAAGGCGGCGACGCTTGCCGGGTTGCCGCTTCACTTCATCGGTGACGGTGCCGGGCGCGCGCTCATCGAAGCACGGTTTCCCGATGCAACGGTTCACGGTTGGAAAACCAAGGACGAGATGCGGGATATCATTCGCAGCGCACGCGCCGTGGTGGTTTCCTCGCGTGTGCCGGAACCGTTCGGGCTTGCGGCGCTCGAAGCCGTTTCTTGCGGCATACCGGTCATCCTGCCGGACGCGGCATTGCTCGCCGACGAGATCGTCGCGCTGGGGTGTGGGCTCAAATTCCGGATTGCCGATGTCGAACATCTTGCAGCCGCGATGCAGTCTATCGCCGCCGACGACGCATTGGTGCATCGGATGAGCGACAACTGCCTGAGAGAGGCAGCCAGGCTCGCGCATTCACCGGCAACCTGGGCGGACGAATTGATTGCTCTCTATGCGAGCGTGCTGCAACGCGCCAACGGGAGCCCGAGCGATGTCATGCGACGGCGCCTGGCAACAGTTGGGACCGCGCATGATCTGCATGATGGAGGTGTTCGATGAAACAGCATCGTTCGTCGCTGCAAACCATCGATCGGCAAGGGACACGTTCATCTGGCGAAACCGGCGGGCATACGGCCCTTTCGCGATTAGCAGGTTTACCCGGCTGCGCATTAATCCTGCCCGGCGCGTACCTCCATTGGACTAGGCCTTGCCCATCAGGATCGATTGTAAATCCGGGCGCCCACTGGCAGCCTGTTAAAGGCGAACGGTGTTGGGAGGGGTGAGAGATATGCTGTCTGTTTCTGATGGCGCTGCACGTCAAGGACACACCGCGCGCGGAACCATCGCAGCACGACGCGGTAGCAGGTCCAAGCGATTGATCGACGTGACCGTATCGGTCCTGGCGCTCGTCTTCCTTGCGCCGGCACTCGCGTTGATAGCGATAGCCCTCGTCATCGTCGATGGCCGACCGATCATTTTCCGACAAGCCCGCGTCGGTGCGCAGGGCAAAATGTTCGAATGCCTCAAGTTCAGAACCATGCGCCGTGATGCGGCGGAAAGGCTTGCCGAACTTCTGGCCAACGACCCCGAACGAAACCGGGAGTGGACGGAAAAACGCAAACTCGTCGGCGACCCGCGCGTCCATTGGCTCGGCAAGATCCTCAGGATGACCTGTCTCGATGAGTTGCCGCAGTTCTACAACGTGCTGCGCGGCGACATGAGCCTTGTCGGACCTCGCCCGATCTCGCTGGAAGAAACGGAAAAATACGGCCCGAACCTGCACTATTACACAAGCCTGAAGCCCGGCATCACCGGCATGTGGCAGGTCCGAAGACGGCCGGAGACCACCTATGACGAGCGGGTTCAGTTCGACATCGACTACTATCAGTCCCGGTCGATCTATCTCGACATCGTGATCATCGTAAAAACGGTGGGCGTCGTCCTCTTTGCAACAAACGAGATCTGACGGGGGCGTTTACCAGATGAAAAAGATCACGGCCGCCCAGAAGACAAGGCACAGCACGACCACGAACCAGCGAATGGCCAGCTTCGTGTTCCATGAAGACCGATTGGTCATGGCGCCCTCTTTGTCCAACGAGATCCGTCTCAACATCGACTGCGAGCTCCCCTCTCCCGCGCGTACCCCCGACTTCTCCGTGTCTGCAACACGCCGTCGAATTCAGGCGAACGGCGGGCGCCAAAGTCCGTGCCATAACACACCCTACCGTACAAACGGGGCAAGACCCGAATCACGGTTTCAACGCACACCATACCGTACGAGTTTCGAATTTTCAGGCAACCGGGGTTTTTTCCCGAAAGTCGGTGGGCAAACGTTCGCTCGCCCGATCGGGCCGCCCACGCCCCCGCCACCTCATCAATGCCGCTTACCGCCAGTCGTGGTGCAATGATGCCCCGCTGGTTCGAGACCGCAACTCTCCCGTTGCGACGGGTGTCATCCGTCTTCCCCAGTTCATTGCGCTTACCGCATCTGATCGGCGACGGCTTTGCCGCGCTGTGCGCCAAAGTCATCTCACAGGCCGCACAACTGTCGATCTTCATCGTTGCGGCGCATGTGCTAGCGGCCGCCGAATTCGGCTTCTTTGCCTTCGCATCCTCCTTCGCCATTTTCGTTCTTGTGGTCGCCGAGGGTGGATGGGGCGAATTCATCATGAAAGGCGGCGTCGACAAGACGGACATCGATCAGCTTGCGACCCTGTCGATGCTATCCGGGCTTGTTGCGACGATCCTTGGCCTTTCTGCCGCTGCAACCATGTACATGCTGGGCCACGGCTGGGACGCGCTGCTGATCGCCCTCTTCAGTTCCTGGTACCTACCAGCGTCGCTGTCGACGGTTTACGATGGCATTCTCATTTCACAAGGGCGCCTGAAGAGCCAATCCATCATCCGCATTGCGGCCGAGATCATCGGGCTGTTCGTCGCGATCGGCGGGCTTTCGCTGGGGTGGAACATCGTGGCGCTCATCTGCGGGCGATTGGCGCAACAACTGACGATCCTTGCCGCCTCGATGATCATGCTAAGGTGGCTGCCACGTCTGCGCCTGCACCGTGCATACGCCGCCCAAGTGCTGGAGTTCTCGCGCCATATCGTCGCCAACCGGCTTGTGGTGTTCTTCCGTTCCTACGCCGGCACGCTGGTGGTCGGAAGCTTCCTCGGCCTAGCCGAGGCGGGCTACTATCGCGCCGCCGAACGGATCGTTGCCGCCTTCTCCGAACTGATGGGCGAACCGGCCCGGATGCTGGCCTGGATCCTCTTCGGCCGCGCCGCCGGCAAAGACAGGGGCGATGTCGACCGGGCGGCGATCGGGACGACAGCCACGACCTTCATGACGGTGCTGATGGCGATCTCGACGCCGATCTATCTCGGTCTCGCGCTGATTTCGGCAGAACTCATCGACGTCGTCCTGGGTGACAAATGGGCGCCGGCAGCGATCCTCGTCGCAATTCTCGCCGCAAAACAGACACTTCTGATCCCGGGCTATGTGACCGAGCCGTTGTTATCGCTGAGCGGCAACATTCACAGGATGCCGAAAGCCGTCATGTTGAACGGCGCGATCTCCGTCGGGCTGATCATTCTGCTGACCCCGTTCGGCGCGGTTGCGACAGCATTGGGACAGTGCGTCGCCGCGGTGTTCTCGTTCAACATTTCGATGCGGCTGCAGTCACGCGAGGGTGAACTTGCCTGGAACCGCGTCCTTCGCGACTGCGGCCTGGTGGCAATCGCCGTCTGCGCCATGGCGGCCGCCGTCTTTCTGTTCGGCCGGATAGCCGAAGCGTCGTCGCTCAGGCAGATGTCGACAATCGCCCTGCAGGTGGTCGCCGGCGCGGCGATATATGTGGCGGCACTGGCCATCTTGCAGCGATGGAGTGATGCCTTGCGGCCCATCTTCGCGTTCGGCCGTCACGGATGAGGGACAAACCAGACAAAACAAGCGCGACAATCAGGGGAGATGCATCGTGCTGACCAGCGACATCAAGAACACCGCTTATCCGCTTTTGCGCAGCGCCGTGCGCAGCCTCAACCGCTCCCTGACGCCGTTGAAGGCGGCGAGCGGCCGGCTGCGCTACCTCTCGCCTTTCCCTCAGCGTTTTACCGGCGCCTATGGTTCTTTCGAAGACGCCATCGCGGCGGCCCGCTCCAACGGACTTGCCGGCTATGATCACGAAGAGATCGCCGAGGTCGCCTTCGAAAAGATGTGCCAGGTCGCCCCCTGGGACTACCCGGTGCTTTTCTGGATGCGGCAGGTGATGGGTGAGGTTGACGGTCTTGTCGATGCCGGCGGACATATGGGCACGAAATACCGGGCATTCCGCGACCTTCTCTCCCTCGACGGGTCTTTCCGCTGGGTGGTCTACGATCTGCCGGCCATCGTGCAAGCGGGCCGGCGCAGGGCCGAGCAGGACAAGCTCGACAATCTGCATTTCGTTGAGCGCATCGCCGATGCCGGCACTGTACCGTTGTTTCTGGGCTCCGGACTGCTGCAATATCTCGATATCCAGCTGTCCGACCTCCTGGCGCGGATGCCGTCCCTGCCCCGCCACCTCCTGCTCAACAAGGTGGCGCTGAGAAAGGGGAGCCCCGTCGTGACGCTGGAGCGCATCGGCAAGGCAATCGTGCCCTACCAGATGCGCAACGAAGACGTCTTTTGCAGTGACGTCGAAAGGCTCGGCTATCGCCTTGTCGACCGCTGGTCGATCCCGTCACTCGCACATGTGATCGAGACACATCCCGAGTTGGGGCCGAGCGAAAGCGCCGGCTTCTATTTCCGGCTGCAATGACGAACGAGCAACGGTGCTGCCGAAGTCCTCATACTGGATTCGACCCAACGAATTATACTGCAAATTTATAGTGTTACGGCACCGTGCATCATATTTTCCGATCGGCACTGTCGCCGGAAGGGTCTGGCGTCACGCTCCGGAGGCGACGGCTGCTTCCTCGGCAACCGCACGCGGTGTCACGACAGGAACCGAACGCCTTTCCAATCGCATCTTCAGATGATCGGCAAGACGCATCGCCAGGCCAAGTATCATCAAGGTCGGGTTGGCGTGACCTGGCGTGGAAAAGACAGAGCTTCCGGCAACAAAGAGCCCATCGACACCATGCACCATTGCGTCGGGATCGACGACGCTTGTGGCCGGATCGCTACCCATGCGTGTGGTGCAGGACGGGTGCGCCATGTCTGTGAACGCAGCTCTGTCGTCTTCGTCCCAGGCAATCCAGTCGACCAGATGCGGTTGGGGAAGCGCATTGCGCCCGAATTCGCAGACCAATGCCCGCGCCAGCCGCTTGACGCTCTGCACCTCCGTAGAGCCAATTTTCCAGGCGACGCGCGGCATCGGCACGCCGTACCGGTCAACTTGGTCAGACAGGGTGACGCGGCTCTCCGCATCGAGCTTCTGCTCGACCATGACATCGAACCGCAGCTCGTCGGATCTGTGCATCATCCCTCGTTTTTGTACCATCCGCTGGAAAGCGCCCTTTGCCAGAAAGCCGGGAGACCGCGCGACGACGGTCAGGTCGCGCGCCATCCGCGTGCGATCGCCCCGCATCAACCGTTTCAGTGCGGCCCAGGGGTCGCCGGGTGAATGGATCTGTACGGGATAGGCCGCACAATTGACGAGCCCTTCCTGTCTTTGCACGGTCGGACTGAGGCGCAGGCCGTGAAGATAGAACTGGGTCCTGCCGTGATCCACGAGACCGTAGAAATTGAAGTGCCTGGCCACGGCATCGATATCCGGCCGGTCGAAGCGCAGAAGTGTCGAGCGCGGGTGATCGGAAAGGTAGCGTCCTACGACATCCCTGGCGTTGCCGACACCGCCCGCCGCCAGCGATCTGGAAGCCAGCAGCAGACGAGCGTTTTCGATGCCCCCGGCGCAGAGGACGACCGTCTCGGGCCATACCGTTGCACAACCACCGTCAACACTGCGCAGATCGAGCGACGCGACGCGCCTGCCGCTCGCATCGAGCTGGATCTGCGTGACCGTGGCATGCGTCAGGATATCGATGTTCGGGGCGACCAACTCGGCTGCCACATGGGCAAAGCGCATGGGTTCGCCGTGCTGATCACGTTCATGGCTGAACTGCCAGAAGAATGGGCGAAGCAGATCACGGTCGAAGCCGAGTTCGTCCGGCGGCGAATGCAACCGGCGAAAGAGCCTCTCGTCGTAGAGATTGGGCCCGAGATTGAGCAGTTGTGCCGCGCGATCGAGCGCCGGCGCCAGGCTTTCGCGGGTCATCGGCCAACCGGACACCGGCAGCCAGGACCGGCGCTCAAAGTCGATTTCGTCGAAACTTGCGCATTTACCGATCCAGGTATGTGTGCTGCCGCCGAGCCCTCGATTGCGCAACTCGAAGGGCGCTATGTCATTCAGCCACGCGAGGCTGCCGTTGTATCCCCTGCCCGGGCTTTCGACGCCCTCTCGGGCAATCGGCTCGCCGACATTCTCGACGGCATTCAAGGTCTGCTGCGCTGCCTCGAAGTCGGCACTGCCGCTTTCGATGACGAACACCCGGCAGCGGCTGTTCGCGAGCTCACGCGCGATCGTCAGACCGACGGGACCGCCGCCGACGATGGCCACATCAGGACGAAACTCAGTGCCTGTGGGGGCTGATCGGAGATCACGGATCGGCATGAAAAGAACTCCCGCGTGCTACATACCGGTCGTAGCACCAGCGCTTTCGCACCGAAATCTCCCAATATGCATAGGGGAGTAGGGCAACTACTGATTTCGGCTAGTTGCAGCCTGCACACTTTGTTCAGCAGCTGGCCGGATGTCCATTTTGAAACGGTGCCGCGAGGCGACTAGGCTTGATCATTGGGGCCGGTACCCAGCAGGCGATTTATCCTTATCCCTGGACGCCGATGGTCGGCGAGCGCGGAGAGCCGGCAAAGATCGGAGACTGAGGCATGGCGCGTGTAGGTATGAGAGAATGGCTGGCACTTGCTCCTGTGTTTGCGTCGGGCAAGCTGGCCCGCTTCAGCAGCGACGGCAACGGGCCACTCACGCGTTTCGAAGCGGATTTTTCCGCCAAGTTCGGCGTCGAGCATGTCCTGACGGTCAGCAGTGGCACCGGCGCGCTCATAGCAGCACTTGCGGCAGCCGGCGTCGGACCGGGCGATGAAGTGCTGGTGCCTGCCTACACCTGGATTGCGACGGCGGGCGCGGCACTTGCCGTCGGTGCCGTCCCCATCATCGTCGAGATCGACGAGACCCTGACGATGGATCCGGCAGATATCCTGCGAAAGATCACCCCCTATACGCGCGCCATCATTCCCGTGCACATGGCGAACATGGTGTGCGACATGGAGCGCATCATGCAAATCGCCCGCGACCACGGGCTCATCGTCGTCGAGGATGCCTGCCAGGCGGTCGGCTTACCTTACAAGGGGGTGCGCGTCGGCACGATCGGCGACGCCGGCGCCTTCAGCTTCAACCAGTTCAAGAACATCAATATCGGCGAAGGCGGCGCAGTCGTGACCAACGATCCCAGGCTCTTTGCCAGGGCGCGCATGTACCATGATATCGGCGCGCTGTTTCGCGGCCATCTCGACAATGCCAACGAGCCGCCCATGCTCGGCATCAATCTCAAGGCCAGCCAGATCCAGGGCGCCATGCTCAACGTGCAGCTGAAGAAGCTGGATCCGATGATCCGCCGCATGCGTCGTCACTACGATGCGATTGCCGAGATCCTGTCGTCCAGCAACGCGATGCGCATCGGTCCGCACAACGATCAGGACAATGCCGCCGGCCTGCATGTCATCTTCGACACGGCCGAGGAGGCGCAGGCCTTTGCGGCCGAAAACAAGCGCGGCGTCTACCGCCTCTACGATTCCAGCCGCCACGTCTACAGCAACTGGCTGCCGGTGCTCGAACAACGCACGGCAAATCCCAAGATGAACCCCTATGCCTGGACCTCCCGCAAGATTGAATACGCCCCGGATATGTGCCCGCGGTCGCTCGATATTCTCAAGAGGACATGCCGCATCGGGCTCGGCGAGAACTATCCCTTGCCGCTCATGACCTATTTCGCCCGACGCATGGTGCGCCAGCGACCCGCCGCCAAGGGGAGCCTCGTCTATGCGACCTAGTCTGGACCGGATCGGTCCCAATTTCATCGATATCTGGCGCTGGAACCTCGACCAGACCGAGCGGGAAATCGATCGCCTGTTCCCGATATTGAGCGGCGAGGAAAGGGCGCGAGCCTCGCGTTTCGTCTATCCGGAACATCGACAACGTTTCATTGCCGGCCGTGCCGGCCTGCGCCTGGTGCTCGGTCACTACCTCCACCTTCCGCCGCACCGCATCGGTCTTTCCTGCAACGTCTTCGGCAAACCGCGCATCGCCGGCGCATCGGAGTTGCTGCAGTTCAATCTCAGCCACAGCGCGGACGTGGCGATGCTGGCGATTTCCGACCATTACCCTGTCGGCATCGACGTCGAGGCGATCAAGCCTCTGAAGGAGGATATTGCGGGGCATTTCTTCTCGAAGCGCGAGTGCGAGGCTCTGGCCGCATTCCGCGGCGACGATTATCTGCACGCGTTTTATCGCTGCTGGACGCGCAAGGAAGCCTTCGTGAAGGCCCATGGCGCCGGGCTGTCGCTACCGCTTGACTCCTTCGACGTGACCGTCGACGCGACCTCCCGTCCAAAGCTCGAATCGCTGGATGGTGATCAGGACGCGCCGCTGAACTGGAGTCTGTTCGACCTCGCGACGCCGACGGGTTTCGCCGGCACCTTGGCGGCGCTCACCCTCGGCAACGCCGTGCATCTTCGTTATTGGAATGACGATGTGCTGACGCTCAAAGCGTCAGTCGCGCATCCAGCACATAACGATCCCCGGCCGCGTCAAAGTGGTGGCAACCGAGCAAGCCCGGTTTGAAATCGGGCTTGATCGTCCTGATGCATCGTTCGCGGTAGTTCTCCAGGTCCAGTTGCTCGATCTCCATGATGTTCAGCCCATAGCCGTAGATCCCGTGCGCATTGTGCTGCGACGGGCGGAACACACGTCCTTCGCGCGCGAAAATACGGCCGGCATTGCGCGCAACCGTGCTGCCGAGCACCACCGGATTGCGCTTGTGCGGCGTGATGCGTGCCAGCCCCGGTCCATCGACTTCAAAGACGTGAAGTTCGCTGCAATGGTCCTCGTAGGCGTGAAACTCCGACAGGTTCGTAAACAGCCACCACCGCCCCTCGTGACGTGTCAGTATGCTGTCTGCGGCGGACAAACCGTTGAGTGCCGTTGCGTGCAACTCCCACTTCAGTGGAAATTCGACGCAGCGCCAGATCTCGATGCGCTTGGATTGATGTGTCTCGGGCATCATGAAGATGTCGTCGCCGTCGCGAAAGACGAACGGGTAGGACAGATGGTAGTCGCAATTCAGCGCTACGCCCACCGGCTCGAGCCGGTCGCCGTCAAAACGACCGACCGCGATATGCGCCTTGCGGTCGCCATCGGCATAGGCTTCGTAGAACAGGTAGCATTCGTCCTCATGCTGAAGCAGAAACGGATCCGCCTTGATGTCCGTCGCCGTCGGTGGGATCTCGACGGATCCGCCCGGTTCGAAATCGTCGATCCGGCCGCTGCCGGTAAAGAGCGTCCAGACGGCAGCCCCTGTCCCGGCCTTGTGCTGCACGGCCTTCTTCACCCGTCCGACAAGATGACCGCTCAGGATGCCGAGATATCGCGCCAATTCGTCGATCGACGGCGGCGAGGCTTGGCGGCGCGCCGGCAGTGGCGTGGTGATCAGTTCCCCTGTATCGGCCAACCGCGAGAGTTCGCGCACTAAAAGGGTGGCCGCACGCTCCTTGATGAAGTTGATGTTCCTGACCGCGCTGAACTTGATGTTGAAGGACGACGACGCAATTGCAACGGACGAGGCAGACGCCCCGAGCCGAACGTAGAGCGCCAGGTCCACGGACGGCGCGCCGGTTGCAACCTCGAGATAGCTGAACCACTCACCCGCTCCCGATTTCTGATCGGAGAAGGACAGCGCCCATTCGCCATAGGGCAACTCGCGCACGGCGTCGTCAGGAAGACCATTCGGCGTCATGCGGATCACCAGGTCGAGGCCAAGCTCCGCCACTTGCGCCTGCGCCGCACCAGGTTCCGCCGATGCCAATGGCACGATGCGTTGCTTGTGCGCATCGAAGTTGCACGGATTGTATGCCGCCTGACGGCCGAACGCCGTCTGCTCCAGCCGATGGGCAAGCTTGAAGAACACAGACCTCCGACCGGCCCCATAGGGCGCGGGGTGAACGAGCAAGGCAGTCAGGGCATATCTCGGATCCGCAACGATCCGGTCAAAGACCATCAGTTGCCAATTCTCGAAGCCCTCGTTCTGCTCGACCAGGATGCCGATGCGCAAGGGGAGGCTTGTGACACGCATGGATGTTGCCTTCGTAAGCCGGGTTCAGCTCTCGTGATGTGAGCGAAATCTGTTGATGACAATCGTCGCCAGTGCCTGAATGCTGTTGCTGTTCAGGCTGTCTTCATGCCAGCCCTCGAGGTCGAAGACCTCGCTGTCTGCAGCGATTGCACCACCCCAGCCGAAAAGCAACTTACGGGCGCGGCGGTGGGTGGCTTCGCTTCGAAACAGCAGAACGGACTTCTCGTTCGTCGCTGCCGGGCGGTAGCGACGGGCCGCATTGACCAGCAGATCGGTAACATCGGCATTGACGGCTTCTTCCCGGGAATAGGTCGCCGCCCGCACGCCAAGGCGCTGGAGGAAGGCAAGCGTGAAGTTGAACTCCCTGAGATAGTCGACAAAACCGAGGCGGCCGGAACACAGCTTGCGGGTGAAGTAGCCAATGCGCTTCACGCGGCGCTCGGCGTTCCAGCGAAGGCGCCGGAGCCGGGACTGCGACCTGACATAACCAGGCGCCCAGGCATCGATGACCGCCGTGAAACGCAGATCGGCGCCACGCTGGCGCAGCTGGCGGGCAATTTCGACCGCCAGCACGCCGTTGACGCAAAGCCCCATGACGCCAATCGGCCCTTTGAGAATGTCTGTGCCCATGCTGTCGACGGCATGCCCGGCGATCTCCTCGAGTGACATTGAGGCGAGATCGCCAGTGAGATCCGCATGGAACATGTTGGCGTTGTAGACCGACACACTATCGCCGAGGTCGGTGGCAAGCCGGTAGTAGAGGAACGGATGATTGAGCGTGTAGAGCGTAAAGGGCGCCTCGGTTTTCCCGCAGGCACTGACAGTCCAGGGACTTGCATTCGCTCCGTCCAGTTCCGTCCCTCTCGGTTCCGTTCCACCGAACAGCGCCTTGGCAAAGCCGCCAAATGTCGGCTCCTTGAAGAGCAGCTCCAGGTCGGCCTTCGCACCAAGCTTCGATCGGGCGCCGGAGAGCATACGCAATGCCAGGAGCGAGTGGCCGCCGAGCGCGAAGAAGTTGTCGTCCGGCGCGATTGTCGGGACGCCGAGAACGTCCGCCCATATCGCCGCAAGGGCCTTGGTTTGGTCGGGTTGCGCCGGGGTCGGCACCGGCGCGTTCACCGTTTCGAGCCGGTCGACAACCGGCTTGGCAGCGACGGGCGGGGCCACAGGAATACGCAACGCTTTTCGATCGACGGTGCCGCTGGCATCGCGCGGCAAATTGAGGAGTACGCTGATGCCGCCGGGCATGGCGGATTGGGACAGTTGCCGGCCCAGATAGTCCATCAGGTACTCCGGCAGACTGTCGAGCGGTTCCGTGGTCGTCGGAGCCGGTGTGACAAAGGCATGGGCGCGTTTTCCATCCTCGTCGAGCAGGACCGCGGCCGAACCGACGGATGGATGGGCGGCAAGCATCTGTTCGATCGCCGTCGCGCGCCCCGTCTCGAGGGGCTGCGCCTTGATCTCCCGCGCCGGGATGGCCAGGGCTGAAAGCAGAGCAGTGGGCCGCTCCAGCGCCATTTCGTAGGCTTCCTGCCAGAGCCGCAGCAGGGATTCGATCGTCGCCTTTTCGAACAGGTCGGCATTATATTCGATGGACATGCGCCATCCGCTCGGTCTGCCGATCATGATGAAGCTCAGATCGTAGATGACACCAGGGGATTGCGACGGCGCGCTGAGCAGTTCGAATCCACCATACTGATGGTCTTCCAGGAAGGCCTTCTGCAGGTTGAAGTTCACCGAGATCAGCGGATTGCGTGAGGGGTCGCGGACCGGATTAACCAGTTCCACCAGCTTGTTGAACGGCATTCTGTGGTGGTTGAGCGCAGCGGTCACCGTTGCGCCTGCCGAACGCACATGCTCGGCAAAGGTGATGTCGCTGCCCATGTCGAAGCGCAGGACGACATTGTTGATGAAGACCCCGATGAGGTTCTCCAGGTCCGTTTCGTCGCGGCCGGCGACCTGGGAGCCGAACATGACGGTATTCTTCCCGGTGTAGCGCTGCAGCAAGGCGCTGACGACGGCCGCCCCGAAACTGTAGAGCGACACCCGGTGAGCGCGTGCGGCGGCGTCGATACGCTCGCTGAAATCGCCGGTATTGTTGACAGAGAGGATGTTGCCGCGGCTGGTCTTGACCGGTCCACGCGGCGTATCCGGAACAACCTCGAAATAGGGTGCGCCAGTCAACTGCTCGCGCCAGAACGACTTCTCGGTCTCGAAACCATAGCTGCCCAGATACTCCTGCTGCCACAGCGAGAAGTCGCCATATTGCAACGGCAGTTCGGGTACGGCCGGCTGCCGTCCGGCATCAAGCGCCGATGCGATCTCACCGACCTCGCGGCCCAGCACGCGGATCGACCAGCCGTCGAAGCAGCTCTGGTGGGCGGTGATCAGCAGAAAGCCCCGCTCGTTCTCCACCATCAGCAGCGAGACGCGGAAGAGATAGGGGCTGCTGAGATCGAAAGGCGCGCGGGCGGTTTCCTCGCCAATCGACAGGATGCGCTGATCGCGCTGATCGACGGGCACGTTTCGCAGGTCGATGACCGACATCCTGAAGTCGACCTGATCGACCACCTGCTGGCAGGGCCTGCCGCCGACCTCGACGAACCGGGTACGCAGGATCTCATGGCGCTGGATGACGGTGCGAAAGGCAGCCTCCAACGTCGAAGATCGAAAAGTGCCACGGATCTCCCAGCGGACCGCGACGTTGAGCGCCGGATTGCCCGGCTTCAACTGGTCGAGGATCCAGCAGCGCAGCTGGGTCTGGGAACAGGGAAACTCCGCGATCACGGTGGCTTCGGCGGCAGGTGCAGTGTTGCTGGTCTCTTTCATACGCGTGATACCTGCTCAAACCGGCGCCGCGCGCCATTGCGGAAATCTCTCAGCGAAGGAACTTGCGGCTTGGCGGCGTTCAGCTCGCCGTCGTCGCGTGTTTCGGCAAAGGTGGCGAGTTCTGCGATGGAGGGATGCATCATCAGGTGCTTGGCCTCCAGCTGCAGGCCACTGTCCAGCATGCGGGCAGCGATGCGGAAGATGATCAGAGAATCCGCACCCAGCGCGTAGAGGTTGTCCTCGACACCGATCTCCTGCGCATTCAGGACGTCGCGCCAGATCTCGCAGAGCCGTGTTTCCATGGCTGTGCGCGGCGGCACCCGGATGGCCGCAACCTCGCGCTGTGGCAGGCCGCGCTGTTCGAGCGTCTTGCGGTCGAGCTTGCCGTTGGCCGTCTGGGGAAGTGCTTCCTCCAGCACCCAGAACCCGGGGACCATATGCGCCGGCAGGTTGGCCTCCGCATGTGCCGCGAGCATGGATGTCGTCGGCTTGTCGTTCTCGTTCTGCGGGATCACGTAGCAGACGAGCTGTCTGTCGCCATTCTTGTTCTGGGCGGCGACGACGGCGCATAGGCGAACGCCTTCTGCGCTGGAGATCGCAGCCTCGATGTCGCCAAGCTCGATGCGGAAGCCACGAAGCTTGATCTGCTGATCGCGTCGGCCGAGCAATTGCAACGAACCATCCGCGAGCCGACGCCCGACGTCGCCCGTCTTGTAGAGACGCTGAACCGCTCCCGTGCCGATGTCGATATCGACGAAGGCTTTCTCGGTGAGGTCGGGACGGGCGAAGTAGCCGTTGGCGAGGCCCTCGCCACCGATATGAAGCTCACCGGTGACGCCGACGGCGGCAACGCGACCCGCCTTGTCGAGGATGAGAAGCTGCGTGTTGGCGATTGGATGACCGATGGTGATCGGCTTTTCGCCATCCTCGATCCGCTGGACCGACGACCAGATCGTCGTCTCGGTCGGGCCGTACATGTTCCACAGTTCGCCGCCGAGGCCGAGCAGCGAGGACGCAAGTGCCTTGGGAAGCGGCTCGCCACCGCACAGCATCTTGAGGCCGGGGCGGCTAAGACCAGCCTCGACCAACATCTGCCAGAGTGTCGGCGTCGCCTGCAGCACGGTCGCACCGCAGCTTTCGACGAGCCGAACGAGAGCAAACCCGTCGCGCACCGTGTGCCGGCCGGCAAGCACGACCTTCGCGCCTGCGACCAACGGCAGGTAGAGTTCAAGGCCGGCGATGTCGAAGGAGATCGTCGTTACCGCGACGATGGTGTCGCGATCGGTGAACCCAGGCTCCCGCGCCATCGATGTCAGGAAGTTGACGAGGGCACGATGGGAAACCTCGACCCCCTTCGGTGCTCCGGTCGATCCCGAGGTGAAGATGATATAGGCCGGCGTCGCCGCGTCCGTCGGGACTTGCGGCAGTGCCGCGGCCGGGCCGGTCGCGCCCTGTTCGCCGTCGATGCGGATGATCACGACGTCCTTGCCAGCCAGAGTTTCTGCCCGGTCGCTGTCGCAGATCATGCCGGCAACGCTCGCAACCGCCAGTGTCTGGGACAGACGCGTCTCCGGGTGGGCCGGGTCGAGCGGCACATAGGCGTGCCCCGATTTCATGATCGCCAGCAGGGCGACCACCATTTCAAGCGACCGTTCGACCAGGAGCGCGATGCGCTGCCCCGGCTGCGGGACGGCCTTCTGGATCCGGCAGGCCAATTGGTTGGATCGCGTTTCGAGCTCGGCATAGGTCATCGCCTGGCCGTCGAGTTCGACAGCAATCGCCGTCGGCCGTTCGGCAGCCTTGCGCGCAAACAGCGAGAAGACGAATGCGTCGCGGTCGTAGTCGGCGGCGGTGTCGTTCAGGCCCTCTGCAAGCCAGGCCTGTTCGACTGCAGACAGAAGCGGCAGGTCGTTGATCGGCCGGGCAATATCGGCGGCCAGGGCCGCAACCAGTGTCGCGTAGTGGCCGATCCAGCGCTCAATCGTGCTGCGTTCGAAGACTTCCGCATTGTAGTCGACGTCGATGCGAACGCCCGCGGGGCTTTCGGTCAGGTTGAAGAACATGTCGAAGTTGGAGAAGGCCTTGGCGTTCGAGGAAATTTTGGTCTGCAGGCCGCCGAAATCCAGATTGTCCGGCACCCGCTCCAGATTGAACTGGATCTCCGTCAACGGCAGGCGATGCGTGTCGCGCTTGACGCCCAGTTTGCGCACAAGCGTGCCATAGGTGTAGTCCTGGTGCTCGAACGCGCCGAGCACGAGCTGCTGCGTGGCTTTGAGATGCTCGTCAAAACGTCTGTCAGACGCGACTGTCTGGCGAAGCGGCAGAAGATTGACACAGTGGCCGACGAGCGTCTGACCATCGAGCAGGCTCTGCCCGGCCGAAGGCACGGCAATGACGATGTCGCCCTGGCCGGAGAGGCGGGAGATCATGATCTGCAGCGCCGCCAGCAAGGTGGAGAACAGCGTTGCTCCGGACTTTGCCCCTGCCTTCTTCAGCGTTTTGTAGGTTTCCGCCTCGATATGTCCGGTGACGGTCCCGCCGGCAAAGCTGCGGCGTTCCGACCGTGGCCGATCCAGCGGCATATCAGGCAGATCGGGAACGTCCCTGTACTGGTCGAGCCAGAACTGTTCTGTCGCACCGGCGATCTCCGCATCGGGTGCCAGATCGATTGCGTAAGTGGCAAAGGACAGCGGCGACGCAAGGTCGGCCTCGGCGTCACGTACATAGGCCGAGTAGATCGCGGCGAGCTCTTCGATCACGACATTCACCGACCAGCCATCGCAGATGATGTGGTGCGCCGTGAAGACCAGACGGTGGCTGTCGGGAGCCATCCTGACGATGGACGCCCTGACCAGCGGCCCGTTGGCGAGATCGAAGGGGGTGCGCGCATCCTCGTCGATCAACTGCCGGAACAACGCTTCGCCATCGCTCTCGCCGGCAAAGTCGATATCGGCGACATCGAGCTCGAAATCGGGAATGAATTCGAAACGATCGCCTGCCCGGGCGAACCGGATCTGCAGTGCGTCGTGTCTCGCAACGACGGCATCGAGCGCCCGGCCGAGGCGCTCCCGGTCAAACGGTCCGTCAAGGACCATCGTGAAGGACTCGTTGAAGGCACAGGAGGCTTCATCGCCGGCCTGGGCGGCAAGCCAGATCTCCTTTTGTGCCTCAGTCAGCGGCGCCGTCGACGGCCGGACAAATTCCACGCCGGCGGACGCTGGGGCGATTTCCTCTGCCTGGTCTTGCGTGCCGAGAATCCCGACCGATTGAAGTGCATCGAGGCTGTTGCGGAAGGCGGCGGCGATCGCCTGGAAATCCGCCTCGCTGTGGGCGGTCGTCAGGAAGCAGGGATAGCCGTCCTGGATATGGATGCCTTGCATGCGCATCTTGGCGTAGAGAAGTGAACCAAGCGGATCGTCGCTGCCAAACTCGGTGAAGAACCAGCTCTTGTAGCCGTTGACGGACCTGGCGATCCCGCGCCGTGCGAGATCGCCATTGATCTCGGCGACCAGAGCCTGCGTACGATCGGCGACCGCGCCGTAGAGTGCCGCCCCCTCGCCCTTGATGTGCTGAAGAACGGCGCGCGCCGCTGCCAGCACCAACGGATGGCGCACGAATGTTCCGGCAAAGAAGGTTGGCGCCGTCATCGGAACGCTGTCGTCGCCATAGTTCCAGCAACCGCCGTCAAGCGCATCCATGAAGCGGCTGTCGCCGACCAGCACGCCGATCGGCATGCCGCCGCCGATGACCTTGCCATAGGTCGCCATGTCGCCCTTGATGCCCCAGATCGCCTGCATGCCGCCGGGATCGACCCGGAAGCCGGTGACGACCTCGTCGAAGACCAGGGCGAACTCGGATTTCGTTGCGATATCGCGCAGCGCACGCACGAACTCGACCGGCCGCAACTCCGGATGACGGCTCTGAACAGGCTCGATGATCACCGCGGCGATATCGCCGGCATTGGCTTTGATCCAGTCAAGGCTTTCCGGATCGCCGTAGCGAAGCACCGTCATGTTGGCGACGGAGGCGGCCGGGATACCGGCTGCAACCGGTATCGCGACAGGAGCGCCCGCCCGGTTCTTGCCTTTGACCAAAACTTCGTCGAACTGCCCGTGGTAGTCGTTTCCGAAAATCACGATGCGGTCCCGGCCGGTGACCGTGCGCGCCACCCGCATGGCCGCCATGACGGCTTCGGAACCGGTGTTGCAGAAGGTCACGCGCTCGTGGCCGGTCATCTCCGCGATCATTTCCGCGACTTCGCCGGCAAGCGGCGTTTGCGGGCCGATGGCAAATCCGGCGTCCGCCTGCGCCTTCACCGCCTCCACGACGAAGTCCGGCGCATGTCCGAAGGCCGTCTGGCCCATGCCGTTGACGAGATCGATATACTCGTTGCCGTCGACATCCCAGATGCGCGACCCCTTCGACCGGTCGGAGACGACAGGGAAGACGATCTCCTTCCAATCCTGACGGAAGCCGGCAGCAGTGCGCGGGTCAGCGAGCCACTTCCGGTTCTGGCCGGTGAAGCTCTTCGACTTCCCGTTCCGTGCCTCGTAGGCTGCAATCAGATTGGCGACGAACGCCTGTTTTTCCGGGGTCATCTCGGGCGCCAGGCTCTTGGCGCCTGGACGATAGAGCTTGATACGGCCCGCTCCGATTTCGCCGTCGGCCGTCGGATCGGCCGAATCCTTCGGCACCGGCTGCGGAGCGCTCGTCGCGGCCGGAGTGGCTATCGCTGCCGCAGTAGCGGTCGCCGTCACGGGCGGGGCGGCGGAGCCCGCTGCCTGAAGCACCTGGAGCTGCTGCGAAACGACCGCCTGCAGCATCTGCAACTGCGACTGCAGGACGGCTTCGATGCCGGCAACCGGCGCGGCCGTTGTGGCGGGGGCAGCGGCAAGAAGCGGGAGAACCTGTGCGGTGGCCGCGACGGGCTGGGCGGCTGTGGCGGGGAGCGGCAGGGTGGCTTCAACTGCCGCAGCCACTGACGCCGGCGCCTGCTGCGGCTCGGGCGGCAGCTGCCGATCGAGATGCGCGGCCAGATCCTGTATGGTGGGAATGTTGCTCAACAGTTCCCGGAACGAGAGCTTGATCTTGTAATCCTTCTCGATCCGCTGGGCGAACTGACCGATGAAGAGCGAGTCAAAGCCGAGCTCAAGGAATGTCGCACCCGCTTCGCCGGGTCCAAGCGCCTCTCCCGACATGTCGCTGAGCAGGGTAATAAGCGAGGTTTGCAATGCGGGGATACGGCTTGCAGCAACGGCTGGTGTAGCAACATTCATGATTTTCATCCCGTCAAACGGTTGCGCTTGCGTGTCGGTGGAAGACGGCTCGGCGGCTAAGAGCTGCGCGACCGATGACGCCGGCCGGCTTTCGCCGCGCCGCGCGGAGGCAGGTGCGTCGATCCAGTGTCTTTGCCGCTGGAACGGATAGGTGGGCAGAATGAGGGGCGCGCTGCCGGCTGCCGGCGATGCCGGCCAATTGAGATCACAGCCGGACATCCAGAGCTTGCCATGGGCTTCGGCGAGCGTGTCGCCGGCGGCATGCGCACGGTCATGTTCCGGCAGCGACTGGACGACGGCGCTGACCGCATCGCGGCCGAGCGTCTGCGCGGCGAAGACCGACAGGGTGCGACCCGGCCCAACCTCCAGCAAGACAGGCTTCCGCCCGTCGCAAAGGGTTGCCAGTCCATCGGAAAACCGGACGGCGGCACGGCAATGTTTCGCCCAATAGTCGGGCGACATGCCTTGCTCGCCCGTCTGCCAGGCGCCGGTGACGCAGGAGATGTAAGGCATAATCGCGGTGCCGTAGGTGACCTTTGCGGTCTCCTCGCGCAAGGCATCGGTGACACCGTCCATCATTGCTGAATGAAATGCATGTGAAGTGTGAAGCCGGCTGAAGGCGATACCTGCGCGCTCCATCGCCGCGCACGCCGCATCGACGGCATCGAACGTTCCGGAAATCACGCAGAGTTTCGGCGCGTTGACCGCAGCGATCTCGACCCCGTCGCCGAGATAGGCTGAGACGGTCTCCACGTCGGCGCGCACGGAAACCATCGCGCCCTGAGGCTGCGACTGCATCAAACGTCCGCGCGCGGCCACGAGACGCAATCCGTCCTCGAACGAGATGACATTGGCCAATGTCGCGGCGACGAATTCGCCAACGCTGTGGCCGATCATCGCGTCGGGTTTCAAGCCGCGGCTCATCCATAGGCGCGCCAGCGCGTATTCGACGAGGTAGAGGCAGGGCTGGGCGATGCGGGTTTCGCGCTGCTCGTCGGCCATCGCCTGGCTGACGGTGCCACTGTGGCAGATGAAATCGCGCAGGTCCGTCTTCAGTGGTGCCCGGAGCAGATCGGCGCCCCGGTCTATCCAACGCGTGAATTCCGGTTCGCGGCTGTAGAGTGCGGCTCCCATGCCGACATATTGCGAGCCCTGGCCGGGAAACATGAAGGCGAGCGGAGGACGGTCGGTCGCGACCGCGCTTGCCACCCGTTCGTCGCCGAGGCGCTCGATCGCCTGGTCGATATCGCTGACGGCGACCGCGGTGCGATGGCTGAAGGCGCGCCGTCCGGTCTGCAGAGTGTGGGCAACCTGCGCCAGCGGCAATGCCGGGTTTGCCTGCAGGTGATCGCGCAGGTTCGCCCGCATGGCCGCAAGCGCGGCCTCGTTGCGCGCGGACAACGGCAGGATGTACGGTCCCCGCGCCATGGCGTCGACATCACCCTGCGATGCCGGTGCCTGCTCCAGCACGAGGTGCACATTGGTACCTCCGACGCCGAACGAGCTGATGCCGGCGCGGCGCGGACCCTCGGTAACCGGCCAGTCGGTGGTGCTGGCGGGAATGTAGAAGGGGCTTTCATCGAGATTGATGCGCGGGTTCGGACGTTGATAATTCGCCATTCCCGGGATCTTGGCGTGATAGAGCGCCAGCGTCGTCTTGATCAACCCGCAGACACCGGCGGCGGCATCGAGGTGACCGACATTGCCCTTGACCGAGCCCAATGCGCAATGCTGCCGCATGTCGCCAGCATCGGCAAAAGCGGCACGCAATCCGCCGAACTCGATGGGGTCACCGAGCGGCGTCGCGGTGCCGTGGCATTCGACATATCCAATCGTCTGTGGATCGACGCCGGCATTTGCCAACGCCGATGAAATCGCATCCGCCTGCCCCTCGACGCTCGGCGCCGTAAACCCGATCTTGTCCGAACCGTCGTTGTTGATGCCGTAGCCGCGAATGACCGCGAAGATCCGGTCTCCATCCTCAAGGGCGTCTTCCAGCCGCTTCAGCAGCACTATGCCGGCGCCGCTGCCGAAAACGGTTCCGGCCGCCTGCTCGTCGAACGGTCGGCAGACGCCATCGGGCGAGACCATGCCGCCTTCCTGGTAGATATAGCCACGCCGCTGCGGAATGGTGATCGATACCCCGCCCGCAAGCGCCATGTCGCAGCTATAGGTCAGAAGGTTCTGGCAGGCCTGGGACACTGCCAGAAGCGACGTCGAGCAGGCCGACTGGATTGCGATTGCCGGCCCGCGCAGATTGAACTTGTAGGCGATCCTTGTCGCCAGCACGTCAGTCAGCGAGCCGACGATCTGCTGAAAGCAGCCGATCTGATAATTGGAGGTGAACTCCTCGGCTTTTGCCCGTTCGCCCAGGACATTGTTGATGAGATAGGTCGGCATCGACGCGCCGGCAAAAACGCCGATCAGACCGGGATAACGATGGGGATCATACCCGGCCCGCTCCAGCGCTTCCCAGCAGACTTCCAGGAAGACCCGGTGCTGCGGGTCGGTAACTGCCGCCTCGCGCGGGAACATGCCGAAGAACTCGGCGTCGAACATGTCGATATCAGGAAGCTGCGGCCGGGCCGGGACATAGTTCGCCGCAGCGCGTTCCTCGTCGGTAAAAGCGTCCTCGATTTCGTCCGGTCTCAGTTTCGAAAATGCATGCCGCCCCTCGCACACCAGATCCCAGAGAGCCTCGACCGACGGGGCGCCCGGAAAACGACCGGACATGCCGATGATCGCAATGCCAGTCACGTCCTGGTCATTGCGATCGGAACCGCGCGCGTCGTCCGCACCATTGAAAACCGTCATGAGGCGCTCCTGCGGAAGTGGGACATGTTCTTTTTCTGGCGCGCCGCACGTTCGGCCGCCGTCATCGTGCGGGCACTGGCCGACGACTTTCCGTCAAGAAAACCAGCCAGTTCGCGAACGGTCGTATGCTTGAACAGCGCGACCACATCGATCGGTCGGGCGAGCTTTACCTCCAGCGCCGCATGCACCCGCATCAGCTGCAGCGAAGTCCCGCCGAAATCGAAGAAGTTGCGATCGAGCTCCACGGCCGGAAGACCGAGGACGCTGCACCAGAGTTCTTGCAAAACCGCCTCGGTTCGGCTGGCGACCGGCGCGTTTTCGGTGGGCAATGCGTCCACCGGCAGCGGCAACCTGGCACGGTCGATCTTGCCCGACTGGTGCAGCGGCAAATGATCGAGCACGATCACTGCACTCGGGATCATGTAGGCGGGAAGACTGTTGCGCAGCCTTTCCATCACACCGCGGATCAGCTCTGCATCGTCTGTCCGCGTGCCCTCGCGCGGGCACAGGTAGCCGACGATCCGCTTGTGGGACTGGTCCAGATGCTGGCAGATGACGACACCGTCGGCGAGCCGCGGATCACGCCGCAAGGCGGCTTCGATCTCGTCGAGCTCGATGCGTTTGCCGTTCAACTTGATCTGCCGGTCCCGCCGGCCGCGGAAGAGCAGGATGCCGTCGTTGCCGAGCACCGATAGATCGCCCGTCAGATAGCCGCGCACGTCGCCCTCATCGGTGCGGATCGTCACGAAACGCTCCGCCGTCAGTTCGGGACGCCGGAAGTAACCGATGGCGACCCCCTCGCCGGTCAGAACAAGCTCCCCCTCCATGCCGCGCCCGACCGGGCGATGGTCCTCATCGACAATCAATATTCCGGTGTGACTGACGGCACGGCCGATCGGCACATCCTTGCCGTCGAAGCCGGCGGGAATGTCGAAGGCGGTGGCGATAACGGTGATTTCCGTCGGGCCGTAGCCGTTGGTCAGGCGGCACTCCGGATGCGCCTTCTGAAAACGTTTGACATGTTCGGCCGAGGCGACTTCGCCGCCGAACATCAGGTGTCGCAGCGTCGGCAGTTCGCCGCAGGAGAAATCGGCGAGCAGATTGAACAGACCCGTGGTGATCAGGGAGACGGTGACGCCGTTGTCGCGGATGACGTCCCGCAGCCGGCCGATCGAGAAATTTCCGTCCGGCAAACCGGCAATGGTGCCGCCATTCGTCAACGTTCCCCAGACCTCGAAGGTGGCGATGTCGAACGCGATGGTGGCCGCGTGCAGCACGACATCGCCGCTGCCGAGCTCGACATAGTTCTGATCGAGCGCGAGCCGCGTGATGCCGCGATGCGGAATGGCGACGCCCTTCGGTCGGCCGGTCGATCCCGACGTGTACATGACGTAGGCCATGTCGCCACCGACGACAGCCACGGGTTCGAATGGCTTCGCCTGAGCGCGCGAGAGGTCGGCAACGAGGGCATGGAGGTCAGCGATCGTGCCTTTGACGCTCGGAACCTGAAGCATCGTGACAAGCGTGCAGGTATCGACAAAGACCACCTTCGGCTCGCAGTCGCCGATGACGTAGTCGAGATGGTCGACGGGAAAGGTCGTGTCCAGCGGCAGATAGGCAGCGCCCGCCTTTAGGATGGCCAGCATGGCGACGATCGTCTCAAGAGACCGCGGAACGAAGAGGCAGACGATGTCGCCCTTCGTCACTCCTCGGTCGATCAGGTAAGCGGCGAGCGCATCCGACAGAGTGTCAAGTTCGCCATAGGTGATCGAGTGATCGTCGAAGATGATTGCCGTTGCCTGCGGAGCCGCCTGAGCCTGCTGACGAACGATGGCATGAACCGAACGCTCCGGATCGTAGGACACGGTTTCCTGCGAGCGACCTGTCGCGCGCACGGGCATCCCCCCCGAGCCGTCGCCTCCGGAAAATCGGAACTCAGCCATACTTCGCCTCCTGTTCCTCTCGCTTCACTGCCTGGCGGAAAGACCCAGACGTCCTCCCGGCAACAGACGGCCGGAGAAATTTGCTGCAAGCCGTCGTCTGCCAGAATTCCATGGTGGCGAAAAATGAACAGCTGATCATTGGGATAGCCGCATCGATACCCGGCGATCAAAAGGGTTAGCTCCCCTTAGTCCTTAGGGGGATGCGACCCGGGGAGATACGCAGACAACCCGTCAGATCCCGCGGACAGAACCGTTTGTTTTCGCTTTGTTTTCACGCGTTTCCAAAGGCAGGTGCGGCAGTGGACAGTGAGGGCCGTGCGGGGTGAAAACGATCGACCGCGCCGCGCCTCCTGTCAGGCGGACAAGGCTCGCCGCGCCGCCTCGAATTGCTCCATGTTCTCGTTCTTGAACCGGACGGAATTTGAGGAAACATGCAGTCGCCGGCGCGATCTATGGAAGGTCGTAGGCCCTGATGTAATCGATGAACATGTGGGAGGGATCAGGCGCCTGGTCCGCCGTCTTTTCGACCAGGGCGAGGTTGAGCAGCACATACATCGGCTGCCGGTGCTCGGGTCGTGTCTCCGCCTTCCATACGAGTTTCCGGTCGAAATACATCCGGATGAACTCGGAATCGATCTTCACCCCATAGGTGTGAAAGTCCTGCGGATCGGCGTCGCGAAACACCTCGATCCGACTGAACTGGGAATCGTTCTTGTCGTCGCGATGCCAGACATGAATGACCGAGGAGTAACCGTCCGGCTTGTCGCCGTAAAATTCCATCACGTCTATTTCCGCCGTCGACTTCGAGCGATCCTTGCCGATCAACCAGAAGGCGGGCCATACCCCGGGACCGACCGGCAGTTGGGCGCGCATTTCGAAATAGCCGTATTGCTGGGCAAAGCCGTTGCCCTTCGGATCCACCGAAGCGAGCAGGCCGGACTGCCAGTCTCCCTCCGGATCACGCTTTGCCTCGATCCTCAGGATGCCGTTCTCGGTCTTGAAAGGTGTGCGCTCGCCGGGATTGGCGAAGCGGGCACCTCCGAAATCCCCGGACCACGGCGTGTGGGCGATCCAGCGGGTTCCAGGCCCCCAGGCCGATACGTCCAGCTCATCAAAGTTCTCGTCGAAGGTCAGACGCATATCGTCGACCGGAAGCGCATCGCCTGTGTCCCCGCCCGTGTATCCGTCAGCCGAGGCGCCCGATGCGAGCATCAAGATCCACAGACAACCGATGACAGGCCGGACGAAGTGCCGAACTGAAGGGCGGCGGGCCAGGTAACGGCGCGGTTCGCGAACAGATGGGGTCATGGCGGGAAACTAGCGCGGCAGCCCGCCCGGGGTCCATTACCGATTCAGGTCGGGGCGCTATGCGAAAGGCTTAGCCGCAGGCGTAAATACGCGGCATGCCCCCTTTGATAGGATCGCTTCATGAACCGGAAATGGTGGCATGAGCTTTGAACTGATCGGCTTCGTTACCGTACTTGTGGGGTTGGGCGTGCTCATGGCGCCCATCCATTGGGCTTTGACGTTCATGGTCGTTTCCACCACGCTCGGTTCGGCGGCGGCAATCAACCTTCCAGCCCTTGGCGGCGCGTCCATCCTTGTTCCCAATGTCTTCCTGCTGTTTTTCGGCGTCAGGATCCTGATGGCTTATGGCGAAGGTCCTGTATTGGCAGCCTTCGTACCGGCCGGCTCCGGCTTCTGGCTGATGGTGCTCACGCTTTTCGGCGTGCTGACCGCGATCCTGTCGCCTCGCCTGTTCCAGGGCGCTGTCGATGTGATGACGGTCGAACGATCGGTCGGCGCGAGAAGTTTCATAGCGCTGTCGCCGCTCAGGTCTTCATCCAACAACATAACGCAGGCCGTCTACGCCCTCGGGGGACTTGCCTGTTTCGGGTTCTGCCACGCCTATCTGCGTCGCCCGGGGGCTCCGTCGCACCTTGTCAGCGCCATCCTCATTGCTGCAGCGGTCAATCTCGCCTTCGCGGCCGCCGACATCGTCACCTACTTCTCCGGTACAGAGTATCTTCTGAGCGTGGTGCGAACGGCCAACTACGCTCTTCTGACCGCAGCGGAAAAAGGCGGACTGAAACGGATTTCCGGATCCTTCCCCGAGGCATCGGCCTTTGCCGATTACACGCTGGTCCTGTTCGCCGCGACGGCGAGCCTCTGGCTCGATCGGATCCGCTCGCGGCTGACGGCAGCGTTGGCGCTTGCCTCACTCGCCGGCCTGGTGTTTTCGACGTCTGCGACAGCGCTGCTCGGGTTGGCCGTCGTCTTCCCATTTCTCTGGATACGGTCGATCATCACGGTCTTCCAACGGAAAAACCCCGGACGCCCGGTGTTTCTCGCGGCCCTTTTCCTAATCGTGCCACTCGTCCTGCTTACGGTCGTCAACCTGTTTCCCGAGATGGTGTCGACCGTCTACGACTTTCTCGATGAGATGCTCCTGTCAAAGGTCGACAGCCAGTCCGGCCGCGAGCGCGCGATGTGGAACGCGGCCGCCTATGAGGCCTTCGTCAACACTTTCGGCATGGGCGCGGGCCTGGGGAGCGCGCGCGCCTCGAGCTATCTGTTGGTTCTCCTGTCGAATGTCGGTGTTCTGGGGCTCGTCATCTTCTGCATCTTTGTCGCAACCATCCTTTGCGCTCGCGTGCCGTTGGCCGCTCAGCGGCGCGTGGAAGGTCTTGCAGCGCTACGGGCAGCGAAAGCCGGATTTGTCGCTGCTCTCAGCACGTCTCTGGTTTCGGGCACTGTCTATGACCTGGGCCTGCTTTTCTACATCCTCGCCGGTAGCGTGTCGGCGCTGACATGCCTGCAAATCAGCGATGTGGCAGCACGCCGACCACGACTTGTCGGTGCGGCTAGCCCGCGCCGCATAGGAGGCTCCTGATGAAGGTCGTCGTCTTCAACGTCAAATACAGCGAGAACCTCGGTGACGGTATTCTTGCGCAGTGCCTTGAGACCGCGCTCGCGCGCGGGACAAAAGGGCTGGAGGTCAAGACGATCGATCTCGCCGGCAGGACAGCGTTCGGCACCGGCAGTGGCGGGCGTCGCCGGCAATTGCTGAAGGTGCTGCAGGCCCTGCCCGCGTTCGCGCGCCGGCGGGTTGTCAAGCAGGCGCTCGCCCCGACACTGCGCCGATTGCAGGTCGAATGGCAAAGAGAGATCGAGGCAGCCGATGCCGTCGTTATCGGCGGGGGAAACCTGTTTCAGGACGATGACCTGAACTTCCCGCTGAAGGTGGGAGCCGCGCTCGAATGTGTCAAACGTAGCGGCAAGCCGCTCGCGATCTATGCCGTCGGCACCAGCCGGGACTGGTCGCCACAGGCAAGACAGCTCTTCGGCAGGCTCGAGGAGAGCCAACTGGTCCATGTCTCGGTCCGCGATACCATCGCCAGCCGCAACTGGTTCAGCCATTTTCCAGCCGGGCCGCACGCCCGGATACTGCCCGACCCCGGATTGCTCGTTCGGGAGATCGTTTCGAGCCACGCGCTCGAACCACTGAAGGCGGAGGACCGGGCGATCGGCATCTGTGTCACCGACCCGCTGATCCTGCGGCGTCATTCGGGCCACGGATCGCAAGGAATTCCGTTTCGGCATATCGAAGATTATCATCGATTGCTGAGCATGATGCTCGAAGCCGGATACAGGATCTGTCTCTTCACCAATGGCGCACAGGAAGACCAGGCCTTTGCGCGGCGCATTCTCAGCGGCGACGGTCTCGCGGGGCAGATTGACAGCGGCAATCTCTATCTGGCCCCCCGCCCGAAAACGCCCGAGGAACTGATCCACATTATCGCATCTACGCAGGTCATCCTGGCGCATCGTCTGCACGCCTGTATCGCCGCCTATTCCCTCGGCGTACCGCAGGTCGGTCTCGGTTGGGATCCGAAGGTCGACGGCTTTTTCCAGTTCGTCGGCCGGTCAGAGTATTTTGCCGGCGATGCCGACGTCTCAGCACAACACGTCGCCTCCTTGCTCGAGGAGGCAGCTCGCAGGGGCATCGATCCCGAGACCCACGCCTCCATCCTCGATCAGGCCCGCGACGGCATCTCGCTTCTGCGAAAATGCCTGGAAATGCACCAGAACCGCGGCGCGAACCGGAAGACCCAGCCTGCGGTTGTGCCGAACGAACAAGGCTTGGCCGGCTACGCCTGGTCGAACGGCCTCTGACCGTTGCGGGCGACCTGATCCCTTGCACAAAGCAATTGGCTTCTCCAACACCTAAATTCCAAGCTTTTCAGCTCTTTACCGTCTGCCCCACCCGGCCGGATTAAGCTGATATCGATGTGGATTCCCACAATTACTAATCATCTTGGGTAATATTCCTAACCACCGGTTGTTTGCTATATACTTAAGTACAATCGAAAAGACCGAAGAGAGAGTGCGCCTTTATGGTGGGGCAACTTGGGGCATTTATAGGGTCGCAACAGCGCGGTGAACCGTCGAGTTTCGACACGAACCAACACAGATCGGAACTCACCGTTGCGCGAAAGCGGGTGTTCCCGGCCGGCTCCATTTTGTTCGAGCCAGAGGGGAGGTCATGCGTTCTGTTCTTCATCTCCGGCTGGAGTGTCAGTCGCAAGATTCTGGCGAACGGCACGCGGATCGTCGTGGAATTCATGCTGCGCGGAGACATGGTCTGGACCTTGTCTTCCGAGTTGACGCAAGAAACCATCCAGGCCCTCTCGGACGTGACCGTCTATGAATTTGCCGTGCCTCCCGGCGCCGGTGGCCCCAATCTTTCGACGAGGATCCAACAGAATTTCGTGCACGAGATGCTCAAGCGCCAAGTGCGAATGACCGAGCGGCTGGCAAACATCGCGCGCCGCGATGCGCTGGAGCGCACAGGCCATCTGCTGCTCGAACTGGCGGTGCGAGCCGGCAAACCGAGCAGATCGGGTTTTGACGGTTTCGAATGCCCCCTGACGCAGTCAGACATCGGCGATGCCGTCGGGCTATCGTCCGTACACATCAACCGCGTTTTGAAGGAGATGAGATTGAAGGGGTTGTTATCCTTCAGGAATGGCATCGTCGAGTTTCTCGATCGCCGACGACTGGCCGAATTGGTTGATTTCGACCCCGGCTATCTTCGCACGAATCTCGACTGATTGATTGCGAGTACATTAACCTATGTTAATGCAGAGCAGAAATATATGTGATCTGATTGGAAATATATAACAACAAAATCATGAGAGGAACCCGAAGGTATATTTGCACTTATACTTGTATCTAGAATATTTTACACCTGACAAAATAAGAATAAAAAGGAGAAAATTCAATGGATATTCGTACAGCAACAATTGCGAGAAACTCCACGACGCGACCGACATCCTTCCCAAGCGCACTGGAACAATCCCTCCCCCAAGGCTTGAGCGGTTCGGACATGACGGATCAGGAAGAGGATTTCGACTACATCCTGCTCATTGACCCGCGCGCGCTCGACCGGGAATGCCTGTCGAAAAGTCTGACGGGCTACGATCCCGGACTGACGATCGTTACCGTCGGATCCTTTGACGAGTGGCGCAGCCGAAAATTGCAGACCGACCCCTCTGCCGTGCTTCTGATCGTCGGTGGCGGCAAAGTGGGCGACCTTGCAGTCTGCGAAAAAATCGAAACGCTGGTTGAGAAGTTCAAATACAGCCCGGTGATCGTGGTTGCCGAAACGGACGAACTCGGCCAGATCCTCAAAGCGCTGGAATGTGGTGCCCGTGGCTACATTCCAAGCAATGTCGGGATCAATGTTGCAGCCGAAGCGATCGCACTTGCGCGCGCCGGCGGCGTCTTCGTTCCGGCGAGCAGCATCCTGACGATGAGGGAGGCCATCAACTCGGTCGTGAATGGCGCCCGATGCTCAGACAGCCTGTTCACGCCGCGGGAAATCGAGGTTGCCGAAGCCTTGCGCCGTGGAAAGGCAAACAAGATCATCGCGTACGAGATGGATCTGTGTGAAAGCACAGTGAAGGTCCACATCAGAAACATCATGAAAAAGCTGAACGCGACCAATCGCACCGAAGTCGCCTACAAGATCCGCGAATTCATGAAGTAGGCTGGCAACAGCAGAGGAGCCGGCAGGCGTGTTTTGACGGCTGCCCGCTGAACGAGATCGGCTGACATGTCTCCTGTAACCGGCAATGCGGCCGGTATGGGACGACATCAGCTGTACGGAAATGCCGCCATCGCGCCTTATCCACTTCGACAGGAACGTGTCGGGGAGGCTCCGTTGCGGCACCCGCACCGGCGCATTCAGCCTGGACGTGCCTTGCCAAGGGCGCGGCCTAGGGCGTTATGCGCAAACCTCAGTCAACGGCTTCCAGCACCATTGACGAGATTGAGGATGAGCTGGTGAATGTTACCACCATCGCTGAGTTCGACACGGTCGAAGTCCCGGCTTCTCTGGCGCTGGGCTACGGACAGTTCGCCGAGCCGCCTTGTCAGTTCGGCCCTTATCTTGCGGCAGTTGGGATCTGCATCGACCGAGAGCCCCACCGATGTGCTCTCGATCGCCTTCACCAGATCCTTGATGAAGTCGCCGTGCACCAGTTCGTGGCTGCGAACGCCTGAGATAAAGGTTTCCCAGTTCTGCGCCATGGCGCCCTGCAGCGGCTTTGACGGCTTCGGCAGCGTATAGGTGATGATGAGTTTCGGCTTGGCCGAAACGAGCGTGCAGGCGTTGTTGTCTTGCGGCTCGTATTTCCGGGTCCAGGTCAGCTTGAAATCGGTGTGCGCGATGGCACGAACCATTCCGCCAACCTTTGGCCCTCGCTCGCCGATCGACGCGTAAAGTTCAGCTCCGGTCTGACCGGAAATTGCATAGGTGTGGGTCTTTTCCACCGCCTGCCATTCGGCATGCACCATGGACGGCAACGAAAATGTGCAGACCATCGTGCTGCAGAAGAGAATATCTAGCTTCACCCGAATCCCCTGGAAGGCGTCTGATTGCGGGCGACCCTACTGCATAAATTTCTGATCGGCACCGGCTAAAGGCAAAGGCGGTCGCACGTTTTCACATTCGCGCGTCCGATCGGCGCTCCTGCGTCCGCCGCCCGCACAGCGACTTCGATGCCCCCATCACTTGCCCCTGCAATAGCGTCGGCCGACCGACGCTATTGCATTTCATGCTCCTCGTCAGCGCTATTCTGCAGCAACGGCCGGCGGATAGATCATCGCCGCTGCGGGTTCAGCAGCGTCCGCTTCAATGGTTTCCGGCTCGGTTTCCTGCCGCTTCGGCTCCCGGCCGAAGAACAGCGCATAGCCGGCCGGCAGCACCAGGATCGTCAGAACGGTGGCGACAAGGATGCCGCCCATCATCGCATAGGCCAAAGGCCCCCAGAAGACGCCGCGCGAAATCGGGATCAGCGCCAGAACCGCGGTCAGCGCCGTCAGCATGATCGGACGGAACCGGCGCACCGCCGAGCCGATGATGGCCTCGGAGCGGTCCATGCCGGCCGCAATATCCTGGTCGATCTGGTCCACCAGGATGATCGAATTGCGCATGATGATGCCGAGCAGCGCGATAACCCCCAGAATGGCGACGAACCCGAAGGGAGCGCCGCTGATCAAGAGCGCTGCCGCGGCTCCGATGATACCGAGCGGACCGGTCGCCAGAACCAGCATCGCCTTGCCGAAATGCTGGAGCTGGACCATCAGCAGCACGACGATGACCGCCAGCATGATCGGCGCCTTGGCGGCGATCGAGCCCTGGCTTTCGGCCGCGTCTTCAGCCCCGCCCTGGATGTTGATGCTGTATCCCGGGGCGAGGCTGTCGCGCAGCGACTGCATCTCGCCATACATCTTCAACGCCACGTCATTCGGCTGAACACCGTCGGGCAAGGTGCCGCGAACGGTGATTGTCGGCAGGCGATCCCTGCGCCATTCGATGCCCTGCTCAAGCACCGGCACCACCTTGGCGACCTGCGAAAGCGGAACGAAACTGCCGAAATCGGTCGGGATATAGATCGATTCCACCGACGACAGCAGCGCGCGGGTCGCATCCGGCTCGCGCGCGACGATCGAGACCGTCTCTTCGCCGTCGCGGAAATTGTCGAGAGGCACACCGGACATTGTCGCCTGGAGCATCTGCCGGACGCGCTGCGAGGTGACGCCGAGCGCGCGGGCGCGATCCTGGTCGATCACCAGCTTCATCGCCGTCACCGGCTCCAGCCAGTCATCATGCACCGCACCGAGTTGCGGGTTTTCGGCGAACTTCGCCTTCACCTGGTCCGCGATGCGGCGCACCTCCTGGCGGTCCGGTCCCATGATGCGCATCTGCACCGGCCAACCGGTCGGCGGGCCGAGGAAGAGACGATCGACCTTGGAGCGGATCGAGGGGAAATCCTCCGAAAGAATCTTGCGCAGCTTGACGATCAGCCGTTCGCGCGCCGGCTCGTCATTGGCCATGATGAGCAGCTGGGCGAAGTTCGGATTGCGCAGCTGCTGGTCGAGAGGCAGGAAGAAGCGCGGCGCGCCTTCGCCGATATAGGTCGCGATGAAGCGCTTGTCCGCATCGTCCATCATCCGCGCTTCGAGCGCCTTGGCCTCGCTCTCGACTTGCTTGATGCTGGTGCCTTCCGGCAGCCAGAGATCGACGAGGATTTCCGGCCGGGAGGATTGCGGGAAAAAGTTCTTCGGAATGAACTGGAATGCCCACAGGCTGACGAAGAAGGCGACGAGCGTCAGCGACAGGACGATGAGGCGGTGATGGACCGCCCAGGACACCGTCGAGCGCAGGCGGCGATAGAAGCGGGTATCGAAGACATCGTGATGGCCGCCGGCATGGGCGCGCTGTTTCAGGATCATGTTGCCGAGCCACGGCGTGAAGTAGACGGCGACGAACCACGAAACCACGAGCGCGATGCCAACGACATAAAACAGCGAGCGCACATATTCGCCCGCCGTCGAGGCGGCAAAACCGACCGGAATGAAGCCGGCGGTGGTGATGAGCGTGCCCGTCAGCATCGGGAAGGCCGTCGAAGAATAGGCGAAGCTGGCGGCCTCGACCTTCACGAGCCCCTCCTCCAGCTTGCGCTCCATCATTTCGACAACGATCATGGCGTCGTCAACCAGAAGCCCGAGCGCGATGATGAGCGCGCCAAGCGAGATACGCTGCAGGTCGATGCCCAGCTCGTACATGATGGCAAAGGTCGCAGCGAGCACCAGCGGAATGGTGATGGCGATCACCAGGCCGGAGCGCCAGCCGATCGACACGAACGAGACGACGAGCACGATCACCAGCGCCTCGCCGAGCGCCTTCATGAACTCGCCGACGGCTTCGGTAACCACTTCCGGCTGGTTGGAGATCTGATCGACAACGACGCCATAGGGCAGAGAGGCCTCGAAACGCTTGTACGTCTCCTCGACGGCCGCGCCGACGTCGGTGACCTTGAAGCCCTTGGCCATCACCACGCCGATCTGCACGCTGTCCTGGCCGTTGAAGCGGAACTTGCGCGAATAGGGATCCTCCAGCCCTGAGGAGACGGTGGCTATATCGCCAAGGCGGGTGACTTCCCCACCGGCCCTGAGGCTGAGGTTCCTGAGATCCTCGACCTTGTCGAGGCCGCCCTCGACGGAAATGCGCACCGAACGCGAGCCGGTATCGACCGAACCTGCCGGATCGACATTGTTCTGGCCGGCGATGGTGTTTCTGAGATCGTTGAGCGTCAGCCCACGCGCGGCCAGCACGTTCGAGGAGACGTCGATATAGATCTTCTCGGGCTGGTCGCCGAGGATCACCGCCTTTTCGACGCCGGGCGTCGTCAACAGCATGTCGCGCGCCTGGATCGCGAACTTTTTCAGTTCGGGATAGCTGTAACCGTCGCCGCTCAGCGAATTGAGCGTGATGAAGGTGTCGCCGAACTCGTCATTGAAATAGGGCCCAAGGAGCCCTTCCGGCAATTCGTCGGCGATGTCGCCGACCTTCTTGCGGACCTGATAGAACGCGTCGGCCACCTCTTGGGCATTGGTGTCGCCCTCAACCTGCAGGGTGATGATCGCGCTTCCGGCGCGGGTGTAGGAGCGGACGAAATCGAGATGCGGGGTCTCCTGCAGCTTGCGTTCGATCTTGTTGACGACCTGGTCCTCCATCTCCTGGATCGAGGCGCCCGGCCAGAAAGCCTGGACCACCATGACGCGGAAGGTGAAGTCGGGGTCCTCCTTCTGGCCCATGCGCATCAGACCGAGCACACCGGTGATGATGATCAGGCCGAACAGGAACCGCGCGATGCTGGGATGGGCGATCGCCCAGCGCGAAAGATTGAAAGGCCGCTTTTCTTCGGTGGACTGGGACATCGGCATCATTCCGCGGTTAGGTTGGCTCAGCGCACGATTTCGGCGGCTGCGGTCTTGTCGGCGGCAGCAGACTGGCGGGCGACATCGCCCGAAATCGCCACTTTCAGGTTTTCGGCCATGAACTGCGTACCGGCGGCCACGACGAGGTCGCCGCGCTGCAGTCCGTCGATCACGCGCACGCCCTCACCGGTAAAGTCCGCAACGGTGATCGTCCGGCTCGTCACGGTCTGGCTGTCGCGATCGACGACCCAAACCGTCGTCCCGCCGTCCTTTTGAGCCAGAGCGCTCAGCGGCACGGCGATGTGGCGCTCGGCATCGTCAGCCGACGCAAGGACCGTGGCGGTCATGCCGAGCAGGACGCGCGGATCGTTGGGCAGGCTGACGCGCACCGCAAAGGTTCGCGACGGCTGTTCGGCACTGCCGGCCACCTCGCGCACCTTGCCATCGAGTATCAGCCCCTGATCCGACCAGAAGCCGGCCTTGACCGCCATGCCCGGCTTGAAATTGGCAACATCGACCTCCGGGACGGCGATCAGCACTTCCTTTTCGCCATCGACGGCGACGGTGGCGACCGGCGTGCCGGAGCCGACCACCTGACCGACATCGGCGACGATGGACGCGACGATGCCGCCGCGATCGGCCACCAGTTCCGTATAGGTCACCTGGTTTTTCGCCTGCGCGAGCGCGGAAGCTGCGGCATCGCGCGTGGCAACCGCCTGGTTATGGCCGAGTGTCGCCTGGTCCAGTTGTGCCTTGGAGGCGACGTTCCTGGCAAAGAGCTGTTCGGCGCGCGCGCGGATCAATGCAATCGTTTCGACCTGACGCTCGGCGGCCTCGAGGCTTGCGGCCGCGCTCTTGACCGATAGGTCATAGTCCGTCGCGTCAATGCGGGCGAGCGGATCGCCTGGTTTCACCCGATCGCCGACATTGACCAGCCGCTCGGTGATCTTGCCGTTGACGCGAAAGCCGAGATTCATCTCTGTGCGAGCGCGCACAATACCGGAATAGCTCATCTGGCGCGATTGACCGGCATCGCCGATTTCGACCACCTTGACCGGACGCACGACCGGCTTGGCTTCCTCGGTTTCCTCGGAGCAGGCCGCAAGCACGAAGGAGATCGCGGCAAGAAGGGCTATCCTTCCGCTCGATGCGAAACGGCGACGGGTTTGAACGGGCATGGGCATTTCCGCACTCCTGGGGTGGCATCAGCCAAACGGTTCACATCAGCGCCGCGCGCGGCTTTGTCAGTTCTTCAGTGCCTTGATCGCAAATTCGATCAGTTCATCCGGCGTCGCCCGATTTTCCTTCGAGAGACACTGCGCCACCATCTGCGGATGACAGAGGATGACGGTCGCAGCGCCGAAACATCTGGAGGCAGCGTCGGCGTCCTGGTCGGGGAATTCGCCCGCAAGAATGCCTTCGCGGATCACCTCGGCGACAAGGGCGTGCAGACGATCGATGTGCTTGTCGATCACATGCCAGTCGCGCTCCATGGCGATCACGACCATCTCGTGCACTTTCTGGTCATCGAGCATGACCTCGACGGTCATCTGGTGCTGAGCGCGGATATATTGCCGCAAGCGCTCGGTCGGGCTCAGCGGCAGCCGGCAAATCGCCTGGGCCTGCTCGTAGCTGGCCGCCAGCATGCGGCCGCAGATCGCCTGATGGATTTCAGCCTTCGAGGCGAAGAAACGGTAAATGTTGGCTGGGGACATGCCGAGATCGCGGGCGATGTCGGCCACATTGGTCTTCGAGTAGCCGAAATGCCGAAACAGCCGCTCGGCGGCATCGAGGATCCGCGAGACATTCTCCTGACGCGTGGCGTCCAGCTGGCTTTCGAGGCCGTCATCCATGTAAGTTTGCTTCCGATTTACGACTGACGATTTTCGTATTTCGTCAGTCGTAAATCGAAAATCATCAAGCGTCAATAAAGCGCGACCGTTTTTCGCCTCACGAAATGGTGTCCACCCGCCAGCCGTTCATGTGTCGTTGACTCGACACGCTGCGGTGGTTACTGCCGAATTCCCGGGGCAGCGGCTCCACGGAATTTCAGCGCAAAGGGTTAGTATTCAATGGCTACTGGTCTCATCGCCCTGCTCGACGATATCGCGGCCATCGCCAAAATGGCGGCTGCCTCGCTCGACGACGTCGCCGCGCAGACCGCAAAGGCTGGCGCCAAGGCGGCGGGCGTGGTCATCGACGACGCAGCCGTGACGCCGCGCTACGTGGTCGGCTTGACGCCTGAACGCGAACTTCCGATCATCGGTCGCATTGCGCTCGGTTCGCTCAAGAACAAGCTCCTGTTCCTTTTGCCCGGCGCGCTGCTGCTCGGCTATTTCGCTCCCTGGGCGATCACCCCGTTGCTGATGCTGGGCGGCGTTTATCTGTGCTACGAGGGTGCCGAGAAGCTCTATGGGGTCTTCTTTCCGCACGCGGCCCACGAACACGAAAATGCCGTGCTCGGGCACAAGACCGACCCGGTCGCGCTTGAGAACGAGAAGGTCGCCGGCGCCGTGCGCACCGATTTCATCCTGTCGGCCGAGATCATGGCGCTGACGCTGTCAACTGTCGCCAATGCCAGCATCTACATGCAGGGCGCCGTGCTCGCGGCAGTCGGCATCGCCATCACGCTGGCCGTCTATGGCGTTGTCGGCCTGATCGTCAAAGCCGACGATGCGGGCGTCGCGCTGGCCAAAACCTCCGTTTCTGCGCTGCGCGCCATCGGCCGCGGCCTGGTCGTCGGCATGCCGGTCTTTCTTAAGTTTCTCGCGGCCGTCGGCACTGCCGCAATGCTTTGGGTCGGGGGCAGCATCCTCGTCCATGGCCTTGCCCAGATGGGATATGCCGGCCCGGAACACATCATCCACGACATTTCCGAAGTCGTGACCCAGGCGGTGGCTGTCGCCCCGGGCCTTGTCGGCTGGATCGCCACATCGGCGCAACAGGCACTGCTTGCAATCGTCGTCGGCGCCGTGACCATTGCCGTCATGGGCAACATTGTCGGCCCGATCTGGAGCCGCCTGAGACCCGCAAGCCACTGATCGCGCCGGGTGCCCGCACGTCCAAACTCTGGCCCCGAATGGGCCAGAGACGGTTAAGTTAGCCGGACGGTAGACCGTCGCTGGCACGCCAAGCCCAAATCAGCTCGTGGCGAGATGCGCCTTCGACGGATCCGGGATGACGACGATCGGGCTGCCGTCGCGGACCTGATCGTGCAGATAGACCACATCCTGGTTGAGCATGCGGATGCAGCCGGACGAGACGGCCTTGCCGATCGAGCGCGCCTCGGGACTGCCATGGATGCGGTAAAGCGTGTCCTTGCCGTCCTTGTGGATATAGAGCGCCCGCGCGCCGAGCGGGTTTTTCAGGCCAGGCCCCATGCCGCCGTTCTTGATGCTGTAGGGTTCGAGCTTCGGCTGCCGCGCCACCATTTCGTCGGGCGGCGTCCAGCGCGGCCATTTCCGTTTGTAGGCGACCACCGCCCGCCCGGACCAGGCGAAGCCCTCGCGGCCGACGCCGATGCCATAGCGCATGGCGCGCTGGCCAGGCAGCACGTGATAGAGGTACTTCGCCGGCGTATCGACGATGATCGTGCCTGGGCGCTCCTGCGTCGGGTAGTCGACCTCCTGGCGCCAGAACTTCGGATCCACCTCGGAAATATTCACCTCCGGAATGGGAAACGGCTCGTTCGGCATTGCATAATACATCGGCGGCACGGCGCCCTGTGGCAGCGGTGGCGTCTCGACCACCACTGGCTTCGGTGTCGGGCGCGCGGTCGCTGCGCAGCCGGACAAAAGCATGGCGGTTGCGCCGACGAAAAGGCTGCGGCGCGTCAGCGTGCCGCCGAGACTCATATGGGTTGTCGCTGATGGCAATGGGTTCGGCTGGTCTTTATCGGACATTCATCGACTCGAAGGGGTTGTTACGATGACCCCAAAGGAATGCGCTACCTTAAGGCTGCCTTAAGGGACGTGTTAAACAACCGCGGTCGATTGCACGTGGAGATCTTGAGTGCGGGTACTGATTGTCGAAGACGATGACATCTTGCGGGATGGGCTGAAGGTTGGGCTGGCCCTTGCCGGCTTTACCACCGATGCCGTCGCCACCCGGGAGAGCGCCGATGCGGCGCTGGCCGCCGGCAGCTTCGACGCCGTCGTGCTCGATCTCATGCTGCCGGATGGTTCCGGCACAGACGTCTTGAAAAAACTGCGCGCCGCGCGCGACGATACCCCGGTGCTGTTGCTGACGGCCCGCGACACGGTCGCCGATCGCGTCAGCGGACTCGACATGGGCGCTGACGATTATCTCGGCAAACCCTTCGATCTCGATGAAGTGGCCGCACGGCTGCGCGCTCTTGCCCGCCGCTCCGCCGGCCGCTCGACTGCCCTCATCGAATGGGCGTCGATCCGGCTCGATCCCGCCCGGCAATCGGTGGAAAAGTCCGGCACGCCTGTCAGGCTTTCGCGTCGGGAATACGCGGTCCTGCAGGCGCTGATGTCGCAGCCAGGCGCGATCTTTTCCAAGACGACGCTGGAGGACAAGCTCTACGGCTGGCAGGAAGAGGTCGAAAGCAACGCCGTCGAAGTCCATATCCATCACCTGCGCAACAAGCTCGGCCCCGGCCTGATCGAAACCGTCAGGGGCATTGGCTACCGTCTCGGCGGCGACAACTGATGCGCTCGATCCGCGCCCGCCTCTTCGTCATCCTGCTCGTCACCACCGGGCTGATGTGGCTTTCGGCCACACTCTGGATCTTCTTCAGCACCCGTGCCGAGGTCGAGCAGGTGCTGGACGCACGGCTGATGGAGGCGGCGAAGATGGTGAGTTCGCTCGTGGTCAACCAGGAAATCGACCCGGACAGGCCAGCGCAGACCAAGGCGAAGATCCCGGTGCTCGACCACCCGCATTATGACCGGCAGCTTTCCTGCCAGATCTGGTCGCTGGACGGGACGCTGATCGGCAAATCGGACAGTGCACCGGACACGACGCTTTCCGCGCATGCGACCGGGCTTTCAGAGACGGTGATCAATGGCGAGACCTGGCGGGTCTATGCGGTCGAGAATGCCGAGCTTGGCGTACGCGTTCTGGTCGGGGACAACCTGCGCATCCGCGACAGGCTGGTCAACGACGTGGTCAAAGGCCTGCTGTTTCCGGCTCTTTTGATCATACCGTTGCTTGCGACACTCATCTGGCTGAGCGTCGGGCGCGGACTGGCGCCGCTTAGAAAACTGGCGGGCGATCTTGCCGCGCGCGATGCGTCGGACCTGCACCCCATCAACGAAAGCGCGACGCCCAGCGAGATCAGCCCGGTGCTTGGCGCGCTCAACGGTCTCTTCGGCCGCGTCGCCGGCGCGCGTCAGCGCGAACAGAATTTTATCGCCTTTGCCGCCCATGAACTGAGAACGCCGCTCGCCGGGCTGAAGACGCAGGCACAGGTGGCACTGGCAAGCAACGATGCCGAGATCCGCGAAAAGGCGCTTGGCCAGATTGTTGCGGGCGTCGACCGTACCGGACGCCTCGTTCGGCAACTGCTCGACATCGCCTCTGTCGAAGCGTCCGAAACGACGCCGCCCGCGGCCGAGGTCAATGCCGGCGACATGCTAGCCTCGATCCGCAGCGAGCTTCTCGGCCACGCCGGTCGCGCCGTCACTGTGGTGATCGACCTGGGCCTCTTCGAACTGCGGGCCAGGGTCAATGCGGATCTGCTCCGGCTTGCTGCCCGCAACCTGATGGAAAACGCACTGCATCATTCACCGGCCGGCGGCACGATCCGTTGCTCGCTGGAAACCGATGCGGGCAACGTGGCGATCGCGGTAAATGACGATGGTCCCGGCATCCCGCCGGAAGAAATGCCCCACGTTACCGAGCGCTTCTTCCGCGGCCGCTTCAAGGCGGCAATCGGCAGCGGCCTCGGCCTCAGCATCGCCGAACTCGCGCTCGACCATGCCGGCGCGATGTTGCGATTGCAAAATCGAGCCACAGGCGGGCTATCCGCCATGATCATCCTGCCCAATCGCCTCATCGCATAAGTTGATGCGAAGCCGCGTCATCGGAGCAGCGCGGGACCACCGCCCTCGCGCGGCGCGGCCAGCCGTGCTCAGATGTCTTTATATCCACCCTCTTAACGTGTATCGAAGCCCTACGACCGCGGACGGCTTGCCGGGTTCCGGAGCGATACGGTTGCCCGGCATTCGGCTGGCCACCCGGGCGAGGCGGTGCGAAAACTCTGACTTGGCTTCGAATGACAGCATCGGCTCGCTACACGGAACTCCACGACCTTGCCGACCATGCGAGCGGGTTCGAAGCCGTCTGGGTTTCGACCAGCGATCGCAACGGGACGTATCGTGTTCTGCCTGACGGGCGTTGCGACATCGTCCTGCGGTTTGACGCCAGACTGACGCCGATCACGGCAATCACGGTCGTGGTAACCGGACCGACGACGCGGTTCTACGACGTTGCGCTCGAGCCGGGCATGGGATTTGTCGGTATTCGCATGCGCCCCGGCTTCTTCGAAAGAATTCTCGGCTTCGAGCCAAACGGCCTGGCCGACGGCAACTTGACTGGAGACGATGCGCTCGCGGCCCTGCCCGATTTCGAAACGCTTTGTGCGCCCGCCCTCGATCGTGACGAATTGGCGGTACGTCTCGCCGCGTTCGTCCGTCAGCGCAGTCTCTCCAGCGGCCTCGCCCCTGCCCCGATCAGCGCGAGCGTGATCAGCGCATTCCATGCGGCCGGCGGCCGCCTTCGCGTCGGCGAGGTGGCGGCCATGCATGGTGTCAGCGAGCGCACCGTTCAACGCGTTCTCATCAGGGCGACCGGTCTCAAACCCAAGGCTTTCGCGAGCATTATCCAGTTTCACCGTGCCTTGCGTCTTCTGCGCGACCATCGGCTGAGCCCGGCAGAGGCGGCACTGGAGGCCGGCTATGCGGATCAGGCTCACATGAACCGCGTCTTTCGCCGCATGGGCGGCTTCTCTCCAGCCCGCCTTCCTGATGTCACCCTCGTTACGCTCGGTGAGTGATGTCCGATTTGTTCAAGATTGAACTCAGGAGAATACCTATCTGATCTTTGGCACGCCCCTTCCGTGGCGGTGCCGTGCATCGAGGGGACAGATATGACGCCAAGCTTTGGGTACTCGATTGTCTATGTTGCCGATGTGATGGCGACAGTTTCCTTCTATGAGGCCGCGTTCGGTCTCAAGCGCAAGTTCGTCCACGACGGCAAACGTTATGCCGAGATGGAGACAGGCCAGACGACCCTCGCCTTTGCCGGCGAAGCGATGGCCGAGATGAACGGTTTCGCCATCCGCGCCAACCGCAGGACCGATCTGGCGCCGGGGTTCGAGCTTGCGCTGATCTTCGCTGATCCTCATGACGCGTATCACAAAGCCGTCGCCGCGGGCGCGAGCCCGGTGAAACCGCCGGAAGAAAAGCCCTGGGGCCAGATCGTCGGCTATGTCCGTGACATCAATGGCTGCCTGATCGAAATCGCCTCGGCCGTGCGCTCCTGAGCCGTTCCTTGACAACGCAGATGCCTCGGGGATCTCACTGAATGGAGATATCAAATGCAGCCCATGACCGCCTCGCCCTGCATCACCACCCAGCGGATCGACGAGACAAGAGAACTTTTACACGAACTGCCTCGGCGCGGCGGTTGTCTTTGATTGTGGCTGGTACATCAGCCTTGAATTCGAGGGCGGGCAGTCCTTGCAGTTCATGGAGCCACAGGCGGGACAGGCTTTGTGCAGCCCTGCTGGCCTGACCTACAATTTTCGAGTTGATGATGTCGACGCTGATTACGCTGAGATCTCCGCATCGGGCGTGGAACCAAGTGCTGCGATCGAGGATCATCCGTGGGGCGACCGCGGCTTTGCCATCCAGGATCCGAACGGAATCGCCCTCTACATCTATTCCGACCGGGAGCCGGCACCGGAGTTCAAATCATTCTTCAAGGTGTGAGGCGGCCACGATGGATAAACGTATCGAAACATTCCTCGTCGACATCCGCGACCGCGGTGAGACCCAGTTCGCAATCGTTTCGCACCTGCGCGAGATCGTGCTGGCATCCGGCCCTGATATTTCGGAAGAGATCAAATATGGCGGACTGCTATTTTCCGCTGCGCGACCGTTCTGCGGCATCTTTCCCTACACCGCGCATGTCACTCTCGAATTCAGCGAAGGCGCCGCATTGCCCGACACCCATGGCGTGCTGATGGGTCAAGGCAAGGGACGCCGCCACATCAAGATGCAATCCCTGTCCGATATCGCGGAGAGGCATGTCGCCGCCTATGTCGGCATGGCGTTGGGGGCCGCCAGTTGATCGGAACGAATGCGCCTTATCAGCGGCCTGCAGCGTTCGGCATGCTGACCTTCTCGACATAATAGCGCGGGATGCCTGTGCGCTCGCGATCGCGATAAAAGTCGATGCAGAATTCCACAAAGGCCCTGAAGCGCTTCGATACGTGCCGGCGCCGCGAATAGATCAGGTTGATCGCCGTCTTCGGCGAGGACCAATCAGGCAGCACCGACTGCAGCAGTCCTGCCTGCCGCTCCGTCTCCACGAAGAATTCCGGCAGGTAGGCGATACCCTCGCCGGCGACCGCGAAGTACTTGATCGTCCAATAGTCGTTGGTGGTGCAGGTTGCGGCCGGAAGCAGATCGACCTCGCCAGCACCCTCGCGTGTCAGATACCAGGATTGCAGCCGTGTCGGTTGGCGAAAGACAAGACCGCGATGGCCTGCGAGCGCGTCCGGCGTCGAAGGCTGGCCATGCCGGGCGATATAGTCTGCACTGGCAAACAGGCCGTAGGAGGAGACCGAAAGCCGCCGGCTGATATAATCGACATCAGACGGTTCGCCCCAGTGAAAGATGCCGTCGAGCGCCTGTTCGGTAACATCTGAGAACGGCTGCCTGGAGCTTAGGAAAACCACGTCGAGATTGACCTGCGGGTATTGCTGCCGAAAGGCGTAAAGCAGCTCGGATGTGATCGTCGTGCCGAATTCGCCGGTCGAGCCGACGCGCAGCGTGCCCGCCACCTCCTGGCGCATCTCAGCCATCGCCGTTGCCGCATCCTCGCAATTCGACTGGATCAGCCGGGCATAGCGCAGGAACTCGGCTCCGGCATCGGTCACATGCAACTGGTGCCCCTCGCGCACGAAAAGTTCGATACCGAACTCGTCCTCCAGCTGGCGGATCTTGTGGCTGAGTGTCGATTTCGGCAATCGATGCAGGCGCGAAGCCGCTGAAATCGAACGGGAATCGGCAACTTTGACGAAGCAGTCGAGAAGCGAGAGGTCCATGTTTCGTCCAAAATCTTGGATGATATGTCCGAGAAATACGCCATTTCGGCCCATTGTACAAACGAAACCAAACTGGGAAACTTCATCGACGCTAAGGGAGTGGTTTCAGTGAGCAATATCAGAGAATTCATCCGGGCAGCCTCGGGCACCGGCAACAAGGCCACATTGGCGATCCGCGGCGGCCGGCTGGTCAACGTCGTTTCGGAAGAGATCTACCAGGCCGATGTCGCGATCTATGGCGAGCGGATCATCGCCGTCGGCGACATCTCCGACTATGTAGGGCCGGACACGAAGATCATCGATGCCACCGGCAAGTACCTGGCACCCGGCATGATCGACGGCCATCTGCACGTCGAATGCTCGAAAATGTCGCTGACGAGCTTTGCCAAGGCGGTCGTGCCGCTCGGCACCACGTCGATCGTCACCGGCCTCGACCAGATCATCGTCGTCGGCGGCCCGGCCGCCGCGCGCGAATTCCTCGACGAGGCGCGGGAGACACCGCTCAAGGTGTTCTGGGGCGCGCCGTGCAAGACCCCCTACACCATGCCGCGCTCCACCGTCGGCCATTATTTCAGCCCGGCCGATCACCAGGCAACGCACCACTGGCCGGAATGCGTCGGCATCTGGGAAACGGTGCGCGAGTTCATCCAGGAAGAGGACCCCGACGTGCTGGCAGCGCTCGAGCTTGCCGAAAAGAGCCGGCTGCCGGTTCTCGGCTGCTGCCCGATGACGCGCGGCGCGCGCCTCAACGGCTACCAGCAGTCCGGCGTGCGCGCCGACCACGAAAGCTATTCGCCTGAGGAAATGCTCGAGAAGCTTCGGGCCGGCATGCACGTCGTCGTGCGCGAATCCTCGATCTCCCACTTCCTTTCCGACAATCTGCGCATCGTCACCGAGATGGGCGTCAAGGCGCTGCGCCGCATCAGCTTCTGCACCGACGACGTCGTTGCCAGCGACATCTTGAAGCGCGGCCACCTTGACAACATGGTCCGCATGGCGATCGCCATGGGCATTTCGCCGATGGCAGCGATCCAGATGGCGACGATCAACGGCGCCGATGCGCTGCGCATCGACGACAAGGTCGGCTCGATCTCGCCCGGCCGAGCCGCCGACATCCTGCTGGTCAACGACCTGCGCGAATTCCGGATCGACGCCGTCATCGCCAAGGGCGAGGAGGTCGCCCGCGACGGGCGCATGGCCATCGAACTGGTGCCGCCGCCGCGCAGCGCCGAATTGCTCACCTCGATGAAGGTCGCACCGCTTGAACTCGACGATCTGAAGCTGCGCTACGACGGTGTCGGCGACACTGTCGCAGCCATGGCAATTGCCGTCACCCCGGAAAAGATCTTCGTGCGCACCCGCCGCGACGTCACCCTGCCGGTCAAGGACGGCTGCGCGCTCGCCGACCCGGCGCAGGACATCCAGTATGTCACCGTGGTCGAGCGCTACGGCAAGACGAAAAACCGGCCGGTTGCCTTCACCTCCGGCTTCGGACTGCGCGAAGGCGCGATCGCCAGCTCGACTGCACCCGACGACAACAACATCATCTGCATCGGCGCCAACCCGCAAGACATGCTGGTCGCGATCAACCACCTGATCTCCAACCATGGCGGCCAGGTGGTGGTGAAAGACGGCAAGGTCGTCTCCTTCCTGCACCTGCCGATCGGCGGCATCGTCTCCGACATCGAGCCATCTGACATGGCGGCGCTGGAGGAGGAGCTGGACGACGCGGCACGCGCGCTCGGTTGCACCCTGCCATGGCCGTTCATGTACATGTTCGTGCTTCAAATCACCGCGATCCCGGAATATGCCATCACCGATCTCGGGGTCGTCGATTGCGTCCAGCTGAAAGTGATCTCGCCGCTTCATGGGAATGGTGGCGAGGACGAGCGCGCAGCAGCGGAATAAAGCCTTGGAAGGGGTCGGCATTGCCGGCCCCTTCCTCACTTCAAAAAAAGGGGAACACAATGAACTACCAACCCAAGGCCGTGGAGCCGGCCTCTGGCAGGGCGCAAGCCTCCCGGCTTGCCAGCCTGCTCGACCGCTACTTCCAGATCTCCAAATTCGGCTCGACGATCCGCACCGAAATCCTCGCGGGATTGACGACCTTTCTTGCGGCCTCCTACGTGATCGTCGTCAACCCGTCGATCCTGTCCCATGCCGGTATTCCATTTTCGGCGGGCGTCACGGCGACGGTGCTCGTCAGCTTCATCGGCAGCTGCGCCATGGGGCTCTATGCGAGAAGCCCGATCCTGGTGGCGCCGGGCATGGGCATCAACGCGCTCTTTGCCTATACGATGGTCGTCGGCGCCAAGGTGCCGCTCGAAATCGCGCTCGGCTGCGTGTTCTGGGCCGGCGTGCTCTTCACCGTCATGGCCTTCTTCAACCTGCGCCAGACGATCATCGAGGCGATCCCGGTCGACCTGCGCTATGGCATCGCCTGCGGCATCGGCCTGTTCATCGCGCTGATCGGCTTCGAAAACGCCAAGTTCATCGTCGCCAACCCCGACACGATCGTGGGGCTGACGACCTTCAACCCGGTTACCCTTACCTTCATCGCCGGCTTCATCCTGACCGTCGGCCTCGTGGTTCGTAAGGTTCCCGGTGCGATGATGGCCGGCATGATCCTCACCACCATCCTGTCGATCCCGATCGGCCGCTGGTGGGGCGATGGCAGCGCCTTCTGGCCGGACACACCTGACGTCCATACGCTCGTCAACTGGAGCGGATTTTCCGCAGCACCCGACTTCAGCTTCGTCGGCCAGATCGATCTCGTTGGCGCCCTCAGCCTGATCTACGTACCGTTCATCTTCGTCTTCCTGTTCACCAACTTCATCGAGGCGCTCTCGACCTTCCTCGGCCTTGCCGAAGCGGCCGACCTCAAGGACGAACAGGGATTGCCGCGCAACATCAAGCAATCGATGCATGTCGACGCCGTCGCAGCCTTGATCTCGGCGCCGCTCGGTACCAGCCCCGCCACCGTCTACTTGGAATCCGGCGCCGGCATTGCCCAGGGCGGAAGAACCGGTCTCGTCGCCCTTGTCGCCGGGCTGCTGTTCGTGCCGTTCCTGTTCCTGTCGCCGCTCCTGTCGCTGGTTCCGGCCGTGGCAACCGCACCGGTGCTGATCCTCACCGGTCTCTTCATGTCCGAACCGATGAGCAAGATCCGCTGGACCGACATCGACGAGGCGATCCCTGCCTTCCTCGCCATCGTGCTGATCCCGCTGACATTCTCGATCACCCTCGGCCTGTCACTGGCCATCATCGCCTATGTGCTGATCAAGCTGGTCTGCGGCCGGGCGGGTGATGTAAAGCCGGTCATGTGGTTCGTCGCCCTGCTTGCGGCAGCGCTCGTCGCCCAGACCCAGTAACGCCTCCCGGCGCCCCTTGTCTCCAGTCGTGCGAAGGGGCGCCGGCATCGTCTCCATTCGAAGGAACCTGTCATGCTTCAATCCTGGTCGAGGACCGCACCCGAGCTTGTCGACGTCGCCATGGGCCGCACACCGGCGGACCTCGTGATCCGCAACGGCAAATGGGTCAACGTCTATTCCGGCGAGATCATCCCGCACACCGACATTGCAGTCAAAGCCGGTCGCTTCGCCTATGTCGGGGCCGACGCCAGCCATACGATCGGCGAAGGCACGAAGGTGGTCGATGCTGGCGGCCGCTATCTCGTGCCGGGGCTCTGCGACGCGCATATGCATGTCGAAAGCGGCCTCGTCACCGTCACCGAATTTGCCCGCGCCGTCATCCCGCATGGCACCACGACGATGTTCATCGATCCGCACGAAATCGCCAACGTGCTCGGCCTTGCCGGCGTCAAGCTGATGAACGACGAGGCGCAGAGCCTGCCAATCAACGTCTATGTCCAGGTGCCGAGCTGCGTGCCGAGTGCGCCCGGGCTCGAAACCGCGGGTGCCGAACTTTCGGCCAAGGATGTGGCCGAAGCCCTGAGCTGGCCGAATATCATCGGCCTCGGCGAGATGATGAATTTCCCCGGCGTCGCCTTCAACGATGAGAAGATGGTTGCCGAAATCGCTGCAACGCAGGACGCCGGGCTAACCGTTGGCGGTCATTATGCCTCACCGCATCTTGGCCGCGAGTTTCACGCCTATGCCGCAGGCGGCCCGGCCGACGACCACGAGGGGACTACCGTCGAGGACGCGATTGCCCGCGTCCGGCAGGGCATGCGCGCCATGCTCCGGCTCGGTTCCGCCTGGTTCGATGTTGCAGCCCAGGTCAAGGCTATCACCGAGGCCGGTGTCGATCCGCGCAACTTCCTGCTCTGCACCGACGACAGCCACTCCGGTACCCTCGTGCACGACGGCCACATGAACCGGGTGGTGCGCCACGCCATCGCGCAAGGTCTGAAGCCGATCACCGCCATCCAGATGGCGACGCTCAACACCGCCCAGCATTTCGGCGTCGAACGCGAACTCGGCTCGATCGCGCCCGGAAGGCGCGCCGACCTGATCATCACCTCGGACCTTGCGGCCCTTCCGATCGAGATGGTGTTTGCCCGTGGCGAATTGCTGGCGGATTCCGGGGCGCTGGTGCGCGACATCCCACCCTTCGTCTATCCGGCAAGTGCCCGCGACACGGTTCATCTCGGCAAGACGCTGAAATCAGGCGATTTCGACATCGGCCTCAACTCTACCGAAACGCGGGCGCGCGTGCGGGTGATCGGCGTCGTCGAGAACCAGGCGCCGACGCGGGCGCTCGAGGCCGAACTTTCGGCGACAGGCGGCATCATCGAGATGGACCGCGCGAAGGACGTCTGCCAGATCGCGCTGGTGGAACGCCACCGCGGCACCGGCGACGTCGTCAACGCCTTCGTTTCCGGCTTCGGCTACGACAGCGACTGCGCCGTTGCCAGCACCGTTGCCCATGACAGCCACCACATGATCGTCGTCGGCACCAACAAGGACGACATGGCCAAGGCCGCCAACCGCCTGCATGAAGTCGGCGGCGGCATCGTCGTGATCAAGGGCGGCGAGGAGCTGGCCCTGGTCGAGCTGCCGGTGGCGGGATTGATGTCGGACCAGCGCGCCGAGATCGTGGCCGACAAGGCCGCAGCACTCGTCGAGGCGATGCGCGTCTGCGGCTGCCGCCTGAACAATGCCTACATGCAGCATTCGCTGCTGGCGCTCGTCGTCATCCCCGAGCTGCGTATTTCCGACAAGGGCCTGATCGATGTCAGGACTTTCGAGAAGGTCGACGTCGTCATTTCGTAGTTGCAAAGACACTCGACCGCCCGAACGGGCGGTCGAGATCTGGTTTCGAAACGTGTGGGAGATGTCCGGCGACCTAGCTGTCGAGGATGATGCCAACGGCCCGATCGAGCACCGGGTGCAGACCGCTGGCGTAGAAGGACATCCGGTAGCCCGAGCCGACATTGCTGGTCATGGCGATCGTCAGGCCCGAGATCGGCTCGTGCTGCATCACGGTGACATAGCCGGGAATGCTACCCTGGTGACCGTAGAAAAGCCGGTCGGCGTAGCTGCTCTGGAACAGCCCTGCCCCGGTCTCACGCATCCGCGTGCCGGGAAAGCTGACCGCGACGCGGCCTTCACTCATCTCCCTGAACATTTCGCGGGTCAGCAGCTTGCCGCCGAACAGCCCCCGCATGAACGCGACCATGTCGCCCGGCGTCGAGACCATGTCACCGCAGGCGTAGGCGGCCGTGAACGGAAACGAATCCGAGGAATCCTGCAGCGCGTCGGAATAGGGAAGCACGCCGTCCATGCGCCACATCTCGGCGCCGGCAGCGATACCCGCACCCGCGTTCGCCGCCGGTGGTGGGCGGTGATAGTAGCCGCGCACCATGCGCTCGGCAGGAAAGCTCTCGGTCGCGGGCGACCAGGTATTTTCGAGCCCGAGCGGCTCGAGCACCTGCTGGCGGACATAGGCGCCGAGTGACCGGCCGCTGATCTCTTCGATCAGCATGCCGGCCAGCACATAACCGGTGTTGTTGTAGACGGCCGGGCCACCGGGCGCCGCCTGCCCGCCGGCCTGAAAGGCGAGATCGACCAGTTCCGCCGGCGTCCAGATGCGGTCCGGCGTCATCGGTATGTCGTACTCGAATTCCGGCAGCCCACCGCGATGATTGACGAGCTGACGCACGGAAATTGCGCTCGCTCCCGGCAGATCCGGAAACCAGTGCGAGATCGGCGCGCTCAGATCCACGGCACCGCTTTCGGCCAGCCTCATCAGGGCGGCAACGGTGAACGTCTTGGTGCAACTGCCGATCTTGAACAGCTGCGTCGGCGAGACCGGCATGCCCCGCGCCCGATCGGACATTCCCGACGTCACGGCCACGATCTCGCTATCACCCTGCGAGAAGGCCAGGGAAACCCCGACGGCACCCTCGTTGGTGTAGCCTCCAAGCAGTCGGCTCAGATCGGCAAGCCTGGCGCTGTCACTGACTGTCATCTCGTCCATTCCACTTCCTCCGTGATATCGACGTTGGCAAAATTCTGGCGGCCGAGGGCGTCGAGCGGGATCACCGATGCGAGGAGCGCGGTGCGCGGCATCGGCCGGGCGGACTTCAGAGCAAACGCTCGTGCTCGCACTGGCGTCGACGCCGCCGCGGATGTCCCCTCACCGCATCGGCGACGTTTCTATTCTTCTGATCTGCCTGGTCATTGCCCGACCGTGGAAAGCGTCGAGGTGGGGGCCGCCTCTAGAAATCGGGTTGGCGCCAGCGCATCGAACGCAACGCCGAGTTCGGCGACATCCTCAGGCATCGTGGCATCGCGAAGCAGCGCCGAGGCGATCCGCGCAAGCGTGAGCGACACCTGAAAACCATAGCCACCCTGGCCACCGAGCCAGAAGAAGCCTGGTAGCCGCGGATCGAAACCGACGACAGGGGTGCGATCCGGTGCGAAAGTACGCAATCCCGCCCACGGCCTTTGCGGGCGACCGATGCGGAGTTCTGTCGCCTGCTCGATCCGGTCGACGGCGACAGCGACGTCGATATCCTCGGGATAGGCATCGCAGGGCGGCGTGTCCGTTTCGTCGGCAAGCGAGCCGATCAGCTTTCCCGCATCCGGCTTGAAGTAGAAACGCTCGTGCAGATCGACGGCGAGCGGCCATCGGCGCGCGTCGAGCCCCGCGGGCGGATCGAACATGAAGGCGGTGCGGCGCTTCGCCATGAAACCAAGGCCGGTTAGTCCTGCGCGCTCGGCGACAACATCGACCCAGGCGCCGGCGGCGTTGACGACCATGTCAGCCTCGTAGGAGCCAGCCGACGTTTCCACCTGAAAGCGGCCGGAAACACGTGCGATCGAAAGCACCTCCTCGCCGGAGACGACAGTCCCGCCAAGCGCCTTCAACGAGGCGGCCGAGGCATGCACCATCTTGCCGGTGTCGATATCAAGAGCACCGGGCTCGTAGACGCCACCGCAGGTGGTGTCGGTGCGGATCACCGGAATGAGGGCATTGACTTCCTCTGCCGAAAGCCGGCGAACGCTCGGCACCAGCGCCCGGTACTTCTGCGCCAGTTCATCGACGACCTGATCGTCAGCGCAACCGCCGAAATGCACGGCGCCACGCACATGCTCGACAAAACCGCCATCGACGATGGCTGCCCGGCTGGCAACGGATAGCGCGCGCACGACCGCATTGCCATAGGTCTCGGTAAACAGAGCCGCTGAGCGACCGCTCGAATGATAACCGAGATGGACCTCGCGCTCGATGAGCGTGGCCGATGCCCATTGCTGCACGGCAGCGGCGACCGAAAGCCCGGCGATACCGCCGCCAATGACAATCACTTTGGGAGAAGAGGGTCCTGAGCGCATAGGTATTGGTAAAATCATTTTCCTATACGGTCAATATTTAGCGCATCGGAAAATAATTGATGCTTATTGCGAGACGGCCCGAGAGGGCGCGGCAGGCGTGCAGTGCATTTGCTCAGGCGACGAACCCCACATCCGCCCTCCGCGCAGAAGTTGGCCGGAGGGCTGCTGCATTCAGTCAGTGGCCGATTTGATGCGCAATCCGGCCGAAATCATCCCTTCAGCACTATTCATGCCAAAACAGGATTCACTTATATTCTCGGTAACAACATCCGAAGTGGAGAATGTCATGTCGAACGTCGGAATACTGGATGACGCCCCGGTCACGCCCACCCGCCGTCACACGATTGCCAATCTGCCGATCAATCTCTTCGCCTCGGTCATGGGGCTGACGGGCCTCAGTCTGGCATGGCGCGAAGCCGTGAAAGTCATCGCCGTTCCCGGCATTCCCGGCGAACTCATCGGCTGGTTCGCCGCGGTCACCTTCATCACGCTTGCCATCGGCTATGCCGCGAAATGGGTTCGTCACCCCGCCGCCGTCGCCACGGAGTTCCATCATCCCGTTCAAGGGAATTTTTTCGCCACCATCGCGGTCGGACTGTTGCTGCTATCGGCTTTCTTCGAACGCTATAGTGTTACGGCCAGCCAGGTCGTCTGGATCATCGGGCTCATCCTGACCTTCACACTCGCCTATCTGGTTGCCACACGGTTTCTGATCTCACGTGAGAACGCAGAACACACGCTGCCGCCACTGCTAATCCCCGGGGTCGCCACACTCGACATCGCCGTCACTGGCAAAGCCATGCCGTTTGCCTGGGCTCATGAGATCAACCTGTTCGCCTTCGCCGTCGGCAGCGTCATCGCCGGGATCTTTATCACCCTGATCTTTGCCCGGTTACGGCACCACGAACCCCTGCCGCTGGCTTCCCGGCCATCGATGATGGTTCTCGTCGCTCCGTTTGCCGTCGGTTTTCTCGCCTATACCAATCTCACCGGCACCGTGGACATCCTTGCCAGTGTGCTCTTCTATTTCGCCTTCTTCCTGATGCTGGTGCTGTCACCGATCGTGTTTCGCAGCCACGTCCCGTTCAGCGTTGCCTGGTGGGCCATCAGCTTTCCGCTCGCCGCCTTCTCGATCGCCTTCTTCCGCTATGCTGAAGCCGCCGGAACGGAATTGCTTCGCGCCCTCGCTATCGCCATGTTCGTTTTTCTCACCGGCGCCATCGGTATTGTCTTCGTGAGGACGATGAACGAGGTTCTGTCGGGGAAACTGTTTCGGGTGCACTGATGTCGAAGGTCCATGTTGCCATTCTGGCGATGCCGGACGTCCAGTTGCTGGATGTCGTCGGGCCGTCGGATGTGTTTGCGGAAGCAAACCGCCAGAGTGGCACGGACTTCTATCGCGTGGCGTTGGTCGGGCTGGACGACAGCCCGATCCGCGGCACCTCTGGCCTCCGCCTGCTGCCGGACCGCACGATCGACGATGCACCCGATGATTTCCACACCGTGCTTGTCGCCGGTGATCCGCTGATCCAGACACGGCCCATTCCCGAAACGGTAATCGCCTGGGTGAAGGCGGCATCGGAAGGGCCGGGCCGACTTGGCTCCGTCTGCTCCGGCGCGTTTGTCCTCGGCGAGACCGGGTTACTCGACGGGCGCCGAGCGACGACGCACTGGTCGCAGGCGGCCGAGTTTGCCCGGCGCTTTCCTGAGGTGAAGCTGGAGCCCAACCGCATCTTTACCCGTGACGGCAACATCTGGACCTCGGCCGGGGTGACAGCCGGCATCGATCTCGCCCTTGCCATCGTCGAAAAGGATCTCGGCGTCGAGACCGCGCTGAAAGTCGCGCGCGAACTCGTGGTCTTCCTCAAGAGGCCCGGCGGGCAGTCGCAGTTCAGTACGCATCTGGCGACGCAGATCGCCCAGCGCACACCGATCCGGTCAGCCCAGGAATATATCGCCGACAATCTGACGGCCGACCTGTCGGTGGCTGCGATGGCAAAACGCGCCGGCATGAGCGCACGCAACTTTGCCCGCCAATTCAAGCTCGAGGTCGGCATGACGCCCGGCGACTATGTCGAAGCGATGCGGCTGGAGGCCGGCCGGCGCCTGGCCGAGGAGACGAACGCGCCGATGAAGAAGATCGCTCGCGATCTCGGCTTCAACGACGATGTGGCTTTCCGCCGGGCTTTTGTCCGCAAGTTCGGCGTCTCGCCGGTCGCCTACCGCCGGTCTTTCGGCTCCTGAACCGGGCGAGGAAAAGCGGGCGCCAATGGCGCCACCCATGAGTTGGTTGACGACAGCGGAATCCGGGCGTATTGATCTAGTCATCTGATGACTAGATGAGTGTGTGATGCAGCCCGTCAACCGTACCAATCTTGCAGACAGCGCCGCTGAAAACCTGCGCGCCGAAATCGTCAGCGGCCGCTGGGGTGTGGGCGACCGCATCCCGAACGAAACAGCGCTGACCGAGCTCTTGTCCGTCAGCCGCGGCACGGTGCGCGAAGCCGTGCGTGTGCTGGTCTCGCAAGGCCTGCTCGATACCCGCCAGGGCTCCGGCACCTATGTGCGCTCGGCGGTCGATCCGGCGGGCGCGCTCGACCGCGTCAAACGCGCCGGACTGCGCGATCAATGGGAGGCGCGCGCCGCCCTCGATGTCGAGGCCGCCAGACTTGCGGCAATCCGCCATACGCCAGGCGACCTTGAGCGAATGACCCGTCTGCTTCAGGCGCGCGGTACCATCGCCGACGGCGGCTATGAAGCATTCGGCCAACGCGACATCGCGTTCCACAAATCCATCGTCGATGCCGCGGGCAACCGCGCCATCGTCGGCCTCTATGATTTCTTCACCGCATCGATCCTCGAAACCATTCACTCGACGCTCAAGGGCGACCTGCCGGAACCGGACGACGAGGCCCATGCGGCTATCGTCACGGCCATCGCCGCCGGCGATCCGGACCGCGCTGCCGCCTCGGTCCGCGCATTTATGGCGCCGGTGTTGCGCGAACTCGACAGGCTCCTCTCCCAATGAACCAGACTTTTCGCGACCCCAATCCGTCGGCCCATCAGATCGCGGCCATCAATGGCCTCGAAGATCAGCTCATCGACGCAGAAGCCGATAGCGTTCCCGAACCGCGGCCGCCGGTCATGCCCCACGGAGCGGCGCGCTTCGTGCTCGGCGCCAGCCTGGTGCTGATCGCCTTCAACCTGCGTCCGTTGTTTTCCAGCCTGTCGGTGCTTTTGCCGGAGGTGATGCGCGACACCGGTCTTTCGACCTCAGGCGCCAGCCTGCTGACGACGCTGCCCGTGCTTTGCCTTGGGCTGTTTGCGCCGCTGGCGCCAAAACTGGCGCAGCGGTTTGGTGCCGAACGCACGTTGCTTGCGGCTCTGCTCCTGCTGGCGCTCGGCACGGCGCTTCGCGGTTTCGGACCGGTGCCCCTGCTCTTCCTGTCGACATTTGCGGCGGGTGCCGCCATCGCCATCGGCAACGTCCTGCTTCCCGGCCTCGTCAAGCGCGACTTTGCCGACAAGGCGGCTGTTATGACCGGGCTTTATACGATGGCGCTTTGCGCAGGCGCTGCCGGCGCCGCCGGTCTGACCTTGCCACTTGAGCACGGCGTTACCGGCTCCTGGTCGGGGGCACTTGCCATCTGGGCGCTTCCTGCCTTCATCGTTCTGTTGATCTGGACGCCGCAAGCGCTTGGCAGCAAGGCGCAGGTGAGACACAGCGGCTTCCGCGTCGTTGGCCTCTGGCGCGACCGGCTCGCCTGGCAGGTCACGCTGTTCATGGGCCTGCAATCAGCGCTCGCCTACTGCATCTTCGGCTGGCTCGCCCCCATTCTGCGGGAGCGCGGCTTCGACCCGGCAACAGCCGGCGCGATCGTCTCGGTGTCGATCATGACCCAGGTCGTCACCTGCCTGCTGGTCCCCTCGTTTGCGGTTCGCCGCAGGGACCAACGCGGCATCAATGTCGCGCTGGTCGCAGCCGCGGTCATTGCCCTGCTCGGAATCCTCTTCGCGCCGCCGTCGACCGTCATCTTCTGGGCCATTCTCCAGGGCTTCGGCCAGGGCGGGCTGATTGCCGTGGCGATGACGCTCATCGTACTGCGCTCGCCGGATTCCCACGTCGCCGCCCATCTCTCGGGCATGGCGCAAGGGGTCGGCTATGTGCTCGCCGCTATCGGCCCGCTGCTTGTCGGGCTCATTCGTGACTGGACGGGAAGCTTCGATGCCGCCGCCATCCTGTTCGTGGCGCTTGGCCTCGGTGCTGCCACCATGGGCTTTGGTGCCGGCCGTGCCCTGCATGTCGGCGCACGGACGATCAAGATCGACGGCTGAACGTCATCGTTCAGCCGTCGTCTCTGACGTCTGATCAGGAAGCCCGCTCCATTTCCGGCAGGGCTTCGAACAGGTCTGCAACGAGGCCGTAGTCGGCGACCTGGAAGATCGGTGCCTCCTCGTCCTTGTTGATGGCGACGATGACCTTACTGTCCTTCATGCCGGCGAGATGCTGGATCGCACCGGAGATGCCGCAGGCAATGTAGAGATCGGGGGCGACCACCTTGCCGGTCTGGCCGACCTGCCAGTCGTTCGGGGCGTAGCCGGCATCGACCGCAGCGCGGCTGGCGCCGACGGCTGCACCGAGCTTGTCGGCGACCGGCAGGATGACTTCCTGGAACTTTTCCGACGAACCGAGCGCCCGGCCACCCGAGATGATGATCTTGGCCGAGGTCAGTTCCGGACGATCCGACGACGACAGCGCATCGGCGACGAAGGTCGACAGGCCCGGATTGGCGGCAGCAGACACCGTCTCGACCGCAGCCGAGCCGCCTTCAGGGGCTGACGCGAACGAGGCGGTGCGCACGGTGATGACCTTCTTGGCCTCTGTCGTCTGCACCGTCTGGATGGCGTTGCCGGCATAGATCGGACGTTTGAAGGTGTCGGAAGAGACAACTTCGGTGATTTCCGAGACCTGGACGACATCCAGAAGCGCTGCCACCCGCGGCAGCACGTTCTTGCCGACCGAGGTGGCGGCAGCCAGGATTGTGTCGTAGCTGCCGGCAAGCGAGACGATGAGGGCTGCGAGCGGCTCTGCCAGGTTGTTGGCAAGGCTTGCGTCCTCGGCCACCAGCACCTTGGCGACGCCGGAAAGCTTGGCGGCCTGGTCGGCTGCCGCCTTGGCGCCGGCACCGGCCACCAGCACATGAACGTCACCGCCAATCTTGGCGGCTGCGGTCAGCGCCTTGGCGGTCTGGTCGGAAAGGTGGCTGCCGTCGTGATCAGCCAGAAGCAGAATAGCCATGATCTTGTCCTCTAGAAAAATGGTTCGTTCCCGAAATCCGTCAGGGCCTGCCGAAAACGGTGAGGCGTGAGAACCGGCGCGCAGCGTACTCTAGTACGTGAGCACCGGAAGCGCAGCGACACGCCGTTTGCAGGCGGACCTCACGGATTTCCGAGCACGCCGGCTTCGGTCTTGAGCTTTTCAACGAGCTCGGCCACCGACTTGACCTTGATGCCGGCCTTGCGGCCTTCCGGCTCCTCGGTCTTCAGCACCTTCAGCCGTGGCGTGGTGTCGACGCCGAAGTCGGCGGGCGACTTCTTATCGAGCGGCTTCTTCTTCGCCTTCATGATGTTGGGCAGCGAGGCATAACGCGGCTCGTTGAGGCGCAGGTCGGTGGTGACCACTGCCGGCAGCTTGATGTCGATCGTCTGCAGGCCGCCGTCGACTTCGCGGGTCACGGTCGCCTTGCCGTCGCCGATCTCGACCTTGGAGGCAAAGGTGCCCTGTGCCCAGCCGAGCAGCGCCGACAGCATCTGGCCGGTCTGGTTCGAATCGTCGTCGATCGCCTGCTTGCCGACGATGATCAGACCGGGCTGTTCGGCCTCGGCCACACCCTTGACGATCTTGGCGACAGTGAGCGGCTCGACCTGGTCCTCGGTCTCGACAAGGATCGCCCGGTCGGCACCCATGGCGAGCGCGGTGCGCAACGTCTCTTCGGCCTTGGCCGGACCCACCGACACGACCACGACCTCGTCGGCCTTGCCGGCTTCCTTCAGCCGCAGCGCCTCTTCCACCGAGATCTCGTCGAACGGGTTCATCGACATCTTCACGTTCGCCAGCTCCACACCGGAACCGTCCGCCTTCACCCGGATCTTGACGTTGTAGTCAACCACCCGCTTAACCGTCACAAGTATTTTCATGACCAATCCTTTCCGGCAATTTTCGTCGTCTGCTGAGGAGCGTTACATACGGCCGCGCTTGGCTTCGGGATCGTAGGGCGATTCCTCAATGACGCGAGCCTTGCGCCGCTCGCCGAGGATCGGCACTTCCAGTTCCGTTCCCGGAACCCCGAGTTCAACCGGCAGCAACGCGAAGGCGACGTCGTGGCCGAGCGTATAGGCGTAACCGCCCGAGGTGATGCGCCCGACCAGCTTGCCCTGGTGGTAGACGCCCTCATAGATCAGCGAGCTGGCACCATCGGTGTCGATCGCGATGGTGAAGGAGCGCAATGCGACACCCTCTTCCTTCGCCTTGACCAGCGCATCGCGGCCGATGAAGCAGCCCTTGTCGAGACGCACGAAACGATCGAGGCTGCTTTCCCAGGCGCTCAGTTCCGGGTTCATGTCGCGGTACATCGCCCGGTAGGACTTTTCGAGCCGCAGCGATTCGAGCGCCTGCAGCCCGATCAATCGGAGGCCATGCGCCTCGCCGGCGGCAAGCAGCGCATCGAGCAGGTGCCGCTGGTAGCAGAGCGGGTGATAGAGTTCCCAACCAAGCTCGCCTTCGTAGTTGACGCGCAGCAGACGGACGTCGCTGGCGAGCCCCACCGTACCGGTCTGCACGCCGAACCACGGGAATGCCTCGTTGGAGAGATCGATTTCGGTCAGGGTCTGCAGCACCTCGCGCGCCTTCGGTCCGACAATGGTGAAGCAGCCACGATCATTGGTGACGTTGCGAAGCTGCACGCTGCCATCCCGAGGCAGAAGCTTCGACAGGTCATCGAAATTCCAGCGCTCGGCCCGCGGCGTCGAGATCAGGTAAAACAGCCCGTCTTCCAGGCGCGCGACGACATATTCCGCCTGTACCCCGCCCCTCTTCGTCAGATGATGGCTGAGATTGACGCGGCCTGTTTTCGGCAGGCGGTTGGCGAGGATGCCATCAAGCCAGGCTTCGGCACCAACACCACTTACTTCGAACTTGGTCATCGGCGTCATCTCGACGAGGCCGACGGCATTGCGCACGGCGTGGACTTCCTCGCCAACGTATTTGCCCTTTTCGGTCCAGCGCCAGCTGTATTGGTCCTTGGCCTCGGCACCCTCGGGCGCAAACCAGTTGGGCATTTCCCAGCCGTTGAGAACGCTCCAGACGGCGCCCTTTTGGGTCAGGCGATCATAAGACGGTGCTGTCTTCTGCGGGCGAGCGGCCGGCATGTCCTGACCGGGATAGTGCTGTTCGGCATGGGTGCCCCAAGCCTCGCGCACTTTTTCCCGCGTCCAGTTCTTGTTGGCGTAGTCGCCGAAACGGCGCGGGTCCAGCTCGGAGGTATCGAGGCTATTGCCGCCTTCGACAATGCGCTCGGAGAGGTAATAGCCGATCGCGCCGCCCCAGAGGATGCCACCTGGCACGCCCTCAGCGATCCAGACATTGTCCAATCCCCAGGCCGGCCCCACCAGCGGCAGTTCGTCGGCGGTCATCTGGAAGGGACCACGGACATTGGCCTTGATGCCGACGCGGCCGAGCGCCGGCACGAGGTCCATCGCCCGCTCCCAGTTCCAGGAAACGGAATCGAAATCCTCTTCGAGCAGGTCGGCACCAAACCACTCCGGCACGCCGTTTTCGGCAAAGAGCTTCAGGTGCTCGGTCTTCTCGTAGGGGCCGAACATCAGGCCATCGCCCTCTTCGCGCAAATAGCCCTCGAACCCCTCGTCACGCAGGATCGGCATCTCGGGCAGGCCCTGGCGCTTGCGCTCGATTACCTCGGGAACGGCATCGGTGATCCAGTATTGATGCACGATCGGGATCGCCGGAATGTCGAGGCCGAGCATGGCGCCGGTCTGGCGCGCATAGTTGCCGGTCGCCGAAATGATGTGCTCGCAGATGATCTCGCCCTGATTGGTCTTGATCTTCCACTCGCCGCTCGGCATGCGCTCGAAACCGCGCACCTCGGTGTTGAGATAGATCTTGGCGCCGCGATCGCGGGCACCCTTGGCCATGGCCTGCGTCACGTCGGCCGGCGCGATGTGACCGTCATCGGGATGGTAGAGGGCGCCCAGCATCTCCTTGTTGTTTTCAAGCAGCGGCCAGAGATCACGGGCCTCGGCCGGCGAGATCAGTTCAGCGCGAATACCCTGAACCTCGGCGACGCTCATGTAGCTCTTGTATTCGTCGAACCGGTCGCGGGTATTGGCGATGCGCAGCTGGCCGCATTTGTGCCAGCCGACATGCTGGCCGGTTTCGGCTTCGAGGCCCTCGTAGATTTCGATGGTCTTGGCGATCATCCGGCCGATATTGATCGAACGGGCATAGGACGGGATGAGACCGGCGGCATGCCAGGTCGAGCCGGCGGTCAGCTGCGTGCGTTCGAGAAGCGCAACGTCCGTCCAGCCGCGTTTCGTCAGACCGTAGAGAATGGCTGCACCGACGCAGCCGCCGCCAATGACTACGGCCCGAGCATGAGTTTGCATGAAGAGGTTCCCTTATGTGGAATTTTCAGCAACTTACAAACGGCCGGCGTGCTTGTAATCTTGCTAAAAACTATCCGGGGGCATAACCTCAGTTTATGCATAGGCTCCGCTCGCTCGTCCCCTCCGCCAACTATCTCTTCGTCTTCGAGGCCGCCGCCCGGCGGCAAAGCTTTACGGGTGCGGCAGAGGAGCTGAATGTTAGCCAGCCCGCCGTCAGCAAGACGATCCGCCTGCTTGAAGAGGCAACGGGCCTCAAGCTCTTCCGCCGCGAACATGCGCGGCTGGAGCTGACGGCCGAGGGCAAGCGGCTCTACAAGGAAACCCAGGAAGCCTTCGATCACCTGCACATGGTGATCTCGTCGCTCAGGCAGAAGCATTCGCGCGATATCGTGCGCGTGTCGTTTTCCGCATCCTTCGTGCAATTGTGGTTGCTGCCGCGGCTGAAAGCCTTCAAGGCCCAGCATCCGGATATCGCCTTGCGCATTGCCGAAAGCAGCCGCGACGACCAGGACCTGCTGGAAGAAGACATCGACCTTTCCGCCCGGCTCGGCACCGGGAAATGGCCTGGTATCCACGCCTGGCATTTCGTCACCGAGGAAGTCTGGCCGGTCTGCAGCCCCGCCTATCTGAAAGAGCACGGGCCAATCGGGACTCCGGCCGACCTGCTCAACCACACGCTCCTGCATTTCGAGGAAAGGCATCGCTCACGCGTCGGCTGGCGTGAATATCTCGAGCGCAACGAGGTCTCCGCCGCCAAGCTGACGCAGGATTTCGTCTTTACCGATGCGCTGAACTCGATCGAAGCGGCCGTGCACGGCCAGGGGGTCGCGCTCGGCTGGAAGCATCTGGTGCATGATCATCTGAAGGCCGGCAAGCTCGTCTGCCCGATCCGGGCAAGCTACCTCACCGGACAGAGCATCCACATCGTCATGCCGGCCCAGCGCCCACCCAAGCGCGGTACCGAGATCTTTCGCGACTGGTTGATGGAGCAGAATGCCGACGCCGACATCTTCGGCGACGAGGTTGGTTAGAAACGCTCGCCGACGAAGTGGGCGACCTGGGCTCCGGCCTCGTAATAGGCTTCCTTCAAACGCCGCATCGGCGGATCGCTCGGGTCGCTGAGCGGCAAGGGCAGCTCCGCCTCGCCAATCTCTCCGAGGATATGCCGCGCCAGCACTCGGCCGAACACCGTGCCCGGCGCGATACCGCGACCGTTATAGCCGGAGAAGCCGACGACATTCGGCGCAAACCGATGGAAGCGAGGCAGCGCATTGGTGGTCATGCCGATCTGGCCGTACCATTCGCACTCGAAATCGACCTTGCCCAGTTGCGGGAAAAGCCGGGCAAGCGAGCGCCGAGCCCAGGCCTTGTGCACGGCCGCACCGCCATTACGCAAGGCGCCGACGCTGCCGAACACCAGCCGGCCCGCCTTGTCCATGCGGAAGGACGAGAGGATCTCCTTCGTATCCCACACGCCCTCGCGGTTGGGCAGAATGGTCGCAAGTAGATCCGGTGCGAGCGGCCGCGTCGCCAGATTGAAATAGGGCAGATAGACCTGTTCGGTCCGCACCCGCTCCCATGGCCCGGTGCTATAGGCATCGGTCGCGACGATGATCCAGTCCGCCGTCACGGATGCCTTGTCCGTCGCCACCTTCCAGCGACTGCCGACACGCTCCGTCGAGACGACCCGGCTCGATGTGTGCAGGACGACGCCGGCCCGCTCCGCCGCATGCGCGAGACCCCGGACATAGGCGAGCGGCTGCAGGGTCCCTGCCCTTTTGTCGAGCAGCGCGCCGGCATAGGCCGTCGTGCCGATGCGCGCCGCCGTCTCGGCCGCATCGAGAAGCTCGACCGGCGCACCGCGCTTTTGCCATTGCGACGCCCGGTCCGCGATTTCCTTCAGGCCGACGTCACCGACCGCGCAGTGGAGCGTGCCGTTGCTTTCCAGTTCGCAGGCAATGGCATGCTTGTCGATCAGTTCCATCACCACGCGCGGCCCGTTGCCGAGCAGATCGAGAAGCCGCTCGCCGTGGACCTCGCCAAGTTCGCCCGGCAGGTCGTCGGGCATCACCCACATGCCGGCATTGATCAGCCCGACATTGCGACCTGCGCCGCCAAAGCCGATCTCCGCGCCTTCGAGCAGGATGACCCTCCGACCGGCCTCGGCCAGATGGAGAGCGGCCGAAATACCGGTGAAACCGCCGCCAACGACCACGACATCGGCGGACGCGTCCGTTGCAAGCGGGCCCGTGACCGGTGGCTGCGGGGCGGTTTTTTCCCAAAGCCCATGGGAGCGGGGGTCGTTCAGCATCGGTCCAGTCCTTCATGCGGGGTGTCGCTTCGTCTCTGCCCGCAGATTCTATCGATCATGACAATGATAATGTCGCCGTCACTGTGTAAAGACCACCGTCCTGTGGCCGTTGAGCATGACGCGGTTTTCCAGATGCATCTTCACCGCACGGGCGAGAACACGGCTCTCGATATCACGGCCGGTGGCGACGAAATCCTCGGCGCTCATTGCGTGGGTCACCCGCTCGGTCTCCTGCTCGATGATCGGCCCCTCGTCGAGATCGGGCGTGACATAGTGGGCGGTCGCTCCGATCAGCTTGACGCCGCGCGCATGCGCCTGGTGGTAGGGCTTGGCGCCTTTGAACGACGGCAGGAACGAGTGATGGATGTTGATGATCCGTCCATAAAGCCGGTTCGACAGATTGTCCGAAAGCACCTGCATATAGCGGGCGAGGATGACGAGGTCGGCCCCGGCCTCGCGCACCAGATTGATCAGCCGCTGCTCCTGTTCCACCTTGTTGTCCTTCGTCACTTTCCAGTGGTGATACGGAATGCTCCCGAGTTCGGCGGTTTGCGCGCTGTCGTCATGGTTGGAAACGATGGCGACCACCTCGGCATTCAGCCAGCCGACGCGGATCTGGTAGAGCAGATGCAGCAGCGCATGGTCGAACTTGGAGACCATCACGATGATCTTCGGCCTCCTGGTGGCGTCGGTAATCGCGGCCCTCATTCCGAAGCGATCGATTGCCGGTTTCAGCGCCCGTTCGACGCCGTCCCGCGCCATGCCGGCGGGTCCCGTAAAGGCGATGCGCATGAAGAAGCAATTGGTCTCGACATCGCGAAATTGGTTGCTCTCGACGATGTTGCCGCCGATCGCCGCAAGCTCGGTTGTCACCGCCGCGACAATGCCGGGCTGGTCATCACAGGCGAGCGTCAGGATGAACGAGGCAGCTGTGCCTGTTGATGTCAGGTTTGCGGGCATTACAGTCATGCCTCTTCCTTTCGTGATGGAGGTAGCTGGCGGCGGCTCACCCAAGCAGCTCAGGTCTTGGCTTTTGGCTGGCCGAAGACATAGTCGGTGACCTTGGGCAGAAAGGTCTCGCTGTGGTAGCCGCGCGGCTTATCGCCGACTGCCACCCCGGCATTGAGGATGCCGGCCTGGTAGTCGTCGGCAAACAGCGAGTAGGGATAGACCGGCTTGATCGCGCTTGCCACCTGCAACAGCTGGCGCAATTCGGCGGGGATCGAAAAATCAAGTGCGGCCAGATTGTCGTCGAGCTGTTCGAGCCGGCTGGCGCCGATGATGGCGGCACCGACGCCGGGCTGCGTCACCACCCAGTTCAGAGCGACCTGCGCCATGCTGTGGCCGGTCTCGGCGGCGACCGCCTCCAGTGCCGCGACAATGCGCATGTTGCGCTCGGTAAAGAGGCCGAGACCGCTGCCGGATGTATCGAGCGAGAGCCGCCCCGCCGCCTGCTGGCCGGCCCGGTATTTGCCGGAGAGCAGCCCCATGGCGAGCGGGCTCCAGGCGGTGATCCCCAGGCCGAGCGTCTGGGCCAGCGGCACGAACTCGTTCTCGATGCTGCGTTCGGCCAGCGAATAGGGAAGCTGCAGGCAGATCGGCGGCGTCAAAGCGTGCGCCTCCGCCCATGTCTGGGCGCGCGCCGCATACCAGCCGGGCACGTCGGAAAGCCCGGCATAGCGGATCTTACCGGCGCGCACGAGATCGTCAAACGTCCGCATGACCTCTTCGGCCGGCGTGATCCGGTCCCAGGTGTGCAGCAAATAGAGGTCGATGTAATCCGTTTTCAGCCGCCGCAGCGAGGCATCGACGGCGCGCATCAGGTTCTTGCGGCCGTTGCCGCCAGCATTCGGGTTGCCGGGCTCCAGGCTGTTGGAAAACTTGGTGGAAATCACCACCCGATCGCGAATGCCGGCCTCGGCGACGAATTTTCCGATCAGTTCTTCGCTGATCCCGGCCGCATAGGAATCCGCCGTGTCGATGAAGTTGCCACCGACCTCGAGGTAGCGATTGAAGATGGCGCGCGCCGCATCTTCGTCCGATCCCCAGGAGCCGCCAATCCCGCGAATGCCGCCATTGCCGAAGGTCATCGTTCCGAGCGCGAGCCGGCTGACCCTGAGGCCCGAGCGGCCGAGAAGGTAATAGTGGTCCATGGACATGGGAATTCCTGATTTGTCTCGCGTCCTGCCCTCGGCCACCGTCACATGCGACCGTGATAGCTCCTGCGGGCGACGCCTTGCTGGACGTGGTTGATCATCGTGATGAAATCGAAGACCGGACGACCGGTCGCCGCCTGCACCGCGTGAGCATAGGGCGGAAGATCGCTGCATTCGAGCAGAATGGAGCGGACATCCGGGTTATCCTCGACGAGCTTGCGGGCGACCTCAGTGACCTCGCGCTCGATGGCAGCACTGTCGAGCGTGCCCTTTTCTTCCAGTATCGCTTCGCGGAACTCCGTCTGCCCTTCCATGCCGGCAATCGCCAGTGGAATATGCCCCGGCACGTTGCTCGCCTCGAAATGGCGCGGCGTCAGTCGGCTGGCATTGGCGGTGATGATGCCGACCCTGCCGCCGGCCGCCGCATGCATGAACGGGATCTGCATCAGGCTCGACAGGAACACCGGGATATCGACGGCGGCAGCCACCTCCTCCTGGAAATAGGCCATGAAACCGCAGGCCCCGGTGATCGCCTTGACGCCTCGGTTGCGCAACTCGACCGCCGCTTCGATGAAGACGTCGCGAAGGGCTGGATCGCGCTGATTGAGCAGCCGGTCGATCGAAGCGCCGCGCACCTCCTGGAACCGCACGGGAAAATCATAGGTGGTGGCGTTGCCGACATTGCCGGGCACGCAAGGATATGCCGCATCGAGGATGAGGATGCCGATCGACTCCCCGTACCACGATTGCGTCCTCCGCTTGACTGTGTGGACAGTCATCGTCTTGTCTCCGATATCAAAATGTTCTCAAACCGGCATGCCGAGGGGGAACGGGAGCCAGTTGCGGCTCCCGTAGCTGGTGTTACTGAACCAGGCGCGGCGCGCCGGTTTCGGCCGCCGTCCCATCGAGGCCATAGGACTTCAGGACGTTGACGATAGTGCCGTCGGCGTGCATCGCCTCGATCTGCGCATCCAGTGCGACACCGAATTCCTTGGCGTTAAAGGAATAGGGGAACGCCGCCTGCGCGGCTTCCTTGGTGGCTCTGACCCGATCGTCGGAGGCTGCGACCTTGACCTTGACGTCCTTGAGAGCGCCGCTCTTTTCAGCAACGACGCCGGTCGAATAGCCATCCACCGCCACGTCGATACGGCTGGCGAAGAGGTCCTGCTGCATGTTGACCGAGTTCGGGTAAAGCTTCAGCTTGGAACCGAGCATGGTCTTCAGGTCGGTGACCCAGAGATAGCCTTGCACCGTACCGACCTGCTTGCCTTCGAGGTCGCCGACATTGGCGAAACCATCCTTGGAATAGATCGCCATCTGGTCCGTATAGAGCGGTGCCGAAAGGTTCATGACCTTGGCGCGCTCGGCGGTGCGATACCAGTCACCGGTCGCGATATCCGCCTGTCCCGACAGCACGTACTGGATGGCGGCGGCCGGATCAACGGCAACCGCCTTCACCTTCAGGCATTCGCGCTTGGCGAATTCGGCGGCGATATCGCCGTCGATGCCCTTCATGTTGCCGGCGTCATCAAGATAGGAATGCGGAACGTATGTCGTCACGGCAACAGTGAGCGTGCCCTCTTCGATGGTGGCGAAGGTGTGCTTCGGAGTGCAGTCCTGCGCAAGCGCCACCTGGCTCGAAACGAGGACGCCGGCGATACCGGTCAGCAGAAGGCGGGTTTTGGTCGCAAATGTGGTCATGCCTGAATGCCCTTTCGTGGTTTTGGTTCAGCGTTGCGCATAGGAACCGGCGCGCTTTTCGACATGGCTGACGAGCAGGGCGGCGGGGATGGAGATCGAAGCGTAGAGAACACCGGCTGCAAGCAGCGCCGGGAAATAGCGGAACGTGTTCGAGCCGATTTCGTAGGCCCGGCTGACGAGTTCCGGCAGCGCGATGGTGAAGCAGAGCGACGTGCCCTGGAAGATCAGGATCGAGAAGGCGAGCAGCGCCGGAAGGGCCACGCGCAGGCCCTGCGGCAACAGGACGTAACGCAACGCGTCCAGTCGATTGAGACCGATCGCGACCGCTGCCTCGCGCTGACCATGCGGGATCGATTGCAGGCTGGCGCGAATGATCTCGCTGGTATAGGCGCCGGTGTTCCAGGCCAGCGCAATGACGGCTGCCGTGAACGACCCGAGCGTCAGGCCCGATGTCGGCAGGCCGAAATAGATGAACTGCAGCAGCACCAGCGCCGGAGCGCCACGGCCGACCTCGACCAGGAACAGGGCGAGTGCCTTCGTCAGCCGGCTCTTGGCCAGCACGCCCAGCGCGAGCAGCAGCCCGAACGGAATGCCGATCAACAGGCTGAGCGCCGTGACCTGCAGGCTGATCGAGAGGCCCGAAAGCAAATCTGGCAGCCAGGCGGAGAGCTCTTCGTAATTCGGCAACATCAGCGCGCCACCTTTGCTTGCAGATAGCCGTCGGCGACGCGCGACAGCCAGGCGACCGGCAGGCTCAAGAGGATGTAGAACATGCCGACCAGCGCGAAGACTTCGAGACCACGAAACGTCAGCTGCGACAGCTGGTTGCCCTGGAAGGCGAGTTCGCTGACGCCGATGGTCGAGGCGACGGCCGTCTCCTTCATCAACCCGATGAGGTAGCTCGCGGCCGAAGGCAAAGCCACGCGAAAAGCCTGCGGTGCGACGACATCCGTCAGCGTGGACCAGCGGCCGAGATTCAGCGCCGACGACGCCTCCCATTGCCCGAAGTGGATCGAAGCCAGCGCGCCGCGGTAGATTTCCGCCATGTTCGCAGCCGCGATCAATCCGAGCCCGGCCAGCGCCGCATTGAACGGACTGATAGGGAAGACGCTCATTCCCAAGCCAAAGAAGATGATGAACAGCCAGAGGATCGGCGGAATGCCGCGCACGATCTGGATGAACACCATGGCCGCTAACCGCAACGGCAGGATGCGGCTTTGCCTGGCGGCCACCAGCGGAATGCCGAGGATGGCGCCGGCCAGAAAAGCGCCGAGCGTCAGGGCAACGGTCCAGGGAAGCCCGCGCAAGATGGCGAAGATGTCGGCCGTGCTCATCGGTCGTGCACCGCCCGAAGGAAACGTTTCGTGCGCTCCTGTTGCGGATTGCGCATGACGTCCTGCGACGGTCCCTTCTCGATGATCTTTCCGTCGGCCATGATCATCACCGTGTCGGAGACATCCTCGGCAAAGCTCATCTCATGGGTGACGACGATCATCGTCATGCCGGTTTCGGCGAGTTCCCGCATGACGGCGAGCACTTCAAGGCCGAGTTCCGGGTCGAGCGCCGAGGTCGGCTCGTCGAAGAGCATGACATCGGGATCGAGCGCGAGCGCTCTTGCAATGGCGATGCGCTGCTGCTGCCCGCCGGAACAGCGGCCGGGAAACTGCCCGGCCTTGTCGGCCAGGCCGACGCGGCTCAGCAACTGCATCGAGCGGTCGTCGGCGTTTCTGCGGCTGCGCCCGAGAACGCGTTCCTGCGCCAGGCTGACGTTTCGCAGCACCGTCATGTGCGGAAAGAGGTTGAAAGACTGGAACACCATGCCGACGCTGCGGCGCAAGGTGGAAAGCTCCGATCGACCGGCGGGTGCCGCGGCATTCAGCGAGATGTCGCCGATGGTGACATGGCCGCCATCCGGGGGTTCGAGGTAGTTGATGCAGCGCAGCAGCGTGCTCTTGCCGGATCCGCTCGGGCCGATGATCGCGAGCACCTCTCCCGGCATCACCTCCAGGTCGATACCGTCGAGCACAGTGTGATTGCCGTAGTGTTTGCTCAGCTTGTCCAGCTTGATGAGGTGCTTTCGCGCCTGACCCTTCTCGGAAGGCGCTCCTTTGGCGGCCAGAGCATCGTCCTCAGTCATTGTCGGTTTGCCACCCCTCATGTGCAAGACAGCGCCATCCATGACGATTTCGTCCCATTGCAGGCACGGCTCGGCTCCACGCCGGGCAAGCCGCGTCCTGTCGCTGAATTTGTTTGATGTCTGCCGTGCGCCCCAAGGCGAACGACTGTCGTTCCCGTTCTTTTGTTGTGGATCACCATAACGATTCGATGCGTGCCCGGCAGACGACAAAAATTGCAGAACCGCATAACTTGGAGTTATGATTTCAAGGGATACGTCTCGTCGCTTGCCACGGAAGCCGAACGGATGGGTGAGGTTTGAAATGTTTGCCGAATGCCTGGGGCGATAAAGGCAACCCGCTCATGCAACCAAAAAAGGTTAATGCCGGCGGTGGGCGCTGTTGGCAAGATAACACTATTTTAGCCATGACCGATGAGCAAAGCCATCGGATCGCTAGATATCGCTATGCTTACCGAGTCGCCCAAAAATTGCCTGCCTCGCCCGCGAGTGATAGAAAGAGCTATAAAATTGCAACCGAACAGAGAAGATGCCTGTGCTCGTACACTCGGTTCGAACCGCCGGCTCTGATCGCCGGCCGCACCACTTGCGGGCAGCATTGACGGCAACGCTTTGTACGATAGCCATGCATGAGAACAGACTGAAATAGAGGGCGGTGCCATGCTTGCAGTCCAAGCGGTTCAGGCACAGCAATGTTCGCAAGCGGTCCAAACCAAACCGCAACGGAAAGGGAAAGGCTAGGATGTCAAGCACCGACTCGACGTTGTCTGCTGCATCTCCCGTGGACGATACCGTCCTTGGCAATACTGACGAGGTCATCTCGGTTTACGACGAGGCTCTGCATCTGGTCGCTTCCTCGGTCGCCCTTCAACGGGCTTACGAGGTGGCTGGACTGGTCGATGCAACACTCTGGCATGTCTACCCCGAACTGCTTGAGCCGGCCTCGAAGGCGATGGCCGAGTCCGTTCTTGCCAACGGCGTTCCCCGCAGCATCGAAATCTTCGACGCGCCCAATCGGTCTCGGCGAACCCTGCTGGTCTTTCGCGCCGGCCAGGGCGTCGGCGTCATCGAGACAGATGGCGCATCGGTGAGGCGGGAGGTCGCGAGCCAGGGCGAGAACGAGCGCGCACTGCTGCTTCATCAGGCGACCCACGATGCCCTGACCGGTCTGCCCAACCGCCGCCAATTCAGCGACGACCTGCGAAGCGTGCTGCCGGCCGTCAATGAAAAGAAGCCGGCGTTGATGCAGATCGACCTCGACGATTTCAAGCCGATCAATGACACGCTTGGTCACGGAGCCGGAGACGCGGTGCTGCGCATGGCGGCCGAACGCATACGCGGCGTTCTGCAGGACGGCGAAGTTGCCTACCGGCTGGCGGGCGACGAATTCGCGATCATCCAGCGGGACGCCGAGCAGCCGGCCGAAGCCGAGCGGCTCGCCAATGCGGTGGTCAACGCCTTCAAGGAGCCGTTCACGGTCGATGGCATATCGGCATTTGTCGGTGCAAGCATCGGCATTGCCATCGCGCCGCCTGATGGCAATGAGGGCGAGCAGCTGATGAAGGCGGCCGACATAGCGCTTTATGCAGCCAAAAAAGAAGGCCGAGGCCGCGCCAAAACCTTCAGCCGATCGATGCTGATCGTGCTGGAACAACGGGAGATGCTGCGCCGAAGCCTGCGAACCGCGCTCAGGGAAAACCAGTTTTCCATCGAGTATCAACCGCTGGTGAAGCCTCCCTTCACCATTGTCGGCTTCGAGGCACTGGTGCGCTGGCGTCATCCGCTGGTAGGCATCATTCCGCCTAATGTCTTCGTGCCGATGGCAGAATCCGATGGCCTCATGAGCGAGATCGGCCAATGGGTGCTGGAGCAGGCCTGCCGCCAGGCGACCACATGGCCTGCGCATTTCACCGTGGCCGTCAACCTGTCTCCGGCACAGTTCCTTCATGACGGCTTCACCGACCGCGTATCACAGACGCTCGATATGGTCGGCTTGCGGGCAGATCGGCTCGAACTCGAAGTCACCGAATCGGTTCTGCTCGAGAAGACCACCAACAATCTCGACACGCTCAATACGCTGAACGTGCTCGGCATTCAGATCTCGCTCGACGATTTCGGGACCTACTATTCGTCGCTGAGTTATCTCAAAAACTTCCCGTTCGACACGATCAAGATCGACCGCTATTTCATCAAGGATCTTGAGAATGACGAGAAGAGCCAGGTGATCGTTCGCTCGATCATCGCGCTCGCGCACGGACTGGGGATGGCGGTGACGGCGGAAGGCGTCGAGACGCGGGCACAGGCCCTGTGGCTGGAACGCGAAGGCTGCGATCGTTTGCAGGGCTACTTCCTCGGCGTTCCCATGCCACCCAACGCTATCGACGGCTATTTGCGTCAATCATCGTCAATGGAAGTTTCGTAAAAAAGCTGCGAGTGAGGCTGTGGGGTTGGCCGCCGGCACAAGGTGCGCCGGTCTCTCCCCAGTTTGCGTGCCTGATAAATCAGCGTAGAAAGTGCCTGTGGGCCGTGGCAAAGTTCCACAGATGGAGGACAAAGCAAGCATGGACGTCGGTAACAGTGTGCCAGCGGAAGCGGCCTTCGAGCCCTTGCTCCAGTTTGAAATGGAGATGGGGACGTTTCTTTCGGAATGGCAGCATTGCGACCATCTCTCCACCTATCTCGCCCGCATGATCAGCCACAACAGAGCTGATCCGGTCCGGCATTCGAATTTCTTCTCGTCGGCGCTCAACGAGCTGCTCGAAGTGTCCTTTCGCGGCGGAACCGCCAGCGGCCAAATCGGTCTTTCGATCTACCGCCATGGACCGGTCGAGCGCGTCCAGATCACATTTCCATGCCCGGCCGAACAGGTGCCGTTCTACCGCGAAGCCGTACAGAAGATCGATCGCAGCGATGCGCATGCCCGCTATCTCGATTCCATCTCGACCGACATGGCACCCAGTCGCGAATCCATACTGCTCGATCTCGCCATCAATTTCGACGCGAGCATCCGTATCGAGGAAAGCACGTCACCCGCAGTCACGCTGATCGTCGACTTGCCTCTGGAAGGGCTCGTCAGTTGAGCGTCACAGGCCTTTCCCCCAACTTCAAGGTGGCGTTCGACGCCAATAGCCAGGTGTTTTCGCTCGCCGGCGTCGTCCGGCCGCGGTCCGTCGACGAGATCGCCGATAGCATCGCCATGCTCAAGCAGGCGATCGACGACGTTCGCGGCGTGCTTTACGTCGACGTGAAACGCCTGATCCAGATGAACAACACCGCATTCCATGCCTTCGTGCGGGTTGCCCTCGACGCCTGCCGGGCACGCGCGGACCTGCGCATGGTGATCGTGACGTCGAGCGTCGTCGGCTGGACCACGCGCATGTTCGGGCATCTCAACCAGATCGAACCGCAGATTACGGTCGAGGTCTACGATTCGACCTTCTATCCCGGGCAGAGCTTCGTCGAGGACACGAGCTTCATCCCGATTTTGAGAACGCAGACGAAGATGACCTGGCGCCACGAGCGTTCGATCCTGCCTCGGCACGGCCTGCGGCCGGGCATCGCGATGGCCGACGTCTGTTGCGGCATCGGCGACTTTGCCGTTCTCGTCCAGAAGGAGTTTCAGCCGGCGCGGATCGTTGCCCTCGACCACTCCAAGGCGAGCCTCGCCTATGCTCGGGAGGTGGCGACCAACTTCGGCATCACCGATATCGAATACACCTACGGCGATGCGTCGGAAATGCTGCTGGAGGACAATCAGTTCGACTTCGTCAGCTGCCGCCACTCGCTGCAGATCTTCAACGAACCCGAGCTGCTGCTGAAGGAACTCTACCGGATCTGCAAACCGGGCGGACGCGTCTACATCACCAATGAAAAAAACTCGCACTGCCTCGGCGAACCGCGCGCCCAGAGCATCCAGTGGACCTATAACGAGGTCGCCAAACTGTTCAGCCATTTCGACATGGACGTCGAACTCGGGCCGAAAAGCCGCCGCTATCTCGCTGATGCGGGCTTCGACGACATCCTGGTGGAGTCGTTCATGGTGACGAACCTCGACGGCGATCCGCAGGACTTCGCCGATGTGATCACCGCCTGGGAAAACGTCTATGCCGGAGAAATGGCGGTGCGCCGTGGCGACACGCCCGAGTTCATCGAGCGCTTCCGGCAGGGCTTCCGCGATCATATCTTTGCCGCCCTTCATCCCAAGGGCTATGCGGGCTGGCCGATCTGGGTCGCATCGGGGCGCAAGCCGACATGAATGAACCGAGTGCATCAAGTTCCCGCCTCGGCCTGAGGTCTTTCCGCGCCAAGTTCGTGCTCGTTGTCGGCGGCGCCGTACTGTTCGATCTGCTGGTGACCGGCGGCCTTGCGCTTTGGAATGTGCAAAGGCTGTCGCGGGATGCCGCAACGGAAGTCGGCCAGGGCCTACAGAAGGCCAATCAGGACTATATGCGGTCCTACGCGGAATCGACCGCCGCCCGCGTCAACCTGCTTCTCGGCCAGGTTCACACCGACGTCGGAACACTGGCCGGCGTTCTGCAGTCGCAGATTGATCGGCCGGTGCGCAAGTTCCAGGTCGGCGAGGCTCTTGCCCGCGGCGCGCCAGGTTCCGTCACCGTCGTCTACGATGAGAAGGGCGGATGGGCGCAGAACCTGCCCGGCCCGCCCTCGGTCGTCAGCGTCTGGGGCTATCTTCTCGGGCCGGACCGTCGCCCTCTTCCGGACGTCCAGACCGAGATCGAGAACAGCGCGGTGCTCGACCTGGTTGCGCCGAGCCTGCTCGAAAGCGGCCGGTCCAAGCTGCAGATGTACTACATCGGCCCCAAGGAACGGCCTATCTTCAGGACCGCTCCCTATACGGACCAGGCGCAGACCTTCGACCGTCTTTATCCCGGCCATAACGAGGCGGAATTCTGGACGTTCTTCTTTCCCGGCATCTACGAATCCTGGGAGCGATGGGCGAAGGACCCGAGCGTCAGGCCGGTGCCCAACGATGTGACGCAGACGGCGCCCTACACCGACGCGATCACCGGCAAGCTCATCGTCAGCTTCTTCCAGCCGCTGTGGTCGCGCGACCGAAAGGCCGTGGCAGGGGCCGCCGGAGCCGATATCACGCTCGACCAGCTGGCCGAGGTGGTGCAGAACGTCAAGGTCGCCGAGAGCGGCTTCGGTTTCCTGGCGATGTCCGATGGCAATGTGCTCGCCATCAACCCGGCCGGCGAAAAGACGATCGGCCTGCAGACATCGAGCGATACCAGCACGCAAGGCGTGACGGGTGCTGACCGGTCGCTGCGCAAGAGCGCCCAGGTCGCCATCGCACAATTGCCACTCGGGCAGGACGGTGTGATCCAGCGCGTCATGCTCGACGAGGCCGGCGAGAAGGTGCCTTATCTCGTTCTTCTGAAGCAGCTGCAGCCGGAAAACTTCTGGATGTCGGGCCCAGTGCGCAAGGAAACGATGTCGCTCGGCATCGTGGTCCCGGAACGCGAAATCTATGCGTCGCTGTTTGCCGCGCAAGCCGGCATCTCGCAGGCGACGAACCGCATCCTCGCCTACCAGATCCTGGCGCTGCTTGCGTCGTTGCTGTTCGTGACGGCGGCGGTGTTCGGCATTTCCAAGCGCGTGACCGCCGGCATCAGTGCGCTTGCCGGCGCCGCCAAGCGCATCCAGGCGAAGGACTATTCGGTCCGGGTGCCGATCTCCACTCGCGACGAAGTGGGCGAAGCCGGCACGGCCTTCAACCGGATGGCGGAGGAAATCAGTTTCCACACCGAAAACCTCGAGCATCTCGTCGAGGAGCGAACGAAGCAGATCGAGGAAGCCAACCAGCAGATCTCCGCCCTCAACACGCAGCTGCGCAGCGAAAACCTGCGGCTCGGCGCCGAGCTGGCGGTTGCCCGGCAGATCCAGATGATGGTGTTGCCGAAGGCTGGCGAGCTCGACGAGATCGCAAACCTCGAGATCGCCGCCTATATGCGGCCCGCCGACGAAGTGGGCGGGGACTACTACGATGTGCTGCGTGACGGCACGCGGTTGAAGATCGGCATCGGCGATGTCACCGGGCACGGACTTGAGAGCGGCGTCCTGATGCTGATGGTGCAATCGGTTGCGCGCGCCTTGCAGGAAGCCGGTGATATGGATCCCAATCAGTTCCTCAACCGCCTCAACCGCGCGATCTACAAAAATATCGTGCGCACCAATACCGACAAGCATCTTTCTCTGGCGTTTCTCGACTATGATGCCGGCCGCCTGACGCTTTCGGGGCAGCACGAGGAGCTGATTGTCGTTCGCAACGCCCAGGAGGTGGAGCGCATCGACACGATGGATCTCGGCCTGCCGATCGGCTTGGAGCCCGATATCTCGCGGTTCGTCGCCACGCGCGAAGTCGCTTTTGCCCAGGGTGATATGATCATCCTGCACACGGACGGGGTAACGGAAGCCGAGAACGCGGCTGGCGAACTGTTCGGCATCCAGCGGCTCTGCGACAGTGCGCGGCAGTTTTATGGACGCAGCGCCGAAGAAGCAAAATCAGGGATACTCGAGGATCTGATGGCGCATATCGGCAAGCAGAAAATTCACGACGACATTACCCTCGTGGTCATGAGACACAGGTGAGCAGATGACGACTTTGTACGGACCGGCGGACCTGACCAGGGGCGCCAATGAAAGCGTGACGAGGCTGCGTCTTTACGACGGCCAGCTCAACCTCAGCTGGAAACATTGCGCTATCGCCTCGGATTTTGTCGCCGAGCTGATCGCGATGCGCTACCGCGGCTCGCGCAACGCCTACAAGGAAGTCCGGCACAATATCGGCTACCTGACCAACGAACTGGTCGAAAACGCGGTGAAGTTCCGCGCAGCCGGCGGCATCGTGGTCGAGGCATCGATCGACGACAGCAACTTCCACGCAAAGGTGTCGAACTTCGTCGATGGCGAGACTGCGGCACGCTTCCAGGATCTCTTGTCCGAGATCACGACAGGCGACCCGGGCGACCTTCTGATCGAACGCATCGAAGCCAATGCAATCGGCACCGGCAAAAGCGGATCTGGACTTGGTCTTTTAACACTCATGAGCGATTATGGCGTCCGCTTCGCCTGGGTTTTCGGACCCAACGGCGGCAGTGGAGACGTCGCGCTTGAGACCTATGCCTCGATCCCCGTCCCCGATATCTCGAACTGATGAGCAGGTGAATATGGAAATCAAGGACGAGGACTACCGCGTTTGGTCCGAGGGCAACGACATCCACTTCGAGGGAACCATGCGGCTTCCCGGCACGGAAGCCTATGCCCCGATCTTCACCCTCGCCATGGGCGTGCTTGAGGCCGAGCCCGACCGCATGACGATCGACCTGGGGGAACTGCAGTTCCTGAACTCGTCGGGGATCAACCTACTCGCCAAGCTGACGATCGAGGCCCGCAACCGGCCGAACGTGCAATTGACGGTGCGTGGAACCTCCGAGATTCCGTGGCAGTCAAAGTCTTTGCCCAACCTCAAGAAGCTCCATCCCGGAATCGACCTCAGGCTGAACTGAAGCGACATTTGCCGAAAGCAGGCGCTTGCAGCGCAGCGAGCGCATCCGGAAGATTGCGATGCTTAGCTCCATCGTTTCTTGAAACGTCTGCATAATTTCGTCCCTGGACCGGAACCGGTCCAGGGACGAAATTGCGTTGCCACGCGACTTTGCCCCATGTTGCTTCATGTCATCCGGGGATCGGCTCGACGTTATCCGGACGCCGTCGTCGTCCAGACCCACGTTTTCCGCGTTAGTCGCCCGCGCCAACAACGTCGGAAGGTTTCATGCCGAACCTGCGACAGAAGATGCGGGAGAAATGACTGGCATTCGAATAGCCGACGCAATGTGCGATTTGGGTCACGCTCTGCTTGCCGGCAGCAAGCAACCGGTGCGCCGCCTGCAGCCGTTCCTCCTGCAGAAATGCGTAGACGGGCATGCCGTGAACCACGGGAAAACCCGCCTTTAACCGTTTCTGGGTCAGCCCGGCTTCCTGCGCCAGGCTTTCGATCGTCCACGGCCGCGGCAGATCGGCAAGCAGCAGGTCCCGCGCCCGCTGCAGCAGGCGGCGATCTCGCGTCTCGGCTGCGGATACCGTGGACTTCTCTGCCTTCAACCCTTCAATCACGGCGGCGATGATGTCGAGGCAACGCGCCTCGATCGCCAGGTCCTCGTCCGCCTTCATGCCGCTCTCGAACAGGCTCCTGGCAGCGGCCGTAACCTTCGGCGCAAGCGGCAGCAGGCCGACCCAGGTGTCGTTGCCGGACATGGCATGCAGGCTGTGCCCGTCGTCGAGCCGCGCAATCGTACCACTCGGGTCGAGCCTGGCCCACAGTGCCATATCGACGCGGATGTCCATGCCCTTGAAGCGTGCCCCGATCGGCACGTCGTAAAGCCCCTCGGCACCACGCCCGGCCACCATCACGTAGATGCGCCCAGGGCGGTAGGGGACGGCGCCAATCGTCGCACCCTCCGCATCGAGTAACCAGCCTCGGCCCGACGCCTTGAACAGGATGTCGATGGCGACACAGGGCTCGGTCACGAACTTGCCGGAAAAATCGTCGCCGACGACGATATCGAACAAGGAGACGGTGAGCCCGGGTCTGGCGCCTAGGATCTTATAGGCGCCCTCGGTGAGGGTGCGGACATCCCCCGCCCCTGTCGGGTTCGGTCCGAGAACGACGATCTCGGTCTGATCGGATTGCGCCAGCGCTCTCTGCTCGACTGTCAGCGTCATTGCCGCCTCCGGGGCTGCCTCTGAAAATAAAGGGACCGATCACACTATCGGAGAACCTGATCACAATAGTCAAGTTTATCGGATGCGTCTAGCAGAGAGCCGACAAAGCTCAACGCGGAATCGAAATACTCATGACTTCAGGTCCCATGGCGGCAACATCCCGAGCAGCGAGCTGGCTGGTGCTCGGCCTGCTTGCCGGTCTTTACGCAGCGCAATCCGTCACTGGCAGCATGGTGCAGACGGCCCTGCCGGCGGTCTTCCGGGATGCCGGCATGGATCTGCAAAGCATCGGTTATCTCGCCCTGCTCTTTCTGCCCTGGGCGTTGAAGTTCCTCTGGGCGCCGCTCGTCGACCGGTTCCTCCACGAGCGGCTTTGGATCCTCTTGTGCCAAGGCTGCATCGTTCTCTGCTTCATCGCAGCATCGTTCCTTGACCCACGCGACAATCTTCCCGCCTTGGCCGTCGTGCTTTTCCTGATGGCGGTGTTTGCGGCAACGCAGGATATCGCGACCGATGCGCTGGCGGTCAAAGCGACGACGCCTGCGACCCGCGGCAGTGCCAGCGGTGCATCGACCGCAGGCGCCTATCTCGGTTTCCTGGTCGGCGGCGGGCTTTGGCTGACCGTCTATAGCCATGTCGGGTGGGGGTATTCGATGCTGGTCATGGCCGCGACCGTTGCCATGCTCAGCATTCCGGTGATCTCAGCAAAAAGCCTGGAAACGCAGGAAAGATCCGAGCGGATATCCCATCGTCCGAACCTGAAGGCAATCATCGCCAACCGCACCCTGGTGCGCGGGCTTGCGTTCATCCTCATTTATCAGACCGGCATCCGGCTCGGCTCGGCCATGCTCGGCCCTTTCCTTGTCGATCTCGGCCTCTCGCTCGATGCCATCGGCAGCGTCAAAGGGGTGGGCGCCACCATTGCCGGGCTCGTCACTGCGTCATTTGGGGCGTTGCTCGTCAGGCGCTTCGGTGCCGTGCGCGGCCTCGTTGCGACCGCTTGGCTGAACGCCGCCGTGATGCTGTCTCTCCTGGCGCTTGCCCTGATGGGCATGCGCGACCCCCTCCCGATCATCGTGCTTATGACGCTGCAGGCGGCAGCCGTCGCGCTGTCCTTTGTCGTCCTTTATGCCGCGATGATGGACTGGTGCGCGCCGGAGCAGGTGGCGACAGACTACGCCGCCCTGCAAAGCGTCGATGCCATCATTGCCATCGCCGGCTCGGCGCTGGCCGGCCTGCTCGGGCAATCCTTCGGCTACGGCGCGATCTTCGGTCTTTCGGCGGCAGCCATCCTCGCCGCCATAAGCCTCATTGGGCGCCTCGTCGGCAGAAATGTGTACTCCCATTCATTCGACCATACTCAAAAGGAGGCCACTCCATGAACCGGCAGCATCTCGCGGGCGTTTCCCTGATCGCTCTGATCGCAACGTCGATACCCGCCACGGCCCAGGAGCCGATAGACACGACCTTGCTCGAACCGATCGTCGTCACTTCGGGAAAGCGCAGCGAGGACCTGTTTCTGCTGCCATCCGCGATTGATGTGGCAACGCCAAAGGACCTGCAGATGAGGAATGTCACCAGCGTGGCCGATCTCGACAAGGTCTTTGCTGATCTCAACATTCGGTCGCGCTCGAGCCGGGCTTATGCAAACTTCACCATTCGTGGCCAGGCCTCGCTTGATTTCTACAATCCGAGCACGCAGGTCTATGTCGATGGCATACCGCAGGACATGTACAATATGTCCCGGACGCTGCCGGCGGCGCTCGAAAGCGTCGAGTTGCTCTATGGCCCTCAAGGCACGCTCTATGGCCGCGGCGCCATCGGCGGGGTGATCAACATCGTCACCCGCAAGCCCGACGACACCTTTCGCTTTGAAAGTTCCGGCGCGCTTCACACCGAAGGCGGCGACGCCCGGTTGCTGGTCAACGCGCCGATCATTGATGGAACGCTGTTCGGCGAGGCTGCATTGACGGTGAAGCGCCAGCAGGACAGCTACACCACCTTGTTTACCGGCGAAGACGTCGGCGGCACCAAGGACGTCAACGGCCAGATACGGCTTCGCTATGCGCCGGAAGGAAGCCCGCTCGACGTGACAGTTGCGGCCGGTCGCGGCCACGTCTCCTCGACGGAAGAGTATTTCGTCATGGAATCGATGATCGATCAGCGCCTGGCGCTGCCTATCCCGTCGGAATACGATCTCGATACCGAATATGCCAATATCAACGCCAGCTACGATCTCGGGGAGGCGACGATCACGTCGCTGTCCGGATACCAGTGGAGCGATTTCGACCGCACCGTTTTCGGGACCTACACGCCGGAGAAACAGACGACCTGGAGCCAGGAGCTGCGGATCGCGTCCAACGCCGATGGCGGCAACGCGATCGACTATGTCGCCGGCGCCTATCTGCAGCAGATTGATTTCCACCGCCAGGTGCCGATCGCCGGCCAGACATCACAGCAGAAGATTAGCTCCTATGCGCTCTTCGGCGACCTGACCTGGCATGCGACCGACCGGCTCGACATATCGCCCGGCCTTCGCTTCGACTACGAACGCGCCGCGGCCAGGGCGATAGGCGGCATCACGCTCGAAGGCGACAACAGCTTCACCGCCCTTTCACCGAAACTCGCCGTCGCTTACGCCCTGGACGACTCCTGGCGGGTCTATGCGCTCTACAGCACCGGCTTCAAGGCGGGCGGCTTTACCCGCAATGTGACGGCGGCAAACATCGCCTATACCTACGATCCGCAGCACACCTATAACGGTGAAGCCGGCGTGAAGTACCGGTCCGAAGACGGACGGCTCGAGGCCCAGCTGTCCGCCTATCACAACATTACCAAGGACTATCAGATGTTCGTCGGCGTCCAGCCGCTGCAATATCTGCAGAATGTCGGCGAGGTCACCTCCAGCGGTATCGACCTCAAGATCCGCAGCATGCCGACCGACAATCTCGCCGTCACCGCGGTACTCGGCTACAACAGGACGCGCTTCACCGACTACGCCAACCCGGTGACACCCGGCCTCGATCTCACCGGCAACCGCGTGCCCTATGCGCCGGCGCTCACCGCCAATCTCACACTCGATTACACAGTCGAGCTGGAAAACGGCAAAGGCGCGCTCATTCCCTATGCCGGCGTCACCTATACCGGAACATCCTATTTCGACGAGACAAACACCATCGGCCAGAAGGCCTATGCGCTTGTCGACGTCGGCATGGAGTGGAAGGCCAACGAAACGGTGGCAGCAGAAGTCTTCGTCAACAATCTCTTCGACAAGACCTACACCACCTACGGCTTCAACGCCGGCGCGCCCTACGGCAACGTCTACCAGCTCGGCACCGGTCGCACGATCGGCGGCCGCCTCAACGTGACCTTCTGAGGATTTCGCGATGCGCATTCTGATCGTCGGCGCCGGACCTGCCGGCCTGACCCTTGCCGCCTGCCTGATCCGGCGCGGCATCCGGCCCATCCTGGTCGACAGGGCCGGCGAGGACCGCACCGGCGGCTATTCAATCGGCCTCCATGCCAGCGGCTGGGCCGTTGCCGAACGGCTCGGCCTGATCGAGGCGTTCAAGCGGCATTCCATGCCGCTGGGCCTTGCCCGCCACCATGACAGCAGCGGCCGGCCGCAATTTTCCTACGACTACAGGACGCTCGCGGCCGCCTCAGGCGGTCGCCTGATGGCGATCATGCGCGACCGTTTCCAGGAGGTGCTTCGTGCCGACATCGGTGATGGAACCTCCATTCGCTATGACACGACGGTCACCGAGCTTGTCGAGCGCGATGGTGCCGTGCACGTTGCCTTCTCAGATGGCAGCAGCGGCACATTCGACATCGTCGTCGGGGCGGACGGTTATCGCAGCGGCGTCCGGCAGCAACTGTTCGGGCCGCACGAGGCGTTTCTGCGTCCGCTCGGCTACCGAGCCAGCGCCTGGCGGGTGAGGCTCGATCGGCCGCTTGGGGCGAGCTTCGTCGGCATGATGAACGTCGACCATCAGGGCGGACTCTACGATATCGGCGACGGTACGGCGGCAACGCTGTTCTGTTGGCGCGATCCGGCGACCGATCGGCTCACGCCGGAAGACCGACTGAAAGTTCTGCAGCGTCACTTCGGCACTTGGCCCGACCCGGTTGCTTCTGCGCTCCAGTCCGCCATCGATTGGGATCGCGCCTTCTTCGATACGGTCGCGCAGATCGAGATGCCATCCTGGTCGAAAGGCCGGGTGGTGTTACTGGGTGATTCCGCCTGGTGCCTGACCTTCCTGGCCGGCCAGGGCACATCGATGGCGATGGCCGGCGCCCATATCCTCGCTGGCGAACTGACAACGAAACCGCATTCCGAAGCCTTCGCCAGCTACGAGCGCCGGCTGCGGCCGCATGTCTCGCAGATGCAGGCCGTTTCGCGGAAAATCGGCGGGCATTATGTGCCGACCAGCAGGCTCGGAATGAGAATCCAGTCCTATATCCTGCCGCTGATGCTGTCGCGCCCGCTTGCCGGCCTGACCATGCGCCGGCTGATGGCAAAGCCAGTAGCCGTCGACTGAGACCGATGGCGAGTGCGGCTGCCCGCGGCAGATCACAAGATTTCGATTTTACTCCTGTTCGGGTCGCCCCTAGGCTTCTCCCGGTTCAAACCGTACCGGGAGGAAATGCCATGAAACGCAGGCTTGTACTTGTCGCGGCCGCTCTGGTCTGCTCCGCCGTCGGGGCCTACGCCCAGGACACATCGATGAGCTTCTTCGTCACCAGCGCAAATCCGGGCAAGGGCGGCGATCTTGGCGGCCTTGCCGGCGCCGATACCTACTGCAACACGCTGGCCTCGGCGAGCGGCTCCACGGGCAAGACCTGGAAGGCCTACCTCTCCACCGATACGGAAAACGCCAAGGACCGTATCGGGGCCGGCCCCTGGTACAATGCCAAGGGCGAGAAGATCGCCGACGATGTCGCTTCGCTGCACAGCGACAAGAACAACCTGACGAAGCAGACCGCGCTCAACGAGAAGGGCGAAGTGATCAACGGCCGCGGCGATAAGCCGAACCGGCACGATATCCTCACCGGCTCCAAGGCCGACGGCACGGCCGCGCCGGAGACCTGCGGCAACTGGACGCTCAGCGGAACGGACGGTGCGGCGATCGTCGGCCACAGCGATCGCACGGGTCTCAACGACAGTGCCGAGGCCAAATCGTGGAATGCATCGCACGCGACGCGCGGCGGCTGCACCCAGGAAGCCTTCAAGGGCACGGGCGGCGACGGGCTCTTTTACTGCTTCGCCGCGAATTGACGGGAACACCGCGGCAGGGCCGTCGTGGCTGCGAGGTCCACGACGGCCCTGCCATGCATCGATGATCCGCCGGCACATGTCACGAGCGGAGGCGACCACCTGCGCAACTGCGACCAGCGCCATGTCCGGCGACGGGCGGCCAGATCATCCCGGCTACGTTTGATGATCGCATGGTGTCCGTTGGGTGCCCACGCGCGCCGGCTACCGGAGGCTGAGCCCACCATTGCGCGCCATCGAGAACTTCATTCGTCCAGTGCCTCCCACATCGGCTGAAACCGCCTTGATAATGGAATGAATGTTTGATCTATTCAAAAATCAGAACATACATTCTTCGAGCTTTACCTGTACGCTCGGATCAAGGGAGAGGACTGAGATGAAGAGATTTCTGATTTCCGCCGCCGTTTGCGCGCTCACGGCAACGACGGCGCACGCCGAGAACATCGGCATCGCGATTGCCCGTTCCGACAGCGCCTTTCTGACGATCCTGCGCAGCGGCATGGAGAGCCGCGCGGCCGAACTCGACAAGGTTACAGTGCAGGTCGAAGATGCACAGAACGACCCGAGCCGGCAGCTCGATCAGGTGCAGAACCTGATCTCTGCTGGCGTCGACGCTATCGTCGTCGTTGCGGTTGACGGCGACGGCACGCCGGCCATCACCAAGCTGGCAACCGAAGCCAAGATCCCGGTCGTCTATGCGAACCATCCGCCTGCCGATGTCGACAGCCTGCCGGAAACCGCCGCCTTCGTCGGTTCCAACGAACTCGACTCCGGGACGATCCAGACGAAGGAAGTCTGCAAGTTGCTCGGCGGCAAGGGCGACCTCTTCGTCCTGATGGGCCCCCTCAACAACCATTCCTCGCTGACCCGCACCAAGGATATCCACGACGTCATCGCCAGTGACGATTGCAAGGGCATGAAGGTCATTGAAGAACAGAGCGCAAACTGGGATCGCCTCGAGGCTACCAACATCATGACCAATTGGCTGTCGGCGGGCACCAAGTTCGATGCCGTCATCGCCAACAACGACGAGATGGCAATCGGCGCAATCCAGGCGATGAAGTCCACAGGTGTCGACATGTCGAAGGTCGTCGTCGCCGGCATCGATGCGACGCCGGATGGCCTTGCCTCGATGTCGCAGGGCGATCTCGACGTGACGGTGTTCCAAAATGCCGTCGCCCAAGGAGCAGCAGCCATGGATGCGGCGGTAGCACTGGCACGCGGTGAAAAGACCGAGCGCCACATCTGGGTACCCTTTGAACTGGTGACGCCTGAGAACATGCAGGATTATGCAAAGGCCAACCAGTAAATCCGGGTTGAGCCCTGACGTCTCCAAGCCAGCCGAAGGCCATGGACAGGAATGTCCGTGGCCTATCTCTCCCATGACACTGGCACCTGCCGACCCTCCTCGCCGAACGACACCGCCGCGCGGGGTGGCGAGCATCATTCCATGTCAGGTCGGGGCCGTGTCCCGGTCGTTCGCGCCAACGCGCCGATCGTCGCCGCCCAGCATCTGCATGAGCGCAAGCTCGCTGCGAACGCCGCGCTGAAAGATCCGGATGAGCGAGGCGCCGAGTTGATCCGCCTCTTCGCTCTCCGGCTCCAGTTCGTTGCTGGAGCAGGCGTGTCGGAACACGCGCTGGAGCATTTTCAGTTGGTCTTCATCGATTGCCAGGTCCCGGAAGTACCGATCCATCTGACTCTGATCCTCCGTATCAAAGTAGGTTGAGATGACTTTTCAGATATTGGAACGGGCAGGGAAATTTTCCAGCGGGCAAAGCATTTCTCGGACGGCAAAGGCCATAAAGCTACGTCGTGATATTGACACCCTGGGTTGGCCGAAGATCGGACTGGAGGCGGGGCCGCGCTTCCGTCGGCAGGCATCCGTTCGCAGTCCTGTCCCTGCACAATATGGGCAAGCCCGGATCGGTGCATGGATCTGGCAAGATCGAGATGCGCGTCGATTTGTGAAACTCTCACGGCTCCACTTGACACGCTCAATATATCCATTAATCTGGATATATGGATAATGAAGAAGCCATCATCGCGCTTGCCGCCCTCGCCCAGTCGACCAGACTCGACGTCTTCAGGCTGCTGGTCAAACACGAACCCCACGGCCTTCCCGTCGGGGAGCTCGCGCGAACGGTCGAGGTGCCGCAAAACACGATGTCTGCCCATCTCGCAACGCTCTCGCGTGCGGGATTGGTGACTGGCGAGCGCCAGAGCAGATCGATCATCTATCGCGCCAATCTCGACGCATTGCGGGAACTGACAGTCTTCCTGGTCAAGGATTGCTGCGGTGGCAACGCCGACCTCTGCGCACCCTTGATTGCCGATCTCATGCCCTGCTGCAGCAGCGGGAGAGCAAGTCAGCCATGACAGCCAAACCCATCGACCAAGAAACGCTCTAGACGGACGCGCCATGACCAACCGCATCTATAACGTGCTCTTCCTGTGCACGGGCAATTCCGCTCGTTCCATTCTGGCCGAGGCCATCCTAAATCAGGAGGGCAAGGGTCGATTTCGGGGCTATTCGGCCGGCAGCCGGCCAAAGGGACAGGTAGACCCTCTCGCCCTTCGCGAACTGCAAACGCTCGGCTACGACGCGCAAGCGGCGACGTCAAAAAGCTGGGATGTCTTTGCGCAGCAGGACGCACCCCGGATGGACTTCATCTTCACCGTCTGCGACAGCGCCGCCGGCGAGGCCTGCCCGGTATGGATCGGCCATCCGATCACGGCACATTGGGGCATCGAAGATCCTGCAGCCGTCGAGGGAACAGAAATCGAAAAGGCACGCGCGTTCGCACAGGCAGCCCGCTTCCTCAAGAACCGCATCACTGCGTTCGTCAACCTCCCCATGCAATCAATCGACAGAATGGCGCTTGAACACCACCTGCATCAGATTGGCATGATGGAGGGAACGACCAACACTCATGCATGGCCCGCCTGACGATGTCGCTCTTCGAACGCACGCTCACCCTCTGGGTCTTTGGCTGTATTGTCGTCGGCATCGCACTTGGCCATCTCTTTCCGGACGTCTTCCAGGCGATCGGCGCAATGGAAATCGCCAAGGTCAATATCCCGGTTGCCCTCCTGATCTGGCTGATGGTCATCCCGATGCTGCTGAAGATCGACTTCCGCTCGCTTTCGAAGGTCGGCAGCTATTGGCGCGGCATCGGCGTGACCCTGTTCATCAACTGGGCCGTGAAGCCGTTCTCCATGGCGCTGCTCGGCTGGCTGTTCATCGGCTGGTTGTTCCGCCCGCTGCTTCCGGCCGACCAGATCGACGCCTATATCGCCGGCCTGATCATCCTTGCGGCCGCGCCCTGCACGGCAATGGTCTTTGTCTGGTCCAACCTGACGAAAGGCGAGCCGCACTTCACGCTGAGCCAGGTGGCACTCAACGATGCCATCATGATCGTCGCCTTTGCACCTGTTGTCGCGCTGTTGCTCGGGTTGTCGGCAATCACCGTGCCCTGGGACACGCTGATGATCTCCGTTGCCCTCTACATCTTGATCCCTGTTGCCGCGGCCCAGATCCTGCGACGGCGGCTGACGGCCGGGGGATCGACAGCAAGGCTCGACTGGCTGCAGGGCAAGCTCCAGCCATTGTCACTGGCAGCACTGCTTTCAACGCTGATCCTGCTGTTCGGCTTCCAGGGGGAACAGATCATTGCGCAACCGACGATAATCGCGTTGCTGGCGGTGCCGATCCTCATCCAGGTCTACTTCAATTCAGGCCTTGCATACGTCCTGAACCGGGCAGTCGGGGAAAAACACTGCATTGCCGGCCCTTCGGCTCTGATCGGCGCCTCCAATTTCTTCGAACTGGCGGTTGCAGCTGCGATCTCGCTGTTCGGCTTTCATTCCGGGGCGGCGCTCGCAACGGTGGTCGGCGTCCTTATCGAGGTACCCGTCATGCTGTCGGTGGTCTGGATCGTCAACCGCAGCAAGGACTGGTACGAGGCCAGCCCTGCCGTCGTCCGAAACACCAACCCTGAAAGGGCCTGACCATGGATGTCACCATCTACCACAACCCCATGTGCGGCACGTCGCGCAACACCCTGGCAATGATCCGCCACGCCGGCATCGAACCGACCGTCGTCGAGTATCTGCACACACCTCCGTCCAGGGAAACGCTTCAGCGGCTGATCGCGGCCGCCGGTCTCTCCGTGCGAGAAGCGGTGCGCGAGAAGGGCACACCCTATGCCGAACTCGTGCTCGACGATCCGTCTTTGTCGGATGAGCAACTGATCGACGCGATGATCGCGCATCCGGCGTTGATCAATCGACCATTCGTTGTCAGCCCGATGGGCACCCGCCTCTGCCGGCCCTCCGAAGCCGTGCTCGACATTCTGCCCGACACATTCAAGGGCGCCTTTGCCAAGGAAGACGGCGAGAAGCTGCTGGATGCGGAGGGAAAGCGCCTTGTCTGATCTGCCTGCAGCAAGCCTCGACCATCTCCGCCAGCCCGATTTCGCGGCGCTCCGCCCGTCCCTTTCGACGCACAAACCGCGCATCCTCATCCTCTACGGCTCGCTGCGGCCGGTCTCCTATAGCCGGCTGCTTGCCCATGAAGCCCGCCGCCTGCTCGAACATTTCGGCGCGGAGGTCCGCATCTTCGACCCGGAAGGACTTCCGCTTCCCGATGCCGCCCCCGTCAGCCACGAAAAGGTCCAGGAACTGCGCCGCCTGTCGGAATGGTCCGAGGGCCAGGTCTGGGTCAGCCCTGAGCGGCATGGCGCCATGACCGGCATCCTGAAGGCGCAGATCGACTGGATACCCCTGTCGCTCGGCTCGGTGCGGCCGACCCAGGGCAAGACCCTTGCCGTCATGGAAGTCTCCGGCGGCAGCCAGTCGTTCAACGCTGTCAACCAGATGCGCATTCTCGGGCGCTGGATGCGCATGATCACCATCCCGAACCAGTCTTCGGTCGCAAAAGCCTGGCAGGAATTCGACGCCGACGGACGAATGAAACCTTCCTCCTATTACGACCGTGTCGTCGATGTCTGCGAAGAGCTTGTCAAATTCACGCTTTTGACCCGCGATGCCTCGGCCTATCTGACCGATCGCTACAGCGAGCGTAAGGAAGATGCCGACAAACTGGAGCAACGCGTCTCGCTCAAGGCGATCTGAGATCATGGGAAGAGCATGATGACCGAGATGCGCTTCCCGCTCCCGGCCCTCATAGGGCTGGGCCTGACCCAGATCATCGGCTACGGAACGCTTTTCTACAGCTTCAGCGTTCTCGTCCCGGCGATCGCCACCGATTTCGGCTGGACCGAACAATGGGTGTTTGCGACGCTGTCCGGCGCGCTTCTCGTCGGGGGTCTCTTTGCGCCGATGGCCGGCCGATGGGCGGACCGGTTCGGTGCCGGGCGCGTTCTGTGCTTCGGATCGATCGCCGCGGCCGGCGCCTTGCTCGCCACGGCGATGGCGAACGAACGCCTGACCTTCGCAATCGCGCTCGTGGCAATGCAGGTGGCATCGACCTTCGTGCTCTATAGCACGGCATTCGTCGCGATCGTCCAGTTTGGCGGTTGCAATCCGCGGCGCACGATCACCCACCTCACGCTCATCGCCGGCTTCGCCTCAACGCTGTTCTGGCCGTTGACCGCGAGCCTTCACCAATCAATTTCATGGCGCGATATCTACATGCTGTTTGCGGCCATGAACCTCTTCCTTTGCTTGCCCATCCATCTGTGGCTCGCACACCTCCTCAAGGGGCCACGGCACGTCGTGGCTGTGCCGGTGGACACCCAGCCGTCCGAGCGGCCCGTCACGCCGCCCGCTCACGGAACCGCGCTTTTCACTTTGATGCTGCTCGGGTTTGCCCTTGAGGGCCTGGTTCTCTCTGCCGTTCTGATCCACATGGTACCCTTGACGGTCGAACTCGATCTGGGGTCGTCAGGTCTCCTGGTGGCCAGCCTGTTCGGCCCGGCGCAGGTGGCAAGTCGCCTCGTCAACATGCTCTTCGGCAAACAGATCACCCAGACCTCGCTTGCCGTCATCGCCGCATGCCTGTTGGTTCTCGGGCTTGTCGTCCTCACCGCTACGGCGCCATGGCTGCCGGGCGCGATCACCTTCGCCATCTTCTTCGGCATGGGATCGGGCCTGATCAGCATCGTCAGCGGCACCTTGCCGCTCGAGCTTTTCGGCAAGCACAATTACGGCGCGCGGCTTGGCTGGGTTACCGCCGCCAAGCAACTGTCGTCCGCCGCGGCACCGTTTTCGCTTGCTTCGGCCCTGGCCTGGCTCGGGGTGCTGCCTTCCTTATGGATAACCGTTGCAACAGGTGCCGCCGGAATACTCACCTTTGCTGCCATCGCCATGTTCAACCGCCGCGACCAGCTTCGAGCGTCAGAGGCGGGCAAGGGCCTGGTCGAGGTCTAGGCGCATCCCAGTATCTATTGGACCAACCAATCGACGCGGCGCGTTCACAGACGACTGTCGCAACGCGCCCGGGCTTTCGGCCGGCTGCCGTCGACTAGCACCTGACCTGAGCGGGCCCCATCAGCTGCTTCACGCTTTCCCAACCAGCAAAACCTCGCAAAATCTCCGCCGATCGCAACAAGGGAATCGACACAAGTCCGCTTGAGGGCGCATAGAAGGCGCTGGGGCCAGTCACCTGGGCTCCCTTGTTTTCGTCGCCGGTCCCGGCTGAAGCGTATGGGTCGGCGAAACCGTGATCCATTCTGAAGTGCCCCGATGATTTCATTTCCGACAGCAATCCAGCTTTCGTCTCACGTTTTGGCTGGCAACCCCATTCTTGATTGCAATGCGGGCCAGCAGTGACGGCATGACAGCGATCCCGACCGAGACGCAGGCCCAAGACGCCTCCTCCGCCCGCAATTCCCGTGTCGTCGCGCTGGTCGTTGCCATCGCCTTCTTCATGCAGATGCTCGACGGTACGATCGTCATTACCTCGCTGCCGCAGATGGCCGCGTCCTTCGGTGTGCAACCGGTCGCCATGAGCATCGGCATCACCGTCTACATGCTGACGATGGCGGCCTTCATTCCGCTCTCCGGCTGGCTTGGCGACCGCTTTGGCGCGCGCAATGTCTTCCTTGTCGCAATCGGCATTTTCACGCTCGCCTCGCTGTTTTGCGGCCTGTCAGGCAGCCTCGGCGAGTTCATCGCGGCACGTGCCGTGCAAGGCATCGGCGGCGCCCTTATGACGCCGGTCGGCCGGATCATCGTTTTGAAGAATGCTCGCAAATCGGAGCTTGTCGGCGCGGTCGCGCTCATCACCTGGCCGGCGCTGATCGCCCCGGTCGTCGGCCCGATCCTCGGCAGCGTGATCACCACGTGGCTGAGCTGGCACTGGAACTTTCTCATCAACATACCGATCGGCCTCATCGGCCTTGCGCTTGTGCTGCGCTTCGTGCCCGATCAGCGCGAGGAAGAGGCGCGCCGTCTCGACATCAAGGGCTTCATCCTATCATCAACCAGCCTTACTTTGGTGCTGGCCGGGCTCGAAGCCTTCGTGCACGGGACAATCAATGCCCTTGCAATCGGCCTGTTGCTGGCAGCGGGCACGATCATCGGCATCATGGCCACGTGTCACTTCAAGGTGATCACCGATCCGCTTCTCGATCTCTCTGCTCTCAAAATACAGACCTTTGCGATGTCGACGTTGTCGGCCGGCACCGCCTGCCGCATAGCCATCAACGCGACGCCGTTTCTGATCCCACTGCTCTTTCAGGTCGGCTTCGGCCTCAATCCGATCGAGACCGGAATTTATGTGCTCGCCTACTTCGCAGGAAATCTGGCGATGAAAACGGCGACCACGCCGTTGCTGCGGCGCTTCGGCTTCCGCTCGATCCTCGTCGGCAACGGGCTGCTGGCATCGCTGGCGATCGGCGCCTGTGCGGCGATTTCGACGGACACGCCCAAACTTCTGACGCTTCTGCTCTTGTTTGCCGCCGGGCTTTTCCGCTCGATGCAATTTACCGCGCTCAACACGCTTGGCTTTGCCGATATCTCTGCAACCCAGCGCAGCTCCGCATCGACGCTTTCGAGCATGCTCCAGCAAGTGGCGATGCTGATGGGCGTTGCTGTCGCGGCCGCCGTTCTCAACCTGTCTCAAGCCCTGCGCGGTGGAGAAACAGCAGTGTTGGCGGACTTCCGCTGGGCGTTTCTCGCGGTCGCGACGATCGGCACCCTCTCGGCCTTCCGGTTTCTGGGCCTGCCGCACGACGCAGGCGCCGAAGTTTCGGGACACAAATTCGTGCCGCGCAAATGATCCTGCCCGAGCGGTATCGGCCGTGGCCCGGAGGTCACTCCGATGCCGCTCGGATTTCTAAAGTCACCGCTTGTTTTTGCGGCGGCGCCAAGGTGCGTCCTTCTGCCAGTCCCCGGCCATGATGCAGCCGTAAGGGATCACCTCGTCGACGATTTCGGCAAGGCCGTAATCGGCGATCTGCTGGCGCACGGCGGCCGCGTTCTTGTAGGCGCTCGGCAACTCCGAAACGTCGGGGTGACCGGAGAAGAAGCGCGCGTCCAGGCCCGCCGTCTCGCGCGCCATGACGGCGGCGATGTTGTTGGGGCTAAGCCCGCGACCGTCGGCGCCGAAATCATCCCCGAGCCGGCGCATGTGCGCCGTTCGCGAGAAGTTTCGGCCGGCACCATGCGGCGAGAAGCCGAGCCCATGATCGGCATTGGACCCGCGCACGATCAGGATCGGCTCCGCCATGTTGAGCGGAATGATCGTCAGGTCGGTCGCATCAGGTGCCCAGCCGTCGAAGGCAGGCGTCGCCCCCTTGCCGTGGTAGAACAGGCCGTCGGACTTCCTGAAAACGAAGTTGTGCTCGTTCCAGAAGCGATCCCCGACCTTCGTCGCCAGCCTATCCACCGTCATGTCGTGGATGGCGTAGTGGTTCTCCTTCGTCCACTGGCGGATCGTCTGCAGCGCCGACCAGTACATTTCTCCCTCTTCGCTTTCGGCCGGGATCCAGGCGTTCTCCCGATGCGTTTCGGGAGACAGCTGCTCGCGGAACCTGTTGGCGATCTTCATGCCGCGATCATAGAGCCGCGCACCGGGGGCACGCGATCCGTGATGGGTGACGAGCGCCGTCTCGCCGGTCGATTTCATCTGGCCGACATAGGCAAAGTGGTTGCCGTCGCCCTGAGTTGCGAAGTGCTCGATGCCGACGCTGATGATCTCCCTTAGCAGCGGGTTCTGCTGGAACGCCGACAGGGTTGCTTCCGAAGGGTTGATCTGGGCATCACGCGGACGCCCTCCCGGGCCGAAATGCGTGACCGCATGCACCGCATCGAGCAGTGAATGCGGCGCCACACCGGGGAAGACGGAGATCGCCATCGAGCAGCAGATGTCGGCCGAATGCATGCCGGGATGGATCGCCTCCGAGGCGACCACGCCGCCCACCGGGATCGTGCCGATCGGCCCGGACGGGCAGGCATCGGGCATGATCGCGGCCGAACGAACGACCGGCGTGCGAGCGAGTTCGCGCATTGTGGCGCTTACTTTTTCGATATTTTCCTGTTCGTGGGCGTTCTCGGCGCGGATGTTCATGTGGATCAGCACATCGTTTGCGGCCTTCAGCGGCAGGGTCGGTCCCGGCTGGTAGCCACGCGCGATTTCGAGCGCATCAGCCATGGTGCCGCCGGCGCCGAGCGTCCTGTTGGCGGCGTCCAGCGCATCGCGAAACCACTTGCCCTGGCTCATGCCGGCGTCGATCAGATCCTGTCCGCTCATTATCTCAGTCATTGTCTTTTCTGCGTTCGCAGTCCTTCTGGTTCTCTCACGTTTCGTCACATCCCCTGGGCGACAAGCATGGGCCAGCGACACCACCGCACGCATTCCATCTCATGGCGCGATGCGTTCCCATGTAGTCGCGGGCAGCATTCGCCCAGGGTCGTCTCCCGGCGACGAGCTGTGGCAGGACAATGTGCTGAGCTACGTTTCCCTTTCAAGAAAACGGGATGACTTGAACATCCGACCTGCCCACCGAACCTGGCGTGCCGCTCTACCTGTAGTCCTGCCGGCATTCGCCGGGGCACTTCACGCCCGCAGAGCGGGCGGCACTCAAAGCCATGCAGCGGCGACGAGGATGGACGAAACCGGATGGCCCCGCTCGTGCCAGAGAGCGTATGCCCAGGAGGAGTCGAACCTACCAGACCATCCAACTTTTGGTGGCGATGTAGTTCCGTCCGGCATTCGCCGCTGCAATTTCGGCCATGGCGACAAGGGATCAAAGAAACGACCCGCTACCATTCGCCATGCATGTCATTCGTCCGTGACGACGAGGTGTGGTGAAACGTCCGGCTCTATCCGCTGAGCTACGGGTCCATAGATTGGAGGACCCGACGGGATTCGAACCCGCGACCTGGAGTTTAACGATCTGTAGTTTCAACCGGCATTCGTCACGGTTCCCGCGCCGTTCACGGCGGCGCGGGGTATTGCCTTGCTTCAGAGCTCGATCGCCTCGATGGTCTTCACCCAGCCGTCCGCTCCGTTCTTGCCGGCGGCAAACAATGTGATGACGCCATAGACGGCATCCGAGAAGCCGCCGATGTTGAGCACGTCGTCACGCGTTGGCGCCTGTGTCGTGGCATAGGGCTGGATGTCGAGGCAGACCAGCTTTGCAGCCGGGTTGACCCGCTTGATCCGCGCCCATTCCGTCATGACCGCCGTCGCCTGGCCGCCCCTGCCCGCATCGACCCAGGATTCGTTGTCCGAGATGAACACGACGAGGTCGACCTTGGCCTTTTCGTTTGCGAGTTTCCTCAGCGGCGCGGAGCAATTGGTTCCGCCACCGCCAACGGCCGCCAGCTTGCCGGCATTGGTCATCACCGTGTCGCGCCGGTTGAGGCTGACGTTGACCACGTCGTTCTCGAACGGCAGGACCCGCGCCTTCGGGTTGCGTTGCAGGAATGCAGCCGCCATCAGGGCCGCAACGTCGATGCAACGAACCGCGGACGTGGCGCCCTGGCGGAATCCGGTTACGGGCGAGCCCATCGAGCCGGAAACGTCAGGGCACAACACGACGTTGCCGGCAAGCGACGGCACATTGCCGATAGCAACGTCCATCGCATCCTGCAGCGCGTCGCGCACGACTTCCGGCACCTGGCCATCGACCATCTTCCACGCCATCATCAGCTGATAGGGGAAGACTTTCGCCTTGCGGACCTCGTCCGGATCGGCCAGTCGCTGCGCCAGCATTTCGGAGAATCCCTCCACCTCTAACACGCCGTTGCGTGCGAAGGTGTTGAGGTTCTGCCGCACCATCTGCCAGCCGCCCTTGCGGGCGATCTCGACCCAATGCTCCCGCGTCAACGGTAGCGAGGTCAGCATCTGGAAAGGCACGTCCGGCAGCGGCTGCGACTGGTTGCGCCTGAAGACCTCCAACCCCCTCACCACTTCCGGCAGCGCCATGTAGTCGTACGGCTTGCCGATTGCCCAGGCGTAGAATGCCTTTCGCTCTTCCGTCGCCGGCTTCGGGTGCACCATGCGAATTACATCGGCCAGCGACGGATCGGTGCCGACCATCGCCCGCAGGATCTGCGCCGTGCTCGCCCGCTCCAGCCATGCCTGCACGGCCTTCTTCGGCCGCGTGCCGAGCGACTTGCGCCCTGTGGCGCCCGAACGCATGACCTGCACGAATCCGCGCAGCATCTTGCCGTTTTTGACGACACGCGGAAACGCACGGGCGAAGACGTCGCTCTGGAGGCCCGAAAGCACGGCCAGCAACGTCACCGGCATGTCCTTCATGTAACCACGCTCGGCGGCATAAACCGCGACCCTCGCCAGGAATTCCGGCTCGACCTCAAGCGCGAGCGCCTTTACGGCTTCGAGCTGTTCAGCGCCATCGGCATAGAACGTGCCGTTGAAGGTTCCCGTCACCGCATACTGCGCCAACGCCTCGCGCGGCGTCAGCTGATAGGCCGGCGCACCTTCGTGGTTTTTTGTATCCGTGCCCGGAAGCAGTTTTCCGAGGTAGGTTTTGAAGATCGCCTTGTTGACCATGACGGCACCTCTTGGTTGTTTCATGCCAGATACAATTCAAGAGGCGTGCCAGTTTCAAAAATGAGACCGACAAAGCGGCGAGTATTTTTCTATATTATTGTTTTTCAACAACAAAAAGTATCGACGCTGAACGACGTCCATAATTTGCGCAATTTCAACCCATGAGATAATATATCCGTTGAGATATGAACTTATAAGTTTGGATACGCATGAAACGCCGTGTTGCCATCAGCATTCTGGGAACCACGCTCGACATGGGCAAGCGCGAGGATCGCTGGAGCCGCTGGCGACCCAATGTCGGCCTCACCCAACAGTCCGGGCTTTTCTTCGATCGGCTGGAGCTGATCCACGACAACCACGCCTGGCCCCTGGCACGACGGATCATTGGCGACATCGAAACCGTGTCGCCAGCCACGGAAGTGCGCAACAATGTCATCAACTTCCGCGACCCCTGGGATTTCTCGGAGGTCTATACCAGCCTCAGGGACTTTGCCCGCAGCTATCCTTTCGACCCCGATACGGAAGACTATCTCGTCAACATCACCACCGGCACCCATGTGGCGCAGATCTGCTGGTTCCTTCTCACCGAGGCGCGTATCGTCCCGGCGCAATTGCTGCAGCTGTCGCCGCCGCGCGACCGTGAGCCCGGCCAGAATTTCGCGGGCACCCACCGGATCATCGACCTCGACCTGTCGCGCTATGACGAGATCGCCAAGCGCTTCGCCTCCGAGCGCGAAGATGCGGCTTCCTTCCTGAAATCGGGCATATCCACCCGCAATGCCGCCTTCAACCGCGTGATCGACGAGATCGAGCGCGTGGTCATCCGTTCGACCGCGCCGGTGTTGCTGACAGGGCCGACGGGTGCGGGAAAGTCACAGCTTGCACGCAGAATCTATGAGCTGAAGAAATCGGAGCGCAAGGTCAGCGGTGCCTTCATCGAGGTCAACTGCGCGACACTCCGGGGCGACCAGGCGATGTCGACCTTGTTCGGCCACGTGAAGGGCGCCTTTACCGGCGCAGCCACGGAACGTGCCGGCCTGCTCAAGTCAGCGGACAAGGGCGTGCTGTTCCTCGACGAGATCGGCGAGCTCGGCCTCGACGAACAGGCCATGTGCCTGCGCGCCATCGAAGAGAAACGCTTCCTGCCGGTCGGCTCGGACCGGGAAGTATCCGCAGACTTTCAGCTTCTGGCAGGGACCAATCGTGATCTCGGCGAGGACGTCGCCAGCGGCAGGTTCCGCGAAGATCTATACGCACGCCTCAATCTGTGGACATTTCGGCTGCCGGCCCTGCGCGAACGCCAGGAGGACATAGAGCCCAACCTCGATTTCGAGCTGAAACGCCATCTGGAACGCGAAGGCCAGAACATCACCTTCAACAAGGAGGCACGCGAACGCTACCTTGCCTTTGCCACCGGGCCGCAGGCGCTGTGGAGCGCGAACTTCCGCGACCTCTCGGCCTCGATCACGCGCATGGCGACGCTCGCGCCACACGGCCGCATCACCACCGACGTGGTCGACGACGAGGTGCGGAGGCTGAATGCCTTCTGGCACCTCTCCCCGCGCACCGCCGACACCGACGCGGTCATCGGAGAAATCCTCGGCACTGAAGCGGCCGCTTGTATGGATCTGTTTGACCGGGCGCAGCTTGCGACCGTCCTTCGCACATGCCGCGAACATCGAAGCGCGAGTGCCGCCGGCAGAGCTTTGTTTGCCCATTCCCGACTGGAAAAGACCAGCAGCAACGACGCTGACCGGCTGACGAAGTATCTCGGCCGGTTCGGGTTGAAGTTCTCAGATATCGTGCCGCGCGACTGAGGGGCGGCACCCCCCTCGATCGCTGCCCACCGTCTTCAGCCGTCCAGCCGCAGCCGGAACCGGGCGGAAAAGTCACCTTCCCACCACATCGGGAAGTTCGTTCCCCACTTGTTGTTGTGGAGGTTGAAGCACACGCCGTCCCCGAAATCCGGCAATGACTTGCAGAAGGTCATGAAATCCCAGGATTGCGGCGCGACCAGCGGCGTGTCGAGCGGCTCGATCGACAGCACCGCGCCGGACCAAAGCTCGCCGCGAACGCCGGTGACCGCCTGGAGTTGGGCGCCGCCACCGGCCGCGATAGCGCCGGATTTGTGCCAGAGCCCCATTTTGCGCAAATGCCAGCCGACATCACTCGAAGGCGTAAAGGATAGAAAGCTCGCCTCGGGCATGCGGTTGGCAGCCTTGCCGTGCAAGGTCAGGCGAAGCTCGAGCACTTCGCCTTCGCACGCCGGCCGCAATTGATCGACGCATATACTGCAGCCGTTGGTGGTCGGCTGCCTTGGCATCTGACCGAGGTGGAACTGCAAGAGCAGGCCGTGCGTCGGGCCATCAGCAATCCGATTTATGTGGAATGACCCGAGGCCTAGAAGAAGGGCCGTAGCGCCAGTTCGGCGCCGAGAAGCATCAGGCCGATCAGGAACCACCGCCGAAACGTGGCGGGGCTGATCAGTCGGCGGATCACCTGGCCGGCCCACATGCCGGCCAGTGCCGGCACGATAGCGAGTGCCGACAAAAGCAGGTTGTCGACCGCAAACGCCGCGCGCCACCAAAGACCCACCGCGAGCGTCACGGTGGAGACGGTGAAAGAGAGGCCGAGCGCCTGGATCAGATCGTTCTTGCCCAGGCCAAGCGCCTGTAGATAGGGCACCGCCGGCATGACGAAAACGCCGGTGCAGCCGGTGACCACGCCCGTCATTATGCCGATCGGCGCCGACAGCCAGGCCTCGACCCCTGCCGAGACTGAAAACGGCTGTGCGACCAGCGTGTATCCGGCATAGAGCACCAGCGCCCCGCCAAGCATCGCCGTCGAAAGTACCGTATCGCCACCGGCCAGCAAGGATGTGCCGATGATGGTGCCGATGCCGATCGCCAGCATCATCGGCCAGAGCCTCCTCATGAGTGGGGCGAAAGCTGGGCCGGCCAGCAACTGCCAGACATTCGTCACAAGGGAAGGCAAGATCAGCAGGTTCGCTGCTGCGATCGGCGACAAGAGCGCGCCGAGTGCGCCCATGGCGACGGTTGGAAGCCCCATGCCCGTCACGCCCTTGACGATGCCGGCGAGGAAGAAGGCTGCCGCAATAGCGCCCATATGCCATGTGGAGAGATCGATCATGGATCCAAAGCGATGAAGCGGAGCAATTGCGCAATGCGGATGATCCGCAGCCTGGCTTCGGCTGTACCGAAGGCAGATTTGCCGCTATCGTGCCGGTCATGCGTTTCGACCTCATCGACCTGCGCCTGTTTCTTGCCGTCGTGGAAGCCGGCAGCATTACCCATGGCGCCGAGGCCGCAAACCTCTCGCTCGCGGCCGCCAGCGAGCGGCTGCGCGGCATGGAGGAAAAGGGCGGCGTCGCGCTTCTGGCGCGCGGCCGCCGGGGCGTTACCACCACCGCAGCTGGCGACGCTTATCCATCACGCCCGGCTGGTGCTGCGCCAGATGGAGCATATGCATGGCGAACTCGGCGAATATGCCCGGGGTTTGCGGGCAAGCATCCGCCTGCTCGCCAACACCGCTGCCATCACCGAGTTCCTGCCGGACCGCCTCGGCCCCTGGCTTCGCACCCATCCGCAAACCGACATCGAGCTCAAGGAGCGGCAGAGCGCCGATATCGTCAAAGCCGTCTCAGGTGGGCTCGCCGATATCGGGATCGTCTCGGATGCGGTCGACACCGCAGGCCTGCACCTGATCCCCTTTGCGATCGACCGGCTGGTCGGCGTGGTCGCAAGGGATCACCCGCTCGCGCGGGCAAGCAAGGTCGGCTTCACCGACCTGCTCGACCATCCGTTCATCGGCCTGGCAGAGGGCAGCGCGCTACAAGACCATATCGACGGTCAGGCCGCGCGCATCGGACGGCGGGCAAGCTATAGGCTGCGGGTGCGCAGCTTCGAGAACGTCTGCCGCCTGGCCGCGCAGGCGATCGGCGTCGGCATCGTGCCGCAGACGGCCGCGCGCCGGTGCCGGCGCACAACGGCGCTCGCCACCCTCACACTCACTGAGCGCTGGGCGACGCGCCGCCTGTCGATCTGCCTGCGGCAGGATGCAGACCTCTCACGGATCGCGCGCGACCTGGTCGAGCAACTCGGCAGCTTCAAGCCGGACTGACGGGGAGACGGCGCGCACCGTCCTCGCCAAACGACGACGAGCGTCAGCGCCCCCCTCAATCAGTAGCCCCTCGCCGCACCGGCGCCGATGCGGCTGTCGACGGCGCCATTATAGCGCGCGCCACCACCCTCAGTGATCTCGGCAAGGCTTTCACCACCGACGAGAATGCCGGTTGCCTGACCCCAGATGCTCCAGCTCTTGTCGATCTGCACGTCGTGGCCCATCGCGGAGAGAAGCTTGCGCGTATCGGGCGACAATGCGTAGGGCTCCATGAACACCTTGTCCGGCAGCCACTGATGGTGGATACGCGGCGCGTCGACGGCCTCCTGGATGTTCATGCCGTGATCGATGACGTTGATGATCGCTTCGAGCGTAATCGTGATGATGCGCGCGCCGCCGGGACTGCCGATCACCATGAAGGGCTTGCCGTCCTTGGAGACGATGGTCGGGCTCATCGAGGACAGCGGCGTCTTGCCGGGGGCGATCGCGTTGGCCTCGCCCTGAACGAGCCCGTAGAGATTGGGAGCGCCCGGCTTGGCGGTGAAATCGTCCATCTCGTTGTTGAGCAGAATGCCGGTCCCGGGCGCGACCACGCCGGCGCCGAAAGAGCCGTTGAGCGTATAGGTCACCGCAACCGCGTTGCCCTCGTCATCAATGATCGAATAGTGGGTCGTCTCCTTGCTTTCGGCAAAGCCCTCCGGCATCAGCGCCTGCGAAACGCCGGCCTTGAACGGATCGATCTTGCCGCGGATCTCAGCGGCGTAGGCCTTGTCGAGCAACTTGGCGACCGGGTTCTCGACGAAATCGGGGTCACCGAGCGTCGTGTTGCGGTCGACATAGGCATGGCGCATCGCCTCGATCATCGCATGCACTGTTTCGGCCGAACCGTAACCGAGATAGGACAAAGGATAGCCTTCGAGCACGTTGAGGATTTCGCAGATGATGACGCCGCCGGACGACGGCGGCGGCGAGGAGACGATGTCATAGCCGCGATATTTGCACTTGACCGGCTCCAGTTCGCGCACGGCGTATTTCTCGAAATCCGCCTTGGCGAGGATCCCGCCCTTGTCGGCACTTGCCTTGACGATGGCGTCGGCGATCGCGCCCTTGTAGAAGGCGTCGGTGCCCTTTTCGGAAATGCTCGAAAGCGAGGCGGCAAGGTCCGCCTGAACCAGCGTTTCGCCCACGGCAAAGGGTTTTCCGTCAGGCTTCAGGAAGATCGCAGCGGCCGCCGGGTCTTTTGCCAATCGTTCGGTTTCGCCATCGAAGGAATCGATATCCCCTTGTTCCAGCCGGAAACCGTCCTTGGCGAGCGCAATGGCGGGCGCAATCAGTTCCTTGAGCGGTCGCGTACCATAGCGGCTGCGCGCGACCTCGAAGCCGAGCACCGGGCCCGGTACGCCGACCGCGAGATAGCCCTCTGTACTCAGGCCATCGACCAGTTGGCCCTTGTCGTCGAGATACATCGCCTTGGTCGCCGCAGTCGGCGCGCGCTCGCGAAAATCGAGGAACGTGGTCTTGCCGTCCTTGAAGCGGATCGTCATGAAGCCGCCGCCGCCGATGTTGCCGGCGGTCGGATAGACCACCGCAAGCGCGTAGCCGACGGCAACGGCGGCATCCACGGCATTGCCGCCCTTTTTCAGCACCGCGACGCCGATATCCGACGCCAGGTGCTGGGCGGTCACGACCATGCCGTGCTCGGCCTTGACCGGCTCCGGCGACGCGGCCCTGACGGCCGACGGCGAAACCGAACCGAGTGCGGCGATCAGGGTGAAGGACAGGATATTCAGGCAGGAATTGCGCATGCTTTTCTCCCGCGACAGACGTTTTCTGGTAAACGGCGCCCTCGACCGAGGGCAGCGGCATCGAAATGCGAAGGCATCAAATGGTCGGCCCGCCCATCGGGTGGACGTAGCCTCGGGTCAAGGCGTGAGCCTTGGGCAGAGTATAGTCATGCGCGGCGGGCGCGGACAACCGCTGAAGGCATCGGAAGGCAGCGACAGAAACGAACCGCCATGGTCGGTCGGCAGGCACAGGCATTGGTCGCCGCTGTCTTGCGTCGGGCGTCTGCCCGCGGCAAGCCGCTCACGGGCCGGCAACACGATCAACGCTCGGATCTGTTTTTGCCATTGCCACGACCCGCCAGGGCTGTGACAGTCTGGACCTAGCGCTTTCCGGACCCTTCGCCATCCGTCCGGGAAACAGGGTCAGCGAAAAGGGACGCGTATGATCGAAGGCCATTGCCATTGCAAGTCGGTTCGTCTCTCCGTCCGTGTCCGGCCCGACACGCTCGGCAGCTGCAACTGCTCGATGTGTTCACGCCTCGGCACGCTCTGGGGCTATTATGACGCCGAAGAGGTGTCGATCAGTGATCCGCAGGGCAAGCTCGTCGGTTACGTCCAGGGCGACGCCACGCTGACGATCCACCATTGCGGCACCTGCGGCTGCACCACCCACTGGTCGCCGATTTCTGCCGACACGACGCGCATGGGCGTCAACATGCGGCTGTTCGACCGGTCTGTCTGGGAGGACATTCCCCACCGGCTGATCGACGGCGCCAGCTGGTAGGTCCACCAGCCTCGGGGTTTCGCATCCCTATGGTTTCGCCGGCCCGGCGTCTCGAATGCCCCGGGGTCTCGCAACCCTCGTCCTGTTGCCGCTCGTCCTCGGGGTTCGGCCGCACGGCGCGGCGCGCCGTCCATCGTCCGGAGCGCTTGAGGTCGGCTTGTCTCTCTGCTCGAAACAGATTATATTGAATGAACGTTCAGCAAAAATGGAGACATTGAATGAACGAAATGATCCGCGACATAACCGTCCCGAACGACTGGGATCGCCGTGGATTGCCCGGCTGGTGCTACCATAGCGACGCCCTGCTCGAACTGGAACGCGAACACATCTTCCGCCGTCACTGGCAGATCGCCTGTCATGTCTCAGACGTTCCCGAGGCGGGCGACTACATCACCATGGATGTGGTCGGCGAGCGGGCGCTGATCCTGCGCGACCAGCAGGGCACGATCCGTGGCTTTCACAACATCTGCCGCCATCGCGGCTCCCGTGTCGTTGCCGACGACAAGGGCAAGTGCCGCAACGCGCTCGTCTGTCCGTTCCACGGCTGGGTCTACAATCTCGACGGCACGCTCCGTGGGGCGGCGCGACCGCGCTCGTTTCCGCCGCTCGACAAGCAGGAATTCGGCCTTGTGCCGCTCGAACTGGAAATCTGGATGGGCTTCGTCTTCATCCGTTTTCGGCCGGGGCCACAGCCCTCTGTCGCCGAGCTGATGCAGCCCTTTGCCGAGGAGTTCGGCCACTACGGCTCCGAGCGCATGCTGCCGACCGAAGGCGTGTGGACGCAGGAAAGTGCGGTGAACTGGAAATCGGTGCGCGACGTCGACAATGAAGGCTATCACGTTGCCATGGCCCATCCGGCGCTGCAGGATCTCTATGGTTCGACCTATTACGATGAGCCTTTCGTCAATGGCCTTTGCCGTTCCTTCGCAACCTACAACCCGCATGCGGGCCGCCGCTGGAGTGTCCGGCAATATGTCGGCATTGCGCCGGAAGCGACGCATCTGCCCGAGCGGCTGCGCAAGGCCTGGATCTATTTCGGCCTCTTCCCCAACGCCGTTATCGCAGTGACGCCTGAGACTGTGCAGTTCTATCAGGAATTCCCATTATCGACCGGAAAGACGCTGCTGCGCGGCGCGATCTATCGCTATCCCGAGGAAACGCGCCAGCAACGGCTTGCCCGCTACCTCGCCTTCCGCATCGACAGGGATACCCAGGCCGAGGACGTGCAACTGACGATCTGGTCGAACGAATCCATGACGTCGAAGGCGTTCAACGGGTTTTATCTCTCCGATCTGGAATATGGCGTGCGCACGCATCACGATCACATTCGCGCCGTGCTGCCCGTCGTCAATCTGGACGTGGCCCCACCCGAGGACCGGATGGCTGCGGTCAACGACGAACTCTCCAAACGATAGGCGCAAAAAGAGGGGCCGGCTCAAGACCGGCCCCTTCGAAAACGGCCCCGCCGGGGAATGCTGGCGGGGCCGAGGCATTTTCAGGCGCGATCAATAGATCGGCTCAACCCTTCCACAGCCCCTCGCGCACGAGCTCGTCCATGGTGCGGCGGATGCTGGCGTCGAGAATGGCGACCATGTCGTCGATCTGACGCGTGGTGATCGTCAACGGTGGCGACATCACGCACATGTTGATCAGCGGACGCACAAGCAGGCCAAGCTCCTGGCAATGACGGTCGATGCGCTTGCCGACTTCGAGATCGAGCGTCAGCGGGTTGTTGCTGACCCGATCGGCGACGCATTCGACGCAGGCCATCAGCCCCATGCCGCGGACTTCGCCGACCAGCGGCAATGCCTCCAGGCTCTTCAACGATGTCTGGAAATAGCCCGAGATCACCTTGACGTGGTCGAGCAGCCCATCTTCCAGAATGTCGAGATTGCGCAGGGCAACCGCGCAACCGACCGGATGGCTGGAATAGGTGAGCCCATGCGCGAACATCGCATCGGAATGGTTGGATTGCCGCAGGCTTTCCAGCAGACGCGAAGAGATCATGACGCCGCCGAGCGGAAAATAACCCGAAGTCACCCCCTTCGCGAAGGTGATCATATCAGGCTCCAGCCCGAACACCGCCTTCGAGGCGAAGACCTCGCCGAGGCGGCCGAAGGCCGTCACCACCTCGTCGGCGATGAACAGGATGTCGTGCTCGCTGCAGAGCGCGCGCATGCGGCGGAGATAACCCTCCGGCGGCACGATGACGCCACCAGAGGCCATGATCGGCTCGGCGATGAAAGCGCCGATGCGATCCGCCCCCTTTGCCTCAATCAGCGCCTGGAACTCCGCAACCAGCGCATCGCAGAATTCGGCCTCGGATTGTCCGGCGGGCCGCCGGAACGGGTTGGGACAGGCAAGTTTCGCCACCTGATCTGTGGCGCTGTCCATCCAGTCGTGGTCGCGCGGACGTCCGTTCAGGGACGCAGAGAGATAGGTGGAGCCGTGATAGCCGCCCTGGCGCGAGACGATCAGCTTCTTCTCCGGCCGTCCGCGCACATTGTTCAGGAACTGCATGAAACGCAGCGCCGTCTCGACCGCCGAGGAACCGCCGGTGGTGTAAAATACATGCGAGAGATCACCGGGTGCATGGGCGGCGAGGCGCTCGGCAAGCAGGGCCGAAGGCTGATTGGTGGTGTACCAGGGCGAATTGTAGGACAGCGCCATGGCCTGATCGTGCAGCACTTCGGCGAGTTCCGTCCGGCGGTGACCGACATTGACGCACCACATGCCGGCCGGACCATCGATGAGGCGACGCCCCTCGCCATCGACGACATAAATTCCGTCGCCGCTTTCAATCGGCCCGCGCGCTTCCGCACCTATGCTGCCGGCGACAGGCCAGGGCTGGACGAGATGCTTTTCGGCAAGCGCGGACGTTTCTCCTGCGCCGCTATCCGGCACATTTGCAAGATCGAGCTTCGCGGCCATGACAAATCCCTCCAACCGTTTCAATCATAATTCTCAAAACAACCATATGATAAAATTGAACAACACGTCATTTTATTGAATGGCTGTTCAATCAATATTGCAGAAATAGCACTTGCGTTCAATGCCGAATTGAGTTTTGCTAATTCAAGGGAACCAAACGGCGAAAAATCGCCATGGGATGGATCGAATGAAGCGTTCGCTGCATTTCCACTGTCGACTCTATCGACATGAGCCGAAGCGCGGCTGGCGCGCTGCAGAGTATCAATTGCGCAAGCCGGGGTATCGCTGATGGCGGTGCTGTCGGCCACCGAGGTGGAGCAAAGGCCCACGCATCCGCCAAAGAACCGGGTTCGCTGGACGGCCAGCGAAGAAGCAAGCGGGCTGGCACTGATCTCCCCGACGCTGCTCTATGCCGTCGCCCTGTTGTTCCTGCCGATCCTGATCGTCATCGCCTACAGCTTCTGGACCCAGGACTACCTGACGATCGACCGCACCTTCACGCTTCAGAACTATAAAACAGCGCTCGGCGAACCGATCTACCAGGATCTGCTGGTGCGCTCGCTCGTCATCTCGCTCGTCGTCAGCGTCGTGACCGTCACCGTCTCCTATCCGATCGCCTGGTTCATTTCTTTCCATGGCGGCGTCCACAAGAACCTCTGGCTGTTCCTGATCACCGTGCCCTGCTGGACCAGCTATCTGCTGCGGGTCATGTCTTGGAAGGTGATCCTGGGCTATGGCGGTGTCATGAACACCGGCCTCCTGTCGATCGGCATCATCGACAAGCCGCTGACCTCGCTGCTCTACAACTCCAACGCTGTCGTCATCACGCTCGTCCACAGTTGGGCGGCCTTCGCCATCCTGCCGATCTTCGTGTCGCTCGAGAAGGTCGACCGCTCGCTGATCGAGGCGGCGCACGATCTCGGTGACAACAAGCTGATGAGCTTCCTGCGCGTCACCCTGCCACTCTCCCTTCCCGGCGTCATCTCGGCCTTCCTGATCGTGATGATCCCGACGGTCGGCGACTACGTCACGCCTAAGCTCGTCGGCGGCAAGGATGGCGTGATGATCGCGACCGCGATCCAGGCGCAGTTCGGCAAAGGTGCCAACTGGCCGCTTGGTGCTGCCCTGTCGGTGACGACGATGGTCATCGTCTCGGCGATGGCCGGCCTCGCTGTCCTTGCGCTGAAACTGCTGGTGAGGATGGCGAAATGAGCGGGCGTCACGGCATTCCGAAGTCCCGCTGGCTGCCCGCCTATGTCACGGTGTATCTGGCATTTCTCTACCTGCCGATCCTGCTCCTGCCGATCTTCTCCTTTAACAACGCGGCCACGACCACCTTCCCGCTCGCCGGTTTCACCACCAAATGGTACGCGTCGCTCTGGCACAACACCGCGCTCCTCGAAGCGGCGCGCAACAGCATGATCGTCGGCGTCTCCGTCGCCATTCTCTCCACCGTACTCGGCATCTGCGCGGCCCGCGCCATCACCCGCTATCGCTTTCGCGGCCAGCGGACGGCGACCGGGTTGATCATGGCGCCGCTGTTCCTGCCGGAAATCATCTTTGCCGTATCGCTGCTGATGATCATCCTGCAGCTCGGGGTCGAGCTGTCGCTGGTGACCGTCATTCTCGGCCAGGTTATCTTCTGCCTGCCCTACGCTATGTCGGTGCTGATCTCCGGCTTCGGCGGCTTCGACCGGTCGCTGGAAGAGGCCTCTCTCGATCTCGGCGAAACCGCGATCGGGACGTTTCGCCGGGTGACGCTGCCGGTGGTCGCCCCGGCGCTCGTCTCAAGCCTGCTGGTCTCCTTCACCGTCTCGCTCGACGAATTCATCCTCGCCTTCTTCCTCTCGGGCACCGAGCCGACCTTGCCGGTCTATATCTGGGGGCAGTTGCGCTTCGCCGCCAAGCTGCCCGGCGTTCTCGCCCTCGGTAGCGTGATGATCCTCATCTCGATCCTGCTTCTCACCCTTTCGGAAATCATACGCCGTCGCGCCGAACACCGGCTGAGGGCGCAGGGAGCGCTCAATGCCTAAAACACCGATGATAACGATCGAGGCGGTCAACAAGTTCTACGGCATCTACAAGGCGCTCGACGACGTCTCGCTCGACATTGCTGCCGGCGAATTCTTCTCGCTGCTTGGTCCGTCCGGCTGCGGCAAGACCACGCTGTTGCGCTCGATCGCCGGCTTCGACACACCGAGCACCGGCGATATCCGCATCGATGGGCAATCGGTGATCGGCACGCCGCCGAACCGCCGTCCGACCAACATGGTCTTCCAGAACTATGCGATCTTTCCGCATCTCGATGTCGAGGAAAACGTCGCTTATGGCCTGAAACGCTTGAAGCTTGATGCGAGCGAGGAGCGCCGGCGCGTGGGCGCCGCCCTCGACCAGGTCCGGCTCGGCCATCTCGGCAAGCGCCGGGCGCACGAGCTTTCCGGCGGTCAGCGCCAGCGCGTCGCACTTGCCCGAGCGCTCGTCATGCGCCCAAAAGTCCTGCTGCTCGATGAACCGCTTTCGGCGCTCGACAAGAAGCTGAGGGAGGAAATGCAGGTCGAGTTGCGCTCGCTGCAAAAGGCCGTCGGCATCACCTTCATCCTCGTCACGCACGATCAGTACGAGGCGCTCGCTTTGTCCGATCGGATCGCCGTGATGTTTGGCGGACGCATCGCACAGGTGGCAACACCAAAGGAAATCTACCAGCGCCCGACCACCCGTCAGATCGCCGATTTTCTCGGCGGCATGAATTTCATGAAGGCGCGGATCACCGGCGAGACTGCGACGCGGCTCTCGGTCGAAACACCGCGTTTCGGCGGCGTCACGCTCGACAAGCCGCTTGGGTTCAACGCCCGCAATGGCACGGCGACGATCGGCATCCGGCCGGAACGGCTGCGCGTGCTTTGGGATGACGCCAAGGCCGATTTCGAGCTCGCTGGCCGGGTCGTCGATCGCCACTATTTCGGCGAGATCACCCACCTGATCGTCGACGTCCCCGGCATGGAGCAGCCGCTCTCCGTCTCGGAAACCAACAATTTCGGTGCGGATGACATTCCGGTCGGCGACGCGGTTCGGCTCGCCTATGATCCGGATGCGCTCGTGGCGCTTTCGGACTGATTGGGCCGGGCAGCCGCACCTCGCAGCTGCCCCGAATTTTTCCCCTCAGTAACCTGCTTTGATTTTCTCGAACTCGGCGATCATCTTCTGGCGCAGCTCCATCGGCATCGGCGATTGGAACAGCGTGTTGTCGAGGAACTTCGAAACGTCTGCATAGCCCTTGTCGGCCAGGATCTTCGGATCGACCTGCGCCATGCCGCGCGCATTGGCATGGCCATAGCCCCAGGATTCAACCATGTAGGAGGTGATCGCCGGATCGGTGATCGAGTTGAGGAAGTCATACTGCTGGTCCTCCGGGGCCGCAGCACCCTTGAGCCGGACATAGCCGCACACCCAGGTCGACAGGCCCTCGACGGTGTCTTTCTTGATCGCAGCCGGCACGCCGTCGGCCTGCAGCGTCGTGGCGGTTTCGTTCCAGGCCCAGGCGAGATCGACCTCGCCGCTGGCGATCGCCTGGCTGAGGTCGGTGTTGTCTGTCCAGTAGAGGCGAACGTTCTTGTGCACCTCGCGCAGGAAATCCGACGCCTGTTTGAATTGCTCGTCGGTCATCGTCGTCCAGTCCTTGAGACCGATCGCAAGGCTCGCGAGCGCATAGGCGTCATCGACATTGTCGCCGATCGATACCCTGTCTTTGAACTTCGGATCGGCAAAGGCCTTCAGCGAGGAAATCTCCTCGGGCTTCACCGTGTCGGTACGATAGGTCAGCACCGTGTTGCCCCATTCGAACGGCAACAGCCAGGCCTTGCCATCAGGCGTGGTCATCAGCCCCTTCATGGCAACAATGCCTGGATCGGTGTCGTTCCAGTAGGTCAGCTTCGACGTATCCAGTGGCTCGATCAGGCCGGCCTCCCGCCACTTCGCTACGCTCTGCGAACAGGGGTGGGCGAGATCGGCCTTGAAGCCTGAGCGCAGCTTCTGGAAAGCCTCTTCCTCGTCGCCGAAGAAACTGAAATCGGGCTCGGCACCATGTTTGGCGGTATAGGCGGGGTGGAAGGCAGGGTCCTCGTAACCCGACCAGTCGAAGATCGTGAGATTGTCTGCGGCAAGCGCCGGCAGGGCAGTGCTCGAGACAAGCGAGGCGATGAACACGCCCCGCAAGATTTGCCTGCACACGTTCACCAATATCATGCCAACCTCCTCTATCCGGCCGTTCCGGCGTTGTTGTTCCCTATTTCGGCCCTTCCCGGGTGAAATGCTTGGGGAAGGCGACGAGCAGATACTCGACGGCCGCAGCATGCGCCTTCTCGCGCGTCAGTCCGTCGCCCATCATCAGCCGCAGCCACAGCCCTTCCATCGATGCGCAGAGCGCCAGCGTCATCCCCTCAGGCTCGTAGGCATAGCCGCCCTCGTCCTTGAGCGTCTGGCAGAGCGCCAGAAAGATCTCCTGGTACTTGACGTCGCGTGCGCCGCAGAGCGCCTGATAGGTCGGCCGCGACTTTGCCTCACCCCAGAAGGCGCACCACGCGGCAAGCTTGCGCTTGGTGCAGATCTTTCGATCGAAATCGCAGGCAACGAGCGCCCAGAGTTGGGCCGCCGCCTTGTCGCCGGCCTTGTCCAGCGCCGCACCCCAATTGGCGGCATATTCGTCCGCCATGTATTGCAGCGTGGCGATCAGCAACTTTTCCTTGCTTTCGAAATGGAAGTTGACGATGCCGCGCGAAAGACCGGCGCCATCGGCGACATCGGCCAGCGTTGTCTCGGAATAGCCGCGCTTGGCGAGCGAATCGATCGTCGCCTCGATCAACTGCTGCCGTCTGGTTTCCTTGGACGCCTTGCGCCCGCGCTTCTCGGTGTCCGTTGCGTCCTGTGCCGCAGAGGTGAGTTTCATCCGTACCGCCGTGCTGTTCTTCTTGAGGCGCAGGTGCATATCATGCTCCGCGCGGCATCGGCTTGATGCCACGCAGATGAGTGGGACAATGCTCACCACTGTCAAGCACCTTCTGCATCGCAGTCCAGGTCCGGATGTTCTTCGCCACATAGGCTTCGCCGACGGCGGCGATGGCCTCGGCGCGCAGGGAACCTTCAAGCCTTGAAAGCTCGTTGCGGGCGACGTCCCGGTACCAGGCATTGCGGCTGAGCGAACCGACATCGTCGAAGCCGGCCGCCGTCATCGCTGCTATATAGGTCTTAGCCGAGGCCATGCCGAAGCTCAGACCTTCGGCCGCAAGATAGGCCTTCATGTTGCTGGACGGTTCGCCATCATGCGAGATCAGCCAATCGGAGGCAGCAAAGGCCCCGCCGGGCGCAAGCACACGGAAGATCTCGCGGAAGATCGCCGCCTTGTCCGGGACATGCACCAGCGCATCCTTGGAAAAGACCACATCGAAACTGCAATCTGGGAATGGCAAACGACCGGGCGCCGACTGGATGAAGGCGACATTGGTCAAACCCGAACGCGCGGCAGCAACTCGAGCCCGCTCGATTACCGGCACCTCGACATCGAAACCCGTCACCTGCGCCGGGCCATGGGTTTCGGCAATATGCAGCGTCGCCCCGCCGGCCCCGCAGCCGAAATCGAGCACGCGTTTGCCGCCAAGCTCCAGCCCTTCGAGAACGCGATCGACCTCTCCAGCACCCCCGGGAGAAAGATACCCCTCCCCCCAGAGCACCGCGAGAAAGCGGATGGCCGCATCGTCGTATTCCGCCAGCGGCTGCACCTCTCCATCGATCGACGACATCGGACCTCCGATCCGGCGTTGCACCTCTACAGAAATCCTATCGCGTTATCAGGGGATTGCAACATATTTGCTGAACACTCATTCAAAATATATGGACAACATTCTGCTTTCCATGTCATTTTTTCATCAACGACAAGGGGAGCCACATGAAAAAATACGACGTGGTGATGATCGGAGGCGGCCATAACGGGCTGGTAACGGCCTGCTATCTCCAACGGGCGGGACTGGATGTCATCGTCCTTGAGAAGAACGCCTGGGTCGGCGGCGCCGCCACCAGCCGGGAGCTGACCCCCGGCTTTCTCTATTCGAACTGTTCTTACGTCTGCTCTTTGTTCCGGCCCGAGATCATGCGCGACCTCGAGCTGCCCAAGCACGGGCTGCAGGTCATCTCCTACGAAGGCGGCGCGGTCTTTACGCGGGATGGCGACTACCTCGCCTCCTATCGCGATCATGACTCCCACCGCCGCGAATTCGCCCGCTTTTCCAAACGCGATGCCGAAGCCTATGATCGGTATGCACGGGATGTGACGCGCCAATGCCGGTTCATCCAGCCGCTGCTGATGCGCACGGCACCGGATCCGTTCAGCTTCAAACCGCGCGACCTTCAGGAGATGCTCTATCTCGCAAAGAAGTTCGGTGACTTCTCTGCGGCAGAAATGGCCGCAACCTTGCGCTTCTGGACCATGTCGATTTCGGACTTCCTCGACGAGTATTTCGAGACCGACGTGGTGAAAGCCTATCTGGCGCTCTCGGGCATCATCGGAACGGCGCTTGGGCCGATGTCGCCTGGAACGGCCTATGTGCTGTTGCATCACTATATGGGCGAGGTCGACGGGTCGGTCGGCGCCTGGGGCTATGCCCGCGGCGGCATGGGCGCGGTGACGTCGGCCCTCGCCTCCTCCTTCAAGGCATCGGGCGGCACAATCCGCACCGGCGCCGATGTCGCCAAGATCATGACCCATCGCGGCAAGGCGACAGGGGCGGTGCTTGCCGACGGCGAAGAAGTCCTCGGCAAGCTTGTCGTCTCCAATGCCGACGTCAAGCGTACCTTCCTGAAGCTCGTCGACGAGAGCGCGCTGCCGGAGCGTTTCGTCCACCGTGTCCGCCACTTCAAGATGCGCGGCTCCTCGGGCAAGCTCAACATCGCCCTCGACAGCCTGCCGGAGTTTCCGGCCTTGCCATCTGGCTCCTCCTGCATTCGCGGCGACCTGCACTTCACAGACACGATCGAACGCATGGAAAAGGGCTATGACGACTGGAAGGCCGGGCGCTGGTCGGCCGATCCCTTCGTCGACATGATGATCCCGACGACGCTCGACCCGACGATGGCCCCGCCCGGCAAGCACTTCGTCTCCTGCTTCGTGCAATACTGTCCACCGAAGGTCGAAGGCAACGACTGGACCGATGCCGACCGTGACGCCTTCGCTGAGACGGTGATCAAGCAGATCTCCGACTATTCGCCCGGCTTCCGCGAACGCATCCTGCACATGGAGGTGCGCACGCCGCGCGAGATAGAGCAGGAAGTCGGCCTCACCGAAGGCAACATCTTCCAGGGCGAACTGACCTTCGACCAGTTGCTGTTCAACCGGCCGGTCCCCGGATACGCACAATATCGAAGCCCGGTCCGCGGTCTCTACATCTGCGGCTCCTCGACCCATCCCGGCGGCGGCGTCATGGGCGCCCCCGGCCGCAACGCCGCCGCCGAGATCCTGCGCGATCTCAGGCACGCTCCCTCGCACATGAGTTCGGCCCATGACGTCATTTGATGCCATCGTCATCGGCGGCGGCCACAACGGCCTGACCGCCGCCACCCTCCTTGCCCGGTCCGGGCGCAAGGTCGTGGTGATCGAAGCGGACGACACGCTCGGCGGTGCGGCCCGCAGCTTCGAGTTTCATCCAGGCTTCGTCAGCCCTGGCCTTGCGCACATCATCAATCGCCTCGACGCAGATGTGTTGTCCGCGCTCGAAATTGATCATTCGACAACGCACGTGACCGCCCCGACCGTTGCGCTATCGCCGACGGGTGTGCACGCCGTGCTGCGTGGCGCCTATGGTGAAACGATCGACGGGGTCTCTCGGGAGGAGGCGGCGCGTTTTACCGATTTTCGCGGCAAGCTCCTGTTCCAGGCGGGCATCTTCAAACGCTTCCTCAAGCGTCGCCCGCCCGAAGTGGGCGAGATCGCCTTCGACGATCTCAAGTCCTTCGCCACCGCCGGTCTTCATCTCCTGAGCAAGGGGCGCGAGGAAGGCCGCGATTTCCTACGCATGCTCCTGATGAATGTCGCCGATGTCGCCGATGAATATCTGACCGACGACCGGCTGAAGGGCCTTGCCGCCTTCGATGCGACGCTCGGCATTCATCTCGGGCCGCGATCGCCGACATCGCTGCTTGGTCTCTATTATCGCCTGACCGGCGAAGTGGCTGGCGCTACCGGCGCGCAGGTCGTGGCGAAGGGCAATGGCCAGTCGATCGCCGCCCTCTTCGATGCGGCGGCGACCAAGGCGGGCGTTGCGATCCGGACCGGCACGCGCGTCGAGAAGATCGTCGCCGATCGCGGCCGCGCGACCGGGATCATGCTGTCGACGGGCGAAACGCTGACCGCCCCGGCCATCATCTCCGCCATCCATCCGCAGGCGACGTTCATGGCCCTGACCGATGCCGCCGAGATCGGCACCGGCTTCCGCCGCGCCATCGGCAACATCCGCACCAGGGGCAATGTCGCCAAGCTCGACCTGGCGCTCGACCGTGTCCCCGATTTCCCGGGTGTGGCGCGCGCCGATCTTGCCGGCAGGCTGGTGATCGCCCGATCGATCGATCACGTAGAGCAGGCATTCAACCCGGCGAAGTATGGCCAGTTCTCGACCGATCCGGTGATGGAGATAACGCTTCCGAGCCTGACCGATCCCACGCTTGCGCCCGACGGCGCCTGCACACTTTCGGCGCTGGTCGAGTTTGCGCCCTATGCGCTTGCGGATGGTTGGGAAAAGGGCAAGCCCGCCTTCCTGAAGATCGTGCTCGAAACGCTCGAACGCTATTGCCCGGGGGTTGGCGCCAGTATCGTCGCCACGCATTTCCTGACACCTGCCGACATGGAAGAACGCTACAACCTGCCGGGCGGGCACTGGCACCACGGCGAATTGCAGGCCGACCAGCTCCTGATCAACCGCCCGGTCAATGCAGCCGCCGGCTACGCGACGCCGCTCGAAGGCCTTTACCTCGCAAGCGCTGGCTCGCATCCGGGTGGCGGCATCTCCGGCCTGCCCGGCCTGCTCGCTGCCCGCCAGATCCTTTCGGAGAAACGCGCATGATGCACCTCACCGCCTTCAACCGCGCTGAACAGGGGCACATCCTGACGCCGCGTCTCGAAACGCCTTTTCACGACCGGCTGGCCGCGCTCAGCGAGACCAACGACTGGTACAGCTGGGCGGGCTACAAGGCGCCGCATTCGATCTTCGACACCGAACTCGAATATTTCGCCATCCGCTCGACATCGGCCCTTTTCGATATTTCTCCCATGGTGAAGTACCGCATTCGCGGCAGCGATGCCGCGCGCTACCTGAACCGCCTTACGGTGCGCGATGTCGCCAAGCTCGGCGTCGGGCGGGTCCATTATACCGCCTGGTGCGACGACCACGGACACGTGCTCGACGATGGTACGCTCTTCCGGCTGGCGACCGACGACTTCCGCCTCTGCTGCCAGGAGCGGCATTTGCCCTGGCTGCTCGACAGCGCCGGCGGGTTCTCGGTCGAAATCAGCGAGGAGACTGCAGAGATCGCCGCCGTCGCGCTGCAGGGACCGACCGCCTTTGCGGTGCTCGAAGCCGCCGGCTTTGCTGGCGTCGAGACGCTGAAGCCGTTTCAGTTGGCCGAGTTCCCGCATGCCGACGGCAGCGTGACGATCTCGCGCACCGGCTTTACCGGCGACCTTGGCTACGAGCTCTTCGCCCCGGCGAAGGCGGCGCTCAGCCTCTGGGATCGGCTCTGGACGGCCGGCAGCGGCTTCGGCCTGAAAGCAATCGGTTACGACGCGCTCAACCGCGCCCGCATCGAGGCGGGCTTCATCGTTGCCAATGCGGATTTCATCACCGCCGAGGCCGCTCTTCGTGCCGATCGCGAACGGTTGCCCGACGAGATCGGCCTCGACTGGCTCGTCGATCCGCAAAAGCCGTATTTCAACGGTCGCGATGCAATCCTGAAGGCGCGGACGAAAGGCACGTTCAAACATGTGCTGGTCGGCCTCGAGATCGAGGGCAACATTCCCGCCGAAGGCGCCATCGTCTATCATCGCGGCAAGAAGGAAGTGGGGCTGGTGACGGCCGCCATCTGGTCTCCGCTCGCCAAGCGCAACATCGCAATCGCCACGCTTTGGCGACCTTACGGGGCGAGCGTCACCGACAATCTCTGGGTGGAGATCTACGCCATGCGGGAACTTCAGTATCAGAAGCTGATGAAGCGCGCCCGCTTGGTGTCACGGCCGTTCGTCAAGCTCGACCGCCGCTCGGCGACGCCCCCGGGACGTTTCTAGGGGTGTCGTGATGGACGACGAAACGAGGCGTCATTGGGCGCTGATCCGAACTCCGCCCGGCATCGAATGGTCCGGACGCACGCGCTATGCGGCTGCCATGTTCTTCTACCAGCGCGGCCAGATGAATGCGGAAACGCTGGAGATCTATCGCATCTGCTCGCGGCTGGACGCCGAGGATCCGGTTTCCGTGCTTAAGAGCCATCACCTCGGGGCCGACTGGATTTCGAGGATGGAGACGGAATCGGACCGGCCGTGAGGCGGCTGCTTGCCTGGTGCGCCAGGTATCGCGCGACAGCATCGCAGGCTGGCGGCGCAATCGGGGCGCTGGACATGTTGCTGGCCGCCGGGCAGTGATGGAGCGCCTGGCCGTGAAGGCGCCGCCGCCTTGAATCATGTCGCAAAAGCCGGCGTTCGGTCCGCCGCCGGCACGTTCTGGGCGATGGGCCGCCTGCCCGCGCGGATTGCGCCGGGCATCGACCACGCCGCGCCTATGCCGCCGAGGCGGCCTTGCCGCCTTGAGCGTTGCGGCTCTCCTGCGCAGCGTAGCGTGCCCGCTTCTGCTCGTACATGCTGAGGTCCGCGCGCTTGACCAGGGCTTCCATGGTTTCCCCGGTTTCGCTGGTCGCAGTGCCGAGCGATATGCTGAGAGGCGCGTTGGAATAGAACTGGTTGTTGATCTTCAACAATTCGCTGATGGTCTCGACCATGGTCGCCACCGCCTGGCGGTCGGCGCCTGGCATCAGGATGGCAAATTCGTCGCCGCCGATGCGGGCAGCATGGTTGGGCTGCGACACCGCGCCGTTCAGCACTTCGCCGAGACGGCGCAGGAGGGCATCGCCGGCATCGTGCCCAAGCTGGTCATTCGCCGCCTTGAGACCATCAAGGTCGACGACGATGGCCGAAACCGGGCGCAACGACTTGCGCTCCAGCCGGTTCAGCTCGTCGGTGTAGAAGGCGCGGTTGTGCAGCTTCGTCAGCACGTCGTGCTTGCCGAGATATTCGAGATAGGCCTCCGCCTTCTTGCGCGCGGTGATATCGGTCAACGCCACCTGGACCAGCGACCAGTCGTCTTCATGGCCGGGAAGCACGGAGAATTGCAAAAGGACGTGGCGCTCCGACCCATCGAGCGCATAGTTCACCACCTCGCGGTGATGAAGAAGATTGCCGTTCCACAGCTCGATCAGCTGCTCCTTGAAATGCTTCTCCATCTCGTTGCGGAAGATGTCGCCGAGATGCTGTAGCAGGGTGTTCCGGTCCGGTGCACAAAACAGGTCGAGCGTCGCCTGGTTGATGTCGATGACCCGGATCTCGCTCATGCATTGGCGCACGAATTCCGGATGAACGTCGGTGAAGACGCGGAAATCGACGATGCCGCGTTCACGGACATCCTCGAGCAGCAGCTTGATGCGGCTGAAGTCCTCGACCCACAGCGACACCGGCGAATGCTCGAAGATGCCTTCCGCATACTGTCGGTTGGCCCGTTCGTTGCGCCGGGCTTCTTCGCGCGCGGTCACGTCTTCCGTCGTCAGAAGCAGCCGCCCCAGCGTATCCTCGTATCCCGGCAGTACCGAGCCGCGCAGCTGGATGTCGAGCCGGCGTCCCGTCAGCGTGTAGTTGACGGCACTGCTGCTGAACTCGGTCTTGCCCTCCCACAATTCGGCAAGCTCGTTGACATGGCTTTCGAGCATGTCGTCGCGAAAGACTTTCGAAAGGTTCGCCTGAAGATGATCGAGATCGCGCGCTTCGAACAGTTCCAGTGTCCGGCGGTTGACCTGGAGAACACGAATTTGGCCGGAGCACGCGGCGACACGCGTCAGATCCTCTCTAAGATAGGCACGGAGATCCACCACACCCTCGGCCCGCCAGCGATCGAACTGCGCCTTGACCCCACTGAAATCCTCGATCCACATCGCGATCGGCGCCAGATCAAAAATGTTGGTGTCGGAAGAACCTGTCATTATTGTTCCATCTCGGTTGGCGGAGAGAGGGCATGCAAGGCGCGGCGCCTTTGGGCAACCTAACCCTCTTTAAGTAACGATACGTAAATCCTCAACAGCGGATCGCAATCACGGCAGGTGACACGCCAGCGCCCACGAGGCGGGCGATGGGACGATCGCTTGCACGGCCGACCGCGACACACCAACTGGTGGAAATATTTGCAACCTGTGGTCAACATGATCTTGAAAGCACCAAATCGGTGCTTTACATCAGATCCATGATACAGACGACCCACACGGCAACCCTCCGCTATCGCCTGGTGCCGGACGGCGAGGCCCGGCACGCGCTGGAGGAGACATTTGCCGCCTATGCGAAGATGCTTGCGCTGCTCGATGAGCTGACGGTGGAAAAAGGCGGGGCCAATCTCGTGACCCTGCACGAGCTTGCCTACGAGACCGTCAGGGATCGGACCGGCCTGCCCGCCCGTTTCGTGACGCTGGGCCTGCGCGATTTCGCGTCGAACCGCGGGCGGCCGAGCGAGCCCCTGCGGCTGCCGCTCGACGAAAAATTGTTTGCGATCAAGGGCCCGGCCGCCCTCACCGTCGCAACGGTGCGCGGCCGTGTCGCCATCCCCTTTGATGTGGCGGGCTACTCACGCGGTACGCCCAACATTTTTTCGGCCGAGCTCGTCGCCGATGCCGGCGGCTATGAAATTCACATCGGCGTCACGCCGCACACGGATCGAACGGAGGAAGACATGATGATGAACGAAGGCATTCTTTCGCGCATGGGGCGGCTGATCGCCGGTCTTGCCAACGCCGCCGTCGACAAGGCGGAAGGCACCAACAAGGTGGCCGTCGTCGAACAAGCATTGCGCGAAATCGATGCCGCGGCCGAAGAAGCGAAAGCCGACATCGGCAAAGCGCGCGCCGAGGAGTACCGCATCCAAAGCCGACGTGAAGAAATCGCGTCCGACCTGACTATGCTCGAAGAAAAGATCCTGACGGCGGTATCCGCCGGTCGCGATGATCTCGCCAAGGCCGGTATCGCCCGCCAGATCGATCTGGAATCGCAGGTTTCCGCTCTCGACAAGGCGCTAGCCGATGCCCGCAGCTACCTTGACGAAGGCCAGCAGGCGCTGCAGGCCGTGCTTGCAACACGCCGCGAGGCCGAAGCGAGACTTGGCGACCTGAAGCGGAGCCTGGCGCAATACCCGGATGAGCCGGCAACGGCCCGTGCACGCGCCAATCCGGCCGATGGTGCGGCCCGGGCTGCCGCCGCCGTCTCCCGCGTTACCGGCGTTCCCGCCGGCAACAATGCCACAAGCGCCGAACTCGATGAGCTCGACCGGCTGCACCGTGAACAGGCGATCGAAGCGCGGCTGGCGAAATTCAAGGCCGGAAAGGACTAACGCCGATGGAGCTTTTCTTCGCTCCTGAATGCCTGCCCTTTGCCATTGCCGCCATCATGCTTGCGGCCTTGACCGCGATCGAGATGCTGTGCCTGCTCGTCGGCTTCTCGCTCGGCGAGGTGATCGACAAGGCCGGGCTGGACGAGCACAACGCTCTGGCGGGGCTGCTCTCCTGGCTGAATGTCGGCGGCGTCCCGATCCTGATCTTCATCATGCTGCTGCTGGCTCTGTTCTCGATGACCGGGTTCGTCATCCAGAGTATCGCCCACAGCGTCTGGCTGCCGCTGCCGGCTCTGGTTGCCAGCGTGCCCGCACTGCTCTTGAGCCTGCCCACGGTCAGGGCGTCGAGCCGCGCGGTCGCGCGGATTGTGCCACGCGACGAGACCTACGTCGTCGACCTCAAGGAATTCGTCGGCCGGACCGCCGAAGTCTCAGTCGGCCCGCTCGATCAGGGCCTGCCGGGACGTGTTCGTCTCAAGGACAAACACGGCAACTGGCACAACCTGCGCGCCAAAGCAGCCAAGGGTGAACCCGCCATCACCATCGGCACACAAATCCTCATCGTCGACCGCGCCAAGGATGTCTTCATCGCCATTCCCGCGCCGGCAGACCTCATCTCTACGCTAAACACCACCTCCACGGAGCAACAATGATCTTTGATCTTCTCCTGCCCGCCGGCATCGGCGTCGTCCTGATCCTCGGCATCGGCTTTGTGCTCGCATCGCTCTATACGCGATCGAGCCGCGACGAAGCCTATGTGCGCACCGGCCTCGGCGGCCAGAAGGTCGTGCTCGACGGCGGCTCAATCGTCCTGCCGATCTTCCACTCGATCGCCCGGGTCAATCTGAAGACGCTGCGTCTCGAAGTTCGCCGCGGCGAAGGCGACGCGCTGATCACAAAGGACCGCATGCGCGTCGATATCGGCGCCGAATTCTACGTCCGCGTGAAGCCGGACGCCTCCTCGATCGCGCTTGCCGCCCAGACGCTCGGCGACCGCACCAACGATGCCGAGCAACTGCGTGTGCTGATCGAGGCGAAGTTCGTCGACGGCCTGCGCTCCGTGGCTGCCACCATGAGCCTCGACGCGCTGCAGGAGCAGCGCATGGATTTCGTCAAGGCAGTGCAGGAAGCTGTCGGCGCCGACCTGCAATCGAACGGTCTCGAACTGGAATCCGTGTCGCTGACGCGGCTTGACCAGACCGACATCAAGCACTTCAACGCCAACAACTTCTTCGACGCCCATGGTCTTGCCGCGCTGACGCGCATTACCGAGGGCCGCAAGAAGGAGCGCAACGAGATCGTGCGCGACACCGAAGTCGCCATTGCACAGAAGGATCTCGAGGCCCGCCAGCAGTCGCTGGCGATCGAAAGGACCAAACGTGAAGCCGAGTTGAACCAGGAACGCGATATCGCCAACAAGTCTGCCGCGACCCGCGCCGAAACGGCGCAGCAGGAACAGGCTGCCAAGCGCGCCGAAGAAGAGGCCCGCATCGCGACCGAACAGGCAATCGCCGAGCGCGAGGCCGCCGCCAAGCAGGTGCGCGAAAGCGCCAACATCGAGGCAACCCGGACGGTCCAGCAGCGCGACACTGAAGCCAAGCGCGACCTGCAGATCGTCGCCCAGGAAAGCGCGATTGCCGTTGCCAACAAGAGCCGTGAGGAATCCGAGGCCAAGGCCAAGGCCGAAACGGCACGCGCGCTTGCAATCGCCGCAGAAGAAAAGGTCGGCACAGCCAAGGCCGTCGAGATTGCCGAGCGCGAACGCCAGATCGCCGTTATCGACGCCCGCAAGACCGCCGAGACGGAAGCAACGGCCGTGACCGTTGGTGCGGAGGCCGAAAAGCAGGCGGCCCTCGACCAGGCGGACGCGATCAAGACGCTTGCCACCGCCGAGGCCGAAGCTGCCATCATCAAGGCCAAGGGCGTGCTCGAGACAGGCAAGGCGGCGGCAGAGAGCGAAGCCTTGCTCAACGAGGCACGCAACAAGCTGAGCGCCGCCATCATCGAGTTCGAGATCCTGCGCGAGCGCATCCGCATCATCCCCGAAGCCTTGGCCGAAGCCGTCAAGCCGATCGAGAAGATCTCCGACATTCGCATCTTCGACACCGGCGGCATGCTGGGTCGCGGCGGCGCTGGCGGTGCGGGCGGCACCAATGGCATCGGCATGGGCGAAGGCCTTGCCGGGCAGTTGCTCGCGTATCAGGCCAACAAGCCGATCCTCGACCGCCTGATGAAGGAAGCCGGGTTCGAAGGCGACAATGCCGTCTCTTCCCTGCTTGCCAATCTGAACGGCAAAGGGCCGGAAGAACTGGAAAGGGACTGAGCTTCGCAAACGCGCCGGCCACTTCATGGTGGCCGGCACCATCGTTTCCAGGCAATCTCGCGTCAACGCATCGCCCTGTCCCTTCTGGACCAAGCTAGCCGACAGGGACGCGGCAACCCTTGCGGCAATCGTGGTGTCGCTTATCTCATGGCGTTCACGGGTTCGGGAAAGGAAATGCCCATGGCCTTCCGCGACGATGATCTGACCTATCTCGAAAGCCACGGCATCCCGCCGCTTCCCGCGCCAGATGAGCAGGGTTTCGTCGAAAACCAGGGCGCGCGCATGTGGTATGCGAGCCACGGTTCCGGGCCGGCGGTGATCCTCTTGCACGGCGGCATGGGAAACGGCGGCAACTGGGGCTATCAGGTGCCGGCAATCGTCGACGCCGGCTACCGCGCCGTCGTCATCGACAGCCGCGGCCACGGCCGCCGCAGTACACGGGATGCACGTGATTACAGCTACCAGCTGATGGCAGCAGACACCCGCGCCGTGATGGATCGACTGCAGATCCACAAGGCTGCGATCATCGGCTGGAGCGATGGCGCCGATACCGGCCTGATCCTCGCCCAGGAAACGCCCGAGCGTGTTGCCGGTGTTTTCTTCTTCGCCTGCAATGTCGACAACTCGGGTACCAGGCCGTTCGAGTTCACGCCTGTGATCGGCCGCATCTGGCAGCAGCACCAGAAGGATTATGCCGCACGCTCGACGACACCCGGTGATTTCGAAGCGCTCTCGGCAGCGGTGGAAGCAATGCAGCGCACGCAACCGAACCTGTCGGCAGCCGAGCTTGCGGCGATCTCCGTGCCCGTTGCCGTCGTCCTTGGCGAACATGACGAATTCATCAGGCAGGAGCACATGGCATATCTCGCCGAGACGCTGCCTGACGCAACCCTTAGCATCCTTCCCGGCCTCAGCCATTTTGCGCCGTTGCAAAGGCCCGATGTCTTCGATGATGCGGTGCTCGCCTTCTTGAGCGGCGTGCTGCGCTAACGCTGGCTGTTCGGTCGCGAGAACTCTGCCGGCCGGCTGTTGATTTCCGACCCGGTTTTCGGAAAGCACGTCCTCAACCCACCGAAACCGGTGGCCGGTGTCGGTTACGTGCGATACAACCGATGGGCGATCAGGAGGAAAAAATGCAGAAGTCCGATTACCCCAGGGGTACGGTTTCCCGTCTCAGCATCGACAGCGATGTTCTCAAAAGCAACAGGCTCGGGGACCCGACACGGCGCCACGTCGATGTCTATGTCCCCGCAAACCACGTCGGTACCGGCCTGCCGCTGCTCGTCGACCTCGTCGGCTTCACGGCGGGCGGGCCTTTGCATACGGCATGGAAGCCCTTCTTCGAGAACGTGCCGGAACGCTTGGACCGGCTCATTGCGACAGGTGAGATGCCGCCGGTGGCCGTCGCCTTTCCCGATTGTTTCACCTCGCTCGGCGGCAACCAATATGTCAACAGCACAGCCGTCGGCCGCTGGGAGGATTTCCTCATCGACGAGATGCTTCCGGCCGTCGAAACGCGCTTTGGTTGCGGCGGCACCGGGCGGCGCGGCGTCTTCGGCAAAAGTTCGGGTGGCTATGGCGCCTTCTCCCATGCCTTCCGGCGGCCGGACATCTGGGCTGCGGCCGCAAGCCATTCGGGCGACGCAGGCTTCGATCTGATGGCGGCCGATTTCCCCATGGTTTTGCGCGCTCTCGCGCGGCATGGTCTGTCGATCGAAAACTGGTTTCGGGCCTACGAGAAGCGGCAGAAGCATGCCGACGAGGACATTCCCGTCCTGCTCGTTCTTGCCCAGGCGGCGAGCTACGACCCTGATCCTGACCTTGACGTTTTCAAGGGGCTGCGGCTTCCGGTCGATCTGGAAACCTGCGAGTTGATAAAGGATCGGTGGAAAAACTGGATGGCCTGCGATCCCGTCGAACTGGCGAAAACCCATGGTCACAACATCGCCAAGCTCAAGGCCTTCTACATGGATTGCGGCACCGTGGATCAGTACAACCTGCTTTACGGCAATCGCCGCATCCACCGGACGCTGAAGGAACTCGGCGTCGAACATACCTATGAAGAGTTCGAGGACAACCACAATTCGGTCGATTACCGCATGGATGTCAGCCTGCCCTTCCTCGCCAAGGCGCTGCAGTAACAAGGATCAGGGGGCACGACCGGCAGGCGTTGCCGGTCGTGATGTCTTGCCAGATGGCAATGAGGGATGCTTGATGAAGTCATCCCTCTGCTCCAATCTCAGGCCGCACGCCGGTCGTGGCGTCCCTCTTCGATCTCCTCGACGATCTTGGCAACGAAGGCGTCGAGATCGTCGGGGGAGCGGGAGGTGATGATGCCGTGGTCGTTGACGACCTTGGCATCGACCCACTGTGCGCCGGCATTCTCGACATCCTTGCGGATCGAGGCATAGGAGGTTGCCTTGCGCCCTTTCAATGCGTCGGCCTCCACCAGCAGCCAGGGCGCATGGCAGATCGCCGCCACCACCTTGCCCGATTGCACGAAATCGGTGACGACCCGCATGGCGTCAGCATCCTTCCGCAGGATATCGGGATTGATCTGGCCACCGGGCAGTACAAGCGCATCGAAGTCGCGAACAAACACGTCCTTCGCCGTGAGGTCGACATCGACGGTGTCGCTCCAATCACCCTTGTCCCAGCCCTTGATGGCACGTTTTTCCGGCGATGCTATGGTCACCGTGGCGCCGCGCTTCGACAGTTCGTCGCGCGGCACCCGCAACTCCGAACGCTCATAGCCGTCGGTTGCAAGAATGAGAATTCTGGCGGTGTCGATCGATGGCATGGCCAAGTCCTTTCCCGGTTTGTGAGCAAGCAGGGAGAACCGGCTGCAGTTGGAATGGTTCCCTCGCCACGTTTGCGCCGCCGTAAAGCGCATCATGCGCCGGTAGCCAGCAACGACGTCTCGAAAGTCCATCCTTCGACAAACGCCCTCACGGCGTCAGCAGCCAGAACACCGATCCTGAAAGAAGGATGAAAAGGGCGATAAGCCTGACGAAGCGCTGCATGCCATGCGAGGTGTCGCCTCCCAGGACCGCGTTCCACAACGCTCCGCCGGAAGCATCGATGTCGGCGGTTGCCGCCAACGCGGTCGGCCGGTTCACGGATGCCGCCGCACTGTAATCGTGAGGGCGCGGCTGCCGGCTCGTCGTCTCGGTTTCGTCATCGTCGATGCCGAAGCTGACAATCCGGCCATCGCCCGCATCGGCCACCTGAGCTTCGCGCGATACGCGATCTTCCTGCTCTGGTCGCCCCATGAGCACATCCAGCCACGCGCGGCGTGCCTGCGCCGCTGCAGCATGTCGGGGCCATTGAGCGGATGCTGAAAGGATCGCCGAAGAGCGGCTGGTTTTGGGGTGACGGAGTGACATCGCAGGCCTCCTTTAATTCACAATGCCGCTGAAGCGCGTTTGTTCCATCACCTTCAGCGGATGCGCAAATAAAAAGGGCGCTCAACCCTTGACGAGGAGCGCCCTTTTTGACCCGGACAGCTTCGAACGCGCGGCTGTCGCCGCTGCAGGAAGCCATCGATACGGGTAGTGATGCGTAGATAGTTGAGCGCGTCCGGATTTCAAGGACTCTTTCCACTTCTTCCGTTGATTGCTCTGAGAACCGGCAGAAGCTGTGCACGCTCAGTCAAAACTGATTTCACAGCTGGACGCGACGGCGGCGGACGCGTTTGCGATCATGCCTTTCACCGATGAGAGGAGACATCATGCGCTTCAAGAACAAGACCGCCCTGATTACGGGTGGCGGAACCGGAATTGGTGCGGCAGTTGCGCGCCGCATCCGCGCGGACGGGGGAAATGTCGCGCTCGTCGGCCGACGGCCGGAGCCTCTGCGCGATGTGGCCGACGAGATCGGGGCAACGGTCGTCGTAGCGGATGCGGCCGACAGCGCCAGCATGAAGGCTGCCGTGGCAAGGGTCGCCGAAACGCTCGGCGGATTGGACATTCTCATCGCGAATGCCGGCGGTCATGGCGTCGGGCCGACGATCGGCATGTCGGATGAAACCTGGGATCTCGCCGTCCGCCTGAACCTTAACACGGCCTTCGTCAGCGCGCGGGAATCCCTTCCGCATCTTATCGAGAGCAAAGGTAACATCGTCGTTCTCGCGTCGATCGCTGGACTGTTCGCAGGACCCGATGCGGCCGGCTACGTCACCATGAAACACGGCTGTATGGGCTTGGCAAAATCGCTGGCGCGCGACTATGGCCGCCGCGGCGTCCGCACCAACACGATCTGCCCCGGCTGGGTCACGACCGCGATGGCCGACGAGCAGATGGAATTCATCGTCGAGAAGTTCAAGCTGAAGAGCATCGAGGAAGCCTACGCGCTTGTCACCAAGGACGTGCCGCTTGGCCGGCCGGCAACAGCCGATGACGTCGCCAATGCCGTCTGCTTCCTGGCGTCCGCGGAAGCCTCGATGATCAATGGCGCCGTCCTGACGGTAGATGGCGGTGCCGGCACCGTCGACCTGCCCACACTTGCATTTGCAGAATAGGAGGAGAAGACGACATGAACCAGAATCCGAAAGACTGGAAAACCTACGATCAGTTTGCCTATGGCATCGATACCAATCGCCTGCCGGCGAGCGACGCCCTGACCGGATCGACCCAGACGCTCGCCTTTGACGACGGCCGGAGGCTGGAGCTGACTTTTGCCAAGGGCAGCGTCGATTGGTCGGACGGCAAGGAAAACGGCACCGACAAGGTCGACGTCGTCGAGGTCGCCGCAAGCACCTATTTCGTCGAGATCATCTTCAAGAACCGTCCCAAGGAAGCCGAGACGCTGGTTCTCAATGTTGCGAGCCGACGGGCGCTGTCAATCTACTCCATCGTCCGCGAAAAGGACCAGTTCGCCGGCGAACCGCAGGTCGCGCAGATCTTCCGGGCAGGCCGGATCGAAGGTGGCGAGTTGAGCGGGCCGGCACCGGTAGAGAGCCGTGACCTCGTTGGTCTGCGGGCGCATTTCACCTACAGCCCGAACCATGTCTACGAGCACACCTACCTGTCTTCGCAGCGTTATGCGTGGCAATGCCTCGTCGGCGTCCAGCGCGGCCATGGCGACGTCGACCTGACGACCAACTACAAGTTCGACGACGACCAGTACATCTTCACCTTTCGCGAGTTCAAGATCGCGGTCGCCTCCACCTTCTTCTACAATTTCAAGGACATGCGCTCGACCGGCAAGTTCCTGGGCATCACTGGCGACGGCCGGATACAAAACAGCCCCGCCGGCGCCTTCATTCGCAAGGCATCAATGACCTACTACCTGCCCGGTCAGGAACCAGTGTGAAAGGCGAGAACATGCGAACACCCTACGACATCGTCAAGGCGCACTACGACGCCAATGACCGGCGCGACATCGACGGTATGCTCTGCGATATCGCTGCGGACTGCCGGTGGACGGAGATGGACGGGTTCCCCTGCGCCGGCACCTATGTGGGGCCGGAAGCGATCCTCGAAAACGTCTTCGTGGCGCTGGGCAAGGATTTCGACGGCTACAGCTTCACGCTGGAACGGCTGCTCGACGCCGGCAATGATGTCGTCGCCGTCGGCGACTACGCCGGAACCAACAGGAAAACCGGCAAAGCCTTCCGGGCGCGGGTCGTGCATGTCTGGGGCGTCGCAGATGACAAGATCCGGCGCTTCGAGCAGTTTACCGATACGCTGAGAGTGGTTGAAGCAATGCACTAAGCGACAGGCGGCTTCGCGTTCAGCGAGGCCGCATTTCCCGTGAGAGCGGGCCTTTCCGCCATTGCGATGGCGAGTGCGCATAGCGGCTGCGAAAGGCACGCGAAAAATGCGCGCTGGATGAAAAGCCGAGGCCAAAGGCGATCTGGGATATTTCACCCGGATAGCCCCTAGCATCACGCAGACGTATTGCCGCTTCGTCCAGCCTGAGCGTCCAGATATAGTCTGCCGGCGTGATGCCCTCTGCCTCGAAAGCGCGATAGATATAGCGCGACGAACAGCCCATGCGCCGCGCGATCACGCCGACATCGAGGTCGGGCCGCGCGATGTTGTCGGCGATGAAGTCCTTTGCTCGGCGCCGCAGCAGGCCGAGCGAATGCTCGCCCGGGGCCTCGCCCGACGGATCACCGCCAACCATGGTTCGAACGAGCTCGACCATTGTCTGGCCAACGCTTGCGCGGGCCGCATCGTCCAGTTGTGCAATCTCCCGGATCGTTGAATCCATCAGCGACAGCAGGATGCGTTGCATGCCGGCATGCGCTTGCGGCGCGACGAAGGGCTCCTTCAGCCTTGCGATTGCAGCAGGCGAAAGCGCTTGGCGCGGCAACTGAAGAAGCAGTAGCCGCACGGGCGTTCTGTTGCTCAAGACATAGGGCCGGCTCGGATCGTAGATCACGACGGCCTCCGCGCCGACCGCCGCGGTGCGTTCACTTTGAAGCAGAGACGAGCGGCCGTGCGTCTGGATGATCAGCTTGATTGCATCGGGATTGCTGGATCCATGGACCACACGATCGCCGATGACCGTATGGATGTCAGCCTCCAGCCGCGTCAGCCGACAGTTGCCGAGCATTGCCGATACGAGCGTGCTCTTCTCCTCATTGCCGCCGGCAAAGTCGAGGCGAACATTGCCGAACAAGGTGCGGGCGACACCTGCAAGGTCGCGTCCTCTGGCAGTTTCTAGGGATCCTCGAGCGGAGGCTGGCATGACATCTCCCTCACGCGGTCAGGTAGCCGCCATCGACCGGCAGGCAGGCGCCGGTCACATAGCGCGCCGCGTCGGATGCCAGAAAAGCGATCGCGTCCGCCACCTCACCCGCCTCCCCCCACCGCCCGGCAGGAATACGGCTCAGGATTGGCACAGAGACGGCTTCATCGGCAAACAGAGCCCGACTGAGCGGGGTGACGATCCAGCCCGGCGCCACGGCATTGACGCGAATGTCGGTCGCCGCATACGCCTGAGCCAGCGACTTGGTCAGCTGAACGATCGCCCCTTTGCTCGCCGAGTATCCCGGCCGGTCGGCCGCCCCGAACGTCGAATACATCGATGCGATATTGACGATGGAAGATCCTGATTTCATTCGGTCGCGCGCCAAACGGCAACAATCCATGACGGAGGTGAGATTGATCGCAATCACTTCGTCGAACTTGTCTTTGCGCCATTCCTGACGATCGCGACTGACGCCGGTGCAATTCACCAGGACATCGATCCGATCCAGGTTTGAGAAGAAGCCTTCGAGCGACCCAGGGCGCAGCACGTCGACCTCTCTGTTGTCGATCTGCACGTGATGCGGTCCGCCGGATGCGCCCAGTCCACAGGTGATCACGCGGGCGCCGAGCCCGGCGAAACGAAGTGCCGTGGCGGCGCCGATGCCCGAAGTGCCGCCTGGGATGACGACAGTTCGGCCCGCAAAGAGTTCGCTCGCGAAAGTCATGTCTGTTCCTTGAGATCGGTGTGTCGAGATCAGCTCGCGAGATAGGCGCCGTGCAGAATTTCGGGTTGGGCCCTCAGCGCCGCAGACGACCCGTCATAAACCAGCCGCCCGCGCTCGAGCACCAGCGCATGCGCCGCAAGATCGAGTGCCAGGTTGGCGAATTGTTCGATCAGCAACACGCCGATGCCGCCCTTCGCCGCAAGCTTCAAGGCCTCCGCGAGGCGCTTGACAACCGCAGGCGCCAGCCCGAGGGAAAGCTCGTCGACGATAATGAAACGTGGCCTGGCGATAAACGCCTGTGCCATCGCCACCATCTGCTTCTGGCCGCCGGAAAGATCGGACGCCAACTGCGTGCGACGCTCGGCGAGTTCGGGAAAGATGCCGTAGACCGTTTCGAGGCCGTCGGCCCGGGCGCTGCGCGACCCGTCCAAAGCCGCAACGAGGATATTGTCTTCCACCGTCAGTTGTCCGAGCACGCGATGTCCTTCGGGCACCAGCGCAATTCCGGCGCGCCGGATACGATCGGGCGACAGGCCGTCGAGCGGCCTGTCGTCGAGCCGCATGGCTCCACCGGCCAGGGGCAGCACACCGGCAAGCGCCATGACGACGCTCGACTTGCCGGCGCCGTTGGCGCCCAGAAGCGTGGTGATCTCGCCTGCCCGGATCGTGAACGAGACATCGTGAATGACGCGTTTGCCGCCACGTTCGACGGCAAGGCGCTCGACCTCGACGCAAGATACCTCGGCCATGTCAAAGCTCTCCCAGATAGGCACGTCGGACAGCGGGATCGGCGAGCACCGTTTCAGTGGGGCCGAGGGCAAGCAGCTTCCCGTAATCGAGAACCATCGTTTCGCTGCACATGGCGCGGATCAGTTCGACATCGTGGTCGATGACCAGGACCTGCGCTGAAAACTCAGTTGGGATACGCAAGACAAGTTCACGCAGCGCACTGCCCTCCTCGTCGGTCAGCCCGGCGGCGGGCTCGTCCAGCAGGATGAGGCTTGGCTTTCCGATCACGCATTTGCCAAGCTCAACCAGGCGGCGCTGGAAGAGATTGAGTGATTGCCCCAATTTGTCCGCAACGGGACGCAGGCCGATAAAGGCTAGCGCGCGGTCGACCGCCTCGGCGCGCTGCGGCGACGGCACGATGTGATCGGCGATCGCGGCAAGATTGTCGGCAACCGTCAAGTCCTCGACCACCTGTTCCGTTTGAAACGAGCGTCGCAGGCCGGCACGCACGCGCTGCAGCGGCGTCATCTCTAAGAGCCCGTTGCCGTTGAGCGCCACCGAACCTTGAACCGGCCGCACGAAGCCGGACAGCACATTGAGCAGCGTTGTCTTTCCCGCCCCATTCGGGCCGATCAGTCCGGCAACAGGGGCCGTCAGGGTCGCCGTCAATTGATTGATCGGCTTGACCCCGCCAAACTGGACGACCAGGTTGTCGATCGCAATCATGGTGCCCTCCCTCCCATAATTCGGATACGCACCCGGGCGACGATCCCGGCGATCTGGCCGGCAATGCCGGCAGGTGCGGTGGCAAGCGCGTGAAACAGCGCGACACCGAAGATGCCGATGGTCACGTAGCCATCGATCCCGAGATCGGTCAGGAGCGCCGGCAATGCCCGCAGCAGCAATCCCGCAATCAGTGCGCCATACCAATTGTAAACCCCGCCGACGATCGCCAGGGCAAAGAGATTGAGGCTCTCGAACGCGCCGAAGGCTCGCCCGTCGAGCTGCCCGACGTTGCCGGCAAGCAAGGCCCCGGATACGCCGGCGAGAAAGCCGCTGAGCGCGAAGGCCCATGCCTTGAAAACGAGGACGCTGACGCCACTGGAAATGGCGACGGTTTCGCCCTTGCGGATCAACGCCCAGGCGCGACCGGGTTTGGCCAGCTTGTGCCACTGCGCGATCATCAGCCCGACCGTTGCGGCGACGCAGACATAGATGAAGTAGGCGACGGCGCCCTGCGCCATGTCGGGGCGAGGCAGCATCGCCCGGCCTGAGCCGTCGGCCCGTCCGAGGAAACCCGGCCCTCCATCGGGAAACCCCCAGGCGCTGATGACGATCTGGAAGGCGCCGGCCAGCATCAGCGTGACGAGCGCGAGATAGAGCCCGCGCAACCGCAACGCCGGAATTCCGAAGACCAGCCCGACGATAGAGGCGACGATGCCGCCTGCCAGGAGGCTGATTTCGAAGGGCGGGTGAAACGCATGACCGACACGCAGCGCCACCCAGCCGCCAACGCCGACAAGCGCGAACTGGCACAGGGAGACGAGACCGAGCTGGCCATAAAGGATCGCGAGCCCCACCACGGAAAGCGAGAGCGCCACAGCCGCCGTGGCCGCCGACAGCCAGAACGAATTGGCGAAAAGCACTGTCACGCCGGCAAAGACGATCATCGTTGCCGGAACCTGGAGAAGCGACATCGGCAGACGGGCGATGGACATGGAGCGGGGCACGACCTGTGCGACGTGTTCGGAAGCCATCATCTGTCCTTCAGCGCGGCCTTTGCCGTGCTCCCCAAGATCGTGACCGCGGCAAGTGCGATGATGAAAGGTGCAGCCGCGCGATAGGGCGATATCCAGCCAAGTGGCGTCAACACTGCCTCTGCAATGCCGACAAGCAGGCCGGCAAGCGCCGTTTCCCACAGCGAGCGCAGCTGACCCAGAATCGCAGCGGCGATGGCCGGGATCACCAACAGCGTCAGGAAAGTGCCCTGCAGCCGAACGAGATCCGCCAGCAGCAACCCGGCAAAGCCGGCAAAGATGCCGGTGATGATCCACGCGGCCGTCTCGGTATAGAGAATGCGAACACCAAGGATGGCGCTCAGATCGCGATCATTGGCCAAGGCGCGCATGTCCAGGCCGAGCCGCGTCCGGTTGAGCAGAAGCGTGATGACGCCAACCATCACGATCGACAGGAGAATGGCAATGATGCGGGTATAGGTCAGCCGCACGCCGAAGATCGAAACGAACATCTGATCGGTCGGAAACTGCAGGCGCCGCGGCAGCTCCCCCCAGATCACGCCCATGAGCGCAATCAGGATCAGGGCCGGCGCCAATGTCCCGACAGCGCGCACGACGATATCCCTGTGGCACAGGAGCGGCGCAAAGATGCGTCCGTAGGCAAAGCTGATGGCCGTGGACACGGCGACGGCTGCGAGGATCGCGACGACCAGCGGCATCTTCCATTCGAGCAATTGCCACGCACAATGGGCACCGAAGGCACCAAAAGCGCCGAAAGCAAAGTTGAGAACACCGGTGGCCCGAAACAGAATGACGAGCCCGACACCGGACAGGGCATAGACGGCCCCGATACCAAGGCCGGAGATGATGAAAGGCAGAATGTTCATGTGTCGATCCTAGCGGGTCGGACAGGTCCTGCAGCCAAAAGGGCTGCAGGACGCGATCGGAGGCAGAAGCTCAGTTCAGCCCTGCGGACTTCTCGTAGTCGCGGATATCTCCAAGCTCCGGATCGGGCGACGGAGCGCAGTCGGAGACGACCTTCCACTTGCCGCCTTCGCTCACCGCCATGCGGGTCGTCGAGTTGGCATTGTGACGTGGCTGTCCGTCGCCGAAGTACCAGGGGGCGCAGAAGATGTCGCTCTTGAAGCCCTTCACCTGGCGAACGGCGGCAGAGACGGTCTCACGGCTGATATCGGCCGGGTCGAGCGTCATCAGCGCCTTCTCGGTGATGCGCGCCGCCAGATAGCCGGCCTGTGCGAAGGTGTCGCGCGGATCGGAGGACTGTCCATATTCGTCCATGACCGCCAGCCAGTTGCTATTGTCGGGCGTGTCCGCTTCCAGATCGTTGAACTCCATGTTGACGTAGAACTTGCCGTCCCAACCTGCACCGATGGTGGTGGGAACGGAAAGATCATAAGCGGAAGCAGCACTGAGGAACGTGATCGTCTGGTTGAGCCCCTGCTCTTCGGCGGCGGTCAGAAGCGGCACGGCGACGCCCTTGGACATGCCGAGCACGATGACGTCGGGTTTGTTGCCGGCCGCCTGCAGCATGACCGAAGTTGCGTCCGCCGAGCCCGGGTCCATCAGGATCGTTTCAGCGGCAAAGCCCTTCTCCTTCGCCAGCAGCATGACGCCATCGCAGGACCAGGTGCCGACATTCGGAATGTTGGGGCCGATGCACACAACCGATTTGGCTTTCAGTGCCTCGAGCGCGTAGCCCATGGCGCCGAGCATAGAAACCCGCGGGCCGGCATTGGTCGGAGCATAGTTCTCGGCAAAGAAGCACTCGCGCGGCACACCGACGCCGGCAACGACGAGAATGCCCGACTTCTTGTAGAATTCGGCATTGGCGCCGCACTCGACATAGCTCGAGTTGCCGACCATCAGCACCGCCTGCTCGTCGTTGACGAGCTTGGCAGCGAGTTGCGCCGCCGTCTCCGGATTCCACTGATCGTCCTCGACCAGATATTTCACCGGCCGCCCCTTGATCCCGCCATTGGCGTTCAGGCAATCGAAATAGGCCTTGGCCGCCTTGGTGGAATTGGAGAAATCGTCCGGCCCGGTCTTGCCGGTAATGGCGCCGATGACAATCGGCTCGCCGGTCGCCGCCTGTCCGGTATTCTCGCCGCAGGTCGCGGCAGCCTGTGCGCCCGCCGCCGAAAGCAACGTCAGGGCAAGGCCGACGGCCAGCCCCTTCAAATCTATCCTCATGGTTTCCTCCTCCAGTTCTTGTTCGTTCCTCCCCCGCTCCCGACGGGGTTGGTCATGGTGCCGACATCAGCCGGCAATTGCCTTTCCGGTCATGAAGGCTGCGGCACGAGCCGCGATCATCATGGCCGGTGCGTTGGTGTTGCCCGAAACGAGGGTCGGCATGACCGACGCGTCGCAGACGCGCAGCCCCTCGACGCCGCGCACCTTCAGATCCGGCCCGACGACGGCCAGCCGGTCGTCGGCGGCACCCATGCGGGCGGTGCCTGCCGGATGGAAAACGGTCTTGGCGGTCTGGCGGATATAGTCGCGCAGGGCATCAGGATCCTTCTCCACGCCCGGTCGCGGCAGGACCCGACGCTTGACCAGTTTTGAAAGTGCCGGCGCTTCCAGGATGCGGATCGCCGTTTCTACCCCGCGAACCAGCGTCTCGACATCGACCGGATCCGACAGGAGATTGGCGTTGAAATCCGCTTTCTCATTCGGATCGGAACTCTTCAGGCGGATGCTGCCGCGCGAGTGCGGACGCAGGTAACAGGGGCCGATGCTGATGCCGTGGCCGGGTTCGGGCTCGCGGTCGACGAAACCGATCAGGACAGGCAGGACGTGGAACTGGACATCAGGCTGACCGGTGCCTGCTGTGTCGACGAACCCGCCGCATTCTACGACGTTAGACGCCAGAAGGCCGCGATGGGACGTCAGGTAGCGCGCCATATGCGCGACCGCCCTGAGCCCCGTGTCGTGCCCGAGTATGGACATTGGCTGCCGCGTCTCGCCCTGAACCGGCACCTCGAGATGATCCTGGTAGTTCGCGCCGACCCCTGGCAAGTCCGCAATCACGTCGATGCCGTTCGCGCTCAGGTGCTGGCCGTCGCCGATGCCCGACAGCTGCAGGATCTTCGGCGTCGCGATGGCGCCGGCGGCAAGGGCTATTTCACGCGAGGCTGAATACACCGTGCCATCGATCAGCTCGACGCCGGTGGCACGCCGTCCGTCGAACAGGATGCGGGCCACCTTGCGTTGTGTGAGCACGGTCAGGTTCCGGCGCTTTTCGGCCTCGCGCAGAAACGCCTGCGCCGAACTCCATCGCCGCCCACGATAGGTCGTGCTCTGATAGAAGCCGACCCCCGCCTGATCCTCGCCGTTGAAGTCGGGATTGTGGGGGATACCGATCTCGGTCGCAGCCTGAACGAACGCCTCGCTCAAGGGGTGCCGGTGGCGCGGATTGGAAACGTGAAGGCTGCCGGTCCGCCCGTGGAATCTGCCGTTGAGGCTCTCGTTGTTTTCAAGCGAACGAAAGGCCGGCAGCACATCCTCATAGGACCAGCCGTGGCACCCCATCTGCGACCAGGTGTCATAGTCGTTCCTGTGGCCGCGAATGTAGATCATCGCGTTGACCGAGCTGCCGCCGCCAAGCACGTTGCCCTGCGGGATGATGCTCGGGCGGCCGTTGAGCCCCTTCTGCGGATCGGAAGCATAAGGGTGGATGTCGATGCCCTTGCCCAGCACCTTGAAGAAGGTCGCGGGAATATGGATCCAGAGATCCTTGTCCCGGCGTCCGGATTCGAGAAGAAGGACCCGGTGATCAGGGTTTTCCGAAAGCCGGTTGGCCAGCACGCAACCCGATGATCCGCCGCCGATGATGATGTAGTCGAATATCGTCATGGCTCAGCTCAACACGGTCTGGATCGTGGTGAATTCCTTCAGGCCCTCGACGCCGAATTCGACGCCGATGCCGGATTGCTTGACGCCGCCGAACGGCGCGTTCGGCTGTATGGTGCCGTGCTTGTTGATCCAGACCGAACCGCATTCGAGCTGCAGCGCATAATGCCGGGCCTTTTGCGCGTCGGCAGACCAGACCGAGCCGCCAAGGCCGGCAGGATTGGTATTGGCACGCGCAATCACTTCGTCGATATCGGTGTAGCGGATGATCGGCAGCGCCGGCCCGAACTGCTCCTCGTCGACCAGCCGGACGCCGTGATCGACATCGGCGACCAGCGTGATCGGATAGAAATAGCCAGGCCGCTCCAGCGGCGCGCCGCCGACGAGGATGCGACCGCCCTTGGCGCGCGCGTCGTCGACGAGTTCGCGCACCTTGTTGAACTGCATTTCGTTCTGGATCGGCCCGAGAATGCTGGTTTCGTCCAGACCGTCGCCGACGGCGATCTTGCCGGCATAATCCGTCAGCGCCGCGCACACATCCTCATAGATGCTTTCATGCACGTAGAGGCGCTTCAGCGCCGCGCAGGTCTGGCCACTGTTGATGAAGGCGCCCCAGAACAGGCCCTCTGCGATGCGGGACGGTTCGGCGTCGGGGAGCACGATGCCCGCATCGTTGCCGCCGAGCTCGAGCGTCAGTCGCTTCAGCGTGGCGACCGCCGATGCCATCACCTTCTTGCCCGTCTCGGTCGAACCGGTAAATGTCATCTTGGCGATACCGGGATGGGCGGAAAGCGCTGCGCCGATCTCGTTTTCGCCGGTGACCACATTGACGACGCCGGGCGGCAGCACCTCGTTCATGATCTCGACGAGACGGATGGTGGAAAGCGGGGTGAGCGGCGACGGCTTGATGACAACCGTATTGCCGGCCCGCACCGCCGGCACGATGTGCCAGCAGGCGATCATAACAGGCCAATTCCAGGGTGTGATGGAGCCGACGACGCCGATCGGCTTGCGGTGTAGCTCGACGCGGCCCTCATTGTCGTCCTGCAGGATTTCGACCGGCAGGTTCAGTTCCGCCGTGTGCCGCGTCCAGGCAAGCGCGCCGCCGATTTCGAAGCGGGAACCGAGCCCGTTGAGCGGCTTGCCCTGCTCGCGCGTCAGGATCTGCGCAAGTTCCTCGGCGTGCTCGGCGATCTTCTCGGCGAGCAACCGGCAGGCATTTGCCCTGAGTTCATCCGCGGTCTGTGACCAGGTCTTGAAGCTTTCCGCAGCAGCAGCGACGGCCCGATCGAGCTCCGCCTCGCCGGCGAGCGGCATGTAGCCGACGACGTCGCCGCTCGACGGACTGCGGACTTCCGCGTGGCTGGATGTGGCGACGCGCTCGCCCGCAATGAGCAGGGTGTACTGCTTCACGATTTTCTCCTCCCGTGACCTTCGCAGGGACTATGGAGGAGCGCCGCGTTTTCTGTCTTGGGGAGAAGCGCGCCGCGTCTTGGACTGAAACGCAGCGCCCGTTTTCAAACCGCGTTGGGCGCGCCGGCGCCAAAGCGCAGGATGTCGGTCGGAGCGCAGTCGAACAAATCCTTGAAGCTGCGGTTGAAGTACGAAATGTCGTTGAAGCCGGCGGAATAGGCAACCTCGGCAATGGTCTTGGCGTTGCGCTGTTCCTTGAGCTGCTCGATCTTCTCGCGCGCGAAACGCAGGCGCTTGTCGCGAATGACCGTCGTGCAAGTGACGCCCATGCCCTGAAAGTCCTGCTGCAGCGTTCGGATGGAGATGCCGAGCCGGGTTGCCAGCCATTTGGCGCTGAGATCGCTTTCGGTCAGGTGCCGGTCGATCAGCACGTCGACCATCTGCAGACGCTTGGTGGCGCTGTCATGGAGGGAATGCAGGCTTCCGGCTTGCGTTCCCGTCGACAGGAACGCCTGACGGGTGGCGTTGAACATCAATTGGCGCAGATGCGGCGATGCCGTTTCGTTTTCGGGCGTCGACATGATCTTGGCGATCAGAGCGCGCAGCATCAGTGCCATGGGGTCGTCGGCAAAAAGCTTGCGCGCGACGTCGAAGTCGACCTTGCTTTCGGAGTACATCAATTGCCGGGGCAGATGCAGCGAGAGATGGTTGCTGAACCGGCCGCCGAAATAGAAGGTGGTCGGACGGGTGGAATCCACCAGGATGCATTCGCCGACGTCGAGCACATTCTGCTGGCCCGAATGTTCGACGCCACACACCCCTTCCAGCTGCAGGATCAGGAAAAGATGCTCATTGGCATCCCGGCGAACATCGTCCCAACCGCGATGGACATAATCGAGGTCGTTGGAGACATGGGCGAATTCCATGCCGCAGACATCGATGCGGCTCGCCTTGCCGAAGACGCTGTCGCCGCGCTTCATCGTGTGCGGATTGAAATTGCCGCAAATGCCGCGCAGGTCGTCGGCCCACTCGTCGTAGGGGATCGTCGCCCATTCGCGCTGCACCAGGCTCTGGTTCTGCAATAGTTCCAACTCTGCCTCCCAACAGTGTCAGTGCACCCGAGGGCTCGGCGGCGTGCTATCCCAAGCACGGCAACCGGCCAAACGTTACGGGCGACGCGAACCTTCGGTCAAGAAGGCGCCGCCGGGCGTCATGCAGCCTGCCCGGCCTCGCCGAGATAAAGCGCATGAAGCCGTGCCGGATCGCGCGCCAGGGCCTGACAGCCGCCATCATAGACGATCTCGCCACGCCGCAGCACATAGGCGCGATTGCCGATGGCCAATGCCAGCGTCGCGAACTGCTCGACCAGCACGACCGCCATGCCGTCATCGGCAAGCGTTCGCACGGCGCTCATCAGGCGGCTGACAATCACCGGCGCAAGGCCCGACGACATTTCGTCGATCAGAACGACCTTCGGCCGGCCGACAAGCGCGCGGGCGATGACAAGCATCTGCTGCTCGCCGCCGGAAAGCATGCCAGCGTTCACGCCTCGCCGCTGCACAAGCTCCGGGAAAAGCGCATAGGCCTCGTCAAGATTGGCCGAAGGATGCAGCGCAACTGCTAGGTTTTCCTCCACCGTCATCTCGGCAAAGACGGTGCGTCCCTGCTCCACATGGCGCAGGCCACGGCGCGCCCTTGTGCCGGCATTCGCACCGGCGATGTTTTCGCCATCGAGCAGGACCTCGCCCGCTGCCGGGATGATACCGGAGATACCTTCGAGCGTCGTCGTCTTGCCGGCGCCGTTCGAGCCGAGCACGACGCTGATTTCGCCACCTCTTGCGCTCAGATCGATGCCGCGAACGATCGGAATGCCGCTGCGATTGACGACCAGTCCCTTGATGTCCAGCGTTGTCACGCGACCCGCTCCTCAGGTTCGATGCCCATGTAGGCTTTCTGAACGATGGCCGAGCCGAGCGCCGCCTGCGGCGTGCCCTGCGCAATCAGCCGGCCGAAATCGAAGACGGTAATCGCCGAGCAGGCGCGGCGTACGAGATCCATGTCATGCTCGATCAGGAGCACGGCACTGCCGAACTTTTCCGGGACTGCGGCGATCCTCTCGCCGAGCTTTAGCGCCTCGGCATAGGATTGACCGGCTGCAGGTTCGTCGAGAAGAAGCACGGGCGGTCTCGCCGCCACCACGCCCGCCACGTCGATCAGCCTGCGCGTGCCGGCATCGACCGTCGCAATCACCGTTTCCGGTGACGGGCAATCGAACCATTCGAGTACCGCCTCGATCTCGCCGGGTTTGATGCCCGCCGCCGCCAGCCGCATGTATTCTCCGACCGTGAGTTCCGGCGCGATGCGCGTCGTTTGCCAGGTTCGGCGGATACCAGCCTTGGCCCGCGCCGTCGCGGAAAGGCCTTCGAGCGGACGTCCGGCGAGCTTGATCGAGCCTTCGTAGCGAGGCAGGAAGCCGGCAATGGCATCGACGGTTGTCGACTTTCCCGCGCCGTTCGGGCCGATAAGGCCGACCACCGTTCGAGCGGGAACCGCAAGCGACACCTTGTCGAGGGCAATGACGTTGCCGTAGCGCACGGTCAGGCCGTTGACCTCGAGCGCGAGCCCTTGGGCGTGCACCGACGGCGCTGCCAGCGGCGGCGGCGGCTTGGCGCTTGTCTTACCCGCCCGTCGCGGGAGGAGCTTCGAACCGAGGCGCCCCCAGGTCTCGCTGATCGTCTCGCCGCTGCTCAGCGCCTGTACGGCACCGACGGCGAAGAAGACGTTGCCGACGTCCTGCGGCAGGCCGACGCGACGCAGCAGTTCCGGGAACAGGGTGATCATCAGACCGCCGGCGATGGCGCCGAGCGTGAAATGCGCGCCGACCATGGTCGCCACCGCAAACAGGACGAGCGACTGCATCATGTTGAAGTTCTCGGCGACAAGCGTGCCGAGATAACCGGCCAGAAGCCCACCGGAGATGCCGGCGATAAACGCGCTGATCGCAAAGGCACTCAGCTTTGCGTGCGCGATGCTGACGCCATGGGCGGCAGCGGCCCGCTCAGAATGGCGCACGGCAAGCCAGGAAGCGCCGAGGCGCGAGCGGTTGACGAACTCCAAGGCAACGGCGATCAGGCCGTATACGAGCATGATGAAGAGAAAATAGCCCTTGTCGCTTTCAAACGGCGCAGGCCGGGCAACTTGCGTGAACGATGTCTGCCCCGGGAAGGTGATCGTTGCGAGCACCGTGTCGAAGGCGGCGGCAAAGCCGAGCGTGACGATTGCAAGGTTTATCCCTCTCAATCTGAGGGCTGGCAGGCCGATGACGACGCCAACGGGAACGGCAGCAAGACCGCCGACGAGCACCCAGACGACGAGACCGCCCGGAAACTCGGCGACGTTGAGATAGCCGGTGACCCAGGCTCCGACGCCGGCAAAGGACATTTGGCAGAGCGAAATCATGCCGGTTCGACCCGTGACGAGACCGAGGCTTTGAAGCGCGACGCCGACGATGAAGACGGCCGTGATCAGGAAGACCCAATAATTCGGGAGCGCCAGAACGGCCAGGCCAGCGATGATCGCAAGCGCGGAGGCAGTCTTGAGCGCGGCATGCAGGCTAGCGTGCTTCATCCCAGCGGGCTCCTCTTTGCGACCACAGCAGAACCGCGAGAATGACAAGAAATGGGATGGCGCCGCGATATTGGCTGAACGTGTCGAGGCCACTTGCAAGCCCTTCGATGATGCCGATCATCAGCCCGCCGATCAGAGCCGCACGAAAGCTCGTGAAGGCGCCGATCAACGCTGCCGCCAGTGCCGGAACCACGAGCAGACTGAGCGACATGAAATCCGGCGAACGCAGAGGCGCGATGACCATCAAAGCGAAGGACGTCACCGCCCCCACCACCGCCCACACGCAAAGGGCAAGCAGCCTCACGCGGATGCCGATCAACTCGGCCGCCATCGGACGCAACGAAAGTGCCCGCAATTGCAGGCCCGTTCTGGTTCTTGCGAGAAACTGCTCGGTGACGAGCGTGAAGACGACGGCAATGGCGAGCGTCAACAACGATGCGCGCGTCACCTCCACGCCAGCGAACCGAAAAGCCGATCCGGTGACGAGTTCGGGAAAGCTGTGCGGGTGCTGGCCGCCGGTCAGCCGCAGGCCGACCGCGATGATGCCGACAAGCAGCGCCGCTGTGACGGCCGCCTTGGTCGAGGCGCTCGCGCCCGCAAACCAGGTGGTCATGACGATGCCGATCCATGTCGCAACGAGAGCGCCGGCGGCGATCCCGGCAGGCACGCCGATCGCGAGCGGATAGCCACTCTCGTAGAGCGTCACCATGACGAAGGTGCCGGCGGCGCCGATCGCTGCACCGGTGAAGTTGACGACCGCAACCAGCCTGTAGGTGAAGACCGCGCAAACGCCGAGGATGGCATAGGCGCCGCCTGCAGACAGGCCCGCTACGGCCGATGCCAGAAGTGAGTTCATCGCTAGGCTCCTTCAGTCGGGCCGGGAGGGCATGCTTGCGCCCGCAGCGCTGCTGCGGGCGCTGATGTCATTCGGCCGGTGGCAGGACGTACCAGTCCGTCGTCTTGGGCACCCATTTGCCGCCGGAAAGCTGCATGACCTTCGTCGCCTGCATCGGTGCGTGCTTGGCGGCATCGCCGAAGACATAGTCGCTGCCGGCAATCGAGTATTTCATCGGTTTGCCTTCGGTCAGCTTGGCCTTGATCGTCTCGCGCGTCACCGGTCCGTCGATCGACGATATCGTGTCGACGAGCACCTTTGCTGCAAGATAGCCGCCCTGGGAGAAGGCGGTCTTTGCAAGGCCGGCCTTTTCCATAACGGCCATCCAGTCGCCATTGGCCGCATTTACCTCGGTGTAGGGCTCCCATTCGGTGCCGAGATAGACCGGCTGCCTGGTATCGGGCAGCGCCTTGGCCACGCCTTCGGTGTACCCGGAGGCAAGGAAAATCCAATCGATGCCCTCGATCTTCTGGGCGTCGGCGGTGTTGATCATCTGGACGACGCCCGGTTCGACCTGGTTCGTCAGCACCGCGTCGCAGCCTGAATCCCGCGCCTTGATGAGATAGGGTGTCAGATCGCCCTGCAGCGGCAGTGTCATGTCGACCAGGTGAATGGTCTTGCCGCTCATTGCCTCCCAGCGCTTCACCGCCTGGGCATAAGCCTCCTGGGTGCCACCGAGAATGATGAAGAAAGCGCAGAGCTTTTCGTTCTTCAGTTCGTTGCTGGCGTAGTCGAGCATCGCCGTCGTCAGCGTATAGGGACCGACGTTGACGGGCGCGATCGTCGGCGCGTTGAAACACATCGGATCGACGCCGACGCCCTGCACGGACAGGACATCGTTGCGCTTGTAAGTGCCGGCATTAACGGCACATTCGAGCAGACTTGCCCCACCGCCGAGCGCCACGACGTTCCTGTTGTCGATCAGGTCGCGAGCCGCTTGCGCGGCGACCTGCGGGTCGCCCTTGTCGTCTGCCATGGTATATTCGATCGTGCAGCCGTTGATGCCACCAGCCGCATTGAGCTGGTCGAACACCGCTTTGGCGCCACTTGGACCGTCGGAAAAATCTACCGGACCTGTTATCGTCGAAACGGAACCGAGCTGGATCGGCCCGTCCTCGCATGTCGGGGCGGCAGCGGCCGACCCGGCCATCAGCGCAAGACCGCAACAGGCAGTGGCGGACGTCAGCAGGAGGGAAGTCAAGTATTTCATTCTGTTCCCCTTTTTGTCGAAATTCGGTGATGTGTCGGCCGTCTAGCGCTGGTAGACCACGCGACCCTCGAAATAGGTTGTCAGCACCTTGGTCCCGGCGATCCGGCCGGGCGGCACGTCAAAGACATTCTGGTCGATGATGATCAGATCGGCCGACTTGCCGACTTCGATCGAACCGGTTTCCGCATCCAGCCCGGATGCCTGCGCCGAATTGATAGTGTAGATGGCGATCGCCGTTTCGAGATCGATCGCCTGTTCCGGCCAAAGCGCCTCACCCGGAAAGGCACCGGATGGATTTCGCCGTGTCACGAGCCCCTCGATGCCACTCCACGGATCGGGGATCGGGCAGACCGGCCAATCGGAACCGCCGGCCAAGAGCGTGCCGGCGTCCAAGAGATCGGCAACCGGCCAGAAGCGTTCCGCACGCTCGCGGCCCATCGCCTCCTTATGGCCTTCCAGAAAGGTGGTGGGGAACCAGATCATCGGGCACAGATCGGCAACCACGCCGAGTTCGGCAAAGCGACGGATATCCTCGTCGCGGATATAGCTTGCATGCGCAATGTGATGCAGCACCGGCGTCGGCCCGTTGAAGTGACGGACCGTCTCGATGGCATCGAGCATCTGCGTCACCGAAGCATCGCCGGTGCAATGGACCTTCAGACCCATGCCGAGCTTCTCGGACCTGTCGATGTAGCGCACCAGATCCGGCTGCGAGACAAGCGTGTGGCCGCGATGGCCAGAACCATGGGTCGCGTCGGCAACATAGGGCTCGTGGAAGGCGGCCGTCCTTGCGCCCGGCACGCCATCGAGGAAGATCTTGGTGAAGTTCGGCCGGACGTGCGCGCTGCGGAATTCGTCACGCCGCGCCAACAGCGCATCGCCAGAAAGCCCGAACATGAAACTCGGCTCGACCAGCGGGATCGACGTCACCGACCAGGCCGTCAGCGCACCCTTGCCATCGAGACGCGAGAGCGCTGCCATGACAGGAAGGACGGAAGCGGCATCCTGGAAAGCCGTGATGCCATAGGCATTGTTGCTTCTGACCGCCTGCGCGACGGCCGCCTCGGCCATATCGTCGGTGAAATCCTTGGCTGCCACGTGTTCGACGATACCGGCGGCCGCTTCGATCAGAATGCCGGTCAGTGCGCCGGTCTTCGGATCGCGGCCGAAGGCTCCGTCCACCGGATCGGGACTGTCAGCACTGATGCCCGAAAGGTGCATCGCCTCGCTGTTGACCCAACGATTGTGCGCGGTCTCGTCGCGAAGCAGGACCGGATGGCCGAGGCTTGCCTTGTCGAGGCGCTCAAGCGCGTCGGCGCTATTGAGCACGGCAAGCATGTCGGCGCCCCATTGGCTGCCGAAAATCCATTGGCCCGGCGCGGCGGCTACGGCTGCCTTGCGGACATGGCCGAGGATCTCCTCCAGGGTTGCCGTGCCAGGAAACCGCTGTTCGAAAAGCTCGGCCTGTCCGCCCATGAGGATGTGGTTGTGCACATCGACAAAGCCGGGCATCGCCATGCGGCCCTCAAGGTCGACAATCTGCGTTGCAGGTCCGGCCCGCAGGCGAACCTCGTCATTGCCTCCAACCGCAACGATACGGCCATCGACGATGGCGATCGCTTCCGCCCAGCTTCGGCGCGGATCGACCGTGTAGATCCGCCCATTGATCAGAATCGTGTCCGCGGCGCGGCCATTGGAAGTCATCCTGCAGTTCCCTTTGGTTCATTATTTGAACCTTCTAGTTGAGAAGAGGATGCATCGGCTTCGGCAGGGTGTCAATATAATTCACACGTTAAATATATAGCAGTAAAGCGATCGGCAACGATCAGGGTGACGACGCCGTCTGCCCCAGTTTGAGCTGTCGCCAATCGCTGGGCGCCACGCCCGTCCGCAAGCGGAAGAAGCGCGAGAAATAGGCCGCATCGCGAAAGCCGATCTCATAGGCGATATCCTCGAGCGGCCGAATGGTGAAGAGCAGCAGACGTTTGGCTTCCAGCAGCCGGCGCTCGTTGATCAGTTCCTTCACCTGCATGCCGAACGCAGCGCCGGTGGCCTTGGCCAGCAGGTGCGGGGTGGACCCAAGAGCATCGGTATAGCGCCCCACGGTCCAGTTTTCGCGAAAATGCGCATCGATCATGCGCCGCAACTGCATTGCAAGCATCATGTCGGGAGATTGCGACGGCGACGGCGCAAACGAGGCAAGACGGGCGATCTGCGTCAGGATCGCCGATGCGAGCGACGCCATCATCGACTGGGTGCCGAAGGCGGCCGTCGCATATTCGTCCGCAATGATGTCCATCAATTGCGACAGGCGCTGCCATTGGCTGTCGCCGCTTACGCCCGCGATCATGACCGGCACGTCGATCGCCAACGCTGTCTGTGCGCGAACTGACAGCATTAACCCATCGGCGATCGAGATGACGATGGCATCGCTTTCCCGTGGCTCGACGGAAAAACCGTGTACGATGCCGCTTGGCACAAAGCTGACGGCCGGCGCCGAAAAGTCCAACACCTTGTCTTCGATGAAGTACGATCCTCGCCCGCGCAGCCAATAAGTGACCTGCGCCAACTGATCATGCTTGTGCGCCTTGACCTGCCCATGATGCAGTCCACGCCGGGCCATCACCGTTTCGACGTGAAAAAACCCCGGCTCCAGCGGCTGTTCCGGCTCGCCGTAGACAAAGAAGCTTGGAATGCCGTCAACCATGGTTCACCCGAAAAAGTACAAGCCATTTTGGCATTCTGTCCATGGCAGCGGTGACAATCAATGCCTAGTCTTGACGAAACTCAAGGAGGAGAACCATGAGAGCTGAAGACTTTCGCGCCGACAAGGCGCGCCCGTTTACCGGGACCGAATACCTCGAAAGCCTGCGTGACGGTCGCGAGGTCTACATCAACGGCGAGCGCATTCAGGATGTGACGACGCATCCGGCCATGCGCAACTCCGCGCGATCGCTGGCGAGGCTCTACGATGCATTGCACGATCCCACCAAGAAGGATGCCCTGACCGCTCCGACCGACACCGGCTCCGGCGGTTACACCCACAAGTACTTCCGTGTCGCCCGCTCGTCCGCCGACCTCGTCGCCCAGCAGGGCGCCATCGCCGAATGGGCGCGCATGTCCTATGGCTGGATGGGGCGCACGGCCGACTACAAGGCGGCGCTGATGAACACGCTCGGCGCCAATGCATCGTGGTACGGCCCGTTCAAGGACAATGCGCTCGCCTGGCACAGCAGAGCCCAGGAGGCGGCGCTGTTCATGAACCACGCGATCGTCAACCCGCCGATCGACCGGCACAAGCCCGCCGATGCGGTCAAGGACGTGTTCGTCCACATCACCAAGGAAACGGACGCGGGCATCTATGTCTCCGGCGCCAAGGTGGTCGCAACCTCATCGGCCCTCACCCACTACAACTTCCTGGCGCAGAGCTCGGCGACCGTGACCGAGGATCCGTCGCTCTCGGTGATGTTCATCGTCCCGATGAATGCGCCTGGTATCAAGATGTTCTGCCGCGTTTCCTACGAGCAGACGGCCAATACCGTCGGCCACCCCTTCGACTACCCCCTGTCGTCGCGCTTCGACGAGAACGATGCCATTCTCGTGCTCGACAATGTCTTCGTGCCCTGGGAAGACGTGCTTGTGCTGCGCGATGCCGCCAAGATCCTGTCGTTTCATCCGGCATCGGGCTTCATGCACGGCTACTGCTTCCAGGGCTGCACCCGCTTTGCCGTCAAGCTCGACTTCCTCGCCGGCCTGCTGGCCAAGGCGCTGCGCGCCACCGGCGGCGATGCCTTCCGCGGCAACCAGGCGGCACTCGGCGAAGTCATCGCGCTCCGGCACATGTTCTGGAGCTTCTCCAACGCCATGGCCTATAATCCCATTCCCTGGGCGGACGGCGCCGTGCTGCCCAATCTGGAAGCCGCCCTCTCCTACCGGACCTTCATGTCGGAAGCCTATCCCCGGGTGGTCGACACCATTCGCCGGGTCGTCGCTTCGGGCCTCATCTACCTGCCATCCTCGGCCAAGGATTTCGGCAACGGCGAGATCGACCGCTACCTCGCGCAATATGTGCGCGGCTCCAACGACATGGGTCACATCGAACGCATCAAGATCATGAAGCTGCTGTGGGACGCGACCGGCACCGAGTTTGGCGGGCGGCATGCGCTCTACGAACTCAACTATGCCGGCGCGCCGGAAGAAGTACGCCTGCAGGTACTGAAAGGCGCCGAGCGCGGCGGACGGCTGAAGGAAATGGAAGCGCTCGTCGATACCTGCATGAGCGACTACGACCAGCACGGCTGGACGGGCGACACCTGGCTGCCGCCGCTGGGCGCCGAGGCGCCGATCCGCAATGCGGCCGAGTGAGGTGACCGGCATGGAAACGGCTGTCTCGAAGACCGAATTCCGCAACGCGATGGCGCGGGTCTGCGCGCCCGTCAACGTCGTCACCACCAACGGACCCGCCGGACGCGGCGGGTTCACGGCAACGGCGATGTGCTCGGTGACCGACGACCCGCCGAGCCTGCTCGTATGCATGAACCGCAACTCGACGCAATGCGGCCTGTTCATCGATAACCGCCGCTTCTGCGTCAACGTGCTCAGCCACGACCATACAGAGCTTGCCGGGCATTTTGCCGGCGCCACCAAGGACATGACGGAGCGCTACGCCGCCGCCGACTGGGTCGAGATGACATCGGGAAGTCTGGCCGTGAAGGATGCGATCGTCTCACTCGACTGCGAGCTCGCGGAGGCACGATTGCTCGGCACCCACCATATCCTGATCGGCCGTGTCGTCGGTATCCGGTCGCGCAGCGACGGCAATGCGCTTCTCTACTTCGACCGCAACTACGTGCACGTGCCGACACAGCTCGGAAGTTTCGGCGGGTAGGCGAGCGACCCAGTTGACCGTTGGCGTGTGCACGCGTCTCGCGGCACCTTTTGAACTCGGATCGCCTGTGATCGTTCAACACGGCCTCATCGCAGGCCGCATTGCCGCAGAGCCGTCGCAATCGACAGGCACATGCGGATTGGCGCCTTTTGCTTTTTCCCGAAACGCGTCTATTTGCCTGGCGCGGAATGAGAAAGGAAATCGGAATGGCGGTGGTCGAGCCAACCGGACGATCGACGACGGACGTTGGAGGCAGGGAATCTGATCGCCTCGCCGCCCTCGGACAACTCGATCTCCTTGAAGCACCGAGGGATCACGGCATTGAACGCGTCGTGCGGCTCATCAAGAACGTCTTTTCAATCGACATCGGGATCGTTTCCCTGATGGACGCCCATCGGCAATGGTACATGGCCTGCTCTGGGCTTTCGGCAGAGGAAATGCCGCGCGAAGACACATTCTGCCAATATGTGGTCGCTTCCGAAAAGCCCGTTATTGTGCACGACACCACGAAAGACCCGCGTTTTTCACAGCATCCGGCCGTGACAGGCGAGGAGCATATTCGGTTTTACGCTGGCGTTCCCCTGAAGACGAGGGACGGACACACAATCGGAACCGTGTGCGCGATCGATCGCACCCCACGAGCTTTTGCCGACAGGGAACTTGACGTTCTGACCGAGCTGGCAGGGGTGGCGATGGACCGGATCGAGTTGCTCCACTCAGCTGCGACGGACGGATTAACCGGCACCCTCACGCGACGCGCCTTCCGCGAAGAGGCGGACAAGCTGATTTCGCTGGCGATCCGGCATGGACACGCCCTTTCGTGCATCGTCCTTGATGTCGATCACTTCAAGCGCGTCAACGATACCTATGGACACTCTGCCGGTGACGAGGTCTTGAAGGCTGTTGCCTCCGCCTGCCAGTCCAGTCTGCGGGCAAGTGACCTGTTCGGACGGCTTGGTGGCGAGGAATTCGCCGTCATGCTGCCGCACGTTGACGCCAAAGGCGCTCTGGCTGCCGCGGAAAAGCTGCGAGGGGCGATTGCCGCCCAGGCAATCCATGGTGACTTTGGCCCACTTGCTGTCACCGCCAGTTTCGGCATTTCGGCACTGTCGGCCAACACCAGGGATAGCGCGACATTACTCGCGCAGGCAGACGCAGCAATGTACCTCGCCAAATCCGCCGGCCGAAACCGCTGTGTCGAGTGGGAAGCTGGTCGTCAGGCCGGCCCCCGTCAAAGCGTCCTGAAAGCCGGTGCCATCCTTTACGATGACCGTCGCTCAAAGGTCGGTTGCACGATTAGGTCACTTGGTCCCGATGGTGCGACGGTCACGGTTTCGAACTCCGCCGGCATTCCGCCGGAACTCGTGCTGGTCGTTGCCGGCGAGGGTTTCGAGACCAGATGCCATGTGGTCGCACGAGATCGACAAAACCTGGAACTCGCCTTCGGGTAGCACCATATCGCAGCCGCCGCGCGGGTCGATCAGAGCTGGATCCAGGCGGTCTTGAGGTCGGTGTACTTTTCGAGCGCATGCAGCGACTTGTCGTTACCGTTGCCGGACTGCTTGACGCCGCCGAGCGGCACGGTGTTGTCGGCGCCGCCATAGGTGTTGACATGCACGACGCCCGCCCGGATGGAGCGCACCATGCGGTGCGCCCGCGACAGGTTCGCGGTCCAGACTGCCGATGCAAGCCCGTACTCGGTGCCGTTGGCGATGCGGAGCGCATCGGCCTCGTCTTCAAAGGGGATGATCGACAGGATCGGGCCGAAGACCTCTTCTCTCGCAAGCGTCATGCCCGGCTCGACGTCGAAGATCGTCGGCTGCATGTAGAAGCCGCCGGTCTCTTCGAGGATGCGTTCTCCGCCGGTCCTTAAGCGTGCGCCCTCGCCCACCGCCTGCTCGGCGAAGCCGAGGTTCTTCTCAAGCTGGATTTCGCTGGAGATGGCGCCGGCTTCCGTCGACAACAGCAGAGGATCTCCCACCTTCATGGTTGCCGCGATTGTGGCCACTTTCTCGGCGAAGGCTTCGTGGATCGACCGCTCGACCAGCAGCCGCGAGCCGGCAACGCAGACCTGGCCGGAGTTGCGGAAGATGCCATAGGCCGAAACCTTGGCCGCCTGATCGAGATCGGGCGCATCGGCAAAGACGATGTTGGGCGACTTGCCGCCGAGCTCCAGATAGACGCGCTTGAGGTTGGAGCGCGCCGAATACTCCAGCAGCCGCCGACCGACGCCGCCCGAGCCGGTGAATGCCAGCACATCGATATCCGCATGGAGGCCGATTGCCTCGCCGGTGATTGCCCCCCGGCCAGTGACGACGTTCAACACACCTTCGGGCAAGCCAGCCTCTGCGCAGAGCTCCGCGAGCCGCAGCAGCGTCAGCGACGCGCCCTCTGCCGGCTTCAGGATCACCGAATTGCCCGCGGCAAGCGCCGGCGCGATCTTCCAGGCGCCGATCATCAGCGGAAAATTCCAGGGCACGATGGCGGCGATGACGCCGACCGGCTCGCGATGGATGAGGCCGAGGACATTGCCCGCGGTCGGTGCGATCTCGCCATAGACCTTGTCGATCGCTTCGGCATAGTAGCGGAAGGTGCCGGCAGCGCTGCCGGGCTCCGCCTTCAGCGCCATCGAAATCTCGGTGCCATTGTCCCGCACGCCAAGAACGGCAAGCTCGAGAGCGCTTTTCTCGATGAGTTCGGCGACGCGCAGCAGCACTTTTTTGCGCTCGGCGGGTGCGGCCCTCGACCAGGCGCCCTTCTCGAAGGCCGCGCGGGCGGCCAGCGCGGCGGCATCGACGTCGTCGATGCCGGCATCGGCGATCGTCGTCAGTCGCGTCCCATCAATCGGCGAGATGACGTCAAGCGTCCCGCCGGACGTAGCGTCGCGCCAGACGCCGCCGATGAAGAGTTTTTGCGGCGGCACCACGTCGCGGCGCAACTGGTCGATTTTGTCCTGCATGTGTCCCATTCCATGTGTCAGGCGGAAGAGCGGCCGATTTTTCGGCCGCCCCTATCGGATCAGATCTCCTGGCCGGCGCCAAGCCGGGCGAATTCGAGCGGGCGGCCCGATTTCAGCATCGCTGCCAGGATGAGGCCGATCACGCCGGCAATGACGACAAGTCCGGGCAGGAAGACTGCAAGCAAACCGGTGGCGCCGGCAAGATCGCCGAAGTTGATCGCAATGGCGATGATCACCGCGATCAGGATCAGACCGGTGATCACCGGGATGATCTTGGTCACGAGCGTATTCGATTCCAGACCCGGATTGCGGTTGAAAAAGGCGACGATGGCGAAGGCGGTAAAGGCCATCAGCACCATGACTGCGAGCGTACCGACATTGGTCAGCCACGAGAACAGCGCCAGCACCGGATCCTGCCCGGTTGCGGCAAACAGCGCGACGACGAGCACGGCCGTGATCGTCTGGATGACCGAGCCCGCATGCGGGCTATGATAGACCGGATGGGTTACGCCGATTGAGGCCGGCAACAGGCGCTCGCGACCGGCGACGTAGAGGTAGCGGGCGACACCGTTGTGGAACGCGAGCACACCGGCAAACAGGCTGGTGACGAAGAGTACGTTCATGATCGGCGGCAGCCAGCCGCCGGCATAGCGCTCGGCGAGACCGAAGAGGAAGGTCGTCGGGTCGGCCAGACCCTGCAGTTCCGGCACCAGCTTGTCGGAGCCGACCGCATTCACCATCAGCCAGGAGGTCAGCATGTAGAAGACGCCGATGATCAGCACGGAGATATAGGTCGCGCGCGGCACGGTCCGGTGCGGTTCGCGGGCTTCCTCGCTGTAGATCGTCGTCGCCTCGAAGCCGATGAAGGCGGCAAAGCAGAACAGGATGCCGATTGCCGGCGAGCCTGACAGCAGGGCCGAAGGCGTGAAAGACGTCATCGTCAGGCCGCTGTCACCGCCCTTGGCGATGATCGCGACGTCAATGACAAGCACGACCAGATATTCGAGAATGACCAGCACGGTCAGCACCTTCGCCGACAGGTCGACTCGGCGATAGCCGAGAACGCCGACGATACCGATGCCGATGAAGGTCCAGACCCACCACGGCAGGTCGATACCAAGCCCGGCAAAGAGGCCGGCGGTTGCGGCACCGAACAGGCCGAAGACGCCGATCTGCATAGCGTTATAGGCAAGGATCGCGATCATCGCGGCAGCACCTCCCATCAACCCGCCCAACCCTTGGGCGGTATAGGCATAGAAGGCGCCGGCGTTGCGGATATGCCGCGCCATGGCGACATAGCCGATCGAGAACATCAATAGGATCAGCGTGACGAGCAGAAACGTGCCGGGGATACCGGCGCCGTTACCGAGCAGCATGGCCAGCGGCACACCGCCGGCAACCGCCGTCAGCGGCGCTGCGGCCGATACCACGAGAAATGTGACGGCACCGACCCCGAGCGCATTCTTGCGCAGCTGGTTGGCGCCGGTTGCGGGCGACGATTGATTGTCCATAGCTTCTTAGCTCCCCTTTTCTTGGCACTATTTGCCTTTGCCTCAGGTCCATCTCTCCAAAGGCATCCTCCGCGAAGCTGCTGCAGACCATGTTGTTTTTTGTTCTTGGTCCCGCGCAATAATCGGTTCAATATTCAAACCGTTGCTTCAAATATAGACTTGCAAATGACACGGCGACCTGTCAAGTTATTTCGCATGTTAAGTATCTCTGCCGACTAAAAACGCGATACGGATGGCGCAACCGCCTGAAAATCAAGGGAACAGGCATCGGGATCACTGGCGGCGGCGCTCGACGAAGGAAGATTGGATGAGCACAATCGGAAAGGCACTGGCCCTTTTGGACGCGATCTCGCGCCTCGACAGGGAAGCGGGTTTGAGCGACATCGCCAGGCACTGCGCGCTCGACAAGGCGACGGCGCGACGCTTTCTCGTCGAGCTTGAAAGACATGGTTTCGTCGAACAGGATCCAGACACCAAACGCTATCGTATCGGCGGCGCGCCGGTCCGGCTTGCCCGCATCAGGGAAGCACGGTTTCCCTTTCTCACGCTCGCCATTCCCTTTGTAAAAGAGCTTGCCAACACATCGGGCGAGACCGTGCATCTCTCGGAATTTGTCGCAGGCCGGCTTTCGACCGTTCACGTGGAAGACTCGCCGCGCGCCCATCGGGTCATCGTCGATGTCGGCAGCCCGCTGCCCCTCCATGCAACGGCCTCAGGCCACGCCTTCCTCGCCTTCTGCCCGCAAAGGCAGGTCGAGGATGTCCTGTCGGCACCACTCGAAGCCTTCACCGAACACACGATCACCTCGAAAACCGAACTGCGCCGGCTGCTGACGGAGACCGCCCATCGCGGCTATTCGATCAGCCAGCAGGGCTTGGAGAGCGGCGTCATCAGCGTTGCCGCGCCGATCCGCGCGCCAAACAGCGTACCGATCGGCGCGATCGCCGTTGCTGCACCGGAGGTGCGCGCAAATGCCGACACGATCGCGGAACTCGGGCCGGTGACGGCGGCGATCGCCAAACGCATTTCCGAGAAATTCTTTGGGTTGGAGCAGGCGACTGCCAATCCGCTGGCAAGGAGGGCCGGCTGATGAATGCAATGAACCGTCTGCCCAACATCCTCGTCGTCGGAACGGGCGACACCAAATGCGAAGAGCTTCAATTCATGGCATCCGTCATCCGCGAGGCCGGTGGCCTGCCGGTGATGATCGACGTCAGCGTTCTCGGTGATCCGCCCTATGCACCGGAATATTCACGTCACGATATTGCCGAAGCGGCCGGCACGTCGATCGTGGCGATCGCCGCAAGCGGCGACGAAAACAGCGCGATGGAGTTGATGGCCAAGGGTGCGGCCGCTCTGACCCGCAGCCTCTATGATGCGGGCCAGGCCGATGGCGTCATCATTCTCGGCGGCTCGATGGGCACCGATCTTGCACTCGATGTCGCAGCATCCCTGCCGCTCGGCGTGCCGAAATTCGTCGTCTCGACCATTGCCTATTCGCACCTGCTGCCGCCGGAGCGCATCGCGCCCGATCTGATGATGATCCTTTGGGCGGGCGGACTATACGGCCTAAACGGCATTTGCCGGTCGGTGCTGTCGCAGGCCTGCGGCGCCGTGGTCGGAGCGGCCCGTTTCGGCACCAGGCCGGACAAGGATCGCCCACTGATCGGGATGACCTCGCTCGGATCGAGCTGCCTCAAATACATGAAGTACCTGAAGCCCGAACTGGAGCGGCGCGGCTATGACGTCGCGGTGTTTCACGCGACCGGCATGGGCGGCCGCGCCTTCGAGGCGATTGCCGCGCAGAACGGCTTTACCGCCGTCTTCGACTTCTGCATCCAGGAGGTCAGCAACCATCACCACGGCACCGTCGTCACCTCCGGACCGGATCGGCTGGAAAATGCCGGCCGCGCCGGGATCCCGCAGCTTGTAGCACCCGGAGCGGTCGACATGGTCGACCTGCCCGCATGGCAGGCGCTGCCCGCCGTTTTTGCGGACCGCCCCTATCACGCCCACAACCGGCTGCTCGGTTCGGTGACCACATCGCCCGAAGGTCGGCGCGAGATAGCCCGCATCATCGGCGGCAAACTCGCCGATACCAGCGCGGAGGTCGCCTTTATCCTGCCGCTCAAGGGCATTCAGGAGTGGGACCAACTGGGCGAACCGCTGCACGAACCGGAGGCGCTCGACGCGTTCATCGACGAGATGCGCCGCGCCGTGCCCTCCTCCGTCCACCTTCACGAAATCGACAGCCACATCAATGCACCGGAGTTCTCCGCCATGGCGCTTGCCATCTTCGACGACTGGATCGCCCGCGGCGTGATCCCGGAAGGCCGCCCGTGACCAACCGCGCCCTCGTCCTCGACTTCGGCGGCGTCGTCACCCGCACGCTGTTTGAAACCCATGATGTCACCGAGCGGGCGCTCGGCCTTTCGCCTGGCAGCCTGACCTGGCTCGGTCCGTTCGACACGGCGACCGATCCGCTCTGGGTGTCGATGCAAAGGCGTGAGATCACCGAGCGCGACTATTGGATGGAGCGCACCCGCGAAGTCGGCCGTCTTGTCGGCGAAGACTGGAGCGATATGAAGACCTTCGTCCAGCGCGCCCGCGGCGCCGAGCCGGAGCTGGTGCTGCGTCCGGAAGCGCGCGACGCGATCCTGCAGGCCAAGGAAGCCGGCATCAGGCTCGCCATTCTTTCCAACGAACTCGATCTTTTCTACGGCGTGGAATTCCGCAAATGCTTTCCGCTGATCGAGCTTTTCGACGTCATCGTCGATGCCACCTACACCGGCATCCTGAAGCCGGACCCACGGGCCTACGAACGCGTTCTCGCCGAACTCGGCCTGCCGCGGGAGGCCTGCGTCTTCGTCGACGACCAGAAGAAGAACATCGAGGGCGCGGAGGCCGTTTCCCTGCCCAATGTGCACTTCGATGTCACCAGACCCGCAGAAAGCTACGCCAGAGCCCTTCGGATGCTCGGCATTTGAACTGACCAGGAGCAAGACATGCGCGAAACCAACTTTCTCATCGAGAACAACGCTCGCCACCTGTGGCACCCGATGGCCCACCCGGCCGAAATGCACGCGACGCCGCCGCGCATCATCAATGCCGGCGAAGGCGTGGAGATCGTCGACATCCACGGCAAGACGGTGCTCGATGCGGTCGGGGGCTTGTGGAACGTCAATCTCGGCTATTCCTGCGAACCGGTGAAGAAGGCGATCCGTGACCAGCTCGACGAGCTGCCCTATTATTCGACCTTCCGCGGCACCACCAATTCGCCGCTGATCGAGCTCTCCTATGAACTTGCCGAGTGGTTCAAGGCGGATGGTCTCAGCCGCTCGTTCTTCACTTCGGGTGGCTCGGATTCGGTCGAGACCTGCCTTCGCCTCGCGCGCCAGTACCACAAGCTCAACGGCCAGCCGGAACGCACGAAATTCGTGGCGCTGAAGAAGGGCTATCACGGTACGCATTTCGGTGGCGCCTCGGTCAACGGCAACGCCAATTTCCGCCGCAACTACGAGCCGTTGCTGCCGGGCGTCTATCACCTGCCCGCCCCTTATACCTACCGCAACCCGTTTGCGACCACCGATGGCACCGAGATCGCCAAGGGCATTGCCCGCCTTTTCGAAGACGAGATCGCTTTCCAGGGTGCCGATACCATCGCGGCCCTGATCATGGAGCCGGTGCTCGGCGCCGGCGGCGTGATCGTACCGCACGAGACCTTCATGCCGCTAATGCGCGAGATCTGCGACCGCCACGGCATTCTGCTGATCGCCGATGAGGTGATCACCGCCTTCGGCCGCACCGGCGCCTGGACCGGCTCGCGTCTCTGGGGCGTCAAGCCGGACCTGATGTCGACGGCAAAGGCCATCACCAACGGCTATTATCCCTTCGGTGCGGTGATGATCTCCGACAAGGTGGCCGAAGCCTTCGAAACCAACAAGACGGCTGCCGGCTCGATCGGCCATGGCTACACCTATTCCGGCCATCCGGTCGGGGCCGCCGCGGCTCTTGCCGCACTCAAGGAAACCAAACGCCTCGATGTTGCGACGAATGCCGGCGCACGCGGCGAAGAACTGATGGCCGGTCTGCAGGCGTTGCACGTCAAACACGAGCTTATCGGCGATGTCCGCGGCAAAGGCTTGATGTGCGCGCTTGAACTGGTGTCGGATCGCGAGAAGAAATCGCCAGCCGCCAAGGACGTGGTCCAGAAAGTGCAGGACGCGGCCTACGAGGCCGGAGTCATGGTCCGCACATCCGGCCCGAATGTGATCCTGTCGCCGCCACTCGTCATTACCGCTGAGGATGTGACGCGCATTCTTGCGGCTCTCGATGCGGGCCTAAGCGCTACCGAGGGCAAGTGACATGAGCGATACGGCAGCGCTCAAGGAACGCCGCGAACGGTTACTCGGCAAGAACATGTCGCTCTTTTACAGCGACCCGGTCCATATCATCAGGGGCGAAGGCGTATGGCTCTTTGATGCCGACGGCAAACGCTATCTCGACTGCTACAACAACGTGCCGCATGTCGGCCATTGCCATCCGCGCGTGGTCGAGGCGATCTCCCGGCAGGCGTCGACGCTCAATACCCACACGCGCTATCTGCATGAGGGGATTCTCGACTATGTCGAGCGGCTGACGGCGACGTTCGACCGCAGCCTCGACACGGCGATCCTCACCTGCACCGGCAGCGAGGCCAACGACATCGCCTTGCGCATGACCCAGGCGGTGACCGGCAAGACCGGGGTCATCGCCACCGATCACACCTATCACGGCAACACCACTGCTGTTTCACAGCTGTCCACCCGCATGCCGCCGGTCGGTGGCTTCGGCGGCCATGTGCGCCACATTCCGGCGCCCGACAGCTACCGGCCGCTCGGTGGCGTGCCGGGCGAAGCCTTTTCGGCGGCGTTTGCCGCCGAGGTGGAGAAGGCAATCGCCGATCTGCGGGAGAGCCCCTTTGGCTTCTCCGCTTTGATCATCGATCCGTTCTTCGCCAATGAAGGCTTTCCCGATCTGCCGTCGGGCTTCCTCGACAAGACGGTTGCCGCAGTGCGCAAGGCCGGCGGGGTGATAATTGCCGATGAGGTGCAGCCAGGTTTCGGCCGCACCGGCGGCCACATGTGGGGTCACCAGAGGGCCGGCATCGTCCCCGACATCGTCACCTTGGGCAAGCCGATGGGCAACGGCCATCCGATTGGCGGCGTCGTTGCCGGCAGCGATACGTTGAATGCGTTTCGCAAGGCGTTCCGCTACTTCAACACCTTCGGCGGCAACCCGGTCTCCTGCGCAGCGGCGATGGCCGTGCTCGACGTGATCGACGACGAGAAGCTGATCGACAACGCCCGCGAGGTCGGCGCTTACGCCAAGGCCGGCATCGACCGGCTCAGGCACAAGCACGCCATCATCGGCGACATCAGGGGCAGCGGCCTGTTCTTCGGAGCGGAACTCGTGCTCGACCGGGAGAAGAAGACCCCGGCCGTCGATCTCGCCACCAAGGTCGTCAACGACATGCGCGAACGCGGCGTGCTTATGGGCAAGCTCGGCATTCACCAATGCGCGACCAAGATCCGCCCGCCCATGCCGTTTTCCAGGGAGAATGCCGACCTGATGATGTCGACCCTCGACGACGTCCTGTCGGGCTTGTGAGCAGTCCATGGCCGAGCATCTGCCACAACCTCTGCTCGATGCCCTTGCAGCGCGAGCGCATGAGGCCGCCACCCACTGGGAACTTGAGAACGCCCAGCCGACATTGCTGAAATACCGGGAGAACGCCGTCTTCCGGATCACGCTTGCCGATGGTGAACCGGCAGCGCTCAGGCTCCATCGTCCCGGTTATCATGAGGAAGCCGCGCTGCGCTCGGAACTACAGTGGATGACGGCGCTGCGCGAGAGTGGCCTTGCCGTGCCGAGCGCCGTTGCAACCCCGGGGGGCCACCTTCTCGTCAGTCTCGAGCCCACGGATACTTTTGCTGGCCAGCATGCCGACATCGTCAGCTGGATGCCTGGCGCGCCTCTTGGCGAAAGCGGCGTTCCGCTCGCCTATAGCGGCGAGCGGCAGATCGCGATTTTTTATGCGCTCGGCGTCATGATGGCCGACATGCACGATCTTGCCGATCGGTGGTCGATGCCATCAGGCTTCAAGCGCACAGCGTGGGACGTCGAGGGACTGCTTGGCGACAGGCCGGTCTGGGGCCGCTTCTGGGACTGCGATGGCCTGTCCAACGAACAGAAGCTTGGTCTGTGCGATCTGCGCACCCAACTCCGACGCATCTTCGATGCGATGTCGGACAACGAACTCGACTACGGCCTGATCCATGCCGACCTCGTGCGCGAGAACGTGCTGGTTCAGGGCGACGGCGTGGCGTTCATCGATTTCGACGATGCGGGCTTCGGCTTTCGCCTGTTCGATATCGCCACGGCGCTTCTGAAAAACCGAAACGAGCCAAATTACGAGGCGATCGAAAGGTCATTGATCTCTGGATACCGGAGCAGGCGGCCGCTCACCGATGTCAGCCTCTCGACGCTGCCGATCTTCACGACGCTTCGTTGCCTGACCTATATCGGCTGGTTTGCCGAGCGGCCGGAACTTACCGGCGCTCGGACCCGCGTGCGTCGCTACGCCGATGACGCGCTGCAGTTGGCGCAAGCGTTGCCGGCCTTAGCATGACGTCTGCCTGCGACCGCTCAGTCGCCGAGCGTTGCGAGTTCGTCCAGCATGTCGAGCAGCACCTCGACGCGTTCACGACCATAACGCGTTTCGAGCTGGTCGTAGATCGCCCGGCTTTCCGGGCCGACATCGGCAATGACACGCATGCCGGCAGGCGCGATCTCGAGCAGCACGCGGCGCCCGTCATCGGCGTCCTTGTGTTTGGTGATCAGTCCGCGTTCCTCGAGGGAGCGGATGATCCGCGTCAGGCTCGGCGCCAGGATGAAGGCTTTGTCGGCCATCTCGGACGCGTCGACCTTGCCGGATTCGGCCAGAATCCGGATGACGCGCCATTGTTGCTCGGTGATTTCGTGACGTGCCAGCATCGGCCGGAAATGCCCCATCACCGCTTCGCGCGCACGCAGAAGCGCGATCGGCAAAGATCGACGCGTATTGTGGGGAAGAAGGGCGTCGGGCCCAAGCTCGGTAGGGGTTTTCGCACGGCTCATGCCCGATCTATGGGCGATTTTTTTGCTTTCTGCAATTGCCGTCGGAAACCCGACCGGCGCGAAAGCCGCTTGACAGCGCATGCCTTATTGTTAACATGTTAAATAATAGCTCGGTGACCTGAGGACCGAAAATGCCGCACTTCACGATCGAATATTCCGCCAATCTCGACGCGCGTGTCGACTTCGACCGTCTGTGCCGCACGATCCACAAGACCATCCTCGACACTGGCCTCTTCGAAATCGGCGCCATCCGCGTGCGCACGATCCGCTGCGCCGACTATGCGGTTGCCGATCTCTTGCCTGAGAACGGCTTCATCGACATGGCCTTCCGCATCGGACACGGTCGCTCCGATGCGGAAAAAAAGGCGACCGGGACAGCCATTTTCGAGGCGGTCACACAGGAGCTCGCCAGCCTTTTCGTCACGCCCCATTTCGCACTCAGCCTCGAGGTCCGTGAGATCGATCCGGACCTCAGCTGGAAGAAGAACGCGATCCATCCACGACTCCGCCCGAAGGGCAACTGACACCGACGGAAGTCGGCACAACGTTTCTGCGCCCGCTTGAACGGCAGCGCACCACGACTGGAGAATGACATGTCCAAACTCGACGAGAACCTCACGAAGGCGGAAGCCTATCTCGCCCGCTTCCGCACGCACGGCGTCTTGAACCATATCAATGGCGAAGCCGTGCCGGCAATCGACGGCGACAGCTTCGAGACGATCTCGCCGGTCGATCTGAAGACGCTTGCAACCGTCTCGCGCGGCAAGGCAGCCGATATCGATCGCGCCGCCCGCGCCGCCAAGGAAGCTTTCCCGGCCTGGGCCGCAATGCCGGGCGACGCGCGCAAGAAGCTCCTGCACAAGATCGCCGACGCCATCGTTGCACGCGCAGAAGAAATCGCCTTTGTCGAGTGCATGGACACGGGACAGTCGCTGAAGTTCATGGCCAAGGCAGCCCTGCGCGGCGCGGAGAACTTTCGCTTCTTCGCCGACCGTGCGCCGGAGGCTCGTGACGGCAAAATGCTCCGCGCGACCGACCAGATCAACATGACCACGCGCGTGCCGATCGGCCCGGTTGGCATCATCACGCCGTGGAACACGCCGTTCATGCTGTCGACATGGAAGATCGCGCCGGCGCTTGCGGCCGGCTGCACCATCGTGCACAAGCCGGCCGAATTCTCGCCGCTGACGGCGCGCCTGCTCGTCGAGATCGCCGAGGACGCTGGCCTTCCCAAGGGCGTCTGGAACCTCGTCAACGGCTTTGGCGAGGACGCAGGCAAGGCGCTGACCGAGCATCCCGCGATCAAGGCCATCGGCTTTGTCGGCGAGAGCCGCACCGGGTCGCTGATCATGAAGCAAGGCGCCGATACGCTGAAGCGGGTGCATTTCGAACTCGGCGGCAAGAACCCGGTCGTCGTCTTTGCCGACGCCGATCTGGAACGGGCTGCCGACGCGGCGGTCTTCATGATCTATTCGCTGAACGGCGAGCGCTGCACCTCTTCCTCCCGCCTCTTGGTGGAACAGAGCATCTACGACCACTTCACCACGTTGGTGGCCGAAAAGGCCAAACGCATCAAGATCGGCCATCCGCTCGATCCTGAGACCGTCGTCGGTCCGCTGATCCATCCGGAGCACGAAAAGAAGGTGCTGGAGTACATCGACATCGGCCAGAAGGAAGGGGCGACGGTTGCCGCCGGCGGCTCCAAATTCGAGGGTCCCGGCGGCGGATGCTACGTCCAGCCGACGCTGTTTACTGGCGCCAACAATGCCATGCGCATCGCTCAGGAGGAAATTTTTGGCCCGGTCCTGACCGCCATTCCCTTCAAGGACGAGGCCGAGGCGCTGGCCCTCGCAAACGACGTTCAATACGGCTTGACCGGCTACCTCTGGACCTCCGACGTCACGCGTGCCTTCCGCTTCACCGACCACCTCGAAGCCGGGATGATCTGGGTCAATTCGGAGAACGTCCGTCACCTGCCGACACCCTTCGGCGGCGTCAAGAGCTCCGGCATCGGACGCGACGGCGGCGACTGGTCGTTCGACTTCTACATGGAAACCAAGAACATCGCGTTTGCCAGCTCGGCCCATGCGATCGCCAAGCTCGGCGGCTGAGCGCGAGATAGAACCGCGCCGCCCATAATCTGGAGGAGACAACAATGCCCTTACCGAAACCGAACCTTCATCCGCCCTTCAACATCGTGCGCCTGAGCCATGTCGAACTCGCCGTCACCGATCTCGCCAAGTCGCGCGCCTTCTATGTCGACGTGCTCGGCCTGCAAGTGACCGACGAGACCACCGACACGATCTATCTGCGTGCGATGGAAGAACGCGGCCATCACTGCATCGTGCTGAAGAAGGCGACGACAGCCGAGGCCCGCGATCTCGGTTTCAAGGTTTTCGGCGATGAGGACCTCGACAAGGCGGCGCATTTCTTCAAGCAGAAGGCGTTGCCGGTCGAATGGATCGAGCGTCCCTACCAGTCGCGCACCTTCCGCACCCGCGATCCCCAAGGCATCCCGCTCGAATTCTATTCGAAAATGGACCGCCTGCCGCCGATCCACCAGAAATATGCGCTTTATCGCGGCGTGAAGCCGTTGCGCATCGACCACTTCAACTGCTTCTCGCCCAATGTCGATGACGCCGTCGCCTTCTACAACGAAATCGGCTTCCGGGTGACCGAGTATACGGCCGACGAAGAGACCGGCCGTCTCTGGGCCGCCTGGACCCACCGCAAGGGCGGCGTGCACGACATCGCCTTTACCAACGGTCGCGGGCCGCGACTGCACCACACGGCCTTCTGGGTGCCGACGCCACTCAACATCATCGACCTGCTCGACCTGATGTCGACCTCTGGCTGGCTCGCCAATATCGAGCGCGGCCCTGGCCGCCACGGCATCTCCAATGCCTTCTTCCTCTATGTCCGCGACCCGGATGGCCATCGCATCGAGATCTATTGCTCGGATTACCAGACGGTCGATCCTGATCTCGAACCAATCAAATGGGATCTCAAGGACCCGCAGCGCCAGACGCTTTGGGGCGCGCCGGCGCCACGCTCCTGGTTCGAGGAAGGCAGCCAGTTTGCCGGCGCCGAGACGGTGGAATCGGCATTGAAGGCGCAACCTATCATCGCCCCGTAAATCGGGGCATGAAAGGCTGGGTGCCGGCACAAGAGATCTGGCAGCCATCGGCACAAGGGGAGGAACGGAATGGACGAGAAGACTTTCGGGGAGTGGTCGCAGAAGGCTGCGGAATGGGGATCGGCCTATAGGGCGTCGTTGCGCGACCGCCCGGTTCGTGCCCAGACGGCACCCGGCGCGATCGCCGCACAGCTCCCCACCAAGCCGCCCCAGACCGGCGAGGACATGCAGGCGATCTTCGAGGATTTCGAGACGATCATCCTGCCGGGAATGACCCACTGGCAGCACCCGCGTTTCTTCGCCTATTTCCCCGCCAACGCTGCGCCCGTCTCCGTCATCGCCGAGTATCTGGTGACGGCAATGGCCGCCCAATGCATGCTGTGGCAGACCTCGCCGGCGGCAACCGAGCTTGAAACCAGGGTTCTCGATTGGCTGCGCCAGGCAATCGGCCTGCCCGACGGCTTTTCCGGCGTCATCCAGGACTCGGCCTCCTCCGCCACGCTTTCCGCAGTGCTTGTCATGCGCGAGCGCGCCTTGAACTGGAAGGGCAACAAACAAGGCCTCAGCGCGCACGCTCCCTTGCGCATCTACTCCTCGGACCAGGTCCACACCTCGATCGACAGGGCCATCTGGGTGTCGGGCATCGGCGAGGAAAACCTCGTGCGCATCCCGGTGGCTGGGCCGCTGCAGTCCATGGATTGGCAGGCGCTCGAAGCGGCAATATTGAGAGACAAGGCCGCAGGGCTTCTGCCGGCCGGCGTGATCGCCTGCACCGGCGGCACCAGTACCGGCGCCTGCGACGATATCGCCGCGGTCGTGCGGGTCGCCCACAAGCATGGCCTTTATGTCCATGTCGATGCGGCATGGGCAGGCTCCGCGATGATCTGCGAGGAATTCCGCTCGCTCTGGGCCGGTGTCGAAGAGGCGGATTCAGTCGTCTTCAACCCGCACAAGTGGCTCGGCGCGCAGTTCGACTGCTCCGCGCACTTCATCCGCAATCCGGATGATCTCGTCCGCACACTGGCGATCCAGCCGGAATACCTGAAGACACACGGCCGCGACGGCATCATCAACTATTCCGAATGGACGATCCCGCTCGGCCGACGCTTCCGCGCATTGAAACTGTGGTTCCTGCTGCGCTTCCACGGGCTGGACGGCTTGAAGAAGATGATCCGCAACCATGTCGCCTGGGCGAGCCGCCTTGCCGAGCGCCTTGCAGCGAATGACGACTTCGAAATCGTCACGGCCCCACGCTTCTCGCTGTTTTCCTTCCGACATCTCGGTGGCGCCGACAGCGATGCTCACAACATCGCACTCGTCAACGCCATCAACGACGATGGCCGAATCTACCTGACCCAGACGCGGGTCGACGGCCGCGTCGCCATCCGCTTCCAGGCCGGCCAATTCGACATGACGGAGGCGGATGCCGATGTCGCGTTCGATGTCATCACCGAGATCGCGGTGCGAATGTCAAACCAGTGATCCACGAGATCAAACATGCCTGCCCGTCGGCATCGCCTGACCAGGCCGGAGGATTGAAATGACCTTTGCGAAATTCGCCACCTTCGCCGCCGCTGGCGGCCAGGGATACGGCCTTGTCACCCAAGATGGCATCATCGACCTATCCCGGCGCTACGGCTCGAAGTGGCCGACGCTGCGGGAAGTCGTCGCCGACGGCGCCCTGACAAAACTGGCGGACGAGGCTTCCGCCCTCGCTCCGGATTTGTCACTCGCCGATATCCGCTTCGAGATCCCGATCCCTGCACCGGAAAAGATCATCTGCGTCGGCGTCAATTTCCCCGATCGCAACGAAGAGTATCGGGATGGGCAGGCAGCGCCTTCCAACCCGTCACTGTTCATCCGCTTTCCGCGTTCCTTCACCGGTCACGGGCAACCACTGATCCGTCCACCCGAAAGCCCGCAGCTCGACTACGAGGGCGAGATCGTCATCGTCATCGGCAAGGGGGGCCGGCGCATCCCCGAGGCCTCGGCGCTCGACCACATCGCCGCGCTGTCGCTCTGCAACGAAGGCACGATCCGCGACTGGGTGCGGCACGCCAAGTTCAACGTGACGCAGGGCAAGAACTTCGACCGCACCGGGTCGATCGGGCCATGGATGGTTCCCTACACCAATGAGGCGCAGATCGCCGACATCAAGCTTGAGACCCGCGTCAATGGCGATGTCCGGCAGCAGGACCGCACAAGCCGGATGATCTTCTCGTTCCGCAAGATCATCAACTACGTCTCCACCTTCACGACGCTGGCGCCAGGCGACGTCATCGTCACGGGGACGCCGACCGGCGCCGGCGCCCGTTTTGACCCACCGATCTGGCTGAAACCCGGCGATATCGTCGAGGTCGAGGCCGATGGCATCGGCGTGCTGCGCAACCCTATCGCCGACGAGACCTGATCCATGTTGAATACGACCGAAATCGCCGATGCGGCAAAGGCGCTGGATGAGGCGGAAAAAAACCGCGTCCAGACCCACCTCCTCTCCCTGAAGCATCCCGGCATGACGATGGACGACGCCTATGCCGTGCAAGCGGCCTGGGTGAAGCAGAAGATCGCGCGGGGTCGCCGGGTCATCGGCTGGAAGATCGGGCTCACCTCCAAGGCGATGCAATATGCGCTCAACATCGACATCCCCGATTCCGGCGTGCTGTTCGACGACATGATGTTCGAGGATGGCGCGATGATCCCGAAGAACCGCTTCATCCAGCCGCGCATCGAGGCAGAGATCGCCTTCGTCATGAAGGCGCCGCTCGCCGGCCCCAATGTCAGCGTCTTCGACGTGCTCAACGCCACGGACTACGTCACCCCGGCGCTTGAAATCCTAGATACGCGCATCCTGCGTGTCGATCCGGAAACGAAGAAGGCCCGCACCATCGTCGACACGATTTCCGACAACGCCGCCAATGCCGGCATCGTCATCGGCGGCCGGGCCATGCGCCCGCAGGATGTCGACATGCGCTGGATGGGCGCCATCGTCTCGCGCAATGCCGAGGTCGAAGAGACCGGGCTTGGTGCCGGGGTGCTCAACCACCCGGCCCGCGGTATCGCCTGGCTCGCCAACCGGCTTTCCAGCTATGGCGACCGCATCGACGCCGGGCAGATCGTGCTTGCCGGCTCCTTCATCCGCCCCGTCGAGGCCCGCCACGGCGACACCATTGTCGCCGATTTCGGGCCGCAGGGAACCGTCAGCTGTTACTTCGAATAGGGTGCGCCCATGCCTGCTCCACGCAATATGTTCAAGTTGGCACTTGCCGAAGGACGGCCGCAGATCGGCCTTTGGCTGGCGCTCGCCAATCCCTACACCGCCGAGATCTGCGGTGGTGCCGGTTTCGACTGGCTGCTGATCGACGGCGAACATGCGCCCAATGACGTGCCGCTGATGATGGCGCAGTTGCAGGCGCTTGCCGGTTCGCAGAGCCATCCGATCATCCGTCCGCCGATCGGCGAGGCCTGGCTGATCAAGCAGCTCCTCGATATCGGCGCGCAGACGCTGCTGGTGCCGATGGTCGAAACCGGTGACCAGGCCCGCGCGCTGGTCCGGGCCGTGCGCTATCCGCCCCACGGCATGCGCGGCGTCGGTGCTGCGCTCGCCCGTGCCTCCGCGTTCAATCGCATCGACGATTATCTCCCGACTGCGAATGCCGAAATCTGCCTGCTGCTGCAGGTGGAAAGCCGGGCGGGTCTGGCGGCTATCGACGATATAGCCTCGACCGAAGGCGTCGACGGCGTCTTTATCGGCCCGGCGGATCTGGCCGCCGACATGGGCTTTCTCGGCCGGCCCGGTGCGCCGGAAGTGCAGGAAGCCGTCGAGGCCGCACTGGCGCGGATCCAGTCGCACGGCAAGGCTGCCGGTATCCTGACCTCGGACACTGCACTTGCGAAACGTTACCTCGAACTCGGCGCGCTTTTTGTTGCGGTCGGAAACGATGTCAGCCTGCTGGTGGGGGCGACCAGTCGCCTGCGTGCAAGCTTTGCCGAGCATGCTTCTGCACCGATAGCCGGAGCGAACACACCCGCCTCTGGCTATTGAAAGGCGACGGCAGCCAATAGGTCAGTACACTCTCGATCGCAAATGGTCGAGCGTCAGCGCCACGCCGGCCTCGAGATCGACACGCGGGGAAAGGCCATAGGAGGCCTGTAGCGCCGTATCGCCGCAACGGTAGAACACGCCCTCGGGCTTATCTGACCGGCCGCTTATTTTTGGCTCCCAGCCGATGCCTCGGCTGACCAGCCGGGCGAGTTCTATGAACGAGGTGGCGACGCCGGTGGAGATGTTGAGACAGGCGCCGTTCTGCAACCGGGTAAAGGTTCGCCAGACGAAGTCGATGCAGTCGGAGATATGGATGAAGTCGCGACACTGTCGGCCGGAGCCCCAGACGAAGACCTCCTCCGCCCCACGCTCCTCCAGAAGCCGCCGGCAAATCGCCGGGAACGGATAGCTCAGATCCTGGTCCTCGCCGTAGCCGCTGAACGGGCGATAGGCGACCGCCCGGCCGCCATAATTCTCGACATACAGCTTCATCAGATATTCGCCGCTGAGCTTCGCCCAGCCATAGCTCAGATCTGGAACGCCGATGCTGGCCTCGAAACCGATCATGTCTTCGCTGAGCTTCCGATAGGCTTCCGGTCGTTGCAGGCTCACGGGATAGGCGGCGCTGGAGCTGAAATAGACGACCGATCCCGGCCGCGTGCGCGCCGCCCAACGCCACATGTCGGTGTCAACCGCGAGATCCTCGGCGACCAGAAGCGTCTGCGTTTCAAGCATGACGCGACCGCCGACCATGGCGGCCAGATGAAACACCATGTCGAACCGGTCGTCGGCGCGATCGAAATAGCGGCGGCAATCCTCCTCAATCAGAGAGAAGCCGGCCTTTGGCGGGTTCGGCCATTCGGCGGGACGCATCGCGCCGGTTCCGCGCGCGAACTTGTCGACGCAAACGACATCGACACCCTCCGATATCAGCTTGCCGCAGAGATGGCGTCCTACAAATCCGGCTCCGCCGGTCACCAATGCACGCGCCATCCCCCTGCCTTTCAGATCCGGCCGGCCATTTCAAACTCTTGTCGGGCTGGCCTGCCCATTGTCTCTTTCAGCTTGTCGCGTGTCACGAATTTCAACCGGCCTGAGTAGATATCAACGATCCGCTGGCGCCATTCGTCTCTTGAGGGGGCAACGCTCTTGCCATAGGCGAAAGCCCCCCTGCTCAGACGCCGGACCAGAGCGTCGCTCTCCATCAGTGCCATGATCTCGGCAAGAGATCGTGCATTGCCGTTCTCGAACACCAGCCCTGCCTGGTGCTGCTCGATTTCCGAGGCAATCAACGCATTGCTGCTGGCGATCACCGGAATGCCGCACATCAGTGCCTCGGCGGCCACCAGACCATAGGGTTCCGGCATCCTTGACGGCATGAAGAAATAGCGCGCCCGCGATGCGACAGCCGCAACCTCGTCGTCATCGAGCCAGCCTGGAACATAACAGTGCGGAAGCGCGCGCTGGATCTCCTCAAGCAACGGCCCTCTTCCGATCAAGGTCGCAGCCTTGCCCGTGGCATTGAGCGCCTCGGCGAGGGTTCGAACGCCTTTTTCCACCGACATGCGACCAAGAAACATCGGGCGGCTGTTCTTCCAGGCCTCGACCGGGGATTGCGTGAGCGGCGTCGACGGCGTGCGCAACGTCAGGAAGTTTCGAAGCGGGCCCTCGCTCAGATAGGGTTCCATGCCCTCATGGGCGAGAATGACCCCGACACGGCTCCAAAATGCCTCGCCCGTGGCGGTCTGGGTCATCGCCCGGGCGAACCGCCACAGTTTGTGCAGGTGGTTGCGCTTGTCGCAGGCACTGACGAGGCAACCGGTCGACAGTGGCTTCTCAGTGCAGACCTCGCCCTTGCCGTAGTGGACATAGGCACCGTTTGGACAGGTCAGGAAGAAGTCATGGGCGGTGACGACGACCTTGGCCTTGCTGTGCGCAAGTGCATGAAAGATCGAGGGCGACAGGATCTGCGACCAGCCGTGGACATGAACGACGGTCGGGTCGCTCCGGGCTTCGAGCAATCGCCGCAAGGCGCGGTAGGCGCGGCGGTTGAAGTTCCTGTCAAACAGGTTTGTGAAGCGGACGCCGTCACGCAAGGGGCGCTCGCCCAAAGCCTCCACCTCGACACCAGGGAAACGCGAGCGAATGCCGGCACCGTCGTCGCCGACCAGAACGGCACAATCGAGCCCCGCAGCAACGCCAGCCTCAATGCATTGGAGCGCAACCTTGGTTGCACCCCCCAGGGCCTCCGATACGTCGTTGACAACGATAAGCCGCATGAACACTCGCCTCTCGGAGACTTTAACTGCGCGACCTGGTTCCCCTTCATTTCGCCGCCTGTTGCAGCAGATTTGCAAGCCATCAATTTGCGGTAGACGCCGCGCGCGAATGGCCGGATCAGCACCGCGCGAACCGCTTGAGAGGATGCCGGCTGGTACGCCGCAAAGGCTGCGGGAAGTTGGCGCTGTCTACCGGCTGATCCGTCCGAAGCGGGCAATGTGCACGCCCTTGGCTTGGCCTGACCGCTGCTACTTTGCCAGGACGTATAGGCCGTAAAGCACAATGAGCGCTGCAGCACCGATGGCCGCGATCAAGCCCAGGCGCTTCTCGATGAAGTGCCGCACCGCTTCGCCGTGCCGGCGAAGCACCGCGGCGAGGATGAAAAAACGTGCGCCGCGGGTGATGACCGCCGATGCGATGAACATGCCAAGGCTGACATTGGCTGCACCGGACAGGATGGTGACCACCTTCATCGGGGGTACATGCGCAAGCCCCGATGTGACCAGCATAAGCACGACCGCTTCCATGTCCACGGAAGCGCGCATGGATTCGAACGCATCGATCTTGCCGTAGAACTGCAGGATCGGACGGGCGATCGCGTCGAAAGCATAGTGGCCGAGGAACCAGCCGGCGATGCCGCCAAGCACCGAGAACAGGGTGGCAAGGAAGGCATAACGATAGGCCCTATGCGGTTTTGCCAACACCATCGGCAGGAACAGGACGTCGGCCGGAACCACGAAGACCGAACTTTCGACGAAGGCGACAAGCGCCAGCCACCAGGCCGCCGACTTTCGGCCAGCGAGGTCCATCGTCCAATTATACAAACTGCGAAGCATGGCAAATCCGGTCGTTCATGGGCGTCCCCATGGGACCCTGGCGGGAAGAGTTCCAATCCTCCGGGGCGGAGGCAGAGACTGAACACGCATCGATATGGTGCAGTCGGTTAGCAAAGGGGCGGATTTTTGTCTGCCCCAAAATCGCGCTGCGCAACTCTTATTGTCCGGCGACCCCTCCTCTCCGCAGCGGCCCGCGCTCGCGACCGCACCGGATCAGTCCGGTTGGCGCCGCATCATTGACGCCATCACGTAACTTTTATTGCGCCATGATATTGAAAAGCGCTACTCATGTAACATAATAAGATACGATATTCACGAAACGAGGCCCGACATGACCCATGACGTACTCATCCTCGGCGGCAGCTACGGCGGGCTTTCCGCCGGTCTTCAACTCGCGCGCGCCCGCCGGAAGGTGTTGGTGATCGACACCGGGTTGCGGCGGAACCGGTTCGCCCGCACGTCGCACGGCTTCCTCACCCAGGATGGCAGCACTCCGGCAGACATTGCCGCCGAAGCCCGCGCGCAGTTGATGGAATACCGGACGGTCGAGTGGCTGCAGGCTGAGGCCACCCATGCCGAACGCACGCAGGATGGCTTCAAGGTCGCCCTGCGGCAAGGCCCGGAGGTTACCGGAAAGCGGCTTGTGCTCGCCACGGGTGTCACCGATGTCCTGCCGGAGCTTGAGGGCCTTGCCGATCGCTGGGGCAAAAGCGTCTTCCACTGCCCGTATTGCCACGGTTACGAACTCGACGAGGGGAGCATCGGCGTGCTCGCGACATCGCCCCTGTCGATGCATCAGGCCCTGATGCTGCCGGACTGGGGTCCAACGACATTCTTTCTCAACGGGGCATTCGAACCCGATCACGACCAGTTGCAGCAGCTAGCACGGCGGAATGTGACGGTGGAGCATGGCATCGTCCACAGGCTCGATGGTGAACGGGCGGACGTTGTCATGCGGGACGGACGGGTGCTGCCAATGGATGGCCTGTTCACTACCACCAGGACGGTGGTCTCGTCGCCCTTTGCCGAACAGCTCGGCTGCGCCTTCGACGACGGCCCGCTCGGTCGCTACATCCGAACCGATGCCATGAAGGCGACGAGCGTTGCCGGCGTCTTTGCCTGCGGCGATGCGGCGAGGCCGACGGGATCGGTCGCGCTGTCTGTCGGAGATGGGGCGATGGCGGGTGCTGCCACTCACCGATCCCTCATGTTCGACTGAGAGGCCGATCGCGACAGGTCCCGGCAGCGCACCGCTGAACACCGGGACTGCGGGCTCCCCTGGCCTGCATGTTCCATGTTATCAAAGGAAAACAGGGAAGAATGCCATTGCGACAGGACGGACGACTCTCACGCTTGCTGCATGTATTGCTGCACATGGAAAAGCATGCGGCCCCAATGACATCCGAAACGATCGCCCGGATGCTCGGTACGAATTCCGTCGTCGTGCGCCGCACGATGGCCGGACTTCGCGACGCCGGTTACGTATCGTCCGAAAAGGGCCATGGCGGCGGCTGGACATTGTCGCGGCCGCTTTCCGATTTCACCCTCCTCGATGTCTATCGAACCATCGGCAGTCCAGGTTTCTTCGCCATGGGTGTCGCCACCGACGAACCGAGATGCCTGGTCGAACAGGCTGTCAATTCGGCGCTGGAGCGAACGCTCGATGAGGCCGAGGCCCTGCTGCTCGCGCGCCTCGGCGAAATCGCCGTTTCTGATATCGCCGCCGATTTCGAGCGGCGCTACGGCGCTGCCATGGGCAACAGGTTGCCCTCATGTGCAGACCACCCGAACAGCGCAGATTGAGTGCTGACTGCGCCATTGCACCATCCGCTCCGCCTCAGCGTCCTCAAGGGGGGCGGTCGTAAAGATTGTATTTAGTCTTTTCCGGTAAGTTTCCGTTAGCAATTTCACATCAATGGGGTCTGGCGGCACTGTTCCTCGCCGTCGACAATGTTTTGCGTACGGGTGTTCATGCGTTTCTCAGCTGTGCCAGCAATGTTCCTTGCCTGTCTGGTTTTGGCAGGCTGCACGTCCAGTTCGACGCTGGACACGATCGTGCCGCAACAGCCGTCGCGCGAAACGACGAGCTCGGTCATGCCGACATCTCCCGTGCCTTCGGCCAGTGTCGGCGTCGCCCAGGCGCAAGCTGCGCCGCCGCAGGAAGTGCTCGCCTGGGCAGGGGCGGTGCCGGAACCGGAAGCCTTCCGACCGGATGCAAGGGCCGCAGCAACACCGATGCCGTTGGAGCGGCCCGTTGCCGCCATCGTGCCGGCGACACCCGCGGTTCTGACGACGCCGGGAACCCGCTCGCAAATTTACGGGCATCGCTTCCGCGACGCAAAGCCGATCAATTTCGGACGGGCATCGCCACGCAAGATGGCCGTCCATGGCGTCGACGTGTCGCGCTGGCAGGGCGAGATCGACTGGCCCAAGCTGCGCACCCAGGGTGCCAACTTCGCCTATATCAAGGCGACCGATGGCGGCGACCACCTAGACCCGATGTTCAAGAAGAACTGGCGCAAGGCCAAGGAAGCCGGACTGAAGCGCGGTGCCTATCATTTCTTCTACTGGTGCCGGACTGCCGGCGAGCAGGCCGACTGGTTCATCCGCAATGTTCCGCGTGAAGCCGGCGCTCTGCCGCCGGTGATCGACGTCGAATACAATGGCGAGTCCAGCTGCAAGCGGCGCCTGTCGCGCGCCCGCGTGCTTGAAAAGATGCAGGTCTTCATGGACAAGCTCGAGGCGCATTACGGCCAGCGCCCGATCATTTACACCGCCCCGGATTTTTATGCCGACAACCTTTCGGGCGAACTGCTCGACTATCCGTTCTGGCTGCGCTCGGTGGCGGCTCACCCCTCAAAGAGATATCCGGGCCGCAAGTGGGTCTTCTGGCAATATTCGGGATCGGGCCTCTCGCACGGCGTCGAAGGCAAGATCGACCTCAATGTCTTTCACGGCGATGAGAACGATTGGCAGAACTGGCTCGCCCGGCGCGCAAGCTAGGCCATCGTAACCGACCGGGCGCCCGGAGCGCGCCCGGATCGACAAATTTCGGTTTAAAGATGCGTCAGCCTCGGACGCAATCCCCCTGCGGTAGCGTTGCAAGGCGAAACGCGCCGCCCCCTCTTTCTGGATGCACCAGTCGCGCTCTCCCGCCCAAAATCCAGACTTCCCCTGAATGCCGCCAGTCATGCGTATAGGCCGTGCCGGAAAAGAAAAAGCCTGCCGCGGGAGGAGGTGCGGCAGGCTCTTGAATGGATTGAATGGCAACTGGGAGGAGGAGTGTTGCCATTCCGGCAAGCGCTCTTTGGGAGGAGGAGAAAGCGCCTGCAACTATCGAAGCGTTGCGGGAGGAGATGCACCGCTTCGATGAGTTGACTATACAAGAAACCGGTCGGTTTCGTAGATCCGAGTTCGCAGACCAGCCATGCACTCAGCGCCGATCGGATGGCTCGCAACATCAGCCAACGACAGAAAGATCGGCCCAAACGGGCTTGAAACTGCCCTTCGCATGGACGAGCCCCCATCCTCCGCCAGCGGCAAAATTGAATGATATCAGAGACTTGCGTCGCAAGTGACACCCGCAGCCGCGGCCGTCACGCCCATGTCACGGGAACGGTCCCACAAACCGTGTTATAAAATCCCGTCATCGCGTGTCTCCGACATCCCCCGGCCAGCGGTTGTGGATGCGAGAAGCATTGAAAGCCCATGCAAAACGGAAAGGAGCGGCGGACCATGCCCCGCTACATGTACCATATCCATGCGGCCGGCGTGACGAGCCGCGATCAGGCCGGCAAACAGCACCCCAATGACGGCCGCGCAGTCGCTTACGGACAGCTCATCGCCGACGAACTCGCCGAGGAATACGAGTATCGTGGCGCGATCGTTGACGTGCTTGCGCCAAGCGGACGCCTGATTGCGCGTCTGGTTTCAAGCCGGGCTTTTCCGCCGTGGCTGCAATCCACGCCACCAGCGCAGCGCGCGCTTCACTGATACCAACGTAATTGGGAAAGCGATGGCTGCGGCCATCGTCTCTGCAACGACAGAACTGGCGGACAGGCAGCACGCCGAAACACGTTTGGCCCTGCCCGCCGGCAACCTTTCACGAGATCAGGAAGCGGCACACGTTCCATCCATAGCCACACGGCCGAGCTATCGCCGCCGCGAGCGTGACGCAAGGACGTTGCGGATCGAAAAGCTGGAATGGATCCGCAGGACGCCCGGGAGCTTTGCGAGGATCTCCTTGTGGATGCGCTCGAAGTCGCCGGCATTTTCGACCTCGACCCGCAACAGATAATCGGAACCACCGGTCATCAGGTAACATTCCTGGATTTCCGGGTGCTTTCTGACCGCCGCCTCGAAGCGGTTGAGGTGCTCCTCCGTCTGGCGTTCCAGGGTGATGTTGATGATCACTGCAATGGCGTTGTCGCCATCGACGTTTCCCACCAGCGCGGTGTAGCCTCGGATCACGCCGCCCTGTTCCAGCAGATTGATGCGCCTCAGGCAGGCCGATGGTGACAGCCCCACTTCTGCCGCGAGCTTGGTGTTGCTCATGCGCGCATCGAGGCGCAGCAGGCGAATGATGTTGCGATCGATCGCATCAAGACCGGACATGCAGATTCTTTCATTTTTCCGCCGAATACTCCTAAAATCAGTCAATGATGGAATTTTCAAGCGCTACTTCGCATGATCGTGCTCGATTATTTCACTATGCTCTGAAGCGATTTCTGCCGGAGCTGGGGGGGGGCTTGGAGGGAGGCTGGCAAACGCCAAGCACCTTGTGTCGACCTCAGGCTGCCAGACGATCGATCTGTGATCCTGAGGATGCGATGAAGATTACCATATTGGGCGCCGGCGTGATCGGCGTGACCTCTGCATACTATCTCGCCAAGGCCGGCCACGAGGTGACCGTCCTCGATCGTCAGCCCGGTCCGGCGCTGGAAACGAGCTTTGCCAATGCCGGCGAAATCTCGCCGGGCTACGCCTCTCCCTGGGCGGCGCCCGGCATCCCGCAAAAGGCGCTCAAATGGCTGTTCATGAAGCATGCGCCCTTGATCATCCGCCCGATGGTGGACGCCGCCACCTGGCGCTGGATGACCGCAATGCTGCGCAATTGCACCTCAGCCCGCTACGCCATCAACAAGGGCCGGATGGTCCGCCTGGCCGAATACAGCCGCGATTGCCTGATTGCGCTGCGCGAGGAAACGGGCATCGCCTATGATCACCGCACGCAAGGCACCCTGCAACTCTTCCGGACCGCCAAACAGCTTGATGGCATCGGCAAGGACATCGAAGTGCTGAAGGCCGATGGCGTGCCGTTCGAGGTACTCGACCCGGCCGGCTGCGTGGCCGCGGAACCTGGGCTGCAGCCGGTCCGCGACAAGATCGTCGGCGGCCTTCGGCTGCCGAATGACGAAACCGGCGACTGCTTCAAGTTCACCAACGAATTGCAGAAGCGCGCCGAAGCTCTCGGCGTCCAGTTCCGGTTCGGCGTCGACATCCGCCGGCTTCGCCAGGACGGCAACCGCATCGTCGCCGTCGAAACGGCTGAAGGCGAAATCCGTTCCGACATCTTCGTCGCAGCACTCGGCAGCTACACACCGGCGCTGCTGAAGCCGCTCGGCCTTCGCCTGCCCGTCTATCCCGTCAAGGGTTACTCCATCACCGTGCCGATCGTCGACGAGACGCGCGCGCCGGTATCGACGATCATGGACGAGACCTACAAGATCGCCATCACGCGGCTCGGTGATCGCATTCGCGTCGGCGGCATGGCGGAGATCGCCGGTTTCAGCAACGACCTTCCCCAGACGCGTCGCGCCACACTCGAACATTCGGTCGAAGACCTGTTCGGCGGCGCGGGCGACCAGAAGCAGGCAACCTTCTGGTCCGGGCTGCGGCCGATGACGCCGGATGGAACGCCGGTGATCGGCGCTACGCGCTTCGCCAACCTGTTTCTCAACTCCGGTCACGGCACGCTTGGCTGGACCATGGCCTGCGGCTCGGGCCGCGTATTGAGCGATCTCATCAGCGGTTCCAAGCCCGAGATCGAAACAGCGGACCTGGCAATCAACCGATATCATTGACGGCGCACGCAACGGGCCGGCGCCTCGCGGCGCCGGCAGATGCCGAGATCGAACTCGGCGCCTCGGCCCGCCATTCTACAAGACGTTAAACAGTGACGGGGCCGCCGGCTCCGTCGCCTGGTTGCGGCGGCAGATCCGCCCACTTTCTTTCGCTGGCGCCGAAAGCGCTCGCGCACTCGCCCGCGCCATAGGAACAAAGAGCAGCCGGCAAAGCACCCGAGCGCATACATCCCCGGCTCAATTCCAGGAAAATCAGCTGGTCATCGCCTGTGCGCGTTCAGGATCAATGGGATTTCACCCTTTTCAGGTCGAATTGCTTGCGCCCACCATCGAGGTTCAAGCTCAGCTGCACGCCGCGGCTCAGCTTCGGCAAAGGCGCAGCCAGGTCGATACGGCCAAAAATCTGCTTGCGGCGCTCGCTGTCACGTTCTCGCTTCAGGCGGGAGTCGGCGACGGCGGCCAGTGCGCGATTGATGATTTCAGTGCGGGTCATCGTTCATCTCCACATCTGTTCTCTTTTTGTTCTATTTTTAGAAAAATGTCAAGTGAACGTCTCGCCTGCGCGCCGGCGTTGCCAAGAAGCCCCATGACATCATGGGCGCCGAGGCATCACGCCTCCCCCGGACAAACGCCCCTAGAACGTGATCTTCACCGAACTGGTGCTACGGCTGGCGGCGCTGTGATAGACGGCTTCGATGTTGTTGCCATCGGGATCGAGCAGGAACGCGGCGTAGTAGCCTGGATGATAGGGACGTTCGCCGGGTCGACCGTTGTCCTTGCCGCCATTTTCCAGACCGACTTTGTAGAAGGCGTCAACCATGGCGCGGTCCCGGGCTTGGAATGCCAGATGGTGGCGCCCGGTCAGCTTACCCTGGGCCGCTTGGCTGCCGGCCGTCGAGACGAACAGTTCGTCGGCCCAAAAATAGTCTTCGCCCACGCCTCCCAACGGCACCTCGAGAGCACGCAGTACCGCTTCGTAGAACCGCCGACTGGCGCCGAGATCCTTGATCACCAGCTGGATATGGTCGATCAATCGGCCGCGATGCAGTTCCATCCTCAAATCCTCCGTTCGCAATCGACAGGGATTTAGGTCCGGCTCGAGGCTCGTCAATGGCCGTCAGGTACAGCCTTGGTCGCCCCCTCACGCGCAAGACTTTTGGAGAAGATTATCGACGACCTTGTTTCCAGGGCTTGAAATGGCCGCAATCGCTCGCCATATGGGGCATAACGAATTGATCGTTGAGCATAGACAGTCTCGGTGAGACGGATGTGTTCCGGTCAGAGTTCGCGCTAAACCGCTGACCACGGATGTACTGGCAGGGCAAAGCAGCGAACGGGAAAAGGTCGGCATTGCCGGCCTTTTTTGTTTTCGAAATTTCCCGCTGCCGCATCAAAATCCGCACAGATCTGTTGCGTTCGACTGCCTTTGTCTGGCAGAAGACCCAGGAACGCGATCGCCATCAGTTTTAGGATGGGGTCGGGCGGGCGATTGACGTCTACCTCGCTGCCACGAGACCACGTGGCCGTTCACTACAGCGCCGCGCGTCCTGATGGACGCACGAAGGTCAATGTCGCACCTGAAATTACTGGCTGTTTTTACCCTTGAACCGGATACGATTTAAAGAGACATGCAGTAGGCCTTCCACAGCATGTGCCGCCGGACTGGCAGCAGCCGGACTGCTCACCGAACTCTGCAGATATGCGAAGGAACCATGATCTCATTCAGGCCGATGCTTGAGAGCGAGTATGCTGGATATCTCGCCTATTTCATTCCCGACTATGCCGCGGAGATCGCCGCCAACTACGGGCTCCCGGCTGCAGACGCGCTGGCGCAGGCAACGAGCGAGATCGCCGCGGATCTGCCGCAAGGCGTCGATACACCAGGCAGCGTCCTGCTGTGCCTGATCGAAAGCGCAAGTGCCGCGCATGTCGGCTATCTCTGGTATCGACCGGACGCAATGGGCCGCTCAGCCTTCATCAGCGACTTCCATATTCTGCCCGATCATCAGGGAAAAGGCCTTGGAAAGCTCGCCATGGCTGCGCTTGAGGTCGAACTCTCGGCAAAAGGGTTCGAGCAGATCAAGTTGCGTGTCGCCGAGAACAACCCGCGTGCCCGGCACGTCTATGAGGCAACAGGATTTCGCGTGACCGGCACCAATATGAGCAAGACACTCAAGCCATCCTAGAAGGTAGCTCCTTCGTGAACACGGCACCGTCGGTCGCCTCGTTTGCAATCCCGCGCGGAACTTAAGCCGCCCTTCTTCGTTGCACCCTTGCTATAACAAACGAGGTGCAAAAATGGCCAATGACATTCAGCGATCCGTCGAAGACCAGATCTCCGAACTGCGGGCACAGGTTGCCGATCTGACCCGATCGATCTCCGCACGCGCTGGCGAGGCTGCCGAGAGCGCCGCCGATCTGGCGGAGGATGCGAGAGGGCGGGTTCGTTCGGCCGCGCGTGTCGTGCGTGCACAGGGACAGAGCGTCGTCGAAGCGGCGAAGGACAATCCAGGCACGGCGACGACGGTTGTCAGCACCGCCGGACTGATCGGCTTTGCTATCGGCGTCCTTGTCGGCGTGTCCTGCCAAAGCAATGCGCGCTGGCGATAACTGCCGGGCCCGACGTGGTTGACCGGTACGGTTGGCCACGCCAAGTGAGCTTTTCTATTGAGCCGGCATGTTCACCAGCAGCGTGCCGGCGACGCCAAGCCCGATCAGGATGAAATGGGTGATCTGCAGGGTGTCCTGGCGGATATAGTAGGCAAACCAGGCACCGCCAAGCAGCATGACCAGGCTGAGGGCTATGAAGGCTGCGAAAGCGAGATTGGCCCAGATGACAGCCGTGGGACCCGCCGATATGCCGAGGAGCGCGCCGAAAAACATAAACGCTGCTGCGGCCAGAAGCAGCATGGTCGCCATCTCCAGCAGCAGAACGAAGCTGAAGACCGCACGATGCCAGAGGGCGTCATTGACGCGGCGCGATAGCAGCGGCGTGCGGATGGCGGGCTCCTGATCGAAGAGCTGCATGCGCATCAACAAACCAATCGAAAAGACGCCGTTGCGAAACGCGACGACGTTGTTGAGCACGACAATGGCAAGCCAGAGCGCGAGACCGGAAAGCAGGACGGCTTTGATCAGGAGGAGCGAAGTCAACTGGGTCATTTTTCGATATCACCATGGGTTGAGACGGACGCGTTTGATCGCGATACCCAGATGACGAATGGCAGCAGGCAGATGTGACCCGACATCGTCATTTTTTCCGGCCTGTGCTTTTCCGCCGGAATGAAGGCTGTCCACATTTTCGGGAATAAGTTGGGGATCAGCTGGCCATCAGCGCCGCCGCCGTGCGCCACATACCTGGACGCCTTATTGAGGCCACGAAATCGGTGGCACCATCGGCGTCGGCGGACCTTGGGTCTATTGCCTTGCGCAGGGATCGAACGAGGGCCTGCGCAAGGCATGATCGGCAAAGCGGTTGTCGCCCATCCCCGTCAGCAAATCACATCCATCAGCAAAATGACGACGGAGGCGGCGGTGGTTGTCCACTGACGCGGCGATAACGCTTGCCTGCGCCTGTCGCCTTTTCAACGGCGGCGTTGGGTCAGCGCCATGCCGGCAAGGATCAGCGCGACGCCGAGCACACTGGCAAGAAGCCCCGCAGAGACGCCCTGCAACACATCAAGCGCCACGCCCGAGACCATCTGCCCTCCGATCACCAGCAGCGCGGTATTGACGGCACCGATGCGCGCGATGAGCCAGCTTCCGGCAGCGACGAAGACCACACCGATCGAGCCGCCGAGATAGGCATGCCAGGGGGCGTCCGCCGCCCCTTCGGGAATGAGGCCGCCAATAGACAGGCCGAGAATGCTCAGGGCGACGAAGCCGACGATATGGTTCCAGAACGACGCGATCAGCGGCGACGTCGAAAGGCTGAGCCGGCCATTGACCTGTCGGCTGACGCCGACCAGAACTCCGGCGAGGCAGGCAAAAAGGATCGGCAGGGTCATGCGTTGCCCCTGCCGAAGAGGATAATGAGCGCACTGCCGGCAAGGATCAGCACCATGGCGGCCAGATCTCGACGATCCGGACGACGCATCGGCAGGCCGAAGAGCCCCCAGCGATCCGCCACGATGCTGAAGATCACCTGGCCTGCCAGACCCAGGGCAAGCGTACCGGACAATGCAAGCGGCGAGTTCACCGCAAACGAGGTGAGCATGACCGTGATGGCGCCGGAAATCCCGCCAAGATAGGCCCACAGCGGCGCATGCGGTTTTGCCCCTGCATTTCGCGCGCGCCAGGGGTAGAGGATAGCGAGCAGCACAAGTGCCGCCACTGTCCCCGTGCCGTGCGCCGCCCAGGACGAGAACAGTGCGTTGCCGTAGCGGCCCAGTTCTCCGTTGAAATGAACCATCAGCGTCAGGAGCCCGCCGGTGCCGAAGGCGGCCAGCAGGTGCAACGGGTTCAGCCGAGGTGCGGAGGGCGTGGTCATGAATGGGTACTCGCAACAAAATCGATCATTCGGCAGTCATCAATCGCCGTTTGCTTCTCCTAGAGGTTCGGGCGCGCGATTGACAGCGCTCGATTGCTTTTGCCTGCCAATTTCCGGCGGCTCGCCCGCGGCCAGCTTCAAACGAGCACCCTCTCCCGTGGAATCCAACAGCTAGTGGACGCCCTGATATTGGGGCTGAGACCGTCGCCAGGCAGAACCGTCCGAGCGACGCTGACCGCAAAATTCTAGCATGACAGTCGCCGTCAGGGCCGATCGACAGAGCTGCCGGACCGGCCCCAGGCTGCGTTAGCGGCCCGGAATCCACGTGATGAAACGAACAAGCTTGTCCGTCAGCCCCTTGTAGGGCGGCGAGATCAAGTCACTCGGTGCGGGATCATATTTCCTCAGTACCGGCATCGACTTGGAGAAGGTCAGGAACCCTTCCCGACCGTGATAATGGCCCATGCCGCTCGCGCCGACGCCGCCGAACGGCATGTCGTTGCAGGCAAACTGGTAGAGCGTATCGTTGATGCAGACGCCGCCCGCGACGATGCGGGCGAGGATCGCCTCGATCTCGGCCGCATCCGCGCTGAAGCAATAGAGCGCCAGCGGCCGATCGCGGCCGAGCACATGGTTGATCGCCTCGTCCGTTGTGCGATAGCTGATCACCGGCAGGATCGGCCCGAAAATCTCCTCGCGCATGACTGCGCTGTCTTGAGTGGGTTCGAGCACCACGGTGGGTTCCATCAGGCGAACGCGCGACGGCGAAGCCTGTTTCATTTCAAGAAGCGGAATGAGCGCATGCCCGCGTGCCCGCGCATCGCTTACAAGGCCGGCGAGACGGTCGTGCTGGGCGTCGTTGATGATCGAGGTATAATCCTGATAACCGTTGCCCACCCCGTAGCGCTCACCGAGCTGCTGCCTCAGCAGGCTGACGAAAGCATCGCGTTTGCTTTCGTGGATCAGGACATAGTCCGGCGCGATGCAGGTTTGGCCGGCGTTGAAGAACTTGCCTGTCGCGATACGGTCCGCCGCACGCCTTAAATCCGCGCTTTCCCCGACGATCACAGGGGATTTGCCGCCAAGCTCCAGTGTGACCGGGGTCAGATTCTGCGCGGCCGCCGCCATCACCTTGCGACCAACGGCGGTCGAACCGGTGAAGAACAGATGGTCGAACGGCAAAGCGGAAAAGGCCGCCGAGAGGTCGGCGCCGCCGAGCACCACCGTCGCCCGCGTCTGCGGGAAAACGTCGGCGATCAGCCTGCGCAAGAATTCCGACGTGCGCGGCGTATGCTCGGACGGCTTGAGCAGCACATGGTTGCCGGCACCGATCGCCGCGACCAGCGGCGCCAGCGCCAGATTGACCGGATAGTTCCACGGCGAAATGACGCCGACGACACCGAGAGGAACGAACCGGACGTGCGCCTTTGCCGGCCACAGCTTCCATCCGGCCGCGCGGCGCTCGGGCTTCATCCAGGCCTTGAGCCTTGCGAGCGTGTGATCGATCTCCGAAAGCACGACGCTGCCCTCACCAAGCAGCGTTTCATGGACGGAGCGATGGCCGAAATCGGCGCTGACCGCCGTCGACATCTCGTCGAGGCGTTCGCGGAAGAGACGGCGCAGGCGCTTCAGATCGTCCCGGCGCTGCTCGTAGGCTGGACGTTGGTCGAGCCAGGCGGAGCGCAAGCGCTCGAAGCTCTGCTGTAGCTGAGGCGGATGACTATCGTGCATGCGCATTGCCTTCGGTCGAACGGGCGAAGAGCCATTGTGCGGCATAATAGGTGCCGAGTACCCAGACGGCATTATAGGGGATATTCCAGCGGAACCGACCGTAAGCGAGCAGCGTGTCGCTGACCATGAAGAGCAGCCCACCGAGCGCCGCTGATCGCGCGGCGGATTTCTGTGGCGCGCCGATAGCAATCTGCCGATCGCGGGAAATCGCCTGTGCTGCCATCGCCGCCAGCGCCAACGCATAGATCACGACGGGAACGCGCATGCCTGGCGGCAAGGACGACCACAATCCGGCAATGACGACAAAGCCGATGACGGTGAAGAGCGCGAACATCCTCTTGTCCGCGGCAAAGCGGCTGTCTCGCGTGAGCGCCCAGATATAGGCGCAGTGGGTCAGGAGAAAACAGACGAGGCCGGCAAGAAAATAGTCGCCCGGCAACATCAGAAAGAAATCGCCAGCCGCCGCAAAGGCCAGCCCCACGACGATCGCCTTCCCATAGGCGCCAGACGAAGGGGCGATGTTGCGAAGGACGGCGACGAGCAAAAGCAGCGTCGCCGTCGGCTTCGTGAGGTAGTGCAGCCACCGCCAACCGGATTGATCGCCACCGGCCAACAGGCTGCCGGCAATGGCGAGAACCGCGAGGAGGATAAACAGCGCATAGAGCCATGCGTTGTTTCGCGCGCCCAAAGTGATGCTTTGTTCCATGCCTGCCCCTCGTTGTTCGCGCGACTTGTCCGCCACGATCGCCCGGTGAAGACCGCCGCTATTGCTGCTCCCCGCTCATTCGAAGGACTGTAATCAAGCACCGAAGATTGTCCATAGCTGAACAAATATGGAGGCCGAGGTCTTTTCTGTAATCGCGGCTACATAAATACGGGGACGGCCTTGTGTAGGCGGTCAGACGATTTATATAAATCTGACTACAGAAAGGACTGCTCATGGCAACCCGGGGACGGCCGCGTGGTTTCGACCGCGATCTTGCGCTTCAGAAAATCATGGATGTGTTTTGGGCAAAAGGGTACGAGGCCGCTCAACTCAACGACCTGACGGCGGCCATCGGCATCACGCCGCCGAGCTTCTACGCCGCATTCGGCTCGAAGGAGCAGGCGTTTCGCGAGGCGGTCAGCCTCTACGTCGAGACCGCTGGATCGAGCTCAATGCGCGCGCTCAATACCGGAGAAACGGCGCAACAGGCGATACGCGCGATGCTTCTCGCCAGTATCGACGTCGCGCTCAATGCTCCGCAATCGAACGGCTGCTTGCTGATCCTCGGCGTCATGAACTGCCAAGCCGAAACAGAGCCGCTCTACGATCTGCTGAAGGGCCTGCGGAAAGAAACCGTGGAGCGCGTGCGCGCAAGGCTCGAGCGCGGCGTAGCAGACGGCGATCTCCCGCAAACCACCGACATAGCGACCTTGGCCAGCTACTACGGCGCCATCATGCAGGCCATTTCCATGCAGGCGCGTGATGGCGCGCGCCGGCCGGAGCTGGAAGCTCTTGTCGGCCCGTCCCTCACCGCCCTGCAACAATGAAGACAGATTGCCGCTGCGGCAGTCACGACGAATTGAGAGAGATGACGATGCAGACCTTTGAGACGACCGTCAACGCTGTGCCCACCCGGACCGGAAAGGTCGTAATACCGGAGGAATTTCAGGCGGATGTGGATCAGTTTCACTACGCGCCCGCCCGCCGCGCCGGTGATTTCGTCTATCTCTCCGGCATTGTCGCCGCAAACGACGACACCAGACCGATGGACGCCGAAAGGTTTCGTCTCGAACTGCGCCGCGTTTTCACGCTGATCGCACGATTGCTCGATGCGTGTGACGCGCGCCTCGAGGACGTTATCGAACTCCAGATGTTTCATGTGTTTGGAAGCGACCGCCTGGCCCTGGACAAGGCCGGCCAACTGGCCGCGATCGCCGCGGTGCGAGACGAGTTCTTTGCCGCGCCCTATCCCGCCGCGGTCGAACTTGCCGTTGCCGAACTCAATCCCGACGGCGGACTGGTCGAGATCAAGGCGACGGCATTCGCACCTCTGGCTACGTCCGGTTGATGGGCTTCCAGGCCCGTCAAGGATATCGGGTCTCGTCGAGGACACGTGCGCTTCCGGTCATGTGCCGGCCAGCGGCGCCGTCCGCCCAGGCAACCGTCTCGGCAATGCCGCCGAAGGGGTAAAGATGAAGCCTGACCCTGCCGAGATCGCGCCCCCTCATCCCGTCTTCGAGACGGGTCATGAAACGATCCGGACCTACCTTGTTGATGAGATTGGCCAGAGAGAAGCCATACTTCCCGACGATCGCCGCCGACGAGACCACACCGAATTGTGTGGCGAACCGCAACAGCCGTCTGACGTCGGCAGGTCCAGGCACGCCGATGCGGATAGGTACATCGATACCCTTGCCTCTGACCTGCGCGATCCAATCGACGATTGCGTCCGCGTCGAAGCCGAATTGCGTCGTGATCTCCACCGTGCAGCCACGGGCTTTCAAGAGCCCGATCTTCAGCTCCAGGGCTTCCCACAGGCGCGCTCGGTCGATCCTCGGGTGACCTTCGGGGTAGCCCGCGATCCCGACATGGACAATGTCGTGGTCTGTGATGATGCCGCCGGCAATCAGATCGAGGGAGTCTCCATAAGGACCGGCGGGTGACGACGGATCGCCGCCCACGAACATGAAACGCGTCGGACGCGCAGCAACGATCAGGCCGGCGAGCAGTTCGTCCCGGTCCTCGACCGATCTCAGCCGCCGGGATGAAATGATCGGGACGGGTTCGAACCCCCATTGCCGGATCCGTGCCGCCGCGTCGATACGTTGTGCATGGGTCTCGTTTCCGAGGAAGGCGATGTTGATCGGCGTTCCGGCGGGAATGGCGGACCTCGCAGCTTCGATCTGCCCGATATCCTTGCCGGTAATCTCCAGCGAATAGTTGTGAAACAGCGCAGTCTCTGAATCGTGTCGTGTAAACGCAGTCATGGGCATCCTTTGCCGGCGCGGCGACGCATGGGCTGAGTTATCGCAACGCCCCGATCGTTTCCCTGCAATCGTCGATGATCTACCCGATGGGCGGCTGCCGCGTCGACGCGCCAAGCGTCGCAGGCTCGACGCGCTCCGAGAGCAAGACTGGGCAAAGCACAAGCGATGCATCGAGCTGTAAACCGGAATCAAAAGCGCCCGCTTGTTTCCAAGCGGGCGCTTCATGAATTGGTCAATGGTCTCAGGCGCGATTAGCGGCCGTAGGCACCACGGGCAATGCTCTGGATGTCGGCGCGTTCGATGCCGAGGTCGCGCAACTCGCGAGAGGACATGCGGCCCAGTTCGGAGACCGTCTGCCGGTACTTGAGCCAGTTGTTGAAAGAGCGTGCTACGTTCATGATGATCCCCTTTCCTTGGGCTTTCGAAGCTCAGCTGCCAGTCCTTGGCGCTTCGTTCGCTTCGATGAGAGGAATATAGGCGATCACCCCCGCTGGCAGTAGCGCCAAGACCTCAGCCCACCCCTGCAAGCCGTGCATGGATCGTTGTTCCCCAGGGCACTGCGGCGGTCGGAAAGCTGAGTCAAAGAGAACGATCACGGTGATCAACCGCCCTTTGAGAGCAGTTTTACCCAGCCCGGGAAGGTTGGACCTACCGGGCTGGGTGCTGTCATGCTTGGTCGAATGTCCGATGCCTGAAACTCAGCGCATCATCGCGCCGACATTGCCGCCGTCGACCGTGAGGACCGCACCGGTGCTGGTGCGCGCCTTGGCGAGGTGGACGAAGGCGGCCGCAACATCCCGGGCCGTGACTTCACGCTTGACTAGGTTGCCGCGCATGTAGCTCTCCGGCGAAATGCCGCGGGCCTGGCTGCGCTCCTCGATCATCTGGTCAGTCATCAGGCCGGTACGGATGCGGTCCGCATTGACCGCGTTCGAGGTGATGCCGTCGGCACCGTGTTCGACGGCGTACTGGCGCATCAGCGCCATCAGCGCCGCTTTCGACGTTCCGTAGGGACCGAAGTCGGGACCGGGATTGACCGCCTGCTTCGAGACATTGAACACCAGCGCGCCGCCGGTCTTCTGGGCCTTCATGATCCTGACGGCGCTGCGGGCGATATAATGATGCCCCCAGAAATTGAGCGCGAAGGCCTTCTGGAAGACCTCCTCCGACACATCCAGCAGCGCGCCCTGGAAGGCGGCACCGGCGTTCGAGATGACGATATCGACACCGCCGAAATGCCTCGCCACGTCGGCAAGGGCGGCGTCGACCGCCTCCGGCTTGGTCACATCGCAGACGAGACCGATGCCGCCAAGGCGAGCGGATTCCTTCTTCAAGGCATCCTCCGCAAGATCGAGCAGGGCGATCTCGGCGCCCTCGGCGTGGAGCGCCTCGGCAATCGCCAGTCCGAGGCCACCGGCACCACCAGTGATCACGGCAACCTGCCGGCTCAGCGGTTTTTCAGCCTGCTTCGTCAGCTTCACCTGCTCCAGCGACCAGTATTCGATGTCGAAGAGGTCTTCTTCCGACAGCGCCTCGAAGCTCTCGATGCCTTCGGCATTACGGATCACGGCGATCGTCGCCTCGGCAACATCGGCGCCGACACGAGCAGCCTTCTTCGACGGCCCGGCGGCAAACAGGCCGACGCCGGCGACGTAAAAGACCCGCGGCATCGGATCGAGCATGCGCTTGATGCCGCCGACGCGGGCGTTGTTGCGCTCGAAATAGGCGCGATACTCGTCATTGTAGGCGGCGACGGCGGCGCGCACCTTTTCGGCCCAGGCCGTCATGTCGCCGGCAATCGGAGCCGGCAGCGCCACGCCAAAGCGCTTGATGTGGATGACATGCTCGGGGGTGGCGTTGCCGCGATGGGCCAGATCGGCAACATTCTCTGCATTGCAGAAATCGAGAACCTCCGCACCTGAGCGGTGCTCGAGCACGAAGCGGCGCGGGCAGCCTTCAATGCCGCTGTCGATCGCTATGGCGCCGCGCAGGACCGGCGCGATCTCGGCCGCCGTTGCCAGCGAAGCCGCCTGTTCGACGGTTTTGAACGGACGCGGGTTGCCGCGGGCAATGCGACGCTCGGCCTTGTCGATGGCCGCGATCATCTTTTCATAGGATTCGCGCGGATCTTCCGACCAGGTGAAGATGCCGTGCTTCAGCAGGATCATGCCGTCGGCGCTCGGATTGGCGCGAAACGCCGCGTCGCAGGCCTTGGCAAGATCGAAGCCCGGCATGACGTAGGGGACGATGATGGAGTCCGGGAACAGTTCGCGCACCAGATCCTCGCCATGCGGCTGGTTTGTCAGCGACACGATGGCGTTGGCATGGGTGTGGTCGATGTGCCGGAACGGCAGGTTGGCGTGCAGGATCGCCTCGACCGACGGGTTCGGTGCGGCGGGATCGATGAGCAGCCGGCGCTGCAGCATCACCATGTCGTCGTCGCTGAGGACAGGGAATTTGACCATGGCCTGAAGCGGCTCGAGCCTGACTGCGGGCAGGCCCGCCGGCTCGATCGTGCCCATGTCCCAGCCGCTGCCCTTGACGCACAGAACGGCGACCTCGGACCCATCCATCTCCGTAAACGTGGTCTTGACCGAGGTGTTGCCGCCGCCGTGCAGCACCAGCTCAGGATCCGAGCCGAGAAGCCGGGTCGTGTAGGTGCGGATAGCAAGGTCCCGGTTGACGCCGGCATTGACATAGCTGTCGACGACACGGGCGAATTCGGCTTCTGACCATCTGGATTTCATCAAAGTCTCCTGTCTTCCCGCGCTTGGCAGCGTTTCCTATGGGGTTTGAAAATCAAGTCCTGTCGCCGGCCCTCCATCGGATCGCGTGCAGGACGATCGTTCGTCCTGCACGCGCCGTGAAGACACTGGGTGGCCTATCCGCCGGCGGCCTGCAGGCGAAGCCTCGCTGCTGCGTCATCGATCCGGGGCTGAGTGCGCCCGAAACCGCAATCGACGTCGCGAGTGAGTTGCAGCGGGTTTGCGGAGGCGAAAATGGCTGGACGCAGCGCTCGGCCGACTGGTTCGTTTCCAACCCGTTTGCACGCGCCTATAGTCGTCCATTGCATCTCGGCGTCTCCCAAAACCTTCGCCGAGACAATTGCCACCATGTAGTGTCATGTGTCAACAAGCATGGCAAATTTGTTTGACGGCGGACACTTTTTCCGCTTCAGGAGAAGCCATGACAATCCAGGGGAGCAGACGATGATGGATAGCACGCGGGCGAACCGGGGAGTGGGCGAAGGCATAGCGCTGCCCGCGGAGTTCGACGATGGCGTCGTCTGGGCCGCCTGGCTCTATTATGTCGACCAGCTCACCCAGAGCGAGATCGCCAAGATGCTCGGCGTGTCCCGGGCCACGATCGTCAACTACCTTCAGGAGGCCCGCGAGCGCGGGCTGGTCAATATTCGGCTCAACACCGAAGTCGGCTTCCGCACCGGCATTGCGCGACGCCTGAAGGACAAGTTTGGCCTCGAGGGGGCATTGGTCATTCCGGCCGTCGACAACAGCGACCTGGTGCAGCGTCTCGGTGAAGCCGGAGCGCGCCTGCTTGCCGATATGGTGCAGCCGGGCGACACGATCGGCGTTGCTTGGGGGCGCACGGTGCTGGCGGTTGCCGACAGCATCTCGCTGCCCGAGCCGGTGGAGGGATTGACGGTCGTGCAGGTCTCCGGAAGCTCGATTGCCAACCCGGACTTCGCGCCTGAATTCTGCACCTCGCTGATGTCGCGCCGCATCCATGCCCGCTGCATCAACCTACTTGCCCCAGCCCTGCTGTCGACACCCGAGCTGAAACAGGCACTTCTGGCCGAACAGGTCCTGGTCAAGCAGTTCGAGCTCATCCACTCCTCGAACATCATCCTCTTCGGCGTCGGCGACATCGGCCCCGAGACGTTGATCCGCTCGGCCAACATCACCGGCCAGGAGGACATCGACGCCTACCAGGCCGGCGGCGCGGTCGGAGTGCTGATCTGCCGCTTCATCGACGCCGAAGGACGGCCGGTGCGCGGCGATCTCGACAACCGCATGGTCGGCATCGAGCTCAACGAGTTGAGCCAGGTGCCTCGGCGCCTGTGCGTTGCCGGTGGCGCCAGCAAGCTGACGGCGATCCGGGCGACGCTGAAGGGCGGCTATCCCACCCATCTGGTCACCGACATCGCCACGGCGGAATTGCTGCTGCAGTAACAGCTCCGCTGCCCGATGTCGGATCGGGCAGCGGACGGTCTTTTCTGCGGGACCCGGCGTCAGCTGGCCTTCACGCGGGCATTGTTCATGAAGTCCCAGGTCGCCTCAAACGAGGTGATGCCGGCATCCGACCCGAGTCCGGTCGCCACGAGTGCGGCCGACGCCTGAGCAAACTTCAAGGCGGTCTCCGTCTCCATGCGGTGATGCAGCCCGGCGATGAAGCCGGCATTGAAGGCATCGCCGCAGCCGGTGGTGTCGACCACGTCGATCTCGAAAGCCGGCAGACGCAGGCTCTTGCCATCGGCATCGAGGAAGCAGACGCCGTCGCCGCCGAGCGTGAAGATGCAGTGCTTGACGCCGAGATCGGCAAAGAAGCGGCCGGCATCTTCGGCGGTCTTCTGGCCGGAAATCAGCATGGCTTCTTCGACCGAAGGCATGAAGTAATCGATAAAGGGGAAGAGCGGTCGGATCAGCGACAGCGTGTTGTCGTTGGCGCCCAGCAGATCGAACGTCGTCGTCCGACCGAAGCGCTTGGCTTCCTCCAGCAGAACGCGGCTCGGTTCGCCGTCGAGGCGATCGAGCAGCCCCGTACCGCCAAGATGGACGATCGGCGGCGCCAGCACCCGCTCGCGGGCATCGGCGGGTATCTCGAAATGCCCCGAAGCGCCGCGCACGTGCAGCGCCGGCCGTTCGCCGTTGCGGCGGATGTTGAGAATGCTTGCGGATGTCGGCACGCCGGGGATGCGCTGCATCTCCGAGCGGTCGACACCGAAGCGATCGAGCGTCGCGAGCACGAAATCCGCCTTCTCGTCGTCCCCGACCGCGCCGACCGCCAGGCAGTTCAGCCCGAGCTTGGCAAGGTCAACCACCGTGCCGCCGGCAGTGCCGGCTACGGTCAGGCGGATCTCGTCGATAAATTCGACGTTGCCGCCGGATGGGATCCGGTCCACCGGACGGCCGAGAATATCGAGAATATACAATCCGATTACAGATACGTCGTGCGCCATGCACTTAACCTTCCCTGCTGAAATGGTAACCGCTGGATGATTGCCGAACGCCCTTAGCCTCTTGCGCGAAGCGAAAAGACGGTGCCGGCGAGAACGATGAAGACGCCGATAATGGCGAGCTGCCAGGTGCTCGGAATGCCGACGAGGATGAGAACGTTGCTGACCAGCGTGATCAGCACCACGCCCAGCAGCGTTCCGATCACGCTGCCGGAGCCACCGGTGATGCGCGCACCACCGAGAACGACGGCTGCGATGATCTCGAGCTCGGTACCGGCCAGATCGAACGGATTGGCAAGCCGGTTGCTGGCGACATGCATGATCCCCGCGATGCCGGCGAGCAGGCCCGCATAGGCAAAGACGAAGATGTGCACGGTGCGCAGGTTGTAGCCGAGACGCTCGGCAATACCGGGATTGCCACCGACGGCATAGACGGCCCGGCCCATCAAAGTGCGCTCGAGGATCCACCAGGTCACCGCGGCAGCAACGGCCAGCACCAGCACGAAGGCCGGCAGAATCGAAATCGAACCGTTGGCGCTCTGGTGCGTGAACAGCGCCAGCTTGCCGAACGCCTCCATCGAGCCCGGAATGTTCATGAAGAGAGCGGTGCCGACGAAGGTGAGCAGAAAGCTGCGAATGACATATTGCGTGCCGATCGTCACGATCAGCGACGGCGCGCGCAGCGTGTGGACGAGCAGGCCGTTCAGCGCCCCGAAACAGGCGCCGCCCGCGGCCGCCACCAGCAGGATCACCGGCATCGGCAGTCCCGGCAACAGGTTGGTGACCAGCATCGTCACCGTGTACATGACGAAAGCGGCAATGGCGGTGAAGGAAACGTCGATGCCGCCCGACGCCAGCACCACCAGAACCCCGAGCGCAAAGAGCCCGCGAACGACGGAAGCGCGCAGGATGTCGAACAGGTTCGACACCTGCCAGAAGTCCATATTGATCGTCCCAACCACCAGGCAGACGAGCACGATCAGCGAGAAGGTGACGACCGGCGGATGCCGCAGCAGCCAGCGCCAGGCCGAAGCAAGCGAAGCCTTGCCGTTGCCTTCAGGGGTTGCCCCGTTGAATGTCGTGTCGGTCATTGCGGGGTCCTCGCAGTCGTCTCTTCTACCAGGGCGCGATAGAGCGCCTCTTCCTTGAGCGTTTCGGCCTCGAAGGCTTCGACCACCTCGCCCTTGCGCATCACCATGATCCGGTCGCAGTTCTGCAGCAGTTCGAGCAGGTCGTCGCTGATGATGATGACGCCCATGCCCTCGTCCGCGAGGCGCTGGATGATCCGATAGATCGTGTCCTTGGATCCGACATCGACGCCGACGGTCGGGCCGTGCAGCACCAGAAGCTTTGGGTTGATGGTCAGCCAACGGCCGATAAGCACGCGCTGCTGGTTGCCGCCGGAAAGTGACTGCACCGGGTTGGCGACATCGGGTGTCACGACCTGCAGATCTTCGACCGAGCGCTTCGCCAGTTCGCGGCTGCGACGACCGTCGAGGATGCCGAAGGCGCCGCGAAGGCGGTCGAGCACCGGCACGACGATGTTCTCCTCGATCGGCTTTTCAAGAAAGAGACCTTCCGAAAGCCGATCCTCGGGGACGTAGCCAATGCCGGCTTCGATGGCGTCGGCAGGCTTGCGGGGCGTCACATCCTTGCCATCGAGGCGGATGCGCCCCGCATCGGCCGGCACGACGCCGGCAATTGCCCTGGCGAGTTCATTGCGGCCCGAATCCAGAAGGCCGGTGATGCCGACGATCTCGCCCCCGCGCATGGAGAAGGAAACGTTGGCAAAAGCCCCCTTCAACGACAGCGCATCGACGGAAAGCAGATCCTCGCCAAACTTCGGTGCGGAGCGATAACGCGCTTCGTCCAGCACCTTGCCGGTCATCCAGAAGCCGAGTTCGGCCTTGGTGTGATCGGCGATGTCGCATTCGGCGACCTTCTGGCCGTCGCGCATGATGACTGCGCGGCCGCCGATCTCCTTGCACTCGTCAAGCTTGTGCGTGACGAACAAGACGGCAACGCCCTTGGCGCGCAAGCGCGTGACGATGCCGATCAGATTGTCGACCTCGTGTTTCGTCAGCGCCGTCGTCGGCTCGTCCATGATGACAAGGCGGGCATCAGACGCGATGGCGCGGGCAATCGCGATCAACTGGCGCGTCGCCATCGGCAATTCATCGGTGCGCGTCGACAGAAAGGCGCGGCTCGTCGGCAGGTTCACGGCGGCAAGCGCCCGTTCCGCCGTCTGGCGCATCTGTTTGAGATCAAGCCGCCGGGCAAGTTTGCCGGAAGCGGCGACCAATTGCTGCGTCAAGCCGACATTTTCGGCGACGGACAGGTTGGGCAGCAGTGAAAAGTCCTGGTAGACGGTCTCGATGCCGGCCGCGAGAGCCGCAACGGGCGTCAGATGACCGACGGGCTTGCCGTCGATGAGCAGTTCGCCGGCGTCCGCCGGCTGTGCACCGGAAATGATCTTGATGAGCGTGCTCTTGCCGCAACCGTTCTCGCCCATCAGGTGATAGATCTGCCCGGGTTCGATCGACAGACTGACCCCCTTCAGCGCGCGAACGCCACCGAAGCTTTTCTGGATGTTGCGAATTTCCAGATAGGGGATTGCGGCTGTCGCGATCTCGCCGCCTTGAGGCGGCGCGCCGGCTTCGTGCTTGAGCTGCATGGCACTGTCCTGACCAAAAAGAACGAGGCCTGCTGAACGTCTCCTCACATCACAATCGATCCGTCGAGAAGATAGGCAGCAGGTTTGAAGCGTTATAGCGCCCCTGGCGCATCCGGTTTGACACGCAGCGCTATAGCGGCATTCGACTGGCGATGCCGGGCTCACGATCGAGCCCGGCATCGCCGTCATCATCTACCCGATCAGAACGGGTACTTAGCGTAGTTCGACTTGTCGACGTCGACCCAGGCCTGGCCAACGACGATCACGCCTTCGCCGGCACCCTTCTTGACGGTGACCTTCTCGTAACCGGGAACGCCGAGGTCCATGCCGTCCTTGAGCTCCTCGCCCTTCAACACCATGTCGGCGACCTTGTTCATGACGTAGCCGGCATCCTTCGGATCCCAGAAGCTGATTCCGTCGACGGCGCCCGATTCCAGATAGGAGCCGGTGTCCTTCGGCAGGCCGATGCCGAACACGCATGTCTTGTCCTGCAGGCCGGCTTCCTCGACGGCGCGGCCGATGCCGATGACGTCGATCGCCGAACCGCCCTGGAAGCCCTTGATGTCAGGGTATTTGCGCAGGATCTCGCGCGCCTTTTCATAGGCGCGATTGGCATCATTGAAGGATTCGTTCTTCTCCGAAACCAGCTCCATCTCCGGGTACTTCTTGGCATTTTCCGAGCCGCCATCGGCCCACTGCACGTGGGTCAGGCTACCGAGCGAGCCGACGAACGAAGTCCACTTGCCGGACTTGCCCATGCACTCGGCGATCTTTTCATTGAACCGTGCGCCAAAAACCTTGTTGTCGAAGGCTTCGATGTCGACGAGCGTGTTCTTCATGTTGTCGGCTTCATGGGTGATCACCTTGATGCCGCGCTGGCTGGCGCGCTTCAGCACGCCTTCGAGAGCGGACGCGTCCATCGGCACAACGGCGATCGCGGCAACCTTCTTGGCCACCAGATCTTCGATCAGACGACCCTGCTGGGCGGCATCCGCTTTGCCCGGACCGACCTGGCTCGTGGCGACACCGGGATTTTCCTTGCCATAGGCGTCGACGCCTTCGTTCATGCGGGTGAACCAGTTTTCGCCGGTGACCTTCACCACGGTGACGATGCTGGGCTTTTCCTCGGCAATGGCGGCCGTGGTTGCAGTCAATGCTCCAAGCGCAACGGCGCAGGCAGCGAATTTACGAATGGCAAGCATGCATTCCTCCCAAAGAACCTTCGAATTTTGACAGATCGGCCGGCGTGCGAAGGCGTCTCGCCGGCCCTGGAACTTAAGGTCAGCCGCGCAACGCCCTGACCCAGGCCTTGGCGTCGAAACCGGATGTCGCAAGAAAGACGAGCAGCAGCACGCCCCAGGCGAGGTCGCGGAAGAAGTTGGAGATGTCCATGAAGTTGAACAGGCTCGACAGGATCTGCAGCGACGTCGCCGAAAGAACGACGCAGATCACCCGGCCATAGCCACCCTCCGGGCGGACGCCCGCCATGACGGCAATGAGGATGGCGATCAGCACGTAGGAATTGCCGTAGTCCCACTTCACGCTGGAGGTGCGCGCGGCAATCACGATGCCGGCGACCGAGGCGAGTACGCCGCAGGCGGTATAGGTCAGAAACAGGATGCGCTTTTCCGCAATGCCGGCATAACGCGCGGCCTTGGCGTTGTTGCCGAGCAGCAGCAGCCTCAGACCGAACGGGCTGTAGCGCAGCACGCCTCCGAGGATAAGCGCAATCAGCAGGAACAGTGCGAAGCACAGGGGGACGCCCAGAACCGGGGTGTTGCCGAAGGCATCGAGCGGTTCGATGTAGCCGAGACCAAGTGCAGACCCGTTGGTGAAGGCGATCGCAAGCCCGGTAAAGAACAGCTGCGTGCCGAGCGTGGCGATGATCGGCGTCAGCCCGGCGCGCGCGATCAGGAAGCCGTTGAGCATTCCGCCGGCGAGACCAACCAGCAGCGCAATGCCGGCAAAGCTCCAGCTGAACAGGAGTGGTGCATCGTCAGGCGAAACCGTGTCGCGCAACACGAGATAGGCGACGACGCCCGACAGGTTGGCAAGCGCGATGCCGGAAAGATCGATGCCGCCATTGCCGGAGATCATCGCCAGCATCACGCCGAGTGCCAGAAGGCCGAGTTCAGGGACTTGGCCGGCCATAGATTGCAGATTGTAGATATCGAGGAAGCTGGCACCGACCAAAACGCCGCCCGCCACCATCACGGCGACGTTGACGACGGCCAAAAAGGCCAACTGACGATCAACCCGAAATTCCAAAGCGCGCCCTCCGTCGTGGTCGTTCGCAAGCCAGCGCGACCACGGCTCCCAGCGCGCTTCAGGGCACGCTCCGTGACCGCGCCCCGGGACCTCTTTCGAGTTCGGATGCCGCGACGGCCGACCCAACACGGTCGGCGATGACTTTTGCCAAAGACTGTTGTGTATTGTCAACAGCAATCTGGCGCCACCTTCCTATTTGTCTGAAAAGTTTGGAATTTCCCCAACAGAAACACTGCTTCCATATCGCCATTTCTGAACGAAGCGGGAGTCTGGACCGACGTGGAACCGGTCCCGGCCCTTTCCGAAGGGCAAGTCTTCAAGCGTTGCCGAACGACCGACAACCTGGGCGATCCGTCCGGCGGCAGTGCTGCGTCACGGCTGCCGACGAGGAAATCCCTGCATGCGAAGAGATGCACCCTTGTCGCCGACGGACAGGTGATAGAGAAATCCTGTTTGCAGCGTGCAGGCTCTGGTCGTGCAGCACGATAATTATGTCGTAGACAGGCTCTAGTCGCAGCGCCGCAAATCCTAAAATCCGGCTTCAGTTTCAATCAGGGTCGCAATCAATGGCAGAGTTTCCGCAAAAGGCGAAGGTCGTAATCATCGGGCTGGGTGGCATCGTTGGTGCCTCGATCGCGCATCACCTGATCGAGCGCGGCTGGGACGACATCGTCGGCATCGACAAATCCGGCATCCCGACCGATATCGGCTCGACGGCGCACGCGTCGGACTTCTGCTACACCACCAGCCACGATTATCTTTCGGTCTGGACGACGCAGTATTCGATCGATTTCTTCGAGAAGATGGGGCACTACGCCCGCATCGGCGGCCTGGAAGTCGTACGCACCGGCGACGATGTCTGGATGGAAGAAATCAAGCGCAAGCTTTCCTCGGCCAAAGCCTTCGGCACCCGCGCACACTATGTCTCACCGGCTGAAATCAAGGCGATGTTCCCGCTGATCGAGGAAGATCAGGTCATGGGCGGCATGTTCGACCCGGATGCCGGCCTCGTCATCCCGCGCTCGCAGACGGTTGCCGGCAAGCTGGTCGATGCGGCCGAGAAATCCGGCAAGCTGCAGATCTTCGGCAACACCCCGGCAACGTCACTCATCGTCGAGAACGGCCGCATCAAGGGCGTCGTCACCCATCGCGGCACGATCATGGCCGACCATGTCGTCGTCTGCGCCGGCATCTGGGGCCGCCTGATCGCCGAAATGGTGGGAGAGGATCTGCCGGTCATGCCGGTCGACCATCCGCTCACCTTCTTTGGCCCGTACAACGAATTCGAAGGCACCGGCAAGGAAATCGGCTTCCCGCTGTTGCGCGACCAGGGCAACTCCGCCTATATGCGCGACACCGGCGACCCGAAGACCACCGAAGGCGGCCAGATCGAGTGGGGCTATTACGAGACCACCAACCCGCGTCTCTGCCATCCGCGTAACATTCTTGAAAAGCACGAGGCGCGCCTGTCGCCCTCGCAGCGCGACCTCGATATGGAACAGATCATCGAGCCGCTCGAGCGTGCCATGGAACTGACACCAATTCTCGGCGAGCTCGGCTACAATGAGGGCCATTCCTTCAACGGCCTCTTGCAGGTCTCGGCCGCCGGCGGCCCCTCCTGCGGCGAGAGCCAGAAGGTGCGCGGCCTCTGGTACTGCGTCGCCATCTGGGTGAAGGACGGCCCCGGCTACGGCAAGCTGATCGCCGACTGGATGACCGACGGGCGCACCGAGATCGACCACGCCTCGATCGACTATTCCCGCTTCTACCCGCACCAGCTCGAGGAAAAGTTCATCGAGGGCCGCTGCTTCGAAGCGGCTCAGAAGATCTATTACCCCGCTGTGCACACGCGCGAACCTTATGCGAGCGGCCGCAATGTCAAGCGCTCGCCCTTCTATGAGCGCGAGAAGGAACTTGGCGGCTACTTCATGGAACTGGGCGGTTGGGAGCGCGCGCACGGCTACGCCGCCAACGAACATCTGCTCGAAAAATACGGCGACCGCGTTCCCGTGCGCGAGAACGAATGGGACAGCCGCCATTTCTGGCGGGTTTCCAACGCCGAACATCTCGCGATGAGCGACGATTGCGGTATCGTCAACCTCTCGCACTTCCATATGGTCGACATCGCTGGTCCTGACCATGTCGAACTGCTCGAGTGGCTGTGCGCTGCCAAGATCGGCGGCGACGGCAATATCGGCAAGGGCATCTATACCCACTTCCTCGATGACGAAGGTATGGTGCGGGCCGACTTCACCGTCTTCCGCATGGCCGATCGCTGCCGCCTCGTGAACGGCGCCGATGCCGGTCCGCGCGACTTCCAGTACATGCGCCGCGTCGCCGAGGACCGCGGCCTCGATGTCACCATCACCGACGTCTCGGAAAAGTTCATCACCATCGGCATCTGGGGCCCGAACGCCCGCGAAACCCTGAAGAAAGTGGTTGCCGACCCCTCGGGCCTTGACCTCGAAAACTTCGCCTTTGCGGCAATCAAGCCGATTGAAATCGCCGGCAAACCCGTGACCGCCTTCCGCATCTCCTATGTCGGCGAGCAGGGCTGGGAACTGCACATGAAGTACGAAGACGGCCTTGCCGTCTGGGACGCACTGCGCGCAACCGGCGTCATGGCCTTCGGCGTAGAAACCTATGCAAACTCACGTCGCATGGAAAAGAGCCTGCGCCTGCAGAACGCCGATCTCCTGACCCAGTACAACCTCATCGAGGCGGATCTGGCTCGCCCGAAGGTGAAGGACGTGGATTTCCGCGGCAAGGCCAAGCATCTCGAATACAAGGCCCGCGAGCACCAGCCGGCCATGCTGTGCACGCTCATTCTCACGGAGAACACCGACAAGAACGGCGTCAAGCGCTACCCGGTCGGTAGCCTGCCCGTCATGGACCCGGAAACCGGCGCGGTGCTGGTCGACGAACTCGGCCGCCGCTCCTACACCACTTCGATCGCCTTTGGGCCCACGATCGGCAAGAACATCGCGCTTGCCTATCTGCCTTGGTCCCACTGCCAGGTCGGCCGCAAGCTGAACGTCGAATACTTCGCCGAGAGCTACCCCGTCGAAGTTGCCAGCGTCGGCTACAAGCCGCTCTACGACCCGGAGAACCTGAAGCCGCGGAGCTGATCTTGCCCTGAAGAGACATGCGTGCATACACCGCAAGACAAAGGCTCGCTCACATCCGAGCGGACCTTTGTCTATTTCCAAGGTCACCGCCCGAGCTGTGAGAGAGTCAGCGTAGCTGACGAACGACGAGGCCCAACCGGCGCACGCGCGGCGGCAGTGCCTGGATCCGAACCGGAGCCGTTCCTACGGGAGCACATGCCCCGCCGCCCTGAAAAGGTAGTACCAGTCCTCGCGCGACAAGGTGATGTCCGCACCGGGCGCGATGTCGCCGAGACGCTCCGGGCTGGTCGTGCCCAAGACCACCTGAATCTTTGCGGGATGTCGGGCGATCCAGGCATAAGCGATGGCCGACGGCGATACCCCGTATTTGCTTGCAAGCTCGACCAGCACGCGATTGAGTTCCGGAAAATTCTTCTCGTCACCAACGAATACGCCCCCGAAGAAGCCCTGCTGGAACGGGGACCAAGCCTGGAGGGTCATCCGATTGACGCGGGAGTAGGCAATGACCTCTCCGTCGCGGTCGATCGACTGCTCCAAACCGGCCATGTTCGCTGCAAGACCGAAGGCAACGGAAGGGGCATGCGCGATACTGAGCTGGATCTGATTGGCAACCAGCGGCTGGTTCACGGCAGTCTTCAGAAGATCGATCTGCCGCGGTGTGTGGTTCGATACACCGAAATGCCGCACCTTGCCTGAAGCGTGCAGATGGTCGAAAGCCTCGGCGACTTCCTCCGGCTCCACCAGTGTATCCGGCCGATGCAGCAGAAGGAGATCCAGATAGTCGGTTTTCAGGGCTGCAAGAGAACGGTCGACGGCCCGGAGGATATGTTCCTTGGAGAAATCAAAAAAGCCCGGGCGAATGCCGCACTTGCTCTGTATCACGATCGAGCCCCGCTCACTCGCGGTCAGGCGTAGTGCCGCACCAAAGCGACGCTCGCATTCATGCGCTTCGCCACCATAGATGTCGGCGTGATCGAAGACGTTAATGCCGACATCACGCGCCTTACTGAACAGCTGACGAATGGCGTCATCGCTCAGATCGGCGATACGCATCAGGCCCAGGACTGCGGACGAAACAGCCAAATCGGTCGTTCCCAGATTGAATGTCTGCATTGGAGGTCGCTCACTCTGTCAATATCGTTGCGGAAGGGTAGCCTGGCACCGGCACGGCCGACTACCGCTGGAACCTGCTGTCGGAGCGGCAAGCTGTAGCAGCATGGAGGAGCGAGGCAAATGCTGGGCGATAGAAATGCGCGGCAACAGGTTTGTCTTTTCCGTGATGCACTCGCCAATCACCTTGACCGCGGCTCGTCTTTCGGTCTCCGGACCTTACGGAAGCACTGGGCGTAATTTGTGCTGTGCTTTTGCGTGGCTGCGGGCCGATTAGAGCTCAGCACGCAA